>NZ_CABFMN010000092.1 GCF_901875635.1 Xylophilus ampelinus | reverse complement strand
TCGGCGGCGCTGACCGTGGGCGTGGACGCGAAGCTCACGCAGGCCGTGTCGCTCTACGGCTCGGCCAGCTACCGGCGTGCGCTGGGCGACAGCCGCGGCCATGCCTGGGGAGCGCAGGCGGGCGTGAAGGTCGCCTGGTGAGGCTCGTGGCGAGATCGTCACGTTCGTGACGAATTCGGCGCCAGCCCAGCCAGGACGGGGGCTGGCGGCCGATTGCACTCTCGGTCCAGACTGCCGCCAGGGCTACCTTCCCGCGTCCTGTGCTGGCGTACAGCGCCTCGGATAATCGAGCGCTTCATGAGTACCCCTGAGTCCCCCACGGCCGCGCCCGCGCCGGCCACGCGTTCCGCCTTGCGCATCGAGTTCCCCGAGTCCCTCCCGGTCAGCGCCAGGCGCGACGAGATCGCCGCCGCCATCGCAGCCCACCAGGTGGTGATCGTGTGCGGCGAGACGGGCTCGGGCAAGACGACGCAGCTGCCGAAAATCGCGCTGGCGCTCGGCCGCGGCAAGCTCAACGCCCCCGAGGGCCGCGGCCGGCTGATCGGCCACACGCAGCCGCGGCGCATCGCCGCCAGCTCGGTCGCCAAGCGCATCGCCGAGGAACTGAAGACGCCGCTGGGCGAGGTCGTGGGCTACAAGGTCCGTTTCCAGGACCGCCTGTCGCGCGATGCCTCGGTCAAGCTGATGACCGACGGCATCCTGCTGGCCGAGACGCAGACCGACCCGCTGCTCAAGGCCTACGACACGCTGATCATCGACGAGGCGCACGAGCGCTCGCTGAACATCGATTTCCTGCTGGGCTACCTCAAGGAGATCCTTCCTCGCCGGCCCGATCTCAAGGTGATCGTGACGTCGGCCACGATCGATGCGGACCGCTTTGCCGAGCACTTTGCGTCGGCGAAGGGCAAAGCGCCGGTCATCTATGTGTCGGGCCGCACCTTCCCCGTCGAGATGCGCTGGCGGCCGTTCGAGGAATCGCGCGACTTCGACCTCAACGACGCGATCGCCGACGGCGTGGACGAACTGTGGGCCGGCGGCGTGGGGGGCGACATCCTCGTGTTCCTGCCGGGCGAGCGCGAGATTCGCGAGGCGGCCGACCACCTGCGCAGGCACCTGGCGCACAGCCCGGTGCTGCGCAACGCCGAGGTGCTGCCGCTGTTCGCACGCCTGTCGCAGGCCGAGCAGGACCGCATCTTCGACGGCCACACCGGCCGGCGCATCGTGCTGGCGACCAACGTGGCAGAAACTTCGCTGACGGTGCCTGGCATCCGCTACGTGATCGACGCCGGCACGGCGCGCGTGAAGCGCTACGCCTTCCGCAGCAAGGTCGAGCAGTTGATGGTCGAGCCCATCAGCCAGGCGGCGGCCAACCAGCGCGCGGGCCGCTGCGGCCGGGTGGCCGACGGCATCTGCATCCGCCTGTACGACGAGAAGGACTTCAACAGCCGACCGCGCTTCACCGACCCGGAGATCCTGCGTTCGTCGCTGGCCGGCGTGATCCTGCGCATGAAGGCGCTGCACCTGGGCGACGTGGGGCGCTTTCCCTTCCTCGAGTCGCCTTCGGGCCGCGCCATCGCCGACGGCTACCAACTGCTCAACGAGCTGGGCGCGGTCGACGAGGCGAACGAGCTCACGCCCATCGGTGCCGAGCTGGCCAAGCTGCCGCTGGACCCGCGCGTGGGCCGCATGATCCTGGAGGCGCGCAGCCGCGGCGCCCTGCAGGAGGTGCTGGTGATCGCCGCCGCGATGAGCGTGCAGGACGTGCGCGACCGCCCCCTGGAGGCCCAGCAGCAGGCCGACCAGGCGCACGCCAAGTTCGACGACGAGCGAAGCGAGTTCAGCGGCTACCTGACGCTGTGGAAATGGCTGCACGATGCGCGCGGCGGCGCGCCCGTGGCACAGACGCGGCGCGAGATGCAGGCAAGGACGCAAGGGCCGAAGCGGGCGAATGCGGCCGTGCTGCCGGTGGCGCAGCGGCTGGCGCAGGCACCCTCACCCCAACCCTCTCCCGCCGGCGGGAGAGGGGGCAATTCACTCCCTCTCCCGCGAGCGGGAGAGGGCGGGGGTGAGGGTGGACACCCCACCCACAAGCTCAGCAACCGCCAATACGAACAGCTGCTGCGCCAGAACTTCATCAGCGTGCGGCGCGTGCGCGAGTGGCGCGACATCCATTCGCAGCTGCTCACGGTCGTCACCGAGCACAAGTGGAAGCTGAACACCGCGCCTGCCGGGTACGAGGCGGTCCACAAGTCCATGCTCGCCGGCCTGCTGGGCAACATCGGCTGGAAGATGGACGAGGAGGCGGGTTCGTCCTCCGGCGAATACCTGGGTGCGCGCGGCATCAAGTTCCACCGCCATCCCGGCGCCCACCTGCGCAAGCGGCCGGGCCGCTGGATCGTGTGCGCCGAGCTGGTCGAGACCACGCGCCTTTTCGGCCGCGGCATCGCCAACATCGAGCCGCAGTGGATCGAGGAAGTCGCCGGCCACCTGCTGAAGAAGCAGTTGCTCGACCCGCACTGGGAGAAGAAGGACGCACGCGTGGCCGCCTTCGAGCGCGCCACGCTGTACGGCCTGGTGGTCTACAGCGGACGGCGCGTGGATTTCGCGAAGGTCGATCTGCCGGCCGCGCGCGAGATCTTCCTGCGCGAGGCGCTGGTGGCCGGCGACTGGGAGACTAAGCTGCCCTTCCTGGCCGCCAACCGCAAGCTGGTGCGCGAGGTCGAGGGCCTGGAGCACAAGTCGCGCCGGCAGGACGTGCTGGTGGACGACGCGCTGATCTACGCCTTCTACGACGCGCACGTGCCGGCCGAGCTTGCCAACGGCCAGGCCTTCGAGCATTGGTACCGCGAGGTCGTCAGGGCCAACCCGAAGCTGCTTTTCCTCACGCGCGACGAGTTGATGCGCCACCAGGCGGCGGGCATCACCACGCAGGCCTTCCCACCCACCGTCAAGCTCGGCGGCGTGGACTGCGCCGCGACCTATCTGCACGAGCCCGGCGACCCGAAGGACGGGCTGACGGTGACGGTGCCGCTCTTCGTGCTCAACCAGGTGAGCGAGGAGCGCTGCGAATGGCTGGTGCCCGGCATGCTCAAGGACAAGATCCAGGCGCTGCTCAAGAGCTTGCCTCAGCGGCCACGATCGCGCTTCGTGCCGCTGCCGGAGTCGGCGGCGCGGCTGAACGACGCACTCTCGGCGCCGGAAGCCTTCGGCCACGGCTCGTTGACGGACGCGCTGCTCAAGCGGGTGCGCGACGAGACCAGCTTGGACGTCAAGCGGGCCGACTTCAAGCTCGACATGCTGCCGCCGCACCTGTTCATGAACCTGCGCGTGGTCGACGAGCATGGCCGCCAACTGGGCATGGGACGCAACCTCGGGGCACTGAAGGGCGAGCTGGGCGCGCAGGCGCGAGGCGCCTTCCAGGCGCTGGCCGGCCTGCGTGCCCGGGCGCCCGAGGTTTCCAAGGAGAAAGTGCCTGAAGCGCCCGTGGGACGGTCGCCGATAGCTATCAAAAACATAGCATCCGAGGCGCCCGCACAGACCGCCACCCAGCGCCACACGGCCTGGACATTCGGCGAACTGCCCGAGCTGATGGAGGTGCGGCGCGGGCCGCAGACGCTGATCGGTTTTCCGGCATTGATCGACGGCGGCGATGCGGTCACGATCGAGGTCTTCGACGAGCCGGAGGTCGCCGCCGCGAAGCACCGCGCCGGCCTGCGCCGACTGATCGCGCTGCAGCTCAAGGACGCCCTGAAGTACCTCGAGAAGAACATTCCAGACCTGCAGAAGATGGCGGTTTCCTACTTGCCGCTCGGCACGCTGGAGGAGCTGCGCGCGCAGATCATCGACGTGGCACTGGACCGCGCCTTCCTGCAGGACCCGCTGCCCGCCGACGCAGCGGCCTTCCAGCGTCGCGTGGACGAGGGGCGCGGCCGCCTGACGCTGATCGCCAACGAAGTGGCGCGCCTGGCCGGAACGATCCTGGCGGAGTACGCAGCGGCAGCGCGCAAGATCAAGGACACCAAGGTCCAGCCCCAGGCCGTGAAGGACGCGGCCGAGCAGTTGCAGCGGCTCGTGGGCAAGCGCTTCCTGGCCGACACGCCGTGGGCGCAGCTGCAGCACTTCGCGCGCTACCTCAAGGCCATCGTGCTGCGCCTGGACAAGCTGCGCGCCGACCCGGCGCGCGACGCCTCGCGCCTGGCCGAGCTGAAGCCGCAGGAGCAGCGCTACTGGCGCCTCGTGGCCGAGCGCAAGGGCGCGACCGACGAGCGCATGCTGGAATTCCGCTGGCTGCTGGAAGAGTTGCGCGTGAGCTTTTTCGCGCAGGAGCTGCGCACGCCGCAGCCGGTCAGCCTCAAGCGCCTGGACAAGGCCTGGCTGCAGATCGCGCGCTGAAATGAAACACCCCCCAAGCCGCTTCGCGGCTCCCCCCTCTCTGGCGCCTTCGGCTTGGAGGGGGGCGCACCCGGCGGCCTGGCCGAGCCAGTTCCGCGGGTGCCCTGAGGGCTTCGCAGCGCTCGCCGGCCGCGCTGCGTTTCAGTTCAACGCGCCATGCATTGCAGCGCAGCGCATTCGGAACGCAGCGTCTCCACACGGTCGGCCAGTTCGCGGCCCTGGCGGTCGCAGCGGGCCTGTGTCGCGGCCAGTGATTCGTCGAGCGTCTGCTGTTGGCCCGGGAAACGCCCGCTCGTCCCCTCGCGCCGAGTGCGCAGGGCCGACAGTTCCTGTTCGCAGGCCTGGCGGTGCGCGGCCAGTGCGGACTGGGCCGCGGGCAGCAGTGTGCTTTCGAGCTGCGTCTTGCGCAGCGCCCGGGTGCTTGCTTCCTGGTTGCGCCGGATCTGCTGGGCACGCTGGCCATCGTCGGGGCCGTTGACCAGCGGCGGCGGCGCGCTGGTGCCGATCGTCTGTTCCTTGCTGCCCTCGGGGCAGCGCCTGTCCTGGAAGCTGATCGTGCCGTTGGGCGCCTCGCAGCGGTACATGGCGAAGACAGGGCCGGCGAGAGCGGCGCCTAGGCAGAGACAGATCAGGGGAGCGGACTTCATCGAAGCAGGGCAAGCGAAGACGGCAACCCTAACCGATGTCGATCCCGCGGCGGTGGACGGGCAGAAAAAAGCCCGCCGGGTGGCGGGCTGGTGGCATGGGCCAAGTCTATATGCGACCCATGAGGAGCAGCACGATCACGATGATGACCACCAGACCCAGGCCGCCGCTCGGGCCGTAACCCCAGCTCTTGCTGTAGCCCCAGCTCGGCAGGGCGCCGATCAGCAGAAGGATCAACACGATCAGCAGGACAGTCGACAACATTTTGCTTCTCCAGCAGTTCGAAGAAGCTTCATGGTGTGCCGTCCGCAGCGCCCGGTCGGCCGGTGCGCAACGACTTCGCGTGTCAGGGGGGTCCTGCGACCGTGTCAGCGCGCCCGCTGGCCGATGCAGGAGCGCAGCCGGGCGCGGCTCGGCCTCTCAGAGTCGTGCGAGGCGATCGAGCGCGGTCTGCAGCGTCTCGTCCTTCTTGGCGAAGCAGAAGCGCACCACCCGCTGGTCGAAGCCGTCGCCGTAGAAGGCCGACAGCGGAATCGCGGCCACGCCGATCTCCGTCGTGAGCCACTGGCAGAAGTCCGCCTCGCCCAGGTCGCTCACCGCGGAGATGTCGACGCACTGGAAGTAGCTGCCCTCGCTGCGCAGCAGCTTGAAGCGGGTCTTTGCCAGGCCGGCCGCGAAGAGGTCGCGCTTGCCCTGGTAGAAGGCGGGCAGCTGCACATAGGGCGCCGGGTCGGCCATGTAGGCGGCCAGGGCGTGCTGCATCGGCGTGTTGACGGTGAACACGTTGAACTGGTGCACCTTGCGGAACTCCGCCATCAGCGGGGCCGGCGCCGCGACGTAGCCGACCTTCCAACCGGTGACATGGTAGGTCTTTCCGAAGCTGCTGACGATGAAGCTGCGCGCCGCCAGGCCGGGGAAGCGCGCCACGCTCTCGTGCTGCGCGCCGTCGTACACCATGTGCTCGTAGACCTCGTCGGCGATGACGAAGATGTCGGTGGGAGCGAGCAGTTCTTCCAGCTGGCGCATCTCGGCCGCCGTCCAGACCGTCGCGCTCGGGTTGTGCGGCGTGTTGACGAGGATGGCACGGGTCTTCGGCGTGATGGCGGCAGCGATGCGGTCGAAGTCTGGCCGAAAGCTGCCGGGCACCAACGGAACGCGTACCACGGTGCCGCCGGCCAGATCGATGTTGGGGACGTAGCTGTCGTAGCAGGGCTCCAGCACGATGACCTCGTCGCCTGGCCGCACGATGGCGAGGATGGCAGTGATGATGGCCTGCGTGGCGCCGGCCGTCACCGTGATCTCGGTCGCCGGGTCGTAGTGGTGGCCGTACATGGCCTCGAGCTTGCCGGCGATGGCATTGCGAAGCGCCGGGATGCCGGGCATCGGCGGGTACTGGTTGTGGCCGGCGGCCATGGCGGCCGTCACGTCGTCGAGCAGCTTGGGGTCGCAGCCGAAGTCGGGGAAGCCCTGGCCGAGGTTGACGGCGTTCTTCTCGGCGGCGAGCGCCGACATGACGGTGAAGATGGTGGTGCCGACGGCGGGCAGCTTGGTGCCGGGCAGGGGAGTGCGGGGAGCGGTCATGGGGCTCAGCAGCGTATGAGAGGGATCACAGGTCGTAGTCGTTCGCGTGGCCGGCCAGGGCCTTGGCGATCAGGTTGCGGTCGAGCCGGTCGGAGAGCAGCTCGGCGAACTTGAAGACGAAGTTGCGCAGGTAGGCGCTGCGCTTGAAGGCCACGCGCGCGATGTTCTGGCCGAACAGGTGGCCCATCGGGCGCACGACCAGATCGGCGTTGGAGTGGTCGCGCACCGCCATCTCGGCCACGATGCCCACGCCCAGGCCCAGGCGCACATAGGTCTTGATGACGTCGGAGTCGATCGCCTCCAGCGCGATGCGCGGCGTGAGCTTTCTCTGCGCGAAGGCATGGTCGATGCGCGTGCGGCCGGTGAACGAGGGGTGGTAGGTGATGATCGGCTCGTGCGCCAGATCGTCGAGCGACACGCGCTCCTTGGCCGCCAGCGGGTGGTCCTTCGGCAGTACCAGGACGTGTTGCCATTCGTAGCAGGGCAGGGTGACGAGGTCGGCGTAGTCGGCCAGCGATTCGGTCGCGATGCCGATCTCGGCGATCTCGTCGAGCACCATGCGCGCCACCTGGTCGGGCGAGCCCTGGTGCAGGCTCACGTTGACCTTGGGGTACGCCTCGCGCAACTTCGCCACCGGCACCGGCAGCACGTAGCGCGCCTGGGTGTGGGTGGTGGCGATGGAGAGGGTGCCGCTGTCCTGGGCGCTGAACTGCTCGCCGATGCGCTTGAGGTTGCCCACCTCGCGCATGATGAGTTCGATGCTGGCGATGACGTGCTGGCCGGGCTCGGTCACGCGCTTGAGGCGCTTGCCGTGGCGGGCAAAGATTTCCACCCCCAGTTCCTCTTCCAGTTCGATGATGGCCTTGGACACGCCCGGCTGCGAGGTATGCAGCGCCTTGGCCGCTTCGGTGAGGTTCAGGTTGCGACGGACGGCTTCCTGAACGAACTTGAACTGATGCAGATTCATAACAAATTCCGTCTTATTCAGGAATTCATTATGCCTTCAATGTCTAAGGATTGTCCGCCAGCGCCGTTGGACGAAGCGCCAGTTCGGCAAGGAGGCTGATGACTTCGGGCGCCTCGCCGACGGCGCCGGACACCTCGATGTGGAGGCCGGGGTGGTCCAGCCGCGCAGCGGCAACCAGCTTGGGCAGGTCTTCGCGCGCATGCTTGCCCATGCCCAGGAACAACGGCATCACACGCAGGCTCTGCACACCGGCTCCGACGAGATCGCGTACGGCACTGGGGAACTCGGGCTCGGCCAATTCGAGGTAGGCGCAGCGCACCGCCGCGCCCGGCGCTCGGGCCTCGACAGCCCGGGCCACGGCCTCGATGGGCTCGCGCCAGCGCGGATCCCTCGACCCATGGGCGAAAAGAACGATGCCCTGTTTCATGTCAGCGCCGCAGCACCAGCCACCCGAAAGCCCCCAGCGAGAGCAGCGAATAGATCATCCCCGGTGCCGCGGCCGTGATCCAGGGCCACCAGTTGCGCAGGTTGCCGATGTAGCCGAACACGTTGTTCAGCAGGAAGAAGCTGATGCCGATCATCACGCCGCCGAACACGTAGCTGGTGATGCCGCTCTGGCGGAAATGCAGGTAGGCGAAGGGCAGGGCCAGCACCACCATGACCAGGCAGGATAGCGGATAGAAGACCTTGCGCCAGAACTCGATCTCGTAGCGTTGGGTGACCTGCCCGTTGGCGTTGAGGTGCCGCGTGTATTCGAACAGGTCGATGGTGCTCATCTTGTCCGGCCTCAGCAGCGCGACCGATACCATGTCACTGGTCAGCGAGCTCGGCCAACGCAATTCGGGCTGCGAGCTGAAGGCTATCCGGGCGCGATCGCCCGACGATCGGGTTTCGTAGTCCTGCTTCTCCACGCCGTAGAGTGTCCAGGCGCCGTCGCCGATGCGCGCCGACGCGGCAGCGGTTTGCGACGCGACGAAGCCGCGATCGTCGAACTCGAAGATGCGCGGGTTTTTCAGCGTGCCATCGCGATCCATGGACACCACGTTGACGGCGTAGGACATGGCGCCCTGCTTCTCGCGCAGCCAGGCTCCCGTGTTGCCGGTCATTGCCCAGGTGCCTTGGTATCGGGTCTTCAGAAGCTGCGCCGCGCGGTCGGACACCGGCGTCAGATAGTCGCCCACCGTGAACGTCAGCAAGGCGAATGCGGCACCGAACACCAGCAGCATTCGCAATGCCCGCCACGGGCCGAGGCCGCTCGTGCGAAGAATGGTGTATTCGGAACTCTGGGCGAATCGGGCCATCACGAAGATGGTGCCGATGAGCACGGTGATGGGCAGCAACTCGTACAGATGGCTGGGCACCAGCAAGGTGACGTAGAGCAGCGCTTGGGGCACGCCATAACCGAGGGCCGATGATTTCGATACCGCCTGCAATTCGTCGACGAAATCGAAGAAGAAGAAAAGGCAAAGGAACCCGAAAGTCACGAAGGCCACGGCCTTGACCGCTTCCAGGTAGATCAGACGTCGAATGGTCTTCATGCGGTGGACGGGAGTCGGTGCCGCCGGGCGGAGCGCAGGCTCCAGTTGTTGTGACGCTTCAGCAGCCATGCCAATGCGAAGAACGCAGCGCCGCCATGCAGCACCAGCACGAAGGTGGCGACGCCGTAGCGGCCGGAACTCACCCAGCTGTTGCCCAGGTTGAGCATGTTGTAGTAGACGACGAAGGCGAACAAGGCGAAGAGCAGGTTGCCGCTTCGACTGACGCGCGGATTCACACTGGAGATGACCAGCGCCATGAGCACGAAGTTGATGGCTGCCAGGATCATCCCGAGCCGCCAGGCCAGCTCGCCCAGGTTGGGTGGCGTGGGGTCTCCCAGCAGGCTCATCGTCGACCGTGCCCGGGGCGGGATGGCGTCGCCACTGGCGGCCACGTCCGATCCGACCTTCGCGCCATAGGTGGTGAACTCGCTGATCTTCAATCCGGTATTGGCGAGGGGGCGTTCCAGGCGCTGCCCGTCGCTGAGCACCAGATAGCGCCCCTTGCCGATCGTTTCAACCTGCCCGCTGCGGGCGGTGGTGATGATCTGCAGGTTGCGCTCGATGGACGAAATGAAGACGTTGGACGCGGTCGTGCCGTCGGCCGTGTCCTTGTCGATGAAGAAGACACGATTGCGCCCGGACGACTCCTGGAACTGCCCGGGAGTGACCCTGTCCAGGTCGCTGCGCCGCTCGTACTGATCGCGCATGCCCTGGGTCTGAGAGTTCGCCCAGGGCCAACCGACGAACGCCAGTGCGCCGATCAGCAGGAGCACCGGCCAGGAGAACTGGAACAGGGGGCGCACAAAATCGGCAATGCCGCGCCCGGCTGCAAGCCAGATCACCATCTCGCTGTCGCGGTACATGCGCGAGAGCGTGCCGACGATCGCGATGAACAGGCTCAGGCTCAGGATGGTCGGCATGTAGCCGAGCACCGTGTAGGCCATCACAAGGAAGACCTCGGACGGATTGACGCTGCCCTTGGACGCCAGGCCCAGGGTGCGGATCAGGATGATCGTCATGACGATCGTGACCAGCACCACCAGGGTCGCGCCGAAGCTGCGCGACAGCTCCTTGCGTAGAGAGGAATGGAATAACATCGTCGCGGAAAAAAGCGGATTATGGACTTTCAACTCAAGCCCCTCGGCCTCGCGCAGGCCACCACCGAAAAGGCCGATGCACTGGTCGTGCTGGTGCCAGCCACCGGCACCGACGGCAAGGACCGCATCGCCACGCTCGTCGCCGCCGCGCGCAAGTCGGGCGACCTCGGCGACAAGCCGGGCAAGCAGCTCGCCACCTACCGCCCCGAGGGCATCGCCGCCACGCGTCTCGTGCTGTCGGCGGTCGGGCAGGGCGACGCCGTCGCCGTGCGCAGCGCCGTACTGGCGGCGGTGCAGGCGCTCAAGGGGGCCGCGCCCAAGCGCGTCGTGGTCCTTTTCGCGGGCGCGGCAGATGCTGCGGGCGTCTCCGCCGCCGTGTCCGCAGCAGCCGACGCCAGCTACGTCTACACCACGACCAAGTCCAAGCCTGAGCCGCGCACCCTGCGCCAGTGCGTGATCGGCGTCGACAAGCCGGCGGCGCTGAAGTCGGCTTTCGACACGGCAGTGGCGCTGGTGCACGGTGTCGAGTTTGCGAAGGAATGGGGCAACCGCCCGGGCAACCATTGCACGCCGACCCAATTGGCCGAGGCCGCGCGATCGCTGGCCAAGCTGCCGCGCCTGAAATGCGAGGTGTTGGGCCCGAAGGAGGTCGCGGCGCTGGGCATGGGCGCGTTCCTGGCGGTGGCGCAGGGATCGGCCGAGCCGCTGCGCTTCGTCGTTCTGCGCTACCAGGGCGCAGCGAAGGGCGCCGCGCCGCAGGTACTGGTGGGCAAGGGGATCACCTTCGACACCGGCGGCGTGTCGCTCAAGCCCGCGGCCGAGATGGACGAGATGAAGTTCGACATGTGTGGCGCGGCCAGTGTGTTGGGCGTGTTCCGCGCGCTGGGCGAACTGCAGCCCGCGATCAACGTCGTCGGCCTGATCCCCGCCTGCGAGAACATGAACGATGGCCGGGCGATCAAGCCGGGGGACGTCGTGACGAGCATGAGCGGCCAGACCATCGAGATCCTGAACACCGACGCCGAGGGCCGGCTGGTCCTCTGTGACGCGCTGGACTATGCCAAGCGCTTCTCGCCCGAGGCCGTGATAGATATCGCCACACTGACCGGTGCCTGCGTTGTCGCCCTGGGCGGCGTGCGCAGCGGGCTCTTCTCGACCGACGACGCGCTGGCCGACGCCTTGCAGGCAGCCGGCGAGGCCTCGCAGGACCGCTGCTGGCGGCTCCCGCTCGACGACGAATACGCCGAGGGCCTGAAGACCCAGTTCGCCGACGTGGCCAACGTGGCGGGCCGTGCGGGCGGGGCCATCACGGCGGCCAAGTTTCTGCAGCGCTTCACGTCCGACTTTCCCTGGGCGCACCTGGACGTCGCCGGAACGGCCTGGAAGAGCGGCGCAGCGAAGGGCTCGACCGGCCGACCTGTGCCCCTGCTCGTGACCTACCTGCTGGGGCGGCACGGCGCTGCGGCCAGCCCTGCGTCCGTGTCGGGCAGGCGAGCCCGCAAGACCGCGTGACGGAAGTCGACGTCCACTTCAATGCATCTGACAAGGTGCATCACGCCTGCCGGCTGTTGCGCAAGGCGGTCGTGGCAGCAGGCGCGAAAGTTGCCGTTGCCGGCGACAGAGCCACCCTGGACATCCTCGACACATCGCTCTGGCAGTTCTCTGCCACCGACTTCATTGCGCACTGCCGCGGCGACGCGGACGAGGAAGTCCTGGCTCGGTCACCGGTCGTGCTGCTCGACGCACCGTCGCAGGGGGCACAGGCGCACCGTCAGGTGCTGGTCAATCTCGGCTGCGAATTGCCGGTGGGGTTCGAGCGCTTCGAGCGATTGATCGACGTGGTCGGCACCGATGAGGCGGAGCGGCAGTCCGGTCGCCAGCGCTGGCGCCACTATGCCGAGCGTGGCTATGCGATCACGCGGCACGACATCGGTGGTGGGCGCTGAGCGCCGGCCGCGGATGTCCATTCAACGGTCTCCATGAATTCCGGCCCGCGCACACCGCCGCGTTTCGTCCCGACCTTGACGACGGTGATCGACCTGTCCGAGCCGCCGCCGGAATTGACGTCCGAGCCATCCGCGCCTGTCGAGGCGATGCCCGTGATCGACGCGGAATCGGCGTCCGCCTCTTTCGAGGGGGAGCCTTTTGTGCAGGCGGCGCCCGATGCTCCTGCGCCGGCTGCTCGGCCGGCCTTCGCGGCTCTCACGGACGCAGATGCCTTCCGCATCGAAGAGGAACTGCTGCACCGCGTTCTGCAACGCATCGACCTCTCGCTCGAGGAGCGTCTGACGGAAGCGGTTTCTGCCGCCGTGCAGCAGCAACTCGACGCCATGCTGCCCCGGTTGCGAGGCGAAATCGAGACCGTTTTGCGGTCCCTCGTCGTCGAGGCCCTGGCCCGCGAACTTTCGGAAAACACAGGGTCTGCGCCGGGTTCTGGTGCACCAGCGTTGGGCTAAACTGCGCCGCGGGTCGATGGCGCGAGGGTGCTGCGGTTCGTGGCGCCGGCGCGGTTTTTGCTCCATGCCGGCACCCCGGATCGAACGACCGGTTTATCAACTTCTATTCCTCATGTTCTGGAGGTTTCTCATGCAATTGAAATGGACTGCGGTCGCACTGGCTGCTCTCTCGGTGGTGGCTTGCGGCAAGAAAGAAGAAGCCGCCGCTCCTGCTGCGGCCCCCGCGCCCACCGCCGCAGCACCCGCCCCTGCAGCACCTCCTGCCGCCGACACCCTCGTCGTGAAGATCGGCCATGTCGGCCCGACCAGCGGCGCGATCGCCCACCTCGGCAAGGACAACGAACTCGGCGCGAAGATGGCCATCGAGGACCTCAATGCCAAGCAGCTGAAGATCGGTGACAAGGTCGCCAAGTTCGAGTTGGTGGCCGAAGACGATGCCGGCGATCCGAAGCAGGGCACCGCCGTCGCCCAGAAGCTGGTCGACGAAAAGGTCAACGGCGTGGTCGGCCACCTGAACTCGGGCACGACCATCCCGGCATCGAAGCTTTACAGCGATGCGGGCATTCCACAGATTTCGCCCTCCGCCACTAACCCCAAGTACACCCGCCAGGGCTTCAAGACGGCCTTCCGCGTGGTGGCTGACGACACCCAGCTGGGCGGCACGCTCGGCAAGTACGCCGTCGAGACCCTCAAGGGCAAGAACATCGCGGTGATCGACGACCGCACGGCCTACGGCCAGGGCGTCGCCGAGGAATTCGAGAAGGCTGCCAAGGCCGCCGGCGGCACGATCGTCGGCCACGAGTTCACGACCGACAAGTCGACCGACTTCAACGCCATCCTGACCAAGCTCAAGGGTGCCAAGCCCGACATCCTGTTCTTCGGCGGCATGGATGCGGTCGGCGGCCCGATGCTCAAGCAGGTCAAGCAACTGGGCCTGAACGTCAAGTTCATGGGCGGCGACGGCCTGTGCACCGGTGAACTGGCCAAGCTGGCTGGCGACGCCATCGGCGAAGACATGGTGGTGTGCGCCGAAGCCGGCGGCGTCGACGGTGACTTCAAGGCGCCGCTCGACAAGTTCAAGGCCGACTTCAAGGCCAAGAACGGCGTCGACGTGCAGATCTATGCGCCGTACGTGTACGACGCGGTCAACGTTCTGGCCGACTCGATGGTCCGCGCCGGTTCGTCCGATCCGGCCAAGTACCTGCCGGAAGTCGGCAAGACCAACTACAAGGGCGTGACCGGCCCCATCGCCTTCGACGAGAAGGGCGACATCAAGAACGGTGCCCTGACGCTGTACACCTACAAGGGCGGCCAGCGCACGCAGATCGCCGTCGTTCGCTGATCGGAGCACGAACGAACACCCAGCAAGGGGACCTTCGGGTCCCCTTTTTCGTGGGCGCCGCCAAAAGGCGCATGCTTGGGAATACCCGCGAAGGGAAAACCCGCTGAATACTTTCGATGAATTGCGCGGTGTCCGGCGCCTTCATATGCTGGTCACAAGATCAACATTCCAGCCGTGCCATGAGAACCGTTCTGTTGCTGTCCAGTGCCCTGTTGTCCATCGGGATCCTTTTGAGCGTCGGCCCGCTGGGTCTGCTTGCCTGCTTTGCTTTGTGCCTGCTGAGCCTGCTGGTGTCCGTCGAGGGGCCGGCCGTTGCCCGGCATGAGGGGGCGCTGCGCCCAGCAGTGAGGGCGGAGACGCTCTACTGAACACTCTCGACCGCACATGCGGCGCGATCATAAAAAAAGAAACGGGCCCCCGAGGCCCGTTTTTTCATGTGTGTCCTGGCGGAGCAGGCGGGATTCGAACCCGCGGTGGGCTATTAACCCACACACGCTTTCCAGGCGTGCGACTTAAACCACTCATCCACCGCTCCAGGTGAGCCCTCTATTCTAGCCTGCCGAAGGGCCTGTCTTGCCGGCCTGCACCATGCGCATGGCCGAGGCGATGAGCGAGGCCGTCTCCGTCATGGTGCTGGGCACGATGAGCGTGGTGGTGGCGTCGGCTGCGACCTTGCCGTAGGCATCCACGGCCCGTTCTGCAACCTTGAGCTGCACCGCCTGTTCGCCCCCCGGCTGACGGATGGCCGCAGCCACGCGTTCGATGGCGCCGGCCGTCGCGTCGGCCACCGCGGTGATCGCCGCCGCCTCGCCCTGTGCGTTGTTGATGGCGGCCTGCTTCTCGCCTTCGGAGCGCGCAATGAAGGCCTCCCGCTCGCCGGTGGCGATGTTGATCTGCTCCTGGCGGCGGCCTTCGGAGGCAGCGATCAGCGCGCGCTTCTCGCGCTCGGCCGTGATCTGGCGCTGCATGGCCTGCAGGATCTCCTTGGGCGGCGTCAGGTCCTTGATCTCGTAGCGCAGCACCTTCACGCCCCAGTTGAGCGCGGCCTCGTCGATGGCCGCGACCACCTGGGCATTGATGATGTCGCGCTCCTCGAAGGTCTTGTCGAGTTCCAGCTTGCCGATCACGCTGCGCAGCGAGGTCTGCGCCAGCTGCGTCACGGCCACGATGTAGTTGGAGGAGCCGTAGCTGGCCCGCATCGGATCCGTCACCTGGAAGTACAGGATGCCGTCGACCTGCAACTGCGTGTTATCGCGCGTGATGCAGATCTGGCTCGGCACGTCGAGCGGGATTTCCTTCAGGCTGTGCTTGTAGGCCACCTTGTCGATGAAGGGGATGAGGAAGTTGGGGCCCGGCGTCATGGTGCCGTGGTATTTGCCCAGGCGCTCGCGCACCCAGGCGTTCTGCTGCGGCACGAATTTGATCGATTGCCAGATGAAGATCACCGCGATGACGAGGATGACGGCTGCGACTTCCATGACTCTTCCTTTGCTTTGTTGATTCAGATCTTCTCGACGACGAGGCGGTTGCCCACCACTTCGACGATTCGGTTCAGGCCGGCCACCGGCATGGCGCCGGGCCGGACGATCACGGTCCATTGGGCGCCGCGATGCCGCACGGTGGCGGTGCCGTCGGGGTTCCAGGCTTCCACATGCACGCTTTCGCCCACATCGAGGTTGAGGTCGCGGCTGGCTTCGCTGGGCACGACCGGCGCCCCGCGGTGGGTGAGGTACCACGCCACCACGGCACCCACACCGACGACCGCGGCCACCAGGAGCTGTACCGTGATGGCGAAGCCCAGGTGAGCGGACACCGCGGCCGCCGCGAAGGCGATCCCGATCAGCAGCAGGTAGACGGTGCCCGAGAGCAGTTCGAGCGCCACAGCCGCACCAGCCAGCAGCCACCACAGGGTTGAATTCGCCATCTCATCTCCTCTCTCTCGGACGGGCCCCGATTCTGGGGCATCGGCACCATGCCCCGTTCATTTGAATTCCTTACACTTCGCGCCTTTATTCGCACGCCCGACCGGAGCCAGCGCCCATGAAATTCCGCTTCCCCATCGTCATCATCGACGAGGACTTCCGCTCCGAGAACACCTCGGGCCTGGGCATCCGTGCGCTGGCGCAGGCCATCGAGACGGAAGGGTTCGAGGTCCTGGGCGTGACCAGCTACGGCGACCTGTCGCAGTTCGCCCAACAGCAGAGCCGGGCCAGCGCCTTCATCCTGTCGATCGACGACGAGGAGTTCAGCGGCGGGCCCGACATGGATCCGGCCGTGCTCAACCTGCGCACCTTCATCGACGAGGTGCGCCGCAAGAACACCGACGTCCCGATCTACATCTACGGTGAGACGAAGACTTCGCGCCACCTGCCCAACGACATCCTGCGCGAGCTGCACGGCTTCATCCACATGTTCGAGGACACGCCGGAGTTCGTGGCCCGCCACATCATCCGCGAGGCCAAGAGCTACCTGGAGGGTGTGCAGCCACCGTTCTTCAAGGCGCTGCTGGACTATGCAGAAGACGGCTCCTATTCCTGGCATTGCCCCGGCCATTCGGGCGGCGTCGCGTTCCTGAAAAGCCCCGTGGGCCAGATGTTCCACCAGTTCTTCGGCGAGAACATGCTGCGCGCGGACGTGTGCAATGCAGTCGAGGAGCTCGGGCAGCTGCTCGACCACACCGGCCCGGTGGCCGAAAGCGAGCGCAATGCGGCGCGCATCTTCAATGCCGACCACTGCTTCTTCGTCACCAACGGTACCAGCACCAGCAACAAGATGGTATGGCACCACACGGTGGCGCCGGGCGATGTGGTGGTCGTGGACCGCAACTGCCACAAGTCCAACCTGCACGCCATCATCATGACCGGTGCGATCCCGGTCTTCCTCAAGCCCACGCGCAACCACTTCGGCATCATCGGGCCCATCCCGCGGCAGGAGTTCGACGTGGAGTCGATCAAGGCCAAGATCCGCGCCAACCCGCTGCTCAAGGGCGTCGACGCCGACACGGTCAAGCCGCGCATCCTCACGCTCACCCAATCGACCTACGACGGCGTGGTCTACAACACCGAGACGATCAAGAAGGCCGTGGACGGGTACGTCGACACGCTGCACTTCGACGAGGCCTGGCTGCCGCACGCGGCCTTCCATCCCTTCTACGGCCCGTACCATGCCATGGGCAAGAAGCGGGCGCGGCCGCAGGAAACGCTGGTGTTCTCGACCCAGTCCACGCACAAGCTGCTGGCGGGCATCAGCCAGGCCAGCCATGTGCTGGTGCAGGATTCGCAGCACCGCAAGCTGGACCGGCACCTGTTCAACGAGGCCTTCCTGATGCATACCAGCACCTCGCCGCAGTACGCGATCATCGCCAGCTGCGACGTGGCGGCCGCGATGATGGAGCCGCCCGGCGGCACGGCCCTGGTAGAGGAGAGCATCCTCGAGGCGCTCGACTTCCGCCGCGCGATGCGCCAGGTCGAGGCCGAGTTCGGCGAGAACGATTGGTGGTTCAAGGTCTGGGGCCCCGACAAGCTCGCCGAGGAGGGCATCGGCCGGGCCGACGACTGGGTCATCAAGGGCGACGACCGTGACGCCAAGTGGCACGGCTTCGGTGTGCTGGCGGACGGCTTCAACATGCTCGACCCGATCAAGTCGACCATCGTGACGCCGGGGCTGGACATGGACGGCAACTTCGCCGAGAGCGGCATTCCGGCCAGCATCGTCACCAAGTTCCTGGCCGAACACGGCGTCATCGTGGAGAAGACGGGCCTGTACAGCTTCTTCATCATGTTCACCATCGGCATCACCAAGGGCCGCTGGAACACGCTGCTCACGGCCTTGCAGCAGTTCAAGGACGACTACGAGCGCAACCAGCCCATGTGGCGCATCCTTCCGGAGTTCTGCCAGCAGCACAAGCGCTACGAGCGCATGGGCCTTCGCGACCTGTGCCAGCACGTGCACAAGATGTACGCCGAGTACGACATCGCCCGGCTGACCACCGAGATGTACCTGTCGGACCTCACGCCCGCGATGAAGCCCAGCGACGCCTATGCGCACATCGCCCACCGCAAGACCGAGCGCGTCGAAATCGACCACCTCGAAGGCCGTATCACGACCAGCCTCATCACGCCGTACCCGCCAGGCATCCCGCTGCTGATCCCGGGCGAGGTGTTCAACAAGAAGATCGTCGACTACCTCAAGTTCTCGCGCGAGTTCAACACCAAGTGCCCGGGCTTCGAGACCGACATCCACGGCCTGGTCGAGCTCGAGGACGAGGATGGGAGCGTGCGCTACTACGCCGACTGCGTGGCCAATGGCAACGGCGAGCGGGCGCCCCAGCCATTGGCGAGCGAAGACAACCTGGTGCAGGTCGGCGCCGACGGGCCCTTCGGCCGGACGGTCTGAACGCCGGCCTCAGCCGAATCGCAGCGCCATCACACCGGCGACCACCACGCCGGTGCCCAATGCACGCTGCAGGCCGAAACGCTCCTTGAGCCACAAGGTGCCGATGAGCGCCGCGAAGAGCACCGAGGTCTCGCGCAGTGCAGCCACCACCGCCACCGGCGCGCGCGTCATGGCCCATAGCGCGATGCCGTAGCTGCCCAGTGAAGCGACCGTGCCGAGGCAGGCGATGCGCCAGCGGCCCGCCATGTAGCGCCAGGCAGCGGAGCGCCCTTGCGGCCCGCGGCGCCACAGCACCAGCAGCAGGTAGGGCACGCCGTCGAAGAGGAAGAGTGCCGCCACGTACGCTGCCGCATCGCCCGACGCGCGCACCCCCAGGCCGTCCACGATGGTGTAGACCGCGATGATGGCCGCGTTGCACAGCGCGAAGCGCAGCGCCTTGCCGCGGTGCCCGTCGGCGGCATGCAGGCTCGCGGGCGACAGGCCCAGCAGCACCACGCCGGCGCATACGGCGGCCACACCCGCCCAGGCCATCGGCGAAATCGATTCGCCGATCAGCGCATGGCTGCTCAACGCGACCAGGAGCGGCGCGCAGCCACGCATCACGGGATAGGTCAGTCCGAGTTCCCCATGCCGATAGGCGCCGGCCAGCGCGACGTAGTAGCCGATGTGCACAAGCATCGACGCCAGCAGGTAGGGCCAGGACGCCGCCGCCGGCAGCCCGGTGAACAGCAGCAGCGGACAGGCGATGAAGAAGCCGATGCTGTGGATCAGCGCCGTGTCCAGCTCCTTGTCGGTAGCCGACTTGATGAGCGCGTTCCAGCTCGCGTGCAGCAGCGCACCGAAGAGCACCGCGAGCGCGACCGGTCCGGTCAGCGTCATGCGGGCACGCCCGTGCCGCAGCGCCGGGCGCGTGCCAGGTAGTGGGCCAACGGCGGGGTGGGCAGGCCTGCCTGCTTGGCCGCGTCGTCCCACAACCGCACACGAACGGCATCCTGCGCATGGGGCCGTTCGAGGAAGGCGCGCGCGTCGGCCGACGAGAAGACGCCGCCCTGCAAGGCCAGGCTCCGCTTCGAATCCTCCGAGAGCGAAGCCTCGTAGTCCGGCCGCGACGCGCAGAGGTAGCGCTTGGCATCGACATGCCAGCGGATCGCATCGAGCACCCGCTCGGAGAACAGCGCGCGCAGGAAGGGCAGGGCGTAGAACTGGTGCAGGTCGTCGATGCCCCGCAGCGTCGGCGATTCGCCCTGGTCGTTGAGCAGGTGGCCGAGATCGTGGAGCAGGGCGGCCGTGACCAGTTCGTCATCTGCACCGGCCTGCTCGGCATGCAGAGCGCATTGAAGCGCGTGCTCGAGTTGGGTGACCGGCTCGCCGCTGTACTGCGCCGCACCCTTGCGCTCGAAGAGCGCGGCGATGTCGTCCAGGGTCAGCGCCATGGCAGTGTGTGCCTCAGGCCGTCACCGCGTGCGGCGCGGCGCCGGCCGCCTCGGACGTATCCGCCTGCCGCGCGGCGTGGTTGCGCAGCGTACGCTCCCGGCTGTTCATCACATGCTGGTACATCGCCTGGCCGGCGGCGTCGGCGTCGCCGGCCGCGATGGCCTTGACGATCTGCCGGTGTTCTCGGGAGTACACCGCCATCGATTCGCCGGTCAGGTTCTGGCGCCGGAACAGCGACAGTTCATTGACAAGCTTGCGGTAGGTGGCCAGCAGCTTGGCATTGCCGGCCAGCTCGAGCAGCCGGTCGTGGAACGAGAGGTTGAAGCGGTGGTAGTCGCGGGCATTGCCGGCCTTGACGGCCTGGTCCATCGCGTCGACCAGCTGGCGCAGCTCGCGGACCTGGGCCACCGAGGCGGACTGCGCCACCTTGCGGCCGACGTACAGGTCCATCGCCGCACGCACTTCGAAGATCTCCAGCGCCTCCTCGATCGGGACGTCGCGCACGAACACGCCGCGATTCTTCTCGGTGCGCACCAGGCCGGCTTCCTCGAGCATGCGAAACGCTTCGCGCACCGGGCCCCGCGACACGCCCAATTGGTCGGCCAGGGTGGACTCGGTGAGCTTGGCGCCGGAGGCCAGCTCACCGTCCAGGATCATGCGTTCGATCTCCGTCTGCACCACATTCGCCAGCGAATTGCACTGAAGCTGTGCGATGACGGGGTGGGGCGAGATTTTCTTGGCGAGCATGGCGGGATGCTAAGCGGCAGAATGAAGATTGTCTACGATCTGCAAAAGACAATTGACGATCGAGCAGGGCAGGCCCCGATTTTGCTTGGTGCATGTGTCACGAGGATGTCTTGTCCCGCCGGCACATTCGCCTTTCATTTTTCGATGAGGAGTTGCTCATGCAGTACGCAAAACACATCGTGGCCGCATTCATCGGCCTGGCTTGCGCAACGTCGGCGCTGGCGCAGAAGACGCAGCTGACGGTCTACACCGCGCTGGAGACCGATCAGCTCAAGGCCTACCAGGAGGCTTTCAACAAGGTGAATCCCACCATCGACATCAAGTGGGTGCGCGATTCCACGGGCGTCATCACCGCCAAGCTGCTGGCCGAGAAGGCGAACCCGCAGGCCGACGCGATCTGGGGCGTGGCCGCCTCGAGCCTGGCGCTGTTCGACAAGAACGGCATGCTCGAACCCTATGCGCCGCTGAACCTTGACGCGATCATGCCGCAGTACCGCGACAAGAAGTCGCCGCCGGCCTGGTTCGGCATGGACGTGTTCGGCGCCGTGGTGTGCTTCAACACGGTCGAGGCCAAGAAGAAGAACATTTCCGTGCCCACCACCTGGAAGGACCTGCTCAAGCCCGAGTTCAAGGGCCAGGTCGTCATGCCCAACCCGGCCTCCTCTGGCACTGGCTACTTCGACGTGGCCGCCTGGCTGCAGCTCTGGGGCGACGACAACGGCAAGGGCGGCGGCTGGAAATACATGGACGCGCTGCACGAGAACATCGGGCAGTACACGCACTCCGGCTCCAAACCCTGCAACATGGCGGCGGCTGGCGAGTACGTGGCCGGCATCTCGTTCGAATACCGTGGCCACACCAACAAGGCCAAGGGCGCGCCGATCGAACTGGTGTTCCCCAAGGAAGGCCTGGGCTGGGACCTGGAGGGCTTCGCCATCTACAAGGGCACCAAGAAGCTGGATGCGGCCAAGAAGCTGGCCGACTGGGCCTCGTCCAAGGACGCCATGCTGCTCTACGGCAAGAACTTCGCCATCACCGCGCAACCGGGTGTCGCGCCGAAGCTGGCGAACATCCCGGCCGACTACGAATCGCGCCTGATCAAGATGAACTTCGAGCAGTCGGCCGTGAACCGCGAGCGCATCCTCGCCGAATGGTCGAAGCGCTACGACGCCAAGAGCGAGGCCAGGAAGTAATGTGGGCACGGCGCGGCCACGACGCGATGGACGCCGCTGTCTCCATGCCCACCGGCCTCGCGGCGCAGGAGGAGGGGTACCTGCGCCTGAAAGGCGTGGGCAAGCGCTTCGGCAGCTTCACTGCACTCTCGCAGATCGATCTGGCCATCGCGCGCGGCGAGTTCGTGTGCTTCCTCGGGCCCTCGGGCTGCGGCAAGACCACGCTGCTGCGCATCATCGCGGGCCTGGAGACGCAGACGGCCGGGCGCATCCTGCAGGCCGGGCGCGACATCTCGGTGCTGCCGCCCGCGCAGCGCGACTACGGCATCGTGTTCCAGTCCTATGCGCTGTTCCCCAACCTGAGCATCGCCGACAACGTGGCCTACGGGCTCGTCAATCGCAGGCAGCCGCGCGCCCAGGTGGCCGCGCGCGTCGACGAACTGCTGACGCTGGTGGGTCTTCCGGGCAGCGGCGCCAAGTACCCGGCGCAGATGTCGGGTGGCCAGCAGCAGCGCGTCGCGCTGGCGCGCGCCCTGGCCACCTCGCCGGGCCTGCTGCTGCTGGACGAGCCGCTCTCGGCCCTCGATGCCATCGTGCGCGTGCACCTGCGCAACGAGATCCGGGCGCTGCAGCGCAAGCTGGGCGTCACCACCATCATGGTCACGCACGACCAGGAAGAGGCGCTGTCGGTGGCCGACCGCATCGTGGTGATGAACCATGGCGTGATCGAGCAGGTCGGCACGCCGCGCGAGGTGTACCGGGCACCGGCCTCGCCCTTCGTGGCCGATTTCGTCGGCAAGGTGAACCGGCTGCAGGCCGTGGCGGAGGGTGACCACTGGTTCCGCTGCGGCGAGTTGCGGCTGCGCTGCGAGGAGGGTCAGGGCGCCGATTTCCGCCCCGGCCGCCCCGTCATGCTCTACCTGCGGCCCGAGGACCGGCTGATGATCGACGTGCCCGACGACCATCCCGGGCGCTGCGAAGGCACGGTGCACCACGTCGAGTTCCTCGGCAGCAACTGCCTGGCGCAGGTGCAGGTCGAGGCGCTCGGAGGCCAGTCGCTCCAGTTGCAGTTCTCGCTCAACCAGATGGACGAGTTCTCGGTGCGCGAGGGCGGTCGCCTGCGCTTCGCCTTGCGCGCCGACCGGCTGCGTGTGTTCGCCGCGGGACAGGAATGAACGCCACCGCCGTCCTGTTGCCACCACCGCTGCGCCAGCGCGTGCCCTGGAGCGACCGCGTCGCGCATGCGGCGCTGCTGGGCATCCTGCTGTTGCTGGTGGTCGGCCTGGCAATGCCCCTGGCCGCCATCCTCTCCCAGGCCGTGCGCAATGCGGAGCAGGGGAGCGGCTGGGCCGCCTTCGCCGCCTACCTGCAGTCGCCCGCGCTGCTGCAGAGCCTGTGGAACAGCGTCTGGGTGTCGCTGCTGGTCACGGTGATCGTGATCCCGCTGGCCTTCGCTTTCGCGTATGCGCTCACGCGCAGCTGCATGCCGGCCAAGGGGGTCTTTCGCAGCGTCACGCTGCTCCCGCTTCTGGCGCCCTCGCTGCTGTCGGCCATCTCGCTCATTTACTGGTTCGGCAACCAGGGGGTGGCCAAGGATTTCTGGCTGGCGTTGGGCTTCCAGGGCATCTACGGCGCACCGGGCATCGTGCTGGCCGAGTGCTTCGCCACCTTTCCGCATGCGCTGATGATCCTGGTCACCGCGCTGTCGCTGGCCGACGCGCGCCTGTACGAGGCGGCCGATGCCCTGGGCACCCGACGGCTGCGCCGCTTCTTCACCATCACGCTGCCGGGCGCCAAGTACGGGCTGATCTCGGCGGCACTCGTCACCTTCACGCTGGTCATCACCGATTTCGGCATTCCCAAGGTGGTCGGCGGGAACTTCAACGTGCTGGCGACCGACGTCTTCAAGCTGGTCATCGGCCAGCAGGACTTCCAGCGCGGCGCGGTGGTGGCGTTGCTGCTGCTCACGCCAGCGGCGCTCACTTTCGCCATCGACCACGTCGTGCAGCGCCGGCAGACGGCGATGCTCACGGCACGCGCCGTCGCGCTGGTGCCGCAGCCCTCGCGGGGCTTCGATGCGGCGATGACTGTGTATTGCACGCTGATCGTGGCGTTGATGCTGGCCATGTTCGGCATGGCGGTGTTCGCCTCCTTCGCCACGCTGTGGCCCTACAACCTGGCGCCGAGCCTGAACCACTACGTGGCCGGCCTGGTGGACGCCGAACTGGGCGACGCGCTCGTCAACAGCCTGAAGCTGGCCGCCGGCACGGCGGTGTTCGGCACGGCGGTGGTCTTCGTCGGCGCCTATCTGCTCGAGAAGACGCGCGGGCTCGGCTGGGCGCGGCCGCTGGTTCGGCTGATGGCGATGCTGCCCATGGCGGTGCCGGGGCTGGTGCTGGGCCTGGGCTACATCTTCTTCTTCAACGCGCCGGGCAACCCGCTCAACGTGCTGTACCAGAGCATGGCGCTGCTGGTGCTGTGCACGGTGATTCACTTCTACACCACCGGCCACCTCACGATGATCACGGCGCTCAAGGCCATCGATGCCGAGTTCGAGTCCGTCTCGGCTTCGCTCAAGGTGCCGTTCTACAAGACCTTCTGGCGCGTCACGCTGCCCATCTGCCTGCCCACGCTCATCGACGTGTCGCGCTACTTCTTCATCAACGCCATGACCACCATCTCGGCCGTGGTGTTCCTGTATTCGCCCGACACCAAGCTTGCATCCGTCGCGATCCTCAACCTCGACGAGGCCGGCGAAACCGGCGCGGCCGCGGCCATGGCCGTGCTCATCGCCGGCATGTCGGCCGTCGTCACCGCGTTCTACCTGCTGCTGGGCCGCGTGGTCGAGCGGCGGACGCAGGCGTGGCGGCGCCGATGAACGCGTGCGGGGAACGGACTTCCGGACGCAGAGGACGCAAAGATTTCGCAGAGGTCGCAAAAGAGAAGTCCAGAAATGGCAATCCTTCTGCGTCCGGAAGTCCGCTCCCCTATTCCACGCCGTATCCATTTGGCAATCATGACCTCCAACGACCGCTTTGATCTCATCGTCGTCGGCGCCGGCATCGTCGGGCTGGCGCACGCCTACACGGCCGCGCGGCGCGGGCTGCGGGTGTGCGTGGTCGAAAAGGACGCGGCCTGCGTCGGCGCGTCGATCCGCAACTTCGGCTTCATCACCGTCACCGGCCAGGGCGCGGGCGACACCTGGCGGCGGGCTCGGCGCGCGCGCGAGGTCTGGGGCACGGTGGCACCGCAGGCCGGGATACCGGCCGTGCACCATGGCCTGTACCTCACCGCCTTCCGCGCGCAGTCGCTGAAGGTGCTGGAGGAATTCATGGCCACCGAGATGGCCGCCGGCTGCGAGTTGTTGCCCGTCGACGAGGCGGCGCGCCGCGCGCCCGCGCTGCGCCTGGACGGGCCGCACGGCCCGGCCCGGGGCGTGCTCTACAGCCCGCACGAGATGCGCGTCGAATCGCGCACGGCCATCGGTCAGTTGGCGCGCTGGCTGTCGGACGCACTGGGTGTTCGGTTCCGCTTCGGCGAGGCGGTGCTCGAGGTGGCGACGCCGCGCGTGCGCACCTCGCGCGCCGTGCTGCATGCCGACCGGGTGGCCGTGTGCACGAACAGCGAGCTCAACGGCCTTTTCGCCGAGCGCCTCTCGCCGCACGGCCTGCGCCTGTGCCAGTTGCACATGATGCGGGTGCGGCCGCAGCCGGGCTTCCGGCTGCCCGGATCGGTCATGGCCGACCTGAGCCTGGTGCGCTACCACGGCTACAGCAAGCTGCCCGCGGCCCAGGTGCTGCGCACGCAGATCGAGGCGGAGGAGGGCGAATCCCTGGCGCACGGCATCCACCTGATCGTGGTGCAGAGCGCCGACGGCTCGCTGGTCGTGGGCGACTCGCACCACTACGGCCCGGTGCTCGAACCCTTCGCCGACCAGCGGGTGGACGAGCTCATCCTGCGCCACCTGCGCGAGACCCTTCAGCTCACCGAGGCCACGGTGACCGAGCGCTGGGTCGGCACCTACCCCTCCTCGCCGGTGACGGACTGCCTGATCGACGCGCCGGACGATGCCACGCGGCTGGTGCTCGTCACCAGTGGCACCGGCGCCAGCACCGCCTTCGGCATCGCCGAAGACGTCTTTGCCGGGTGGTGAGCCCCATCCCTGTACCGATTCCCTCCATGAACACTCCCCACCAACTCCAAGCCGTCGTCTTCGACTGGGCCGGCACCATCATCGACTTCGGCTCCTGCGCGCCGATGGGCGCCTTCGTGCGCCTGTTCGAGCGCTTCGGCATCGACCTGTCCATCGCCGAGGCGCGCGGCCCCATGGGCATGGCCAAGTGGGACCACATCCAGGCGCTGAGCCGCTTGCCCCGCATCTCGGCGCAGTGGGAGGCGAAGCACGGCCGTCCCTTCGCCGACGCCGACATCGATCACCTCTACGAGGTCTTCACGCCGATGAACGCGGCGGTGGTGCCGGACTTCGCGGACTTCATCCCCGGCGCACTCGACGCCGTGGCGGCCGTGCGCGCGCGCGGGCTCAAGATCGGTTCGACCACCGGCTACAACCGGCCGATCATGGAGGTCGTCACGGCCATTGCTGCCAGGGGCGGCTACGTGCCCGACAACCTCGTGTGCGCCGGCGACCTGTCGGCGGGGCGCCCGTCGCCGCTCATGATGTACCGCAGCTTCGCCGACCTCGGCGTCTGGCCGGCGAGCACGGTGGTGAAGGTGGACGACACCGGCGTGGGCGTGCAGGAAGGCCTGAACGCCGGCACCTGGGCGGTGGGCCTGGCCATCAGCGGCAACGCGGCCGGCCTGACGCTGTCCGAATGGCAGGCGCTCGATGCCGATGCGCAGCAGGCCGTGCGCCAGCGCGCCACGGCCGAACTGACGGCGGCCGGCGCGCACTACGTGATCGACAGCGTGGCAGACCTGTTGCCCGTGCTGGACGCGATCGACGCGCGCTTGGCCGCCGGCGAAATGCCCCACGCGTCGAGATCGTCACGTTTGTGACGAATTCGGCCGCAGCGCCCGGCTGGCGGGCGCTGCAGGCCGATTGCACTTTGCCAAAATCGTGTCCTTCATGGCGGATCGGTGCAATCAAATGGGTCCGTTCACGCCGAGCTTGGCCTGTCCTGAGCCCGTCGAAGGGTCGAAGCGCCGCGCAGGGCTTCGACACGCTCAGCCCGAACGGGCCTCTGGGAGCGCCCCCGTCTCAGGGCTCGGGCCGCCGCCACAGCCACACGAGCACGACCGCCATGACCACGATGCCGCCCGCCGCGGCGGCGCGCGGCTGCACCAGCCACAGCAGCAGGCCAGCGCACACCGCCATCGCGAGCGCCGCGCTCCACTTGGCGCGCCTGCTCACTCGCCCGCCGGCCCGCCAGTTGCGGATCAGCGGGCCGAAGAGACGATGCGACTCGAGCCACGCTGCCAGGCGGGGCGAACTGCGCGCCGCCGCCCAGGCCGCCAGCAGCACGAAGGGCGTGGTCGGCAGGCCGGGCAGCAGCACACCGAGGACGGCGAGGGCGAGGCTCAGGACGGCCAGCGCCATGAAGGCCCAGCGCAGCGGGCCGCGCGCGGGAGGCGGCGGGGGCGGCAGCGGCGGATCGACCGGCGCTTGCGAATCGGGCGTGTCCGGCGTGCTCAGCCGTCGTCCCGCACGCGCACGAAGCGCGCAAAGCGCGGCACGCCGGCCGCGCTGGTGCCGTTGAAGCGGTAGGTCACGGTGCTGCCGATGGGCGGCGGGTCGGCCCGTTGCGCATCGGTGAAGCCACCGCCGAGGCGAAAGGTCACGCCTTCGGGCGTGCGCACCAGCAGCGCGCCCAGGCGGCCTGCATGCCGGCCCTGCCCGGGCAGGTGGGCGACGACCCGCGCCTCGGCATCGTCGTGCGGCTTGAGCTTGAGCAGGTCGCCGCTGCGCTCGCCGCGGTAGAGCGAAGCGCCCCGGTGCAGCATCAGCCCTTCGCCGCCCAGGCGGATCGTCTTGTCGAGCAGCGCCATGAGCTCGGCGTGCGTGGTGGCGGGGGCCTGCGCCACGGGCACGACCCAGGGCGCCTCGGTGATCGGCAGCAGCTTGCGCAGCGCGGCCAGCCGCGCGTCGAAGTCGCCGGGCTGCGCGGGCAGGTCGAAGACCATGAAGCGGATCTCGCGCCAGGCCTTGTCGTCGGGCGTGCGGTTGCGCACGGTGGACACCGCCTGCTCGAAGCGCCCCCGGCCGGCCCACAGCTCGCCGTCCATCGGCGTGGCGGGCAACGGCGCGGTGAACCATGCCGGCGCGGCGATCGGCTCGCCGCCGCGGGTCCACAGGCGCTTGCCGTCCCAGTAGCCGCGCAGGCCGTCGTACTTCTCGCTGACCCACCAGCCCGCCAGCGGCATCCCGGCGCGGTAGCGCTCGGCCAGCATCAGCGCAGGGGCGGCCCAGCCTGCGGCGGGCCACGCCAGCCACGCGGCGGGGGCGATCAGCAGGGCGCGGCGCGCGATCGTCATGCTATGAAATCGATAGCTGCTTACGCCCGGCTGGCGGGCGCTGCAGGCACTTTTGGCTTGAAAGGATACGGCGGCTCAGGCCGCCGGCTCGTCGATGCCGCCCACGACGTTGCTGAAGCCGCCGTCGACGTAGGTGATCTCGGCCGTCACGCCCGCTGCCAGGTCCGACAGCAGGAAGGCGGCGACGTTGCCCACGTCCTCGATCGTGATGTTGCGGCGGATGGGCGAGACCTCGGCCACGGTGCTGAGGATCTTGCCGAAGCCTTTGATGCCGCTGGCCGCCAGCGTCTTCACCGGCCCGGCGCTGATGCCGTTGACGCGCATGCCCTTGGGGCCGAGCGAGCCGGCCAGGTAACGCACCGAGGCCTCGAGGCTGGCCTTGGCCAGGCCCATGGTGTTGTAGTTGGGCAGGGCACGCACGGCGCCCAGGTAGGTCAGTGTGAGCAGGGCCGACTTGTCGTTGAGGTAGGGCAGGGCCGCCTTGGCCATCGCGGGGAAGCTGTAGGCGCTGATGTCGTGTGCGATCTTGAAGCCCTCGCGCGAGAGGCCGTCGAGAAAGTCGCCCGCGATCGCCTCGCGCGGCGCGAAGCCGATGCTGTGCACGAAGCCGTCGAACCTGGGCCAGGTCTGCGACAGGTCGGCGAAGAGCTTGTCGATCTGGGCATCGTCGCCCACGTCGCAATCGAACACGAGCTTGGAGTCGAAGTCGGCGGCGAACTCGGTGATGCGGTCCTTGAAGCGCTCGCCGACGTAGCTGAAGGCCAGTTCGGCGCCCTGCTGGTGGCAGGCCTTGGCGATGCCGTAGGCGATGGATCGGTTGCTCAACACGCCCGTGATCAACAGTTTTTTGCCGGAGAGAAAGCCCATGAAATTGCCTCGTAGAAATCTTGTGCAGAATTCTCGCATGCGAGGTTGGCTGCTCTGTGCGTTGGCGCTGTCTGGAAATCCGGTCTGGGCGGCGCACGCCTACGCCCAGTTCGGCGACATCAAGTACCCGCCGGGCTTCACGCATTTCGACTATGTGAACCCCGATGCGCCCAAGGGCGGCGAGATCCGACTCGTGCCGCCCACGCGGCCGACCAACTTCGACAAGTTCAATCCCTTCACGCTCAAGGGCACGGCACCTGCCGGCCTGGGCACGCTGATGTTCGAGAGCCTGCTCACCGGCAACAGCGAGGAGCCCACCACCGCCTACGGCCTGCTGGCCGAAGACATCGAGGCGGCGCCCGATGGCCTCTCGGCCACCTTCCGCATCAACCCCAAGGCCCGCTTCAACGACGGCACACCGGTGCTCGCCGCCGACGTGGTGCACGCCTTCGACACGCTCATGAGCAAGGAGGCGGCGCCGCAGTTCCGCACCATCTACGCCGAGGTGAAGAAGGCGACCGCCACCGCCGAGCGCACGGTGCGCTTCGACTTCGCGACGCCCAACCCCGAGTTGCCGCTGGTGGTGGGCGGCATGCCGGTCTTCAGCCGTGCCTGGGGCAAGGGCAAGCCCTTCGACCAGGTGACGACCGAATTGCCCATCGCCTCGGGCCCTTACAAGCTGCCGAGTGGGCGGCTCGGGCGCGACATCACCTACGTGCGCGACCCGAACTACTGGGGCGCCGACCTTCCGGTGCGCAAGGGCCAGTTCAACTTCGACCGGGTCAGCTACAAGATCTACCTGGACGAGACCAGCCGCTTCGAGGGCCTGAAGGCCGGCGAGTACGACTTCATGCGCGAGTTCATTTCGCGCAACTGGGCGCGGCAGTACACGGGCCGCGTGTTCGACCGGGGCGAGGTGGTCAAGCGCGCCTTTCCCAACGGCAACCCGGGTGACTACCAAGGCTGGGTGTTCAACCTGCGCAAGGACAAGTTCAAGGACGTGCGGGTGCGCCAGGCGATCGGCCTGGCGTTCGACTTCGAGTGGCTCAACCGGCAGATGTTCTACGGCCTGTACAAGCGGGTCGAGGGCTGGTTCCCCAACAGCGAGTTCCACGCCGAGGGCCTGCCCAAGCCCGACGAACTGGCGTTGATGGAGCCACTGCGCGACAAGCTGCAGCCCGAGGCCTTCGGCCCGGCCGTGGTCTCGCCCACCACAACACCCCCGCACAGCCTGCGCGAGAACCTGCGCCAGGCGCAGAAGCTGCTGGCCGAAGCGGGCTGGACCTACCGCGACGGTGCGTTGCGCAACGCCAACGGCGAGCCCTTCACCATCGAGGTGCTCAACGACCAGCCGTCGACAGTGCGGGTGATGGCGCCGATGCAGGGCGCCCTGCGCAAGCTGGGCATCGACATGAGCTTTCGCAGCGTGGACTTCTCGCTCGCGCAGCAGCGCATGGACAACTTCGATTTCGAGATGACCACCGTGCGGCTGCCCGGCAGCACGGCGCCGGGCAGCGAGCTGTTCGAGCGCTTCGGCTCCAAGGCGGCCGAGACCACGGGCTCGTCCAACATCTGGGGCATCGCCGACCCGGCGGTCGACGCGATTGTCGGCAAAGTGGTGTCGGCCCGCACCCGACCCGAACTGGTGACGGCCATGCGCGTGCTCGACCGCCTGCTCTCGCACGGCTACTACGGCGTGCCGCAGTACTACGGCGACGCCTTCCTGATCGGCTACCGGCCCGCGCCCTTCGTGCTGCCCAAGACGATCCCGCCGTACTACGACGCGCACGCCTGGGCCATCTCCACCTGGTGGGCATCGCCCGTGAACAAGTAGGCACGCGATGGCCAGCTACATCCTCAAGCGCCTGCTGCTGATGGTCCCGACCCTGCTCGGGGTGCTGCTCCTGACCTTCACCGTCATCCAGTTCGTGCCGGGCGGGCCGGTCGAGCAGATGGTGGCGCAACTGCAGGGCCGCGATTCGGGCGGGGAGGGCGCGGCCTCGCATGGTTCGGGCTACCGCGGCCGCCAGGGCCTGGACCCCAAGCGCATCGAGGAGATCAAGGCCTTCTACGGCTTCGACAAGCCGGCGCACGAGCGCTTCTGGCAGATGCTCAAGTCCTTCGCGAAGCTCGACCTGGGACAGAGCTTCTACCAGCGCAAGGGCGTGTGGGAGCTGGTCAAGGAGAAGCTGCCGGTTTCCATCAGCCTGGGCCTGTGGACCTTCTTCATCAGCTACCTCATCGCGGTGCCGCTGGGCGTGGCCAAGGCAGTGCGGGCCGGCACGCGCTTCGACTTCGTCACCACGCTGTTCGTGCTGGTGGGCTACGCCATCCCGGGCTTCGTGCTGGGCGTGGCGCTGCTGGTGATCTTCGGCGGGCAGCTGCAGTGGTTCCCGCTGCGCGGGCTCACGTCGTCCAACTGGGAGCAGCTGTCGTGGGGCGCGCGCATCGTCGACTACCTCTGGCACATCGCGCTGCCGGTCACGGCCATGGTGCTGGGCAGCTTCGCCGTGACGGCCATGCTGACCAAGAACGCCTTCCTCGAGGAGATCCGCAAGCAGTACGTCCTGACGGCGCGCGCCAAGGGCCTGAAGGAGAAGCAGGTGCTGTGGAAGCACGTGTTCCGCAACGCGCTCATCCCCATCATCACGGGCTTTCCGGCCGCCTTCATCGGCGCCTTCTTCACCGGCTCGCTGCTGATCGAGACGCTGTTCTCGCTCGACGGCCTGGGCCTGCTGAGCTACGAGAGCGTGATCCGGCGCGACTACCCGGTGGTGCTGGGCACGCTCTACCTGTTCACGCTGATCGGGCTGGTGACCAAGCTGATTTCCGATCTCTGCTACGTCTGGGTGGACCCGAGGGTGAAGTTTGACTGAGCCTGTCCATACGCTGCCCGCGGCTTCGCCGGCCCGCCTGTCGCCCGGACGCCGCGCCTGGCGGCGCTTCCGCCGCAACCGGCTGGGCTTCTACAGCCTGGTGCTCTTCGTCGCCATGGTGGTGCTGAGCCTCTTCGCCGAGGTGTTGTCCACCGACAAGCCGCTGGTCGTGCGCTACGAGGGCCAGACCTACTTCCCGGTCTTCAAGGACTATTCCGAGAAGGCCTTCGGCGGCGACTTCGAGACGCCGGCCGACTACCTCGACCCCTTCATCCGCCAGCGCATCACCGAGGGCGCCAACTGGGCCGTGTATGCACCGAACCCCTACGGCCCGCGCACGCTCAACTACTTCGCGAGCCAGCCCAACCCGGCGGCACCCTCGCGCGAGAACCTCTTCGGCACCGACGACCGGGGCCGCGACCTGCTGGCGCAGCTCATCTACGGTTTCCGGGTGAGCGTGCTGTTCGCGCTGGCGCTCACTGTGATCGGCGTGGTGCTGGGCGTGATCACCGGGGCGATCCAGGGCTACTTCGGCGGCAAGACCGACCTGGCTTTCCAGCGCTTCATCGAGATCTGGGGATCGATGCCCGAGCTGTACCTGCTCATCATCTTCAGCGCCATCTTCGCGCCCAGCGTGGCGCTGCTGCTGGTGCTGCTGTCTCTGTTCGGCTGGATGGGCCTGTCGGACTATGTGCGCGCCGAGTTCTTGCGCAACCGGCAGATGGACTATGTGCGCGCCGCCCGCGCGCTGGGCGTGGGCAACCTGCAGATCATGTGGCGCCACATCCTGCCCAACAGCATGGTGCCGGTCGTCACCTTCCTGCCGTTTCGCATGAGCGCCGCCATCCTGGCGCTGACCTCGCTCGACTTCCTGGGCCTGGGCGTGCCGCCCGGCACACCCTCGCTGGGCGAGCTGCTCAACCAGGGCAAGGCCAACATCGACGCCTGGTGGATCTCCATGTCGACCTTCGGCGTGCTGGTCGTCACGCTGATGTTGCTGACCTTCATGGGCGACGCGCTGCGCGACGCCATGGACCCGAAAAAGGCGGACCGATGAATTGGCTCGAATTCGGACATCCGGACGCAGAAGGCGCAGAGATTTCGCAGAGGTCGCAAAAGGACATCCGGAATCCATCGAGTCATTCTTCTGCGTCTTCTGCGTCTTCTGCGTCTTCTGCGAAACCTTTGCGCCTTCTGCGTCCGGAAGTTCCGACTTCATGACCCCGCTCCTCCAAGTCCGCAACCTGCGCATCGCCTTCGACGGCAAGGAGGTGGTGCACGGCGTCGACTTCGACATCGCGGCCGGCGAGAAGCTCGCGCTGGTGGGCGAGTCGGGGTCGGGCAAGACGATCACGGCGTTGAGCCTGCTGCGGCTGGTGCCCAACGCCGAACTGTCGGGCGTTGCAAGCCTTTTCGGCCCGGAAGGCCCGTCGGACGGGCGTGATCTGCTATCGATTTCGGAGCGCGAGTTGCGCGGCGTGCGCGGCCGGGAGATCGCGATGATCTTCCAGGAGCCGATGACGGCCCTGAATCCGCTGTACCCGGTGGGCGACCAGATCGCCGAGGTGCTCGAGCTGCACGAGGCCATGGGCAAGCGCGAGGCGCAGGCCGCCGCAGTGCAACTGCTGGCCGACACCGGCGTGCCCGAGCCGGCACGGCGTGCGCGGTCTTTCCCGCATCAGCTCTCCGGCGGGCAGCGCCAGCGCGCCATGATCGCCATGGCCCTGGCCTGCAAGCCTCGCCTGCTGCTGGCCGACGAGCCCACCACCGCCCTGGACGTGACGCTGCGGGTACAGATCCTCGATCTGCTCGACAAGCTGCAGCAGCAGCATGGGATGGCGGTGCTGCTCATCACGCATGACCTCAACCTGGTGCGCCGCTTCGCCCACCGCGTGGCGGTGATGGAGCAGGGCCGCCTGGTGGAAGAGGGCGCCGTCACCACCGTGTTCGACGCGCCCCGCCACCCCTACACCCGCAAACTGATCGACAGCCGGCCGGCACGCGATGTGGTCGCCGTGCCGGCCGCGGACGCCGGTCGCCCGCCCGTGCTGACGGCGCGCGGGCTGCGCGTGAGCTATCCCGTGCCGCGCCCCGGCCTTCGCGGCTGGTTCGGCCGTGACGCCTTCGTGGCGGTGCAGGGCGCCGACCTGGCGATCGCCCGCGGCGAGACGCTCGGTGTGGTCGGCGAGTCCGGTTCGGGCAAGTCCACGCTGGCCCTGGCTGCGCTGGGCCTGCTGCCCGCACAGGGCGAACTGCGCATCGACGGGCGCGGCTGGACGCGCCGCACCGCGGCGGACCGGCCGCTGCGGCGGGTGGTCCAGGTGGTTTTCCAGGACCCGTTCTCGTCGCTGTCGCCGCGCCTGACGGTCGAGGCGATCGTGGGCGAGGGCCTCGACGTGCACGGCGGCGCGTCCGACGGCGCCGCGCGGCGCGAGCGCGTGCTGGCAGCGCTGGCCGACGTCGGGCTCACCGAAGCCCAGTTCCCGTCACTGCTGCAGCGCTATCCCCACGAGTTCTCGGGCGGCCAGCGGCAGCGCCTGGCCATTGCGCGGGCACTGATCGTCGACCCCGAACTGCTGGTGTTGGACGAACCGACCAGCGCGCTCGACGTAACGATCCAGAAGCAGGTGCTGGGCCTGCTGCAGCGCCTGCAGCGCGAGCGCGGCCTGAGCTATTTGCTCATCACGCACGATGTGGAAGTCATCCGCGCCATGGCGCACCGGGTGCTGGTGATGAAGGATGGTGCCGTCGTGGAGCAGGGCGCCGTCGAACAGGTGCTCGACGCGCCGCAGCACCCCTACACGCGCCAATTGGTGGCCGCCGCTCTGGCCGAATAAAAGAATCAAGAATCCCTGGATGTCGAATACCGGATACGAGCCGCGTGGCGGCTGGCGGGCCGCGCTGGCCTGCATGGTGGCCCTGGCCGTGGCGATGGGCCTGGGGCGCTTCGCGTTCACGCCCATGCTTCCCGTGATGCTGCACGAAGGCAAGCTGAACCTGGAAGGCGGCGGTCTGCTGGCCTCGCTCAACTACCTGGGCTACTTCGTTGGTGCCCTGTCGTGCGCGGCGATCCGCGTGGCCGCGCCGCGCATGGTGCGGGGCGGCCTGGTCGCCACGGCGCTGCTGCTCCTGGGCATGGGCTTGCTGCACGGCTTCACGGCCTGGGGAGCATTGCGCACCGCTGCGGGCGTCATGAGCGCCTGGACATTCGTCTTCGCCTCGGGCTGGGGCCTGCGGCGCCTGGCCGAGACCGGCACGCCGACGCTCGGCGGCGTGATCTACACCGGCCCCGGCATCGGCATCGCGGCGACGGGCCTGCTGGGCGGGCTGGCCGGGCGCTGGGGGTCCGACGCGGCGTGGATCGGCTTCGGCCTGGTGGCGCTGGTGCTCATCGCGGCGATCTGGCGCATCTTCGACGACGGCGCGCATGCCGGCGCGCCGGGCAGCCCGGCGCCAGCGGCCGCACCCGTCCCGGTGCCGTCTGCGCGCGACCGCAGCGATGCACGCTGGCTGGTGCTGCTCTATGGCCTGGCGGGCTTCGGCTACATCATCACGGCGACCTTCCTGCCGGTGATCGCGCGCCAGGCGCTGCCCGGGTCGACCTGGCCGGACCTGTTCTGGCCGCTTTTCGGGCTGGCGGTGATCCCCGGCGCGCTGATCGGCGCGCGTGCGCCGACGCATTGGGACAACCGGCTGCTGCTGGCGGTGGCCTACGGCCTGCAGGCCCTTGGCGTGCTGCTGTCGGTCGCCTGGCCGACGATCGGCGGCTTCGCACTGGGCAGCCTGCTGCTGGGCATGCCGTTCACGGCCATCACGCTGTTCGCGGTGCGCGACGCGCGGCGGCTGCGTGGCAACGCGGCGGCCGGGCTGATCGGCTACGCCACGGCGTCGTATGGGATCGGGCAGATCGTGGGCCCGCTGTTCGCGGCGCCGCTGGCGCACCGCACGGGTTCCTTTTCGGTGCCGCTGCTGGTCGCGGCCGGCGCCCTGGCGCTGGGCGCGGCGCTTTTTCTGCTGGTCTGGCGTTCGTCGGGCCGCCGCGCCTGCTGATTTTGTGTCGCGCCCGACTTGACGGCGGGACAAATTCCGCGCGGCCCGCTATAATCTGAGGCTCACGACCAAACGGGCGGGTACCAACCGCCCGTTTTTTTTGGTCGATCATTTTCCCACCGCCTCGACCTTTTTGTTCTTGTGCCGGGTGCAGTCGTTCAGGGCCTCAGGGCCCGTCCGGCGGCGCCGGGTGCGGCTCAGGCCTTGGCGGCTACCCGCAAGGACGCGCGCACACCGGTGGCATTGCAGCAGACAGTCGAAACAACCGTGGCCGGACTCGGCTACGACCTGGTCGAGATCGAACGCTCGGCTGGAGGACTGCTGCGCGTCACCATTGATCTGCCGTGGTCCGGCCCCACCTCCGAAGCTGCACCCGGTGCACCCGAGCCCTTCGTGACGGTCGAGGACTGCGAGAAGGTCACGCGCCAGCTGCAGTATGCGCTGGAAGTCGACAACGTCGACTACAAGCGGCTCGAGGTGTCTTCGCCGGGCATCGACCGCCCGCTGCGCAACGAACAGGATTTCGAGCGCTTCGCCGGCGAGTCGATCGACATAACGCTCAAGGCGCCCATCGGCGAGGCAGCAGCCGGCCAGGTCAACGTCAACCGCAAGAAGTTCCGCGGCACGCTGGAGCGCACCGAGGGGCCGAACGGCGAGCGCGGCTGGCAGATCGTGTGGAGCGACGAGCCCGCGGCCAAGCCGGGCCAGAAGATCAGCAAGAAGCGCGCGCCGGCCCCGGTCCAGGCGCTCGGCTTCACCCTGGACGAGTTGCGCGAGGCGCGACTCGCCCCGATCGTGGATTTCAAGGGGCGCAAGCCCAAGACCGGCGCGCCCTCGGCGGAATAAGGCCGGAGTCATCGGAAGGAGCCAAGTGGCATGAATCGCGAAATGTTGATGTTGGTGGATGCGATCTCGCGCGAGAAGAACGTCGAGCGCGACGTCGTCTTCGGCGCCGTGGAATCGGCGCTGGCGCAAGCCACCAAGAAGCTGTACGCCGGCGACGTGGACATCCGCGTCGCGATCGATCGCGACAGCGGCGCCTATGAAACCTTTCGCCGCTGGCACGTCGTGCCCGACGAGGCCGGCCTGCAGCTGCCCGACCAGGAAATCCTGCTGTTCGAAGCCAAGGAAGAGGTGCCGGACATCGAGGTCGACGAGTACATCGAGGAGCCGGTCGAGTCGCTGCCGATCGGCCGCATCGGCGCCATGGCCGCCAAGCAGGTGATCCTGCAGAAGATCCGCGATGCCGAGCGCGAGATGCTGCTCAACGACTTCATGTCGCGCGGCGAGAGGATCTTCACCGGCACCGTCAAGCGCCTGGACAAGGGCGACATCATCGTGGAAGCGGGCCGTGTCGAAGGCCGCCTGCGCCGCAGCGAGATGATCCCCAAGGAGAACCTGCGCAACGGCGACCGCGTCCGCGCCATGATCATGGAAGTGGACCTGACGCTGCGCGGCGCGCCGATCATCCTCTCGCGCTCGGCGCCGGAGTTCATGATCGAGCTGTTCCGCAACGAGGTGCCCGAGATCGAGCAGGGCCTGCTCGAGATCAAGAGCTGCGCCCGCGATCCCGGCTCGCGCGCCAAGATCGCCGTGCTGAGCCACGACAAACGCGTCGACCCGATCGGCACCTGCGTCGGCGTGCGCGGCACCCGCGTCAATGCCGTGACCAACGAGCTGGCCGGCGAGCGCGTCGACATCGTGCTGTGGTCGGAAGATCCGGCCCAGTTCGTGATCGGTGCCCTGGCACCGGCCAACGTCAGCTCCATCGTGGTGGACGAAGAAAAGCATGCCATGGACGTGGTGGTGGACGAGGAGAACCTCGCCATCGCCATCGGCCGCGGCGGCCAGAACGTGCGCCTGGCTTCCGACCTCACCGGCTGGAAGATCAACATCATGGATGCCAACGAATCGGCCCAGAAACAGGCCGAGGAAACCAGCGTGACCCGCCAGCTCTTCATGGAAAAGCTGGATGTCGACGAGGAGATCGCCGACATCCTCATCCACGAGGGCTTCACCAGCCTCGAAGAAGTGGCCTATGTGCCGATCGCCGAAATGCTCGAGATCGAGTCCTTCGACGAAGACACGGTCAACGAGCTGCGCGCCCGCGCCAAGGATGCGCTGCTGACCATGGAAATCGCCAAGGAAGAGAGCGTCGAAGGCGTCTCGCAGGACTTGCGCGATCTCGAGGGGCTGACCCCCGACCTCATTGCCAAGCTGGCTGGCGCGGGTGTGAACACCCGTGACGACCTGGCCGACCTGGCTGTCGACGAACTCACCGAAATCACCGGCCAGAGTGCCGATGAAGCCAAGGCCCTGATCCTCAAGGCACGCGAACATTGGTTCGCGGGCTCGCCAGAGTGATCGCCATGGAGGCACGAACCAGATATGTCCAGCACCACCGTTGCAGAGTTCGCTCAAGAACTCAAGAAGACACCCGAAACGCTGCTTGACCAGCTGCGCAGCGCGGGCGTGACCAAATCGGCTGCGTCCGATGCCCTGACCGAGGGCGACAAGCAGGCCTTGCTCGGCCACCTCAAGGCGAGCCATGGCACGGCTGCGCCCGAGCGCAAGAAGATCACCCTGACCAAGAAGTCCACCAGCGAGATCAAGCAGGCGGACGCGATGGGGCGCGCGCGCACGATCCAGGTGGAAGTGCGCAAGAAGCGCACCTTCATCCAGCGCGACGAGGCCCCGGCCGAGGCGCCCGCGCCGGCCCCTGCACCGGCGGTGCCCCAGATCGACGAGGCCGAACTGGCGCGTCGTGAGGAAGAAGCACGCCGCAACGCCGAGCTGCTGCGCCGCCAGGAAGAAGAACTCGCCGCCAAGCGCAAGGAGCGCGAGGAGGCCGAGGCGCGCGAACGCGAAGCCGCCGATCGGGAAGAGCAGGCCGACAAGGCCCGCGAAGCCCAGGTCGAAAAGGCCCGCGCCGAAGCGGCCATGCTGAACGCCGCCGCCGAGAAGGCCCGCAACACCTCGCCGAGCGCCGAAGCCGCTGCCGCTGCGGCCGCCGCCCAGGCTGCGGCTGACAAGGCCGCAGCCGACAAGGCGGCCGCCGAGAAGGCCAAGGAAGAAGCGAAGGCGAAGGCCGCCGCGGAATCCAAGGCACGCGCCGACGACGAGGCCGCCCGGGCCAAGGACCTCGACGAACGCCGTCGCAAGGCCCTGGCCGAGGCAGAAGCCATTCGCGCCATGATGAGCGCGCCGGCTCGCGTTCTGGTGCCACACAAGGCGCCCGAGAAAGAGGCGCCGAAGGCGGCCGTCAAGGGGACCCTGCACAAGCCGGCCACCGGGACTGGCACGGCGCGTCCTGCAGCGGGCGCTGGCGCGCCTGCGGCGCCGGGTTCGGGCAAGGAAATCAAGTCCGCGAAGACCTCTTCCGCCTGGGCCGGCGATCCGGCCAAGAAGAAGGAAATCAAGACCCGCGGCGATGCCAGTGGTGGCGTGGGGCGTGGCAACTGGCGCGGCGGCCCGCGTGGCCGCCGTGGCGGTGACCGCGACCGCGACGATTCGCACCAGCAGGCCGCACCGGTCGAGCAGCGCGTGATCGAAGTGCACGTGCCGGAAACCATCACGGTGTCCGAGCTCGCCCACAAGATGTCGATCAAGGCCTCCGAGGTGATCAAGCAGCTGATGAAGCTGGGCCAGATGGCGACCATCAACCAGTCGCTGGACCAGGACACGGCCATGATCCTCGTGGAGGAACTGGGCCACACCGCGGTCGTGGCGGCGCTGGACGACCCGGAAGCCTTCACCGAAGAAGAAGTGCAGGGCCAGCAGGCCGAAGCGCTGCCGCGCGCGCCGGTCGTGACCGTCATGGGTCACGTCGACCACGGCAAGACCTCGCTGCTGGACTACATCCGCCGTGCCAAGGTAGCGGCGGGCGAGGCAGGCGGCATCACGCAGCACATCGGCGCCTACCACGTCGAGACGCCGCGCGGCATGATCACCTTCCTCGACACCCCGGGCCACGAGGCGTTCACCGCCATGCGTGCCCGCGGTGCGCAGGCTACCGATATCGTCATCCTGGTGGTGGCGGCGGACGACGGCGTGATGCCGCAGACCAAGGAAGCCGTCAAGCACGCCAAGGCGGCCGGCGTTCCCATCGTGGTCGCGGTCAACAAGATCGACAAGCCCGACGCCAACCCCGAGCGCGTGAAGAGCGAACTGGTGGCCGAGGAGGTCGTGCCCGAGGAATTCGGCGGCGATTCGCCCTTCGTCGAGGTCTCGGCCAAGACGGGCAAGGGCATCGACGACCTGCTCGAGCAGGTGCTGCTGCAGGCCGAAGTGCTGGAGCTGAAGGCGCCGGTCGAGGCCGCCGCCAAGGGCCTAGTCATCGAAGCGCAGCTGGACAAGGGCCGCGGCCCGGTCGCCACGGTGCTGGTCCAGTCGGGCACGCTCAAGGTGGGCGACGTGGTGCTGGCGGGTTCGACCTACGGCCGCGTGCGCGCCATGATCGACGAGGACGGCAAGACCACGAAGTCGGCCGGCCCCTCGATCCCGGTCGAGATCCAGGGCCTGACAGAAGTGCCGCAAGCGGGCGACGAGTTCATGGTGATGGCCGACGAGCGCCGTGCGCGCGAGATTGCCACCTACCGTGCCGGCAAGTTCCGCAACACCAAGCTGGCCAAGCAGCAGGCCGCCAAGCTCCAGAACATGTTCTCCGACATGACGGCCGGCGAGGTCAAGACCCTGCCGATCATCATCAAGGCGGACGTGCAAGGCTCGCAGGAAGCGCTGTCGCAGTCGCTGCTCAAGCTCTCGACCGACGAAGTCAAGGTGCAGGTGGTGTATGCAGGCGTGGGCGGCATCAGCGAATCCGACGTGAACCTGGCGATCGCCGCCAAGGGCATCGTGATCGGCTTCAACGTGCGCGCCGATGCCGGTGCGCGCAAGCTGGCCGAAGGCAACGACGTCGACATCAAGTACTACAGCATCATCTACGACGCCGTGGACGAGCTGAAGACCGCGATGGCCGGCATGCTGGCACCCGAAAAGCGCGAAGAGATCGTCGGCCATGCCGAGATCCGCACCGTGTTCGTGGCGACCAAGATCGGCACGATTGCCGGTTCGTACGTGCTCGACGGCGTGGTCACGCGCAACGCGCACTTCCGCCTGCTGCGCGACAACATCGTCGTCTACACGGGCGAGATCGAGTCGGTCAAGCGCATGAAGGATGACGTGAAGGAAGTCCGCGAAGGCTTCGAGTGCGGTATCAAGCTGCGCAACTACAACGACATCAAGGAAGGCGACCAGCTCGAAATCTTCGAGATCAAGGAGATCGCGCGGACGCTGTAAAAAACGGACCTCCGGACGCGGAGGCCGCAAAGATTGCGCAGAGGACGCAAAGAAGACCTTCAAGGTTTTCGTTTGACTCCTCTGCGCCTTCCGCGAATCCTCTGCGTCCTCTGCGTCCGGTACCCGCTCTCTGCTCCTGCCATGCCCAAGCGCAAGTCCACCGCTCCCAATCGCGGCTTCAAGGTCGCCGATCAGATCCAGCGCGATCTGACGGAGTTGATCGCGCGCGAGCTGAAAGACCCGCGGGTGGGCATGGTCACGTTGCAGGCGGTCGAGGTCACGCCCGACTACGCGCACGCGAAGGTGTTCTTCAGCGTGCTGGTGGGCGATCCGCTGGAAACGCAGGAGGCCCTGAACCAGGCCGCCGGCTTCCTGCGCAACGGCCTCTTCAAGCGGCTGCACATCCACACCGTGCCCACGCTGCACTTCGTGTTCGACCGCACCACCGAGCGTGCGGCTGACATGAACGCCTTGATCGCCAAGGCGGTTTCCTCGCGTTCAAAAGACGACGACACCCCATGAGCCCGCCATCCCGTGTCAGGGTGCAGCGGCGCCCTGTGCATGGGGTGTTGCTGCTCGACAAGCCGCTGGGTCTTTCCAGCAATCAGGCCTTGCAGAAGGCCAAGTGGCTGCTGCGCGCCGAAAAGGCGGGCCACACCGGCACGCTTGATCCGCTCGCGACCGGCGTGCTGCCGCTGTGCTTTGGCGCGGCGACCAAGTTCAGCCAGCTGCACCTCGACGCCGACAAGACCTACCGCGCGATGGCGCGGCTGGGCGTGCGCACCTCCACGGGCGACGCGGAAGGCGAGGTGATCGCCGAGCGCCCGGTCCAGGTGACGCCGGACGACCTGGCGCGCGTGCAAGCGCAGTTCACCGGCCGCATCACGCAGGTGCCGCCGATGCACAGCGCGCTCAAGAAGGACGGCAAGGCGCTGTACGAGTACGCCCGCGAAGGCGTCGAGGTCGAGCGCGCGCCGCGCGAGGTCGAAATCTACAAGCTGAAAGTGGCTCCAGCGCCCGCCAGTCCTGCGCAGCCAGCTATCGAAATCGTAGCAACCGTGAGCAAGGGCACGTACATCCGCACGCTCGGCGAGGACCTCGGCGAAGCCCTCGGCTGCGGCGCACACCTCACGGCGCTGCGGCGCACCGCCACCGGCGGCTTCGACGTTTCGCAGTGCCTCACGCTCGAAGCCCTCGAAGCGCTGCCGGAAGACGAGCGCCTGGCGCTGCTGCAGCCCGTCGAGTGCCTGGTGGCCGGCCACACGCGCGTCACGCTCGGCGCGGACGATGCCGGGCGCTTCCTGTCCGGTGTTCGCCGCCGCGGCGCCTGGCCCGATGCGGAAGCCGTCGCGGTGTTCGGCGAGCGGCCGGCGGCCTTCCTGGGCACGGCCCACGTCAAGGCCGGCGAACTGATCCCGGGGCGCTTGCTGAGCCCCCTCGAAATCCAGCAAACCCTTCTTTCGAATCCAGCGCCTCGCGAAGAGGCCCTCACACCATGACTGCAGCCAAGCAAATCCGAAACATCGCCATCATTGCGCACGTCGACCATGGCAAGACCACGATGGTCGACCAGTTGCTGCGCCAGTCCGGCACCTTCGCCGACCACGAGAAGGTGGTCGACACGGTGATGGACAACAACGCCATCGAAAAGGAACGTGGCATCACGATCCTGGCCAAGAACTGCGCCGTGACCTGGCAGGGCACGCACATCAACATCGTCGACACCCCGGGCCACGCGGACTTCGGTGGCGAGGTGGAACGCGCGCTGTCGATGGTCGACGGCGTGGTGCTGCTGATCGACGCCCAGGAAGGCCCGATGCCGCAGACGCGCTTCGTGACCAAGAAGGCGCTGGCCCTGGGCCTGAAGCCGATCCTGGTGGTGAACAAGGTCGACAAGCCCGGCGCCAACCCCGACAAGGTCGTGAATGCGGCCTTCGACCTGTTCGACAAGCTCGGCGCGACCGACGAACAGCTCGACTTCCCGGTGGTGTACGCCTCGGGCATCAACGGCTGGTCGTCGCTGGAGGAGGGCGCGCCCGGCGAGCAGTGGGGTCCCGACATGTCGGCCCTGTTCGACACCATCCTCAAGCACGTCCCCTCGCAGAAGGGTGACCCGACGGCGCCGCTGCAGCTGCAGATCTCGGCCCTCGACTTTTCCACCTTCGTGGGCCGCATCGGCGTGGGGCGCATCAGCCAGGGCACCATCAAGCCGATGATGGACGTCATGGTCATGGAAGGTCCGGACGGCAAGGCCTTCAAGGGCCGCGTCAACCAGGTGCTGACCTTCCAGGGCCTGGACCGCGTGCAGGCCACCGAGGCCGGCCCGGGCGAGATCGTGCTGATCAACGGCATCGCCGACATCGGCATCGGTGTCACGGTGACCGACGTGGCCAAGCCGGCGCCCCTGCCCATGCTCAAGGTCGACGAGCCGACGCTGACGATGAACTTCTGCGTCAACACCAGCCCGCTGGCCGGCCGCGAAGGCAAGTTCGTGACCAGCCGCCAGATCTGGGATCGCCTGCAGAAAGAGCTCCAGCACAACGTCGCGCTGCGCGTGAACGAGACCGACGAGGAAGGCGTCTTCGAAGTGATGGGCCGCGGTGAACTGCACCTCACCATCCTGCTGGAGAACATGCGCCGCGAGGGCTACGAAATGGCCGTGTCCAAGCCGCGCGTGGTGTTCCGCACCGTCGACGGCGAACGTCACGAACCGATCGAGCTGGTGACGGCCGACATCGAGGAAGGCCACCAGGGCGGCGTGATGCAGGCCCTGGGCGAGCGCAAGGGCGAGCTGGTCAACATGGAGCCGGACGGCCGTGGTCGCGTGCGCCTGGAATACCGCATCCCGGCACGGGGCCTGATCGGCTTCACCAACGAGTTCCTGAACCTCACGCGCGGCTCGGGCCTCATCAGCAACATCTTCGATTCGTACGAGCCGCACAAGGGCGACATCGGCGGCCGCAAGAACGGCGTGCTGATCTCGATGGACGATGGCGAGATCTTCACCTACGCCCTGGGCAAGCTGGACGACCGCGGCCGCATGTTCGTGCGCGCCAACGACCCGGTGTACGAAGGCATGATCGTCGGCATCCACAGCCGCGACAACGACCTGGTCGTCAACGCCACGCGCACCAAGCAGTTGACCAACTTCCGCGTCAGCGGCAAGGAAGACGCGATCAAGATCACGCCGCCGATCGACCTGACGCTGGAATACGGCGTCGAGTTCATCGAGGACGACGAGTTGGTCGAGATCACGCCCAAGAGCGTGCGCCTGCGCAAGCGCTTCCTGAAGGAGCACGAGCGCAAGCGGGCCAGCCGCGAGGCCTGATCGGTCGATGCGCGGCAACGGCCTGGCCCGGTGGGCGGCGGCGCTGTGCGTTGCCCTCGCAAGCGTGCTGCCGCTCGTGGCGGCCGCGCAGGACATGGCGGCCCACGCGGCGGCCGGCCAGGCCTTCGACGCGCTGCGTACCGCGCAGCCCGATCGCATGCCGCGGTTGACGCAGCCCGAGGCCGCCGAGGCGCTGCGCACGCTGGCCGACGCGGCGACCTTCCTCCCAGCGCAGGCCAGCGTCGACCTGCCCACCCTTTCAGACGTCTGCGACCGCGCACAGGCCGCGGTCGTCGCCTACCAGACCTTCGGCGCGCTGCAGAGCGGCCAACTGGTCGCCTCGGTGGTGATCGACAACGGCGTGACCTACCAGGACGAGCTGGCGCTGCTGCAGCCCTTTGTGGCGCGCTGCATCGCCCGGCAGGTGCCGCTGGCCGAGGCCACCTTGCGCCAGCTGGACCCGCGCACCGTAGCCCAACTGCGCCTCGGGGGCCTGAGGCGCGGGCAGGCGGCCATCCTGCAGCTCTACGCGAGCCTGGCCACCGCGCTGCCGGACGTCCGGATCCGCCCGGCCACGATCGATGCGCTGCTCGACGCGCTGGCCGAAACGGCACCCGTGCATGTGCGGGCTCTGGCCGTGGCGGCTCGGACCATGCCACGCGACCTCGCCAGCGCGCAGGGGCGGGAAGGCGGGGCCAGGCATGCGAAATGGCAGCGCATCGCCGTTGCGATGGGCGATACGCGCTGCGAAGCGCTGTGCGAGCTGGCGGCGCGCAACGGGCGTTGAGCCCGGCCCCGACACCGGCGCGCCGGGGGCAGGCCCGCTGCAAAGCGCCGTCCATGGCCCCCTAGCGGTGCCGTCCGACAACGCCCGGCCCGCGCGCTGCGTTGAGCAGGGTGCCCACAACCACAGAGATCCACGATGACCACCAAGCTCTCCACCCTCGTGCTGGCTCTGGCCGCTGCCGCGGCACCGATCGGCGCCGGCGCCCAGGTGTCCGTCAACATCAACGTGCCCGGGCTGGTGACCATTGCCCCGCCGCCTCCGCGCGTGGAGCGCATGCCCGGCCCGCGCCCCGGGCAGGTCTGGGTGCCGGGCCACTGGCAATGGGCTGGCAATGCCTACGCCTGGCGTGCCGGCTACTGGCAGGCCGCCCGACCGGACTATGACTACGTGCCTGGCCGCTGGGTGCCGGCGGACGGTGGATGGCGCTGGGCCGAGCCCGACTGGCGTCGCGGGCCGGGCCGCCCCAACGGCCACCATGACGACGACGGTCCGCACGGCGGCTACCACTGCCCGCCGGGGCAGGCCAAGAAGGGCCGTTGCTGATGGGGCTTCAGTCCTGCGTGCTATCGAATTAATAGCAATCTGCGCAGCACGGACGGGCGCTGCACGCTGATTTTCTTCTGATGCGTGCACAAAAAAGCCGACCCGAGGGTCGGCTCATTCATGGGCGGGCAGCGGGCTCAGGGGCGCGCGACCTTCCAGGCGCCTTGCAGCATGCCGTCGCCGGTGCGGTCGCCGGCCTTGGCGTCCTTGGCCCAGTAGTACAGCGGCTGGCCCTTGTAGGCCCACTGCTTCTTGCCGTCGTCGCGTACCACGACCGAGTACCCGCCCATGGGCTTGGCCGCTTCGGGCGCCATCAGCGGCGGCCAGTTGGCGGCGCACTGCGCGTTGCAGACCGACTTGCCGCTGCCGGCGGTGTCGCGCGCGAAGGTGTAGAGCGTCATGCCGTTCGGGCCGATGAGCACGCCGTCGACGGTGCGGGTCGGCGTGTCGGGCGCCGGAGAGCTCGACATGCTGCCGCAGCCGGCAAGCAGGGCGGCCGCGAGGATCGAAGCGCTGAGCAGTTTCATTGGACTTTCTCCTTGGTTGAACAAACAGGGCAGAGGGCAGTGTAGGCCGCCGGTGAGGGCCGCCCAGGGTCAGAGCTGGCGGTACACCTCGGTGGCGAGCGACAGCAACGCCTCGCGCGTCAATGGCGCACTGAGGGCGTAGCCGAAGCCGCGATCGACCCAGTAGAAGCTCGGCACCGCGCCCGTGGACGCGAAGCGGAAGGCGGTCTCCTGGCTCGCTCGCGCGGACGGCGTCGCCTTGTCGTCGAGCGCGCCGAGGTACAGCGTCACACGCTGGCCCGCTGCGTTCTCGAACATGAACTGTGCCCGCGCACCGTCGTCGCCCGGCAGCAGACGTCCGCCGACAAGCGCGTAGCCCTGAGCCGACAGGTCGGGCACCTTCAGCGGGCGGTCGAGCCGTCGCGACAGCCATTGCACCAGGTGCTGCTGCTCGCTGGCGGCCACCTCGACGGGGTGCCGCTTCTCGGGGGAATAGACGACATAGGCCGCGGTCGCGTCACGCACGAAACTCAGGGCCGCAGGCGCCCGCGCGACGGACATCGCGGGGCGCGCTTGCCGTTGGGCGTTGGTGATCCAGCCGACGCCGAAGGCCATCAGCACCGCTGCCGCCATGCCGCCCCATGTCGTCCAGCGGGCTCGGTGCTCGACGGCCGCGCGGTGCCGGCCGAGGCGCTCGGCGGCCGCCCTCAAGGCGCGTGGCACGGGTTCGGAAAGCACCTCGCGGTGCAGGCCCTGCAGTGCTTCGCGCTGGGCGGGCCAGTCGTCGTGTTCGTCCGGTCGATCGGGAGGAATGGGCGACGTGGGCATGGCGGGAGCAGTCACTTCAGGCGCCGCAAGGGCGGGCGGGCGGGCGCGGGGGCAGCGTCGGCGGGTGCAGCCCCATCCATCAACTGGCGCAGCCGGGAGCGGGCACGCGAGAGGCGCGACATCACGGTGCCGGCCGGCACGCCGAGGATGCGCGCCACCTCGTCGTAGGAGAGGTCTTCCAGTGCCACCAGCAGCAGCACCGCCCGCTGCTCGTCCGGCAGCTGGAGCAGGCAGCGCTGGAGGTCGATCCGGCGCTCGGGCGGCGCGTCGGGCGCGGGCAACTGGTCGGCGAGCGCATCGATGTCCGCGGCCGCGCGCAGGGGCGGTGTCCGGCGGGCCTGGTTGGCGAAGAGGTTGTGCATGAGCGTGAAGAGCCAGGCCCGCAGGTCGGTGCCCGCGGTCCAGAGGCGCCACTTGTCGCAGGCCCGTTCCAGCGTGTCCTGCACCAGGTCGTCGGCCAGCCAGGCGTCGCCCGTCAGGGCCCGCGCGTAGCGGCGAAGGCTGGGGATGTGCGCCACCAGGGCCGCAGTGCCGTCTGTCATGCGGAATAGGATCGGGCATGCGCGGGTGTGACGGCGATGGCCTGCGGCGCCCGGCAACTGTGGGCGCCAGCCTCCGCTGCGTGCCGTGCCGGTGCCGTGGCGGCATCGTGAGCCAGGTAGAGGCCGATGCCGTTGAGGTACGCGATGGTGAGCAGCGCAGGCAGGCGCATCGAGGTCATGGGGATCCGGTGCTGCGGCGCGGGACGGCGCCTTCTGACTGCATGAACACCGGGGCGACGCGGTTTATTCCACCCCCCGGCAAAAAAACCTCAGCGCTGGCGGTTCTTCATCGCGCGCTCGACCTCGCGCTTGCCTTCGCGGTCCTTGATGACGTCGCGCTTGTCGTGCTCGGCCTTGCCCTTGGCCAGCGCGATGTCGCACTTCACCTTGCCGGCCTTCCAGTGCAGGTTGATCGGCACCAGCGTGTAGCCTTTCTGCTCGACCTTGCCGGTGAGGCGCTTGATCTGTTCCTTGTGCAGGAGCAGCTTCTTGGTGCGCACGGCGTCGGGGTTGACGTGGGTGGAGGCACTGCGCAGCGGGTTGATCTGGCAGCCGATGATGAACATCTCGCCGTCACGGATCACCACATAGCCGTCGGTGAGCTGCACCTTGCCTTCGCGCAGGGCCTTCACTTCCCAGCCCTCGAGCACCATGCCGGCCTCGAAGCGTTCCTCGAAGAAGTAGTTGAATGCGGCCTTCTTGTTGTCGGCGATGCGCGCGTTGCCGGGGGTCTCTGATTTCTTGGTGGCCATGTCAGTGACGCCCGGCCGCCCGAAGGCACTGACGAGCCCCCTCGGGGGGCAGCGATACGCGAAGCGATGAGCGTGGGGGCGGATTCATGTCTGTCAATGTTGGGGCGCATGGCATTCATACAATCGGCACGCACACACGGTGCAGATTGTATGAAAAGCGTCCACAAGTCCGTCCTCATCTGGTACAGCGCCGAAGAGATGTATGCGCTGGTCACCGATGTGGCCCGGTATCCGGAGTTCCTGCCCTGGTGCGATCGCGCCCGCGTGATCGAGCAGGACGAAGCCGGCATGACGGCCGAGGTCGGCCTGTCCTTCGGTGGCATCCGCCAGAGCTTCACCACGCGCAACACGCATGTGCCGGGCCGCGAAGTGCAGCTCAAGCTCGTCGACGGACCGTTCTCCAACCTCGACGGCGTGTGGAAATTCAACCCTGTCGGCGAGGAGGGCGAGCGGGCCTGCCGCGTCGAACTCGACCTGCGCTACGGTTTCAGCAACTTCGCGCTGCAGGCGCTCGTGGGGCCGGTGTTCGACAAGATCGCGTCGAGCCTGGTCGAGGCCTTCGTCAAGCGCGCCGAGCAGATCTACGGCGAGCCCGCGTGATCGAGGTCACGGTCTGCTGCGCGCCCGCGCCGCGTGTCGTGTTCGAGCAGGTGTTGCGCCTGGCGGAGGGTTGCACGCTGCGGGACGCGGTCGATGCGAGCGCGCTGGGCGACGAGCATCCCCAGCTCGACTGGGCCAGCTTGCAGCCGGGCGTGTGGGGGCGCGCCGCCGCCTGGGACCAGCCGCTCGCCGCGGGCGATCGCGTGGAACTGTGCCGTCCGCTGGCCGTGGACCCGAAAGTGGCACGCCGCGAGCGCTTCCAGCGCCAGGGCAGCCGCAGGGCAGGCCTGTTTGCGCAGCGGCGCCAGGGCGGCAAGGCCGGCTACTGAGCCCCGAGGGCCGGGCTTCGCCCAGCCCACACCGAGGAGGTCAAGACAACTTGGAGTGGCCGGCGTTTTCCTGTGAGCGGCGAGCACGACGCCGACAGGGCATCGTTGCTATCTTTTCGATAGCTGCTCGCACAGGCGGGACGAGCCCAAGGGCCCGATTTCTCTTGAACCGCCTGGCCGCGAGCCGGCTTACTTGCAGTCCGCGTTGATGATGTCCTGCAGCCGGCGCTGCTCGGCCGCACGGGCCTGATCGTCCATGATCTCGCGCTCGCCCTTGTCGTTCAGGCGTGCCACGCGCATGCCGCTGTCCATCGTCGCCTTGCCCTGCCGGGCGCGGTTGCAGTTGTCGGCCTTGGCCTTGGCGACCTTCTGTTCCTCCGCGGCGCGCTTGGCCTTCTCGGCCTCCTCGGCCTTGCGGGCCTTCTCCTCGAGTTCCTTGTCGACCCCGGCCGCCTTGGAGGTGGGTGTGGCGGCAGCGTCCGCCTTGGGTGCATCTGCAGAGGGCGCCGCAGGGGCCGCCTTGCCGCCCGGACGGCGCAGGACGTTCTTGTCGGGCACATCGGCGGGAGGCGGCTGGTCGCTGAAGACCTTCTTGCCCTGGTTGTCGATCCATTGCCATTGGGCGCTGGCGGCCAGGGGCAGGACAAGCGCGCAGGCAAGCACACAGAGTGGAGCGAACTTCATCCGGGCAGTGTAGCCCCGCCTTACGTTTGGCAACACGTCCTGCCCGGCCGGCAGTTCGCGCGCACGCGCAAAACTGCCACCAAATCGCAACGCCGGCTGCCGGACGGACGCCCGGCGCGGCGCGGGAAAACCCGCGCCATCGTTACAATCCATCTTTTGGAGCTTCACCCATGCGCCTTCTTGGCAAAGCGCTCACCTTCGACGATGTGTTGCTGGTGCCCGCCTTCTCCCAGGTCCTGCCCAAGGACACCTCCCTCGCCACCCAGTTTTCCCGCAACATCTCGCTCAACCTGCCCCTGGTCTCCGCGGCCATGGACACCGTGACCGAAGCGCGCCTGGCGATCGCCATCGCGCAGGAAGGCGGCATGGGGATCGTGCACAAGAACCTCACCGCCCAGCAACAGGCGGCCGAGGTGGCCAAGGTGAAGCGCTACGAATCGGGCGTGCTGCGCGACCCAGTCGTCATCACGCCCCAGCACACCGTGCTGCAGGTGCTGCAGATGTCGGAAGAGCTGGGCATCTCGGGCTTCCCGGTCATCGACGGCGGCAAAGTGGTCGGCATCGTGACGGGCCGCGACCTGCGCTTCGAAACGCGCTACGACGTGCCTGTGACCGAGATCATGACGCCGCGCGCCAAGCTCATCACCGTGCAGGAGGGCACCACCCCGGCCGAGGCCAAGGCGCTGCTCAACAAGCACAAGCTCGAGCGACTGCTGGTGATCGATGGCGACTGGCGCCTCAAGGGCCTCATCACCGTCAAGGACATCACCAAGCAGACCACCTTCCCGAACGCCGCGCGCGACGCCTCGGGCCGCCTGCGCGTCGGCGCTGCGGTCGGCGTGGGCGACGGTACCGAGGAACGCGTCGAGGCGCTGGTCAAGGCCGGCGTCGACGCCATCGTGGTCGACACCGCGCACGGCCACAGCAAGGGCGTGATCGACCGCGTGCGCTGGGTGAAGAAGAACTACCCGCAGATCGACGTCGTCGGCGGCAACATCGCCACCGGCGCGGCTGCGCTGGCGCTGGTCGAGGCCGGTGCCGATGCGGTCAAGGTCGGCATCGGCCCGGGCTCCATCTGCACCACCCGCATCGTGGCCGGCGTGGGCGTGCCGCAGATCATGGCGGTGGACAGCGTGGCCACCGCGCTGCAGGGCTCGGGCGTGCCCCTCATTTCCGATGGCGGTGTGCGCTACTCGGGCGACATCGCCAAGGCCATCGCAGCCGGCGCCAGCACCGTGATGATGGGCAGCATGTTTGCGGGCACCGAAGAGGCGCCCGGCGAGATCGTGCTGTACCAGGGCCGCAGCTACAAGAGCTACCGCGGCATGGGCTCGATCGGCGCCATGCAGCAGGGGAGTGCCGACCGGTACTTCCAGGAGTCGACCACCGGCAACCCCAACACCGACAAGCTGGTGCCCGAGGGCATCGAGGGCCGCGTGCCCTACAAGGGCTCGATCGTCTCGATCATCTACCAGATGGCCGGCGGCGTGCGCGCCAGCATGGGCTACTGCGGCTGCGCCACCATCGACGACATGAAGAACAAGGCCGAGTTCGTCGAGATCACCTCGGCCGGCATCCGCGAATCGCACGTGCACGACGTGCAGATCACCAAGGAAGCGCCCAACTACCGGGCGGAGTGATTCCTTCATCAAAGGACAAGGCCGGTGCTTGCACCGGCCTTGTTGTTCCAGCGAAGCGCCTTGCCTCCCCATGACTCACGACAAGATCCTCATCCTCGACTTCGGCTCCCAGGTCACCCAGCTCATCGCGCGACGCGTGCGCGAGGCGCATGTGCTCAGCGAAGTCCATCCCTGCGACGTGACCGACGAATGGGTGCGTGAGTACGCCGCCGACGGCCACCTCAGGGGCGTGATCCTTTCGGGCAGCCACGCCAGCGTGTACGAGGAGACGACCGACAAGTGCCCGCCCGCGGTGTTCGAGCTCGGCGTGCCGGTGCTGGGAATCTGCTACGGCATGCAGACCATGGCGCACCAGCTCGGCGGCAAGGTCGAGGGCGGCCACAAGCGCGAGTTCGGCTTCGCGGCGGTGCGCGCCCACGGCCACACCGCGCTGCTCAAGGACATCGCCGACTTCACCACGCCCGAAGGCCACGGCATGCTCAACGTGTGGATGAGCCACGGCGACAAGGTGACCGAGCTGCCACCGGGCTTCAAGCTGATGGCCAGCACCGAGAGCTGCCCCATCGCCGGCATGGCCGACGAGGCTCGCCGCTACTACGCCGTGCAGTTCCACCCCGAGGTCACGCACACGGTGCAGGGCAAGGCGATCCTCGAGCGCTTCGTGCTGAACATCTGCGAGGCAAAGCCCGACTGGGTGATGCGCGACCACATCGAGGAGGCGGTGCAGAAGATCCGTAAACAGGTGGGCGACGAAGAAGTCATCCTCGGCCTGTCGGGCGGCGTCGATTCGTCGGTGGCGGCGGCGCTGATCCACCGCGCCATCGGCGACCAGCTCACCTGCGTCTTCGTCGACCACGGCCTGCTGCGCCTGAACGAGGGCGACATGGTCATGGAGATGTTCGAGGGCAAGCTCCACGCGAAAGTGATCCGCGTCGATGCCAGCGAGCTCTTCCTCGGCAAGCTGGCCGGCGTGAGCGACCCGGAGGCCAAGCGCAAGATCATCGGCGGCGAGTTCGTCACCGTGTTCAAGCAGGAGGCCGCCAAGCTCAAGGCCGGCGGTGCCGGACACAAGGGCGCCACCTTCCTGGCCCAGGGCACCATCTACCCCGACGTGATCGAGTCCGGTGGCGCCAAGAGCAAGAAGGCCGTCACCATCAAGAGCCACCACAACGTCGGCGGCCTGCCCGAGCAGCTCGGCCTGAAACTGCTCGAGCCGCTGCGCGACCTGTTCAAGGACGAGGTGCGCGAACTGGGCGTGGCGCTGGGCCTGCCGCCCGAGATGGTGTATCGGCATCCGTTCCCCGGCCCCGGCCTGGGCGTGCGCATCCTCGGCGACGTGAAGAAGGAATACGCCGACCTGCTGCGCCGCGCCGATGCGATCTTCATCGAGGAACTGCGCAACTTCCGCGACGAAGCGACCGGCAAGAGCTGGTACGACCTGACCAGCCAGGCCTTCACCGTCTTCCTGCCGGTCAAGAGCGTGGGCGTGATGGGCGATGGCCGCACCTACGACTACGTGGTCGCGCTGCGCGCCGTGCAGACCAGCGATTTCATGACCGCCGACTGGGCCGAGCTGCCCTATGCGCTGCTCAAGAAAGTGTCGGGCCGGATCATCAACGAGGTCCGCGGCATCAACCGCGTGACCTACGACGTGAGCTCCAAGCCGCCGGCGACGATCGAGTGGGAGTGATTGCACGTCTGGCATCGGTTGGCACCGAGTAGCACGAAAACACATCTAAGCCCGCGTCACTGCGGGCTTTTTTGTGATCTCATTCGGCACTGGCTGGCAATCTTTGGTATCGCCAAGCACCATTTTTTCATGGCATGATGAATGGCATTGAATGCTTCGATGCCATGAGATGCTGCCGATACCATGTAACTGCCCTTCTGGTGATCATGGTATTGACATGGCGTAATGCAATGATTTCATTGTGTTTTTACGCCAAGGTGAGGTTGGTCCCAGATCATGGTATTTAAGCCGAATCAGGGCGAGAACCATGCTGACAGATACCAAGCTGCGTAACCTCAAGCCGAGGGACAAGCTCTACAAGGAAAACGACCGTGACGGCCTCTATGTGGCCGTCACGCCCGCCGGGGCGATCTCGTTCCGCTACAACTACTCGATCCACGGCCGGCAGGAGACCATCACCTTCGGCCGCTATGGTGTCGGCGGCATCACCCTTGCGGAAGCCCGCGAGCGGTTGGGCGAGGCCAAGAAGATGATCGCGGCCGGGAAGTCGCCGGCCAAAGAGAAGGCGCGGGACAAGGCCCGCGTCAAGGATGCGGAGACGTTCGGGGCGTGGGCGGAAAAGTGGCTGCGCGGCTACCAGATGGCTGACTCCACCCGCGACATGCGCCGTTCAGTCTACGAGCGCGAGTTGAAGCCGAAATTCAGCAACCAGAAGCTGGTGGAGATCACCCACGAGGACTTGCGGGCGCTGACCGATGCCATCGTGGAGCGCGGTGCACCGGCGACCGCAGTGCATGCCCGCGAGGTGATGTTGCAGGTCTTTCGCTGGGCCATAGAGCGCGGCCAGAAGGTCGAGAACCCGGCAGAGCTGGTGCGGCCGACGACTATCGCCAAGTTCGAGCCGCGCGACCGTGCGCTGACGCCCGACGAGATCGGTCTGATGTATCAGTACATGGAGCGCATCGGCACGACGCCATCCATTCGGGCTGCCGCCAAATTGTTGCTGCTGACGATGGTGCGCAAGAGCGAGCTGACCAACGCGACCTGGAGCGAGATCAACTTCAGCGAGGCGCTTTGGACCATCCCGAAGGAGCGGATGAAGCGACGCAATCCGCACCTGGTGTTCCTGTCCCGGCAGGCGCTGGACATCTTCATTGCCCTCAAGACCTTTGCCGGCGGATCGGACTACGTGTTGCCGTCGCGGTACGACTCGGACTTGCCCATGAGCAGCGCCACGCTCAACCAGGTGCTGACGCTGACGTATCGGCTGGCGCAGAAGGAAGGGAAGTCACTCGCCAAGTTCGGGCCACATGACCTGCGGCGCACAGCCAGCACGTTGCTGCATGAGGCCGGCTACAACACGGACTGGATTGAGAAGTGCCTAGCGCACGAGCAGCGAGGCGTCAGGGCTGTCTACAACAAGGCCGAGTACCGCGAGCAGCGCACGGCGATGTTGCAGGACTGGGCGGACATGATCGACGAATGGACGCTGAGACGGCCGAAGGCGTAAGCCAGAAAAAGGCAGGTTAGGCAGCCCGCCTGAGCATCGAGGCATGGCCTTGGGTTTCATTGACACTTGAGGGGCGCAGCGTTTTAGCCGCTAAAAGGGCCAGCAGAGCCGCCGGCCACGGCAGACGGAGTGAAGCCAGGGCGCATGGCCTGAGTGCCCGACGACTTCCGCGCCTCGATCCATTCCTCGACCTCGGCCAAGTCCCAAGCGACGTTTCGGCTGGTGAGTGCGATCCGGCGCGGAAACTCCCCGCGCTGCTCCATGTTGAAGATCGTGCGCTCAGACAGCGGGATCATCGCCAATAGCTTCTTCCGATTGATGAGCGTCTTGCTTGTCGTTGCCTGCATCCCCTGGCCTCTTTCAGTCACTGCGAACATGTGCCTGATGGTGCCTGGCAATGCGGATTGCTTCGTCCTATTAGTTGGTCAATTTGGTTGACGCCGAGAGCGTGGCTTTGTACTCAAGCGGAAATTTGGGGGGATCGCCGCCAGCGCCTTCGATACCGCTTGGCGCTCGATGCCGAGCTTTCGCGCAATCTCCGACTGGTTGAGTCCAGACCACTGGAGCATCAGCATCTGCTTCTTGCGGTCCGACAGCTTCGAGTCCACCATCAGCCGCGCTTGATTGCGCAACTCCGCCTTGTCCGCCGGTTGTAAGGTCTGGCCCGCGACGTAGTGGAAGAAGTAGCTGTCAACCAGTTGATCGCCCGATTTCACTTGGGCAGTGGCCGGCTTCGCGCATTGCTGGCTGAGTCTCGCCAGTTCGAGGTCGAATTGCGCGAGGGATCGCCTTGCTTGTCTGTAGATAGGGTTCCATGCGCCGCTCGGCAATTTAGGCCGGTGATCCAGGCAATACAGGCTGCTTAGTCGAAGCTTTTCCTCTGGATCGTCCGCCTTCGGATCATCGCTCCCGCCGGCGAATGAGGTCAGCTCGGCGAGTGATCCGCAGAACCGGCAGAACCCCTGGAGGCGTTCGCCATTCAGTCGGGTGTCGCGCACCTTCGACTTCACCGGACGTTTGCAGGCACAGTCCCATACAAGCCCAATCAACGATTCGAGTGTTGCAACAAACCGCCGATCCCTTGGGGTCTGCGTGTCCTCCGTTTTCATGAACTGGCGCAGCAACTGCCGCTGCATGCGAACCATCGCATCAAGTCCCACCAGTCGAATGATTCCGCTGAAGCTCACCCCTGTTCCTGCTCCGGGGATGTGGCCCAAGTAGCGTTGCGGCAGCGTCGCCGTGTACGCAGCCACGGCGGGGTCAATGAGTTCCTGTATCAGCCCAACGATGGGGTAGCGCCGCGAGGAGGCGGAATACGGCCGCCAGCGATCCTCGAACTGCTCGATGGCTTCCGCGACAGTGGGATCGCAACCTTCCCAGATGACAATGGTTGGGTCGTTCTTCATGTCAACCATTTTGGACAACTAATAAGATGTAGGCAACCCCCAATAACGCCTAACCTTCGTATCAATTCAGTTGATAACGAAGGTTTACGCAATGACGATAGAAGACACGCTGCTGCAACGCTTCGGCCCGCTGCTGAGCATGGCGCAGCTCGCCTCTGTTCTGGATCGATCACCGGATGGCCTGCGGGTCAGCTTGCGCACGACGAGCGAATGGGCGCGGCGAATCAACAAGGCTCGCTTGAAGATCGGTCGACGGGTCTACTTCCGAACCTCGCAGATCGCCGAGGTATTGAGCGACGAGTCCCTATACGGAACGGGGAACTGAGTCGTGGCGATTGACGTCCTGGCGGCGTTCGAGTGCGAACCGCCGGTGCTGGACTTCATATGGCCGGGCTTCCTCGCGGGAACCGTCGGCGCGCTCGTCGCCCCAGGGGCCACGGGCAAGAGCTTCTGGGCGCTGGAAGCGGCCATGAGCATCGCATGCAGCGTTGCCGGCGGCGACCTCGTGGGCCTGGCGCCCGCACACACCGGGCGCGTGGTTTATCTGGCTGGGGAAGACCCGCCGCCCGCGCTTGTGCGGCGCATTCACGCCATCGGCCAGCACCTCGGACACGCGGCACGCCAGGCCATCGCAGAGAACCTTGCGCTTGAACCGATCATGGGCAAGCGCCTGAATGTGATGGACGAGGCTCACTTGCGCCGCGTCATCGAGTACAGCGCCGGGGCGAGGCTGATCGTGCTGGACACCCTGAGCCGCATCCACGCCCTCGATGAGAACAGCAACGGCAACATGGCCCACCTCGTGGCCGTGCTGGAGCAGGTCGCGGCAACCACGGGCGCATCTGTGCTCTACCTGCACCACGTCAGCAAGGGAAGCGCCCGCGAAGGGCAGACCGACCAGCAACAGGCCGCACGTGGCGCGTCCGCGCTGATCGACAACGCCAGGTGGTGCGGCTACGTCGCCCGCATGACCGAGGACGAGGCGAAGCGCCTCAGCGACCGCGCTCATGACCGACAGCCCATCGGCGATGAGAGGCGTGGCTACTTTGTGCGTTTCGGCGTCAGCAAGCAGAACTACGACGCCACGCCGCTTGACCGCTGGTACATGCGGCACGCCGGCGGCGTGCTGGTTCCGGTGGAGCTGTATGACGCCAGTAAAAACGAGGAAAAGGGACGTGATAGCCGGAGGCGAGGCAATGGCTTTTGACCTCACCCATGCCAGGCACGACCCCATGCACTGCTTAGTTCCCGGCCTGTTTCGTAGTCTCAAGCGCGGTGAACGGAAGAAGCTCAAGCTCGATGTGACGTATCACTATGCCGAGAATGAACAGGCTCGGTTCGTCGGTTTCGAGCCTCTTGGCGCTGATGACATGCGGCTCCTGCAAGGTCTTGTGGCTCTTGGAGGGCCGAAGGGCATCATCCTGACGCCAGAGCCAACAGCGGACTTGCCGAGGCAGCTCCGTCTATTTCTAGAGCCGAAGTTCGATGCGGCAGGGCAGGATGCACTTGTCGTGCGCGAGAGCATGACAAGCCTGCTATCCGAAATCGGCTTGACCGATGGCGGCGACAACATCAGGGCAATCAAGGCATGCTTGCTGCGCATGGCGAACGTGACGGTGGTGGTCACAAAAGGAAGCCGGCAAAGGTCCTTTCACCTAATGAGCTATGCCTTCGACGACGAGGACGGACGGCTATTCGTCGCGCTGAACCCCCAGATTGCGGAGGCGATTCTTGGGCGGCGCCCGTACACCCGCATCGAGATGGCCGAGGTGCGGGCGCTCCAAACCGACCCGGCTCGCCTGATTCATCAACGGCTGTGCGGCTGGATCGACCCTGGCAAAGCCGGGCGCGCAGAACTCGATACGCTTTGCGGTTACGTCTGGCCGGACGAAGCGAACGCCGAGGCCATGAAGAAACGCCGGCAGAAGGCTCGCAAGGCCCTGGCAGAGCTTGATGCCGTGGGCTGGAAGGTGAACGAGTATGCGGAAGGAAAGTGGGAAATCGGGAGGCCGAAGCCCGTAGCAACGTTCCCAAGGCTCCGTAGCAACGGTCCCCGTCACCCGTAGCAAAGTTCCCCGTCAAAAACTGGAAAACACAGCAACGGCGTGGGCTTGCGGTCAGTCCGCAAATTCCATCCATGATCTTCCAAGATCATCCACTAGGCGCGGCATTGCCGCCGCCCTGTAGGGCGACGCCAGGCCATTGCCGATGGTCGGCCTTCGGCCGAGTTGTACGCCAGAAGGGTGGTCCAGCCCGGTCGGGTCTTTTTAGCGGCTAAAACGCTGCGCCCCTCAAGTGTCAATAGGCAGGTGTTGTACGTTGTATGTTGTAGCGCGCTACAACATACAACAGTTCCAATTCGGTATCACGGTCGCAACTGGGCTCCCTTCTTGTTCGCGCTCATCAAGCTGCGCATCCGTCATCTTCAGCGCGGTTCTCTTCTCCGACGATGGCGGCCGGCTGAGTGACCGTTGAGGAGGCTGAACCCGCAGGCCGATCTCTCGGCCCCTCTTGGCGTTCAACTTTTTTCGGGAGTGCTGAACGTCACCTATCGCAATGCTTCGATAGGCGCTGCCGGGTTGCGCGCTTCATGTCAACCAGTTCGGCCAATTATTGGGATGTTGTGCGGGCTGCCAGTTCGTAACCTTCGGAGTAGTTCAGTTGATAACGGAGGTTTACGGAAATGGCAGCAGGGATTGAACAGGAACTGGCCGCGCGCCTCAAGCGCGAGCAGAAAGCCAGGCGATTGACGCGGAAGGACTACTTGCCAGCGTTCATGGCGGCGCGCTCGAACGTGATGGAGGCTATGGCCGCTGGCTTTGCACTAAGGATCATCTGGGAGCACATGCACGAGATTGGGCGCATTCCGTTTCGCTATGAAACGTTCCTGAAATACGTGCGAAAGCACATCACCAATGCTCCGGCTTGGCCCGCAAGGCCAGCACCAAAAGGCAAAGCCCGTGGTTCAGTGACGCGGAATTGAGGTCAACTTGTTCGCTGTGAAGATCTATCAAAAAGCCGATGTTCAATCGCTGTAAGCACCGAGCGAAACGCTGCAAGCGGCAACTGCATGACAGCACGCGTACGAAAACCGATAATTTTTGTTCATTTCCGTGCTGCTGGTGCGCTATTGCACTTCAATGGTGTGCTTATAGCGTGAGAATCAGTGAGTCGATCATCGAGAATCAATGCGATGGTGCGGGCAGGATGTGTGAAGTTAGCTAACCGGCGAGCCGGCTATCTATCTTCACTGCCCCTTATTCGCACTGGGTGCTCAACGAGGACATCCTGCTCTGCGAGGCAGCCGGCTCCACCGGCAGGAAAGAAGAGGTAAGCCTTGAGCGCTTTAGCGGCTAAAAATTCAATGGGCTGTGTTCGGATCGAGCAATCGGAGGTATAGAGGCATCAACACGCAATGACACCGTGACATGAACCAAAAGGCCGGGCTTCGGTGTCGCTCTGGTCAATTACCGATTAGCTACGTGGCGCAGCTATTCGATGACCCTGAAGCCACTTTCAGAAAGGGTTATCGACCATGAAGCACGTTCGCCTTTTAGCGGCTAAAACCGCGCTTGCCACCGTCCTGGCAGGCAGCATCGTCAGCACGCCCGCACGGGCTGGTATCCCCGTCATCGACGGCACCAACCTGTCGCAGAACATCATGACGGCCATCGAATCGGTGGCCCAAACGCTCAAGCAAATTGAGCAGTACAGCACCCAGCTCCAGCAGTATCAAAACCAGCTCCAGAACACGATGGCCCCGGCCGCGTATATCTGGGATCAGGCGCAATCGACCATCAACGGGTTGATGAACGCCACCAACACGCTGAACTACTACAAGAACCAGCTCGGTAGCCTGGACAGCTACATCGGCAAGTTCCAGGACGTGAACTACTACAAGGGGTCGCCGTGCTTCTCGGCCACCGGCTGCTCGGCCGCCGAGTGGACGGCCATGAAGAACGTGCAGCAGCTCGCCAGCGAGTCGCAGAAGAAGGCCAACGATGCCTTGTTCAAGGGCCTCGACAAGCAGCAAGACAACCTGACCGCCGACGCCGCGACGTTGCAGCGGCTCCAGTCCTCGGCGCAGGGCGCAACCGGGCAGATGCAGGCCATCGGCTACGCCAACCAGCTCGCCAGCCAGCAGGCCAACCAGCTCTTGCAGATTCGCGGCCTGTTGATCGCGCAGCAGAACGCGGTGGCGACCAAGATGCAGGCCGACGCCGACAAGGAAGCCCAGCAGGCGGCAGCCGGGGCGACTTCCAGGGAATCCAGGATCGAGCGCACGGCCAGTCCGAAAAACTGGCTCGAACTGACCCGCTGACGGAGGCCCGGCACCATGAAAAAGACGATGCTGCTTGCCGGTCTCGCGGCGGCGATGCTGGCCGGCTGCGACAACAAGCCGGCCATTCCGCCCATGCCCGAGGTCAATGACACCAATTGCCAGATCGAGGCGATCAAGAAGATCGAGGACAGGGCTACGCGCGAAACCTTCGCCGGGTTGTGCTCGCGCCGGTCGCCGGCCGGCGGCGGCATCGCCCCGACCGAGAAGCCGATGAACTGGCTGGAGCTGGCCGATCCGAAAGGCTCGAAGGGGCAGGAGGTGAAACCATGAAAGCACTGCACAAGGCGGCGCTGATCGGCGTCACTCTCGCGCTTTACTCCACCGCTGCATCGGCCCAGCTCACCAACCAGGGGATGCTTGACCAGGTGGTGACGGAGTTCGCCACGCGGGCCACGGCCTGGCAGACAGTGGTGATGAACGCCGCGACGTTCTTGTTCTGGACGCTGGGCACGATCTCGCTCGTCTGGACGTTCGGTTTCATGGCGCTGCGCAAGGCTGACATTGGCGAGTTCTTCGCCGAGTTCATCCGCTTCATCCTGTTTTTCGGCTTCTTCCTCTGGCTGCTGCGCAATGGCCCTGCCTTCGCCAACTCGATCATCCAGTCACTGGCCCGGATCGGTGAGCAGGCATCCGGGGTGGTGTCAGTGACACCCTCGGGCATCGTGGATATCGGTTTCATGATCTTGAGGCAGGCATTCACGAACTCGTCAATCTGGTCGCCCGTGGATAGCTTCATCGGTGTGGCCTTGAGCGTCGGCATCTTGATCCTGCTGGCGGTTGTCGCTGTGAACATGCTCCTGCTGCTCGTGTCAGGGTGGTTGTTGATGTACGCCGGCATCTTCTTCCTCGGCTTCGGTGGCTCTCGTTGGACTTCCGACATGGCGATCAACTACTACAAGACGGTCCTGGGCGTGGCGGTGCAGATCATGACGATGGTGCTCCTGGTCGGCATCGGGAACGACCTGCTTTCCGGCTTCTACGCCAGGATGAACACCGGAACGCTGAACTTTGAAGAGCTGGGCGTGATGCTGGTTTTCTGCGTGGCGTTGCTGATGCTGGTCAATCGTGTGCCGCCGCTGATCGCTGGCATCATTACCGGTACGGGCATTGGGAACGCTGGCGGCATCGGTAACTTCGGCGCAGGCGCTGCTGTAGGTGCTGCGATGGGCGCGGCCAGTGTTGCGGCCGGCGCTGCAAGCATGGCCGGTGCTGCCGTGATGAGTGGCGCGGCCAACCTCGCCGGCGGGGCTTCGGCCGTCAAAGCCGCCTTCGAGAAGGCCCAAGGCAGCGCGACCGGCGATGCCGGCGCTGGCACGGACATGATGGCGAGCGTGGGGGGCGCGGGTGCTTCGGGCGGTCAGGAGTCAGCCGGCGCAGGGGGATCGCCCTTCGCGCAGGCTGCGGGCTTCGGGGGCTCGTCGTCGGGGGGCAGCAGCCGCTCGGCCAGCTCGAAGGGTGGCGACAAGGCCAGCGCCGGCGACAAAGGCAGCAGCTCGACGGCCAGCACCGGCAACGGTGCCGACAAGGCCGCCAAGAGCGAACCCAAGCCCGCTGGCGGGGCAGGACAGGGGCCGCAGGCCGCACCAGGCAGCACCGGCCCCGTTGGTTTGACTCGTGCCGCAGCATTGGCAGCGGGCACGGCCGGCGAGCTGGCGAAGGGCGCAGGTGCAGTACTCAAAGGCAAGGCCGTGCAGCTCGCGGAGGGCTTCCAGGAGCGCATGGACCAAACGATCGGCGGCCAAGTGGCAACGGCGATCCGGGCCAGCACAGCAGCAGAGGCTCCGGCCTTCGACGGCGACAGCTTGGCCGGCGAACAGACCGGCAATCAGGCGGCCGATCCCGATGATGAAGTCGCTGCTTTCGTGAATCGCTCGACGCCGGCGTGAAAGGCGCGTCGGCCGGCGTGGGGCCGGCCGACACTTCCACTAACCCACCTGATGGAGAGGTGAATCATGGCAACCTTGAATCCTACCAACGCAACTCAGGCAGTGCATCATGCGGCCGTGCAGCTCGCGGCCCTAGACTGGATTGACCAGGACGCAGCCCGGCAGCTCGGGCCGCTGGCCGAAGCAGTCGCCAATGCCTTCATGGTCGTGTTCTACCAGGCCGAGACGGGCCGAGCGACGCCGGCCGACTTCCGTGAGGCACTGAATGCCGTGCGCCAGTCGCTTCACCCCGCGTAAGCTAGACACCAGGAACAGCAAGGGCGGCCATTGGCCGCCCTTGTCGTTTCCGGGCCTGCATCGTCGGAAGTGGCGATGCGCGCCGGCGCTCGATCATCGCCAGATCGGGCGATGATGCCCCGTCTTACTCTTCCCCTTGGCGTGGATCTCGCATCGTCATTCCCGGCGATGAGATCCACCTGCAGCACCGCCAGGAATGGCGACGCTGGCCAACTCGCTCACGACGCGATGCCGTGCGTGGTTCGCGCACGTGCCGCGACCTGGTGAGCGTGCTCGATATAGACCGGGTCGGCCGTGGCCTCGGCGTCGGCCAGGAATGCGGCCACGGCTTCGGCGGTGGTCAGGTCCTCCGCCGGGTCAAAGGGCGTCAGGGATTCTAGGCCCGCATCGACGCGGCGGACCAGCTCCATAGCTTGGACGATGTCAGCCAGACGGGCGCGCACCTGGTCAGCGGTAACGGCACGGCCTGGGTCGGCTTTCAGCGCATCAAAGGCCGGGCCAACTTGTGCATGCAGCCAGGCTTCCTCGGTTTCCTTCTTGCCCATCATGTCCTCACGCTGAAATTGTCTTGCTTGGCTCGTTGAGGTTATCACCTTGAGCTAGGCTCATATTGTCATTTTCAGAAGACGACTGCACCAATCAACGAGACATGAAGCCTGCTGTGCATACGGCTCCTGACAGCCCGATATCAGGACTCCTCTGCACGAAACTCGTCTATGCTCAATACTCGTGTGCACCAAAGCGAGGCGAGCATGGCGACCGATACCGTACCGATTGCCGAGCGCGGCGTAGCCACCCTGTCAGAACAGGCATGGGAGCGTGCTCGCTGCCGCGCGGAGATCATTGGGCCGTTGGCGCAGTCGGAGACGGTCGGGCATGAAGCGGCCGACGCAGCAGCCCAGGCGCTGGGTCTGTCCCGGCGGCAGGTCTACGTCCTGATCCGCCGTGCCCGGCAAGGTTCGGGGCTGGTCACTGATTTGGCTCTTGGACAGTCGAGCGGTGGCAAAGGTAAAGGCCGCTTGCCGGAGTCGGTCGAACGAATCATCCGCGAGCTACTGCAAAAGCGCTTCCTGACCAAGCAGAAGCGCAGCTTGGCGGCGTTCCACCGTGAAGTTGCGCGGGTGTGCAAGCTGCAAAAGCTGCGGATGCCGGCGCGCAACACGGTCGCGTTGCGGATCGCCAGCCTTGATCCACTCAAGACCACTCGACTTCGGGAAGGCCAGGATGCGTCCCGCATCCTGCAAGGTGTTGGCGGTGTTCCTCCGCCAGTCTCCGCACCGCTGGAGCAGGTACAGATCGACCACACAGTCATCGACCTGATCGTGGTGGACGAGCGCGACCGGCAACCGATTGGCCGTCCGTACCTGACCCTCGCCATCGACGTGTTCACCCGCTGCGTGGTTGGCATGGTGGTCACGTTAGAAGCGCCATCTGCCGTCTCGGTCGGCCTGTGCCTCGCACACGCCGGTTGCGACAAGCGCCCTTGGTTGGAAAGGTTGGACGTGGAAATGGACTGGCCGATGAGCGGCAAGCCCGCGCTGCTCTACCTGGACAACGCGGCCGAATTCAAGAGCGAGGCGCTACGCCGTGGCTGCGAGCAGCATGGCATCCGGTTGGACTATCGGCCTCTCGGGCAGCCGCACTATGGCGGCATCGTGGAACGGATCATCGGCACGGCGATGCAAATGATCCACGACGAATTGCCGGGGACGACCTTCTCCAACCCTGACCAGCGCGGGGAATACGCCTCCGAGAAGATGGCCGCCCTGACACTGCGCGAGCTGGAACGCTGGCTCGCATTGGCGGTTGGCACCTATCACGGCTCCGTGCACAACGGCCTGCTCCAACCGCCGGCCGCACGCTGGGCCGAAGCTGTCGCGCGTACCGGCGTTCCAACCGTCATCACTCGCACCACGGCTTTTCTGGTCGATTTCCTGCCCGTCCTCCGCCGCACCCTGACCCGCACTGGCTTCGTCATCGACCACATCCACTACTACGCCGATGCGCTCAAGCCGTGGATAGCTCGGCGCGACCGCCTGCCTGCGTTCCTGATCCGGCGCGACCCACGCGACATCAGCCGCATTTGGGTGCTGGAGCCGGAGGGGCAGCACTATCTGGAAATTCCATACCGTACCTTGTCGCACCCGGCTGTCACCCTCTGGGAACAACGGCAGGCGCTGGCGAAATTGCGGCAGCAAGGGCGCGAACAGGTGGATGAGTCGGCGCTGTTCCGCATGATCGGGCAGATGCGCGAAATCGTGACCACTGCGCAGAAAGCCACGCGCAAGGCGCGGCGCGACGCGGATCGACGCCAGCATCTCAAGTCAACGGAACAACCTGTCAAAACCACGCCACCAGCGGACACGGACATGGCAGACCCGCAGGCGGACAACCAGCCACCTGCCAAACCGTTCGACCAGATTGAGGAGTGGTAGCCGTGGACGAATATCCCATCATCGACCTGTCCCACCTGCTGCCGGCGGCCCAGGGCTTGGCCCGTCTCCCGGCGGACGAGCGCATCCATCGCCTTCGCGCCGACCGCTGGATCGGCTATCCGCGAGCAGTCGAGGCGTTGAACCGGCTGGAAGCCCTGTATACGTGGCCAAACAAACAACGCATGCCCAACCTGCTGTTGGTCGGTCCAACCAACAACGGCAAGTCGATGATCGTCGAGAAGTTCCGCCGCGCCCACCCGGCCAGCTCCGACGCCGACCAGGAGCACATCCCGGTATTGGTCGTGCAGATGCCGTCCGAGCCATCGGTGATCCGCTTCTACGTCGCGCTGCTCGCGGCGATGGGAGCACCATTGCGACCGCGCCCACGGCTGCCGGAAATAGAGCAACTGGCGCTGACACTGCTGCGCAAGCTCGGTGTGCGTTTGCTGGTGATCGACGAGCTGCACAACGTCCTGGCCGGCAACAGCGTCAACCGCCGGGAATTCCTCAACCTGCTGCGCTTCCTCGGCAACGAATTGCGCATCCCGCTGGTCGGTGTGGGCACACGCGACGCCTACCTGGCCATCCGCTCGGATGACCAGTTGGAAAATCGCTTCGAGCCGATGATGCTGCCGGTGTGGGAGGCCAACGACGATTGCTGTTCACTGCTGGCCAGCTTCGCGGCTTCGCTCCCGCTGCGGCGACCTTCGTCGATTGCCACGCTGGACATGGCTCGCTACCTGCTCACGCGCAGCGAGGGCACTATTGGCGAGCTGGCGCACCTATTGATGGCGGCGGCCGTGGCCGCCGTGGAGAGTAGTGAGGAAGCGATCAACCACCGCACGCTCAGCATGGCCGATTACACCGGTCCCAGCGAGCGGCGGCGGCAATTCGAGCGGGAACTGATGTGAAGCCAGCGCCACGCTGGCCACTGCATCCGGCACCCAGGGATGTCGGCGCCGATCCAAATCTGAGCCACCGGGGGTGCGGCAGAAAACTTGGACTGGTTAAACGGCGATTCCCAGGCTTTGGCGATGCCCGACAGGGCTGCGAGCAC
>NZ_CABFMN010000091.1 GCF_901875635.1 Xylophilus ampelinus | reverse complement strand
CAACTGGCGCCACTGGGCGAGCGTGTGTTCGAGCGCGTCCATCGCCGGGGCCGCGTCGGCGGGCGCTGCCTCGTCGGCCGCCGCGCGGGCCGCCAGGGCCTGCTGCACGCGCGCCACCGTGCGGCGCAGGCGCTCGGGCTGCACGGGCTTGAGCACGTAGTCGAGCGCCTGGGCATCGAAGGCGCGGGCGGCGTACTCGTCGTAGGCGGTGACGAAGACCAGTTGCGGCATCGGCGCGTCGTCGTGCGGCCAGCGGTCGGCGACTTCGGCGGCGGCGGCGAGGCCGTCCTGGCCCGGCATGCGGATGTCGAAGAAGAGCACGTCGGGCCGGCGCGCCAGTGCCTCGCGCACGGCGCTGGCGCCGTCGCCCACCGTGGCGACGACCTGCAAGTCGGGCCAGGCCTGGGCCAGTTCGGCCTTCAGGGCCTGGGCGAGCAGGGGTTCGTCTTCGGCGATGAGGGCGGTGGGCATGGTGCTATCTACAAGGGAAAAGCGACGGTGGCCCGCGTCCCGCCTGCGGGAGCAGCTATCAATTCCATAGCGGCGCGGTCGCCGTACAGCGTGTGCAGGCGTTCGCGCACCTGCTGTACGCCGAAGCCGCCGCCATCTTCGGGGGGTGCTGGCTGCGCCGAGCCGCGGTCCGCAGCCAGGCCGACGCCCGTGTCGGCCACCTCGATGACCAGCCGCGGGCCATCGTCGGCCGACGCCCGGCGCGCGCTCACGCGGATCTCGCCGCCCTCCACCTTGGGCTCCAGGCCGTGGCGGATGGCGTTCTCCACCAGCGGCTGCAGCAGCAGCGGCGGCACGGGCACCTCGCGCAGGTCCTCGGGCAGGTCCAGCGTGAAGCGCAGGCGCTCGCCCATGCGCACGGCCATCAGTTCCAGGTAGTCGGCCAGCCGCGCGAACTCCTGCGCCAGCGGATGCTGCGTGGCGCGCGAGCCGGCCAGCGTGGCACGCAAATAGCCGTTGAGCCGGTCGAGCATGGCCACGGCGCGCGGCGGGTCGAGCGTGATGAGCACGCGCAGGTTGGCCAGGGTGTTGAAGAGCATGTGTGGCTCCAGCTGCGTCTCCAGCAGCTTGAGCTTGGCCTCGCTGGCGTCGCGCTCGGCCTTGGCGATCTCGGCCGCCAGCGCCGCCGCCTTGCCGCGGCTGTGGAAGTAGTAGGCGCCGATCGCGCCCGCGGCGACGGTGACGTAGAGGCTGGCCGCGTTGTCGCGCGAGCTGCCGGTGCGCCCCGGCGAAGCCGGGCCGATGAGCTGGAAAGCCAGCCAGTCGCCGACGTAGAAGCCGACCACGATGCCCACGGCGGTGAGCACCAGCCCGCGCCAGCCCTGCGGCCAGCCGCGGCCACCATCGGCGTCGACGTGGCAGTACTTCGCGGGAATGAGGTAGCGGCCGAACTCCATGGTGGCCCAGCACAGGCTGCCGATGCACACCGAATACACGAGCTGCGAGACGTAGGTGCGGTTCGGCCACAGCAGCGTGGTGAACACCGCCACCACGCTGCACAGCGCCAGCACCTGCAGCCAGTGGCGGGCGGCGTCGCGCCACAGAGCGGTCATGGGGCGGCCAGGGGCAGCGCGGCCGAGGCGGGCGGCACGTCCATCCCTGCGGGCACGGCAGCGCGGGCGCGCAGTTCCTCGGTGGTGTCGCCGCCACCGGGCCGCCAGCCGGGCGGGCGCCACAGGTGACCCAGCGCCTCGCCCACCGTGCGTGCGCCGCGCAGGTCGCGCCACAGCGCCTGCCACTGGCCGAACTCGATCTGCAGCAGGTTGTGGCCCTGGACGGGGTGCACCAGCCCGTAGCGTGGCGGCTCCTCGGCGCGTTCGGGGATGTAGGTGCCGAAGAGCCGGTCGAAGACGATCAGCACGCCGCCGTAGTTGCCGTCGAGGTAGGGCAGGTTGCTCGCGTGGTGCACGCGGTGCGCCGACGGCGTGTTGAGCACCCATTCGAGCGGGCCAAGCCGGGGGATCCAGGTCGCGTGGATCCAGAACTGGTAGAGCAGGTTGAGCGTGAACAGCACCAGCACCACCCGCGGCGGCAGGCCCAGCAGCGGTGGCAGCAAGAAGAAGCCCAGAGTGCCCGTGAGCTTGCCCGTCCAGCCGAAGCGGTACGCGGCCGACAGGTTGAGCTGGTTGGGCGTGTGGTGGATCGAATGCGTGCACCAGAACCAGCGCACGCGGTGGGCCGCGCGGTGGTACCAGTAGTAGCAGAACTCCCGCGCCAGGAAGGCCGCGGCCCAGCCGCTCCAGTGGTCCATGCGAATGTCGAACAGGCGGTGCGCGTACAGCCAGTCCATCCAGCCCAGCCAGAAGCCCAGCGGCAGCAGCCAGCGCAGCGGGTATTCGCGCACCAGGAAGTCGAAGACCGAGATGCCCGCGGCCTTCCAGTCGTAGCCGCCGGTGGCGGCGTTCACGCCGCGGCGCAGCGACAGCACGATCGCCTCGGCCAGCGAGCACACCAGCACCGTGACGACGGCCAGCTGGAGGATGGTGACGAGGATCGTGGGCATGGTGTTGTCGTGGTGGTGCCTGCGGCCCGTCGATTCTTCACAAAAAAGCGGACGATCCGTGCGTGGATACCCGGCCGCTTACCACGGGTCGGTCCCGGCGGTGCGCAGGCGGGCCCGTTCGCGCGCCACCATGCGGCCCATGAGCGGGTTGCCCGGCGCGAAGACCCACACGGCCATGCCGTGGAAGAACAGGCCCAGGCCCCAGCCCAGCACCGGGAAGATCGCCCAGTGTCGGCCGCTGGCGACCGACAGGGCGATCAGGCCGAGGTTCACCACCACGTACACGGCGGCGTGCAGGTACCAGCCCAGCTTGGCCTTGGCGCGGCGCTGGGCGAGGTGGTCGAGCCGGGCTTCCTCGGCGGGCGAGAGGCGGGGGGCGGCGGTGTTCATGGCGGTACTCCTCGGGGATCGGGTGGCGGGTGCTCAGGCGGCGGCGGTGGCGGCATGGCCACGAAAGGCCAGCTTCCACAGGCGCAGGGCGCGGCCGGCGAAGACGCCGCTGAACAGGCCGTAGAGCGCGCTGATGCCGACGGCGAAGCCGGTCTGGTGCGCGTACTCGGGGTGGAAGGCCAGCGTCACGCCGACCGCGTACTTGGTGAAGAAGATGCCCATCATCAGCGCCAGCGGCACGGCGCTGCCGGGCTGGAAGAAGCGGCGGGTGGCGGTGTCGTAGCGCACGGCGGGGTTGAGCGGGATGCGGGCGACCACGGCCAGCGCTACGGCCGCGGCGGCCGCCCAGCCGGCCAGCGCGCTCAGGCCGGCGGGCGACTGGCCGAAGGCGGTCGCCAGGCCGTAGACGGCGAAGCCGACCATGGCCAGCGGCATCGCGATCACGCGGTTCAGGTGCGCGCTGCCGGCGGTCAGCTGCTTGCTGCCCAGCCAGGCCAGCAGTCCGAAGACGACGAAAACCCAGGTCGGGGTGTGGGTCAGGATCTCGATCAGCATGGTGTGCTCCTTGGTGCGGTGTCGGGGGGACGGAAGTCGATGGCGTGACTGTGCGCGCCGCCCGGACACCGAACCAGCGGTGTGCGACGAAGTGCAGGAACGAGGGACGAAATGCACCGCCGGCGGATGGGTGGTGGCGCTCCGGCGGGCCGTGCGCGGCATGGCTGCAGGCGTGCATTGCAAGCCAAATCGGCCTCCAGCGCCCGTGGGACGGGCGCTGGCAGCTATGAATTCAATAGCAGGCCAGGGCTCGAGCCGATGCCTGTCGACCCCAGGAGCCGTCAGGCCGGCTGCGGCTCCAGCGCCGGCGGCCCGGCGGGCAGGTCGGCCTCGATGCGGGTGCGCGGCAGGAACTGCGGGTACTCGCGCTGCATGAAGTCGATCAGTCCCTCGCGCACTTGGCAGCGCAGGTCGAAGGCCTGGCCCGACGAGGCGGCGGTGCACAGCACGCGCAGCTGCATGGTGCGCTCGGTGGTGTCGGTCACCACCAGGTTGAAGAAGCGCCGGTCCCAGTTGGACGAGGCGTTCACGATGCGCTCGACCTCGGCGCGCAGCGGCGCGATCGGCATGCCGAAGTCGACGTAGAAAAACACCGAGCCCAGCAGCTGCGAGCTGTTGCGCGTCCAGTTCTGGAACGGCTTCTCGATGAAGTACTGCAGCGGGATGATGAGCCGCCGGTCGTCCCAGATCTTCAGCACCACGTAGCTGCCGGTGATCTCCTCCACGCGGCCCCATTCGCCTTCCACGATCAGCACGTCGTCGATGCGGATCGGCTGCGCCAGCGCGATCTGCAGCCCGGCGATGAGGTTGCTGAACACCGGCTTGGCCGCCAGGCCGCCGACGATGCCGATCACCCCGGCCGAGGCCAGCAGGCTGGCCCCGACCTGCTTGGCGCCGGGGAAGGTCATCAGCATCATGGCCGCGCCGAGCACCACCGCGATGCTCATGGCGCTGCGCGCGATCACGCGCGTCTGCGTGAGGATGCGGCGGGCGTTCATGTTGTCCTCCACGTCCACCGGATGGGCGGCGATCACGCCATCGGCGAAACCGCGGATCAGCCGCACCACCGCCCAGGTCATGCAGGCGATGAGCAGCAGCCCGTTGAGGTGGCGCACCCGGTCGATGAAGTGCAGGTCGTCGGGCGCGGCCTGCCACACGCCCTGCAGGGCGATCAGCGGCAGCACGAAGCCGGCCGGGTTGCGCACGGCTTTCACCATCGCATGCACCAGCGGCATCGGCCTCGTGATGCGCGAGAGCACGGCCTGCGCGATGCGGTGCGCGACCGTGGCCGCCACGATGGCGATCAGGGCGGCGAGCCAGGTGTGGAACCAGGGATGGGCGAGGAGGGTGTCGAAACGCATTCGTTCTCCGGTGGTGCGGCCCGCCTCGGGGGCCGCAGTGGGAAGGCCGCCGCCGGGCACGGCGGCCAGGTCGGCGGAACGGTTCAGGCCGCGTGGGCCTGGGGGGTCGGCGACTCGGTCGCCATCGTTTGCACGATGCGTGCCGCGTCGGCCTGCAGCTGCGTCGCCAGGCCGATGGCCAGGTCGAGGCGGCGCAGCAGCCAGGGGCTGATGTCGTTGTCGAAAGGATCGGGCAGGGGGATCGGCCCGGCCGGGAGCGAGGGCGGCGCCACCGTGTCGTCGACGTCCGACATGCGGCCGGCGGCGGCCGCGCCGATCACCGCCTCGATGCGGGCGGCGGCCCGCGCGAGAGGGGCCTCGATGGCGGCGGGCGTGAGCCGGTCGCGCCGCAGCACCAGCATCGATTTCACGGAACTGAGCTGCGCCAGCAACTGGTAGCTGTGAGCCTGCAGTCGCTGCAGAGGTTCCAGCGGCGGGCGCACGGCGCGCGGTTCGGACAGCGAGCGCTGCGTGGCCTGCACCAGCGCCGACAGGCTGTCGAAGGCCTCGCGACGCGCCAGGCGCCATTCGAGTTCGGGGGTGGTGTCGACCGAGTGCAGTTGGCCCAGTGCGAGTGCGAGCTTGGCGTGGCGCGCCTGCGCGGCCAGCGTGCGCGTAACCAGCGCCGGGATCTGCGTGCGCTCCCACGACGGCAGCACGTAGCAGAAGGCCCAGGCGAGCGAGGCGCCGATGAGCGTGTCGCCGATGCGCTCGAACAGCGCGAAGGTCGGGCTCGCGCCGGCGAAGAGCATGTGGGCCTGCACCAGCCCCAGCACCGTGGCGCCGACGGCCGTCACCGTGTACTTGCGCACCGCGAAGCCGTGTGCCACGGCCTGCGCCAGTGTCATGACGATGAGCAGCTCCAGCGGGCCGGGGTGCGAGGACAGCAGCCCCACCGCCAGCACGCAGCCGAACAGCGTGCCGGCCACGCGCTGGTTGCGCCGTTCCAGCGTCTGCGCCAGGCTGCCGCGAAGCACGACCACGATGGTCAGCAGGATCCAGTAGTCGTGCGAGCCCCAGGGCATCGCCACGGCGACCAGGTAGCCCGCGGCCAGCGCCAGCGCGGCGCGGATGGCATGGCGCAGCGGTGGCGCGTCCCAGCGCCACAGCGCGAGGAAGGGGCGGATCGACCAGTCGGTGGGACTGACGAACATCTGCCAGTTGGCGCGTACCACGGCCAGGTCGGGCGCCACCTCGCCACGCGCCAGGCCCGCGAGGCGCACTGCTTCGTCGTTGAGGTGGCCCAGGCGGCTGGCCAGGCCGCGCGCCAGCATGGCGGCCGACGGGCCGGCGCGGTTGCTTTCCTCGTGCGCCTCTTCGTGCTGCGAACGGATGGCGGCCAGCTCGGGGCGGCGATCGACGATAGCGGCCGGCCGGCGGAACAGGAACAGCGCGTCGGCCAGGTGCTCGACGTCGTCGGCCACCGCCTCGAGCACGCCGCGGATCGCCTTGAGCGCCGGCGCATGGCGCGGGTGGCTGCGCAGCGATTCGAGGTCGAGCTCGCTGGCCAGCAGGTGGTCGCGCATCTCGAGCACGGTCATCAGCATGCCGGCCAGGCGCTGGCGCCGTTCGGTGCGCGGCGACTCCAGCACCAGGTCGCGCGTGGACTGCAACTGGTCGGCCAGGGCGGCCTGCTCGCGCAGCAGCTGGCCCAGCAGCGGAGCGGCGATCTCGCGCACGTCGTCGGACGCGTCGGGCGCGCGGAACTGGCGCGCCTGCGTGCGCATCAGCGCCGACACCGACAGCAGCAGGTCGGCCATCATCTGCACGCGGTAACGCGCATTCAGCGCGAGGTTGGCCAGCGTGGCGTAGACCACGTACAGGCCCGCGCCCAACGCCATGTGCAGCGTGCGCACCAGCGCCTGGTGCAGGCCCTCGGGCGGCGGCGTGGCGAGCGAGAACACCATGGCGAGCATCACCGCGATGGCGATCGGGATGCCGCGCTTGCCCCAGGCCATGGCCAGGAAGGCGAGGAAGGTGGCGGGCACCAGCAGCAGGCCCAGTCGCCACGGCGCGTGGTGCAGCATCTGCACCGCGAAGAAGAGGGGCAGGCCCAGCAGCGGCGCCGGCAGCATCTGCCGCAGCTTGCCGCGGCGCGGGCCGGGCCGGTCGGGCGGGCTGGCGACGATCACGCCGGTGGCGGCCGAGGCGCCGGCCAGCGCGCCCAGCCACAGGTGCACGCCGCCCGAGATCAGCAGCAGGCCCAGCGCGACCGACAGGCCGCAGGCCACATCGGCGCTCAGCAGCATGCGCAGCGCCGAACGCGTGCGCTGCGAGAGGTGGCTGAGCGGGCCGCTGGCGATCACTCGCTGGCGGTGCCGGGGGCGGTGTCGCCGCCGGCGGCGGGGGTTTCGGCCGGGCGCTTGGCGCGGATCATCTTGCGCGCGGGCGCCGGAGCCGACGCGGGTGCGGGCGCTGCCTGCGCTTCGGGCGTCGGCTGGCTCAGCTCGACCGTGGAGCGCGCGTAGACATCGTCGCCGCCGCCGGCCGTCTGGCGCGTCGGGTCGGTCGCGCGGATGCGTTCGCTGGCGGCGAGCTTGGCGTCGACGCCGGCGAACTTGCTGTACTTGGAGAGGATGGGCACCAGCTGGCCGTAGATGCGCGGTGCGCCGGCCAGCACCTCTCGCTGGTCGAGGTACTCGCCCTCGCCGGTGAAGTTGCTGATGAGGCCACCGGCCTCCGTCACGAGCAGCGAGCCTGCGGCCACGTCCCAGGGACTCAGGCCGGACTCGAAGAAGGCCTCGGCGAAGCCGGCGGCGACGTAGGCCAGGTCCAGTGCGGCCGCGCCGGGGCGGCGCAGGCCGGCCGCGCGCGGCATCAGGTCGGCCATCATGGCCAGGTACTGCTTGAAGTTGTCGCCCGCGCGGAAGGGGAAGCCGGTGGAGATCAGGCTCTCCTCCAGCCGCGTGCGCTTGGACACGCGGATGCGCCGCTCGTTGAGGAAGGCGCCGCGCCCGCGCGAGGCGGTGAAGAGGTCGTTGCGCGTGGGGTCGTACACCACGGCCTGCTCGACCTTGCCGCGCACCGCGAGCGCGATCGACACGCAGTAGACCGGAAAGCCGTGGATGAAGTTGGTGGTGCCGTCCAGCGGATCGATGATCCAGACGAATTCGGAATCCTTGGCGCCGCGCTCGGTGCCCGATTCCTCGGCCAGGATGCCGTGGCCGGGGTAGGCGGTGAGCAGCGTCTCGATGATCGCGGCCTCGCTCGCGTGGTCCACCTCGGTCACGAAGTCGTTCACCTGCTTTTGCGACACGCGCACGGCTTCGACGTCGAGCGCCGCGCGGTTGATGATGGCGCCGGCGGCGCGTGCGGCCTTGATGGCCACGTTGAGCATGGGGTGCAGGTTGGACGACATGGATTTTCGAGTGGGCGGAACCGCGCCGCGGGTGGCACTGGTTCGTGGACTGGCTGGAAGAGCAGGCGCGCCGGGCCGGCGATGCGGGCGGCGAGAATCCGCGATTTTACCGGCTCGGCTCTCGGCCCGCCCCGGTGCACCGCCCGCCCATTCATGCGCACCCGCTTCATCCTGATCCAGACCAGCCACGCAGGCAACGTGGGCGCGGCCGCGCGCGCGATGCGCACCATGGGCTTCGACGATCTCGTGCTGGTGGCGCCGCGCTGGCCCAACGTGCTGCGGCGCGAGGAGACGATCCAGCGCGCCAGCGGCGCCCTCGACGTGCTGGAGAAGGCCCGCATCGTGGACACGCTGGACGAGGCGCTGGACGGTCTCACGCACCTGTGCGCCACCGCGATGGTGCCGCGCGACTTCGGCCCGCCCACGCGCGCGCCGCGGCCGCATTTCGAATCGCTGGTGGCGGCCGGCATGCCGCAGCATGTGGGGCTGCTCTTCGGCTCGGAACGCTTCGGCATGCGCAACGAGGACGTGTACCGCTGCCACGTCGCCCTGTCGATTCCCACCGATCCGGCCTTCGGCTCGCTCAACCTCGGCGCGGCGATCCAGCTGATCGCCTACGAGTGGCGCCAGGCGCTGGGCGGCGTCGAGGTGAAGGACGCGACGCCCCAGCCGCAGGCGGCGGACGCCGCGGCGCTGGCCGGCATGCTCGAGCACTGGGAGCGCTCTCTGGTCGAGATCGGCTTCCTCGACCCGGCCGCACCCAAGAAGCTCATGCCGCGGCTCACGCAGTTGTTCAACCGGGCGCAGCCGACGCCGGAAGAGATCCACATCCTGCGCGGCATCGCCAAGGCGATGGCGGACACGCGTCGGCGCTGAAGCGCAGAACGGGCGCACCGCCAGCAAGGTCTCCCGCACAGGCGGCCCATGGGCCCGCGGACCCGCCCTTAGACTCGCCAGCCCATTTGCTCATCGCCAGAACATCCATCATGTTCAGCCGCCTGCGCTCCGACATCCGCTGCATCCTCGAGCGGGACCCGGCTGCACGCAGCGCCTGGGAGGTGCTCACGCTCTATCCCGGCCTGCATGCGGTGGTCCTGCACCGGGCGGCGCACTGGTGCTGGACGCACAGGCTGCGCTGGGTGGGCCGCGCGATCTCGCAGGTCTCGCGCTGGCTCACGGGCATCGAGATCCACCCCGGCGCCAAGGTGGGCGAGCGCGTCTTCTTCGACCACGCCATGGGCGTGGTGGTGGGCGAGACGGCCGAGATCGGCGACGGCTGCACCATCTACCAGGGCGTGACCCTGGGCGGCACCTCGCTCTACAAGGGCACCAAGCGGCACCCGACGCTGGGCCGCGACGTGGTGGTGAGCGCGGGCGCCAAGGTGCTGGGCGGCTTCACCGTGGGCGACGGGGCCAAGATCGGCTCCAACGCGGTGGTCATCAAGCCGGTGCCCGCGGGCGCGACGGCGGTGGGCATCCCGGCGCGGATCATCCTGCCGAAAGTGGATGCGAAAGGCGATGCCGCGCACGCAGGCGACGCCGCGATGGCCGCCCCGCGCTTCTCGGCCTACGGCATCACGCCCGACGACGACCCGCTGAGCCAGGCCATGCGCGGCCTGATCGACAACGCCGCCAACCAGGAGCAGCAGATCGCGCTGCTGTGGCAGGCCATCGAGTCGCTGTCGGAGCGCGCCCGCGTTCCGCGCGGCGACTGCGTGCCGGCCGACGCCGCGCGCGAGACGGGCTTCGAGGCGGACAGGCTCACGCAGCTCGTGGGCAAGTAAGGCGCGCGCCGGCCGCGCGCCCGTGCAGCTGGCGCGCCGTCGGTCGACCTCCAATCGAGCCACGCGTTCATTGCGTCCACAGCGCCGGCTTGTTCACCATGAGCCAGTACACGGCGAGCATCGCGGCGAAGGCCGGGTAGCCCAGCCCTTCCCACCAGCGGGCCAGGCGCAGGTACTCGGCCGGCAGCGCGCCGCCGGTGTCGACCGCCTGCTGCGCGAGGCGGGCCATGCGCACCTGCAGTCCCAGCACCGGCAGCCAGCACGCACCGGCCAGCACGTACAGCCCGAGCGACAACGCGAGCCAGGGCGTGGTGAGCGGCCAGCCCGCCATGTGCGCCAGCGCGATGCCGCTCACCGGCTGCACGATGGCGGCTGGGGTGGTGAACCACAGGTCGGCGCGCACGACCAGCCGGCTCACGACCGCCTGTGCGCGCACGTCCGAACTCCGGTTGGCGAAGAAGAGGTAGAAGGCCGACCCGAAGCCGGTGCCCACCAGCAGCACGCTGGAGAGGATGTGCAGGGTCTTGAGCAGCAGGTAGGTGTTCATGGGGCGCTCCTGGGTGCCTCGTCGCGCAGCAGGTGCCACAGCAGGGCGGCGATGGGAATGTTCTTGAGCAGCGGACCGAGCGGGTCGAGCCACAGGGTGGGGTGCAGAGCGGTGGCGATGGCCGTCATCAGCGCCATCAGAGCCAGCGCTGCGGCATAGCTCGCGCGTCCCGGGCGCAGCCACAACGCCAGACCCACGGCCGCGTCGGCGGCCACGCCGCCCCACACCAGCAGTTGCTGCGTCGGGCCGTCGGTGATGCCGGCCGCGCGCAGCAGCGCGGCGCCCTGTCCCCGGGCCTCGATGGCACTGACCAGCGCCGTGCCCAGCCACACGGCCACCAGGCTCAGCCGCAGCGGGCGGGCGGCGGCGGTCATTGCGCGGTCACCGGCGGGCGGGCCGGATGCGTGGATGCCAGCGTGGCGAGCAGCGCGCCGGGCGGCGTGGCGGGGCGACCCAGCAAGGCGGACAGCGTCGCCGGCGCCGCCACGTTGTCGGTGGCCAGCAGGGCGAGCGTCTCGCGGCACCACGGCGATCCGGGCAGGTGGTCGCCGATGCGTGCGCTCAGCCGCGTGGCCCAGCCCGGCAAGGCCAGCACGCGTGCCGGGGGATCGCCGCGCTGGGTGCGGAGGCTGGCGATGAAATTGGCCAGGGTCAGTGCTTCCGGGCCGCCGAGCTCGAGGAGGCCGCGCCGTTCCGGCATGGCGACCAGCGTCGCGACCGCCTCGGCCAGTTCGGCCACCGCCAGCGGCTGCACACGCGCCTGCATCACCGGTCGGGGCAGCAGCAGCCAGGGCAGGTGCGAAAGCGCGTGAAAGAGCCGACTGCTGGCACCGTCCAGACCGAAGACCACGCTGGGCCGCAGCACGAGGCCGTCGAGCCGGTCTGTCTGCGTCAGATGCAGCAGGCGCACATCGGCAGCGCGCTTGGTCTGCGCGTAGCGGGTGTCGTTGCCTTCGATGCCCAGGGCCGAGACCTGCACCACGCGGCGCACGCCGGCCTGGGCGCAGGCCTCGAAAAGCGCGATGGGCGCGGTGGCATGGATGGCTTCGATCGGCGCGCGGGCCGAATCGCGCAGCACGCCGGCCGCGTTGACGACCGCATCGACGCCCGCGAGATGCTGCGCCCAGTCGGCGGCTGCGGTGGCGTGGACGAAATCCAGCCCAGGTACGCTGCGGCGGCCGCGTGCCACCACCGTGTGGCCGGCCTGGCGGAGTGCCGTGGCGATCTGCTGCCCGATGAAACCGCTGGCGCCGCACAGCAGGATGCGCATCAGAGGCCTCCGTCGCGGTGCGCCCGGTCGGGCAGGGCACAGGCGCCGTCGCGGCAGGCGGCGCTGCGCAGCAGCGCGCGCCGTGCCGCGCGCTCGAGGAAGGGCTCGATGAGCCAGCCCGGCAGCCGATGGCGGTGGCGCACGAGCACCGGGTAGGCGCGCGCGGCGACGTGCGAGACGCCTGGCACGCCCAGCAGGGCGCTGACCATCGGAAGGCCGACCGCCGCGTAGGCCACGCGGAAGGTGGCGACGCCGGTGTACACGCGGCCCGCCGCGTCGACCGCGTGGATCGCCTCCATCAGCGCAGCGCGCGGCGCCGGGCCGCCGGTGAAACCTTCGGGCGAGCAGTCGACGAAGGCGAGGCGGCCTGCGGTATCGCGCGCCCTCAGGTTGCGGATCTCACCGCTGCACAGGCGGCAACTGGCGTCGTAGTAGAGCGTGACGGGATAGGCGGGGGAGGGAGGGATGTTCATGGTCCATGCTTTCGAAATTTCAGTCAAAACAGAAATATTGAGGCAAAAAAACACGAGGGATCAAATCATCGGCAGGCCGCCCTGCAGGTGGTCGTCCTCGCCCGGCTTCCGGCCGTCCGCAGGTGCCGCCGCGGCGTCGCCCCGCACGAAGCGCTGCACGCTCGCGCCCAGGCTCAACACCTTGTCGAGCGTGCCGGGCGACAGGCGCAGCATTTCGTCGGCCCAGGCGCCCAGCTTGGCCATCAGTTCCATCGTGGCGCGGATGCGGTCCTGCGCATCGGCCGGCTCGCGGGCGAAGTCGGGGTGGGCCACGATCTCGCGCAGCATGCGGGTGGTGGGATCGAACTCGCGCTCCTTGCGCTCGCGCACGACGGTGCGGAACAGTTCCCACACGTCGACGCTGGTTTCGAAGTAGTCGCGCCGGTCGCCGAGCATGTGGGTCACGCGCACCAGGTTCCAGGCCTGCAGTTCCTTCAGGCTGTTGCTCACGTTGGAGCGGGCGACGTTGAGCGTCTCGGACAGTTCCTCGGCATGCAGGGGCTTGCCGTGCACGAAGAGCAGGGCGTGAATCTGCGAGACGGTGCGGTTGACGCCCCACATCGAGCCCATCTCGCCCCAGTGCAGGACGAACTTGCGTTGCAGATCGGTCAGTTCCATGGCTTGGAGCTTATCGTTTCCGAAATTTCTGTCAACAAAGAAATTGATGACAAGCGACCCCTGTCGCTGAAAGTTTGTGCAGCAGCAAATACTGTTTTTATGTACAGTATTTCATGGCCGACGCCCACATTCCCCTGCACGCGATCAAGGGCCGCGGCGCGGCCTCGCGGCTCGCGCACCGCTTCGAGAAGGACGTGCGCGACGACTTCGACGACGGCTGGGGCACGATGGACGACGAGGCGCAAGGCGCATCGGAGGCCGCACCGCTGCACACCGAGGTGCGCTTCGAGGACGTGAAGTCGGTGCTCAGCCACAACGACTCGCCCGACATCCCCTTCGAGCGTTCGCTCAACCCCTACCGCGGATGCGAGCACGGCTGCATCTACTGCTTCGCGCGGCCCACGCACAGCTACCTCAACCTGTCGCCGGGGCTGGATTTCGAGACCAAGCTCATCGCCAAGCGCAACGTCGCCGACGTACTGCGAAAGGAGATCGGCCAGCGCGCCTACCGGCCGGCCGAGATCGCCATCGGCACCGCCACCGACTGCTACCAGCCCATCGAACGCGAACTCAGGCTCACGCGCGCCGTGATCGAAGTGCTGCAGGAGGCGCGGCACCCCTTCGCGCTGGTCACCAAGTCCAGCGCCGTCGAGCGCGACCTGGACCTCATCGCACCGATGGCCGCGCAGCGCCTCGCCGCGGTGTACGTGACCGTGACCACGCTCGACGGCGAACTGGCCCGCAAGCTCGAGCCGCGTGCCGCCGCGCCGCACCGGCGCCTGCGCACCATCCGCACCCTGGCCGAGGCGGGCGTGCCGGTGGGCGTGAGCGTGGCGCCGCAGATCCCCTTCGTCACCGAAGACATGGAGCAGGTGCTCGAGGCCGCCTGGGAGGCTGGCGCGCGCTCGGCCTTCTACACGGTGATCCGCCTGCCCTGGGAGGTGGCGCCGCTGTTCAAGGAATGGCTCGAACTGCACTACCCGCAGCGCGCGGCGCGCATCATGGCCCGCATCCGCGAGATGCGCGGCGGCAAGGACTACGACGCCGACTTCGCCACCCGCATGAAGGGCAGCGGCCTGTGGGCCGAGCTGATCGCGCAGCGTTTCGCGAAGACGGTGCAGCGCCTGGGCTTCAACCGCGAGCGCATCGCGCACGACCTCACGGCCTTTCGGCCGCCGGGCGCACAGGGGCAGGGCAGCCTGTTCTGAACCTGGCGCCGAGCGCCGGCGGCCGCTTCGGCTCTGGGCGCGCTCAGCGCCTGGGTGCCTTGCGCGCAGGCTTCTTCTTCGCCGGTGCCCGCTTGCGCGGTGCGGTGCGCGCCGGCTTGGCATTGGCCACGCGCAGGGCCGCCTCGTAGGCGCGGCGCACCCACAGGGCAGCCTCCTGCCGATCCTCGAAGACCGTCTCGGGCGGCTGGCGGTACGAGGTCTCCATCACCTTGCCGCCGCGCTCGTAGCGGAAGGCCGGGAGCTGAAGCGCATCGAAGCAGGGCCGCGTCGTCTCGTCGGTTTTGAGGTACAGCGTGTCGCGCACCACCAGCGCGCACATCAGGCCGTCGTGCCACAGGCCGGCCCCGCCGAACATGCGCTTGATGGTCACGCGGCCGAGCGACTCGAAGAGTTCGGGCAGGGCATCGGTGAACTGGCTCATTCGGCGCTCCGATAGCGTGCGGCAGTGATGAACTGGCCGAAGGTTTCGCACCACACCACGACGGTGGTGAAGCGGCGCACGTCCAGGCCCTCGGGGACCGCCACCATGAAGTTCTCGAAGGTCTTCACATCGCCGACGCGGCGCATCGACGGCTTGTGGCGCAGGAAGTCGCCCTCGGTTTCGACGAAGGCCGGCGAGAGGTACAGCTTGTAGTCCGGCCCGGGCGCGAGCCGCCCCCGCAGGGCGACGCTGCGCGCGCTCACCAGCACCTCGCCCTCGCCCCAGTGCAGCCAGTCGCTGTCCTTCAGGTCGCGTCGGAAGTGGCCGCGGTACAGCGCCTCGGCCCCGGCGCTGGCCAGCGTCGCCGGCGCGGGCGGTGTCGGCGCCGTGAGGATCGGCAGCCAGTAGATGCCGAGCGCCGTGCCGATGCCCAGGCCCACCGCCAGCGTGGCGGCGTGCGTGGCCAGGGGGAGCAGCCAGCGCGGCATGGGAGCTTCTCAGGCCGTGATCTCGATGCGGTTGCCGTCGGGGTCCAGCACCACGCTCTCGTAGTAGCCGTCGCCGGTGCGGCGCGGACCGTCGAGCACGGGAAAGCCGTCGCCGCGCAGCCGGGCCGTGAGGGCGTCGACCGCCGCTTCCGAACCCAGCGCGATGGCCAGGTGCGTCCAGCCCATGCGCTGGGCGCCGGGCTCCGCGCGCTGCGGCGCCAGGGTGTCGGTGCTCATCGCCTCGATGCGCGCGCCGCCGTCGAAGCTCAGGAAGCAGGAGCGAAAGCCCTTGGCCTTGTTCTCGTAGCCCGCACCGGCCTGGGCGCCGAAGTACTGCACGTAGAAGCGGGTGCAGCGCGCGAGGTCCTCGGTCCAGAGGGCGATGTGATCGATGCGCATGGCGGACAGGGGCTCGGGTGCTATGAAATTGATAGCTGCTCGCGCAGGCGGGACGGGCGGTGGAGGCCGATTCTATGCATGGAATCCGTTGCCGTCGCCAGGGCGCCCGGACAGCCGCCGAACCCGGGCTTGCGAGGGGCCGGCAGTTAAACTGCCCGGTTTTTCTCTCGGGAGCAAGGACGTCCACGTGGCCACGCGCACAGGTTTCGCCGATTCGCCGCTGATCCGCCTGCTCGGGCGGCTGCGCGAGGCCGAAGGCACAACACGCGCCGCGGCCGTGCCGGCGGCGCCCCTGCCCTTCGTCGAGCGCCTGAGCCACTGGCTGGGCTGGACGGACGCGATCTCGCTGTCGGCGGTGCTCAATGCGCCCGCCACCGAAGCATCCCGGACCGCAGCGCGCACGGGACAGGTGGCGGCCGATGCCGATGCGCGTGAATGCGTCGCGCTGCGCCAGGCGCTGGCCCACTCGATTCGCGACGACAACGTGCTCAGTGCCGCGCCCGGCCGCGCGCCACGCCAGCTGCTGCCCGGCGAGACGCCCGCGCCGCCGGCCACGGATTTCGCGCCCTACCGCCAGCGCTATCTCACGCGGCAGCAGGCGATGGAGGCCGGTGTCGACGCGCTGTGCGCGCGCCTGCGCGGCCGGCTGGCGGCGCGTTCGCCTCAGGCGGCGCGGCTGGCCGCGGTCGAGGCGGTGCTCAGCCAGGTGCTCGATGCGCGTGAGCGCACTTTGCTGGCCACCGTGCCCGCCACGCTGGAGGCGCATTTCAAGCGGCTGCGCAGCGCGGCGGCCGAGGCAGTTGCCGAGGCCGAATCGCGCGCCGAGCCCGCGCCGCCCGCGACAGCCTGGCTCGACGGCTTCTGCCAGGACATGCAGGCGCTGCTGCTGGCCGAACTTGACTTTCGATTTCAACCGGTCGATGCGCTGCTCGAAGCGCTTCGCCAGCCCGCTCCGGGCATCACCCTCACGCATGCCTAGATTCCTTTCTCCTCTCGCATTCCTCGCCGGCCTGGCCGTGATCGCCTGGGTCGGCGCCGGTTACCTCGGCAGCCACCTGCTCGCGCTGGCCGTGACGCTGGTCATCGCCGCCTTCTACGTGATGGGCGCGCTGGAGCTGCACCGCTTCCGCCAGGCGACTGCCACGCTCTCGCAGGCCGTGGCCAACCTCGCCACGCCGCCGGCCAGCCTGCCGGCCTGGCTCGAGACGGTGCACCCGTCGCTGCGGCCCGCGGTGCGCCTGCGCATCGAAGGCCAGCGCGCGGCGCTGCCCGGCCCGGCCATGACGCCTTACCTGGCCGGCCTGCTGGTGCTGCTGGGCATGCTCGGCACCTTCCTGGGCATGGTGGTCACGCTCAACGGCACCGGCGCCGCGCTCGCCGGCACGACCGACCTGCAAGCCATGCGCTCGGCCCTGTCGCAGCCGGTGCAGGGGTTGGGGCTGGCATTCGGCACCTCGGTGGCCGGCGTGGCGGCGTCCGCCATGCTGGGCCTGGTGTCGGCGCTGTATAGGCGCGAGCGGGCGCAGGCCGCGCTGGCGCTCGACGCGCACATCGCCACCACGCTGCGGCCCTTCTCGGCCGCGCACCAGCGCGAACAGGGTTTCCGCCTCATGGAGCAGCAGGCCGGCGCCATGCCGCAGATCGTGGACCGGTTGCAGACGTTGATGGAACGCATGGAGCAGCAGCACGAGGCGCTGGCCCAGCGACTGGCCGCCGGCCAGTCGGAGTTCCACGCGCAGGCCACCGGCGCCTACACCGCCTTGGCCGAATCGGTGGACCGGTCGCTCACGCGCAGCCTCACCGACAGCGCGAAGACCGCGGCCGCCGCCATCCAGCCCGTGGTCGAGGCCACCATGGCGCAGATCGCGCGCGAGACCGGCGCGCTGCACGACACGCTGGGCCAGTCGGTCCAGCGCCAGCTCGATGGGCTGACGAGTGGCTTCGATCGCACCACCGCCGGCGTGGCGCAGACCTGGCAGGGCGCGCTGGACACCCACCAGCGCAGCAGCGAGGCGCTGGCCGGCGAACTGCGCGACATGCTGGCCGGCGTGGCCGAACGCTTCGACGAGCGCTCCGCGGCGTTGGTAGACGGCGTGGCCCAGCGGCTCGACGGCACGGCCGAGCGCCTGTCGCAGGCCTGGGGCGGTGCCCTGGACCAGCAGCGCGAAACCAGCGAGGTGCTGGCCCTGCACACGCGCGAGGCCCTCGGCCAGGCAGCGGCGAGCTTCGAGCAGCAGGCGGCCGCGCTGGTGCGCAGCGTCGACGGCGCCGCCGCGGGGCATCGCACGGCGGTCGATACCGCCAGCGAGCAGTTCGGCCAGCGCTCCGCGGCGCTGGTCGAGGGCGTGGCGGCGCGCCTGGACGGCATCGCCGGCCACCTGTCGCAGCGCTGGAGCGAGGCGCTCGACGCGCAGCGCATCGCCGGCGAGCAGCTGGCGGCGCGCAACGAGCAGGCGCTGGCCGCCGCGGCCGGCGGCTTCGGCGAACAGGCGGCCGCGCTGCTGCAGACGGTCGATCGGGCCCACGACGAGTTGCAGGCCACCCTGGCCGCGCGCGACGCGCAGCGCCTGGACGCCTGGGCGCAATCGCTGGCGCAACTGGCGGACGGCCTGAAGGCGAGCTGGCAGGAAGCCGGCGCGCAGACCGCACGCCAGCAGGCCGAGATCTGCGACACGCTGGCACGCACCGCGCGCGACATCTCGGCCCAGACCGAAGCCCATGCGCAAGGCACCATCGCCGAGATCGGCCGCCTGGTCGAAACGGCCGCGCAGGCGCCGCGCGCCGCCGCCGAGGTGATCGCCGAACTGCGCCAGAAGCTGTCCGACAGCATGGTGCGCGACAACGCCATGCTGGAGGAGCGCACCCGCATCCTCGAAACGCTGGCCACGCTGCTCGATGCCGTGAACCACGCCTCCACCGAGCAGCGTGCGGCCATCGATGCGCTGGTCGGCGCCTCGTCCGAGGTGCTGCAGCGCGCCGGCGAGCGCTTCGCCGAAACCATCGACACGCAGGGCGGTCGCTTCGCCGAGACGGTCGATGCGCAGGGCGAGCGGCTGGCGGCGGTGTCGGCGCAGGTCACCGGCAGCGCCGTCGAGGTCGCGAGCCTGGGCGAAGCCTTCGGCGCCGCGGTCGAGCAGTTCGGTTCGGCGAGCGAGCGCCTCACCGGCAGCCTGCAGCGCATCGAAGGTGCGCTGGACAAGAGCATGGCGCGCAGCGACGAGCAGCTGGCCTACTACGTCGCGCAGGCGCGCGAGGTGGTGGACCTGAGCATCCTGTCGCAGAAGCAGATCCTCGACGACCTGCAGCAGCTCGCGGCACGGCCGCCGGCGCGCATCGAGCAGGCTGACAGCGCTGCCACCGCCGACAGCGAGGCCTGATGCACCAGGACGCGATCGACATCGAGACCGGCGTCGAGTCCGACGTGCCGGTCTGGGCCGTCTTCGGCGACCTGATGGCCGGGCTGCTCGGCGCCTTCGTGCTGATCCTCGTGTGCGCACTGGGCATGCAACTCGAGCTGGCCGCCAAGCTGGAAACCGAGACGCAGCAGCGGCAGGCCGAGGTCCAGCGCCGCAAGACGCTCGAGGAGGCCCTGGCCGGCCCGCTGGCCGCCGGCCGTGTGACGCTGACCGACGGCCGCATCGGCATCAGCGGCAGCGTGCTGTTCGCGCTCAACTCGGCCGAGCTGCAGCCCGAGGGCCGGCAACTGCTCAAGGGCCTGGCGGCGCCGCTGGCTGCCTACCTCAAGGCGCGCGACGACATCCTCATGGTGAGCGGCTTCACCGACGACCGCCAGGTGCGCGGCGGCAACAAGCCCTTCGCCGACAACTGGGAGCTGTCGGCGCAGCGCGCCCTCACCGTGACGCGCGCGCTGATCGAGGAGGGCGTGCCGTCCTCGTCGGTGTTCGCGGCCGCTTTCGGCTCGGAGCAGGCCGTCGCCTCCAACGCCGATGCCGAAGGGCGCGCGCGCAATCGCCGCGTCGAGATGGCCCCGACGCCCCGGCCCGCGAAGGCCGGCACGCCAAGCCGTGGCTGAGGACCACGCGCCCGCGCTCGAACGCCTGCGCCAGGCCGGCGCCGACGTCGCGCAGCCGCTGCGCTTCGGCCTGGTGGCCGCGATGGCGCGGCGAGCGGCGCTTCACGAGGGCGAGGCACGCGAACACATCGATGCCAAGATTCGCGCCTTGACGGTCGAGCTCGAACCACCCGCGGTGGCCGCCGCCGCCGCACCACAGGCGGTCGACGTTCAGGACGGCGGCCTTGGCGCCTTGACGGCTCGGCTCGCCGCACAGGCGGCGGCGCGCGGCGAAGCGCCCCTGCCCAGCCCGCCGGGTGCCGGGCTTGCCGCGATGCCCGAGCCGAGGGTGCTTGCGCATGTGCGGCGCGTCTGGGCCGGCCTGAGCGCCGAGCGGCGGCTCACGCAGTCGGTGGACGCATTGCCCGAGAACCCGGGGCCGCTCAACTCGCAGCATCTGCTGCATCGTTCGCTCACGCTCATGCGCGAGGTCGCACCCGGCTGCCTGCACCGTTTCATGGCGAGGGTGGATGCGCTCGCGGCCCTCGAGCAGATGCAGGCGGCTGCGGCCGCACCGGCGCCGGCGCCACGCGGCCCGGCCGGCGGTGCGCGCAAGTCCGCGCGCGGGCGCAGCAAGTCGGCCTGACGCTGCGCGGCAAGTGGTCTCCAGGTCTCCATCAAAGGGGACCGTTCGGGCTGAGCCTGTCGAAGCCCTGTGCGGCCCTTCGACAGGCTCGGCGTGAACGGTTCCAGTGCCTTGAACGCAACCCGGCCTTACTACTCGATCACCTCAGGCCATTCCGTATGGAAGAACTGCCCCTCGGGCTTGTCGAGGCGCTCGTAGGTGTGGGCGCCGAAGAAGTCACGCTGAGCCTGCAGCAGGTTGGCCGGCAGGCGGGCCGATCGGTAGCTGTCGTAATAGGCCAGTGACGCGCTGAAGGCCGGCACCGGGATGCCGTTGCTCACGGCCAGGGCCACCACCTCGCGCCAGTTCTGCTGCGTGCGGTTGAGCAGGTCCTTGAAGAAGGGCGCGAGCATCAGGTTGGCCAGCGCCGCATCGCCGCGGTAGGCCTCGGTGATGCGGTTGAGGAAGCGCGCGCGAATGATGCAGCCGCCGCGCCAGATCGACGCGATGCCACCCAGGTCCAGGCCCCATTCCCGCTTCTCGCCCATCGTCTTGATGAGGTCGAAGCCCTGCGTGTAGCTGACGACCTTGGAGGCATAGAGCGCGTCGTGCACCTTGTCGACCAGCGCCTTCTTCTCGAGCGACAGCGCGGGCGTCGGGCCCTGCAGCACGCTGCTGGCGGCCACGCGCTGCTTCTTCTGCGACGACAGCACGCGCGCCTCCACGGCGGCATTGATGGTGCTGATCACCACCGCCTGCTCGGCCGCGTTGATCAATGTCCATTGGCCGGTGCCCTTCTGGCCCGCCTTGTCGAGGATCACGTCGACCAGTGGCTTGCCGGTCTCGGGATCTTTCTGCTCCAGCGCCTTGCCCGTGATCTGGATCAGGTAACTCTGCAGGTCGCCCTCGTTCCACTGGTTGAAGACGGCCGCCATCTCGTCGGTCGTGAAGCCCGCCGCCTTGAACAGTGCGTAGGCCTCGCAGATGAGCTGCATGTCGCCGTACTCGATGCCGTTGTGGATCATCTTCACGTAGTGCCCCGCGCCGCCGGGCCCGATGTGGATGACGCAGGGCTGGCCGTCGACCTTGGCGGCGATGCTCTCGAAGATCGGCTTCATCACCTCCCAGGTGGAAGCGGGGCCGCCGGGCATGATCGCCGGGCCCTTGCGCGCGCCTTCCTCGCCGCCCGAGACGCCGGCGCCGATGAAGCGCAGGCCCTTGCTGGCCAGGTAAGCGTCGCGCCGCTCGGTGTCGGTGTAGAGGCTGTTGCCGCCGTCGATGACGATGTCGTCCTTCTCCAGCAGCGGAATCAGCTGCTCGATCACCTGGTCGACCGGCGCGCCGGCCTTGACCATCACCATGATCTTTCGTGGTCTGGCCAGGCTTTGCACGAAGGCCTCGAGCGTGTCGAAGCCGACCAGTTTCTTGCCCGGGTTCTTGGCCACGAAGGCGTCGGTGACGCTGGTGGTGCGGTTGTAGACGCTGACCTGGAAGCCGCGGCTTTCCACGTTCAGCACCAGGTTCTGGCCCATCACGGCCAGGCCGACGAGGCCGAAATCGCTCTTGCTGTCGCTCATGGGATGTCTTCCTTTCGATACGGCATTGTGCCCAGCGCCGGTGCGCGGGGTGGGGCGGCGCCGTGTTCGTCATAGGCCATAGGGGGTATTTGGGGACGGCGTGGCGCGGTCGATAGTCGGGCTGGAGAGCGCGGGCGCACGGGCCGCGTCCCGGTGCCGACCCTGGAGGACCTTTGCCTGCCCAAGCCTTTCGCATCGAAAGCGAGTCGCCGGCCCATGCCGAGCTGATGTTCTGGAGCATCGTGGGGCATGAGGGCCTGTCGCACGCGTCGTCTTACGAACTGACGGTGCTGTCGGCGTCGAAGGACGTGGCGGCCAGGGACATCCTCGGCCATGCTTTCGATGTCGTGATCGAGTTCGCCGACGCGGACGGCCAGCTGCACAAGCGCCACTGCCACGGGCACGCCGTGCGCTTCGTCCGGCTGCAGAGCATCGGCCGCTACAGCGAGTACCGCATCAGCCTGCGCTCCTGGTTCTGGCTGCTCACCCGGCGCATCAATTCCCGCATCCTGCAGGAAATGCCGGTGCTGAAGATGGTCGATGCGGTGCTGGAGGACAGCCCGATCGCCGCCGTCAGGAAGCTCGAGAGCGACAGCGTGATCGAGGCGCACGATGCGCATCGCTTCTGCATGCAGTACCAGGAGAGCGACTACGACTTCCTTTCGCGCCTGCTGGAGGAGGAGGGCATCTACTACTGGTTCGATGCCCACGATGCGCCGGGCACCATGCACCTGTCCGACGCCAGCGACGTGGCGCATGCCAAGCTGCCGGTGGTCGACACGCTGCAGTTCGCGACCGGCTCCACCGGGGCGACCCGGCCGAACCAGGTCACCCACTGGATCAACGCACAGCAGCTGGACACCGGCACCTACGACTCGCGCGATTCGGACTTCAAGAGCATCCGCAAGAAGCTGTCGGCGCCGGGCGGCGCCGCCGAGGTCCACGAGCTCGGCGATTTCGAGGCCTTCGAATTCGCCGGCGGCTACTTCGCCGATGCCAACTTCTCGGCCATCGGACGCATGCGTGGCGAGGAGATCGCGGCGCGGCGCCAAAGGCACTGGGCCGTCACGGCCTGGCCGGATGTGTCGGCGGGCCGCGCCTTCACCTACAAGGGGCCGCCGGACGACGACACGCGCGACGGCGATTACATCGTGTCGGGCTGCAGTTTCGTGGCGGTGCATCCGGGCTACGAAGGGGTGGAGTTGGAACGTGACCTGCACCGCATGGACGTCGGCGAGACACTGCGCGGCATGCTGGCCGACGATGCGGTGAACGTCCAGACGCTGGCGGTGCTGGAGCGCTTCCGCTCCAAGGTGCCGGGCCTCGACCGCGAGGTGCGCGGCGTCAGCGCGTTCCTCCTGACCCTGATGCCGGCGGGCATCCCCTTCCGTCCGCCGCGCGTGACGCCCAGGAACAGGATGCCCGGCCCGCAGTCGGCGATCGTGGTCGGCCCGGCGGGCGACGAGATCCATGCCGACAAGTTCGGGCGCGTCAAGGTGCACTTTCACTGGGACCGCTACGACGCCAGCAACGAGAAGTCCTGCTGCTATGTGCGCGTCTCGCAGCCCTGGGCCGGCAAGGGCTGGGGCGGCTACTTCATCCCGCGCATCGGCCAGGAGGTGATCGTCGATTTCCTCAACGGCGACCCCGATCGGCCGCTGGTGGTCGGCCGCGTCTACAACGACGACCAGCCGATCCCCTTCGGCGTGCACACGCAGAGCGGCTTTCGCACCCGCTCCACGCCCAAGGGAACGGCCGCCAACTGCAATGAGTTCCGTTTCGAGGACAAGAAGGGCTCGGAGCAGGTCTACCTGCACGCGGAGAAGAACCAGGACATCGAGGTCGAGAACGACGAGACCCACTGGGTCGGCCACGACCGCGCCAAGACCATCGACCACGACGAGACCGTGCATGTCAAGCACGACCGCACCGAGACGGTCGACAACAACGAGACGATCACCATCGGCGTGAACCGGACCGAGACCGTGGGCAACAACGAGACCATCGGCATCGGCGTCAACCGCACCGAGACGGTCGGGGCGAACGAGTCGATCACCATCGGTGCCAACCGCACGATCAGTGTGGGTGCGAGCGAGACCGCCACCGTGGCGCTGCAGCGCACGCACACGGTGGGCGTCAACGAGACCATCTCGGTCGGCGCCGCGCAGGAGATCACGGTGGGCGCGGCACAGGCGATCACCGTGGGTGCCAGCCAGACCGTGAGCGTCGGTGCCAGCCAGTCGAGCACCATCGGTGCCAACCGTTCGGTCACCGTGGGCGGCAACCTGTCCACCACCGTGGGCAAGGACGAAAGCCGCGCGGTGGCCGCCGGTCGCTCGACGCAGGTCGGCAAGGACGATGCGCTGAGCGTCGGCAAGAACCTGGTCATCAGCGCAGGCGATTCGGTGGTGATCAAGACCGGCAGCGCCAGCATCACGATGAAGAAGGACGGCACCATCACCATCAAGGGCAAGGACATCACCATCGACGGCTCGGGAAAGATCAACATCAAGGCGAGCAGCGACGTGGTGGTGAAGGGTTCGAAGATTCTTCAGAACTGAGGAAGCGAGGACGCGATGAGTCGACGAGAACCTGTTCATGAGCTTCTGGCGCGCGAGGCCGCCGCCGGTCCAATGCCCACCGCGACTGTGGGGCCCGGGGTGAGGAGCGGCGAGCTTCTCGCGCTGACCGACGGCGGCTGCATGGCCCTGGTGCGCCTGGCCGGCGACGCAGGTGCTGCCGTGCACGCCCGCACCGCCGTGGACCTGCATGGCGGCCACATCGGGCACGGCGTGGTGCTCCTCTTCGAGGAAGGCGAGCCGACGCGGCCGATCGTGATGGGCGTGCTGCGCGGAACGCCGGGCTGGCCGATGGCCGATCCGCCCGCGCAGGTCGAGGTCGATGCCGACGGCCAGCGGCTGGTGGTGAGCGCGAAGGAGCAGCTGGTCCTGCGCTGCGGCAAAGCCAGCATCACGCTGACGCGCGCCGGCAAGGTGCTGATCCAGGGCGCCTATGTGTCCAGCCGGTCCACCGGCGTCAATCGCGTCAAGGGCGGCTCGGTGCAGCTGAACTGAGGACGGCGTCCGCCATGCAGCTGATCAATGCCACCCGCATGGTCGCCGGCTACACGCTGGGGCTGGCGCCGAGCGGGCACGAGTCGCTGGTGATCGTGGTCAAGGGCACCTTCCGCATTCCCGAACCCGACGAGCCCGCGGTGCATTTCGCGCTGCACGAGACGCAGTTGCCGCTGGCGATGGCGGACACCTTCACTGCTGCACCGGGCTTCTCGGCCCCCCTGCAGGAAGCGGATTTCGCCCCCCACAAGCCGCACTGTGACATCCTGCTGCAGGGCAGCGCGCATGCGCCGGTCGGACGGCCCGTCTCGCGCCTCCAGGCCGGCCTGCGCATTGGCAGATGGAGCAAGTCCCTTGCAGTGGTCGGACCGCGCCACTGGGAATGCGGCATCGGCGGCGCGACCGCGACACCACCGGGCGTCTTCCTGCGCCAGCCCGTCTCCTACGACGTCGCTTTCGGCGGCGTCGACGACCGCCACGAGGACGCCGGCGAGCATGCGGCCTTCCTGCCCAACCCGGTGGGGCGCGGCTTTCATCGGCACCTGCGGCCCGACTGGGTGGAAGGTTCGCCGCTGCCCGCGACGGAAGAACTCGATACCCCCGTTCGCAGCCCCGACGGCAGCTACAAGCCCATGGCCTTCGGCCCGCTCGGCCGCGGGTGGCAGCCGCGTGCCGCGTTCGCAGGCACCTACGACGCGCACTGGCTCGAGGCGCACTTTCCCTTCCTCCCGCCGGACTTCGACCCGCGCTACCACCAGGCGGCGCCCGCGGACCAGCAGGTGCCCCTCGGCCACTTCGACGCCGGTCCCACCGAGGTCGTGCTGGGCAACCTGACGCCACAGGGGCTCACCCGCTTCGTGCTGCCGCACCTGGTGGCGCCGGTGCACGTCTTTCCCAAGCGGGGCGGGCGCGAGGACCTCACGGCACAGCTGGACACCATCGTGATCGAGCCCGATGCGCAGCGCTTCAGCCTCACATGGCGTGTCGCCCGGCCGCTGCGCCGCGACCTGTTCGAGATCGCGCAGGTGCTGGTCGGCCGCAAGGGCAGGGAGTGGTGGCAGCAGCGCGAGCAGCTGGCTTTCCCCATTCCCGTCGTGATGGTGCCGATGGACGGTGCGGAGGCCGACGCCGGAGTGCCCGGATGAGCGCGCACCACGTATCGATCCTGGGCACGGGGCTGGTCACGGCGGTCGGTCTCTCGGCGCCGGCGAGCTGCGCGGCCTTCCGCAGCAAGCTGACCAACCCCACCGAGACCCACTTCATCGATGGCGCCGGCGACCGGATCATGGCCCACCAGGTCGAGTTGGACGCGCCATGGCGCGGCCTGGCCAAGCTCGCAAAGATGGCCGCGCTGGCGATCGACGAAGTGCTGGAAGGCATTCCGAAGCCCGACTGGCGCGTCATTCCCCTGTTGCTGTGCGTGGCAGAGGAAGACCGGCCAGGACGGGCCGCCGGGCTCGACGACGCGCTGCTCGCGCGCGTGCAGGAAGAACTGGGTGCAGACTTCGCGCCGGCATCGGCCACGGTCGCGCGCGGTCGGGTGGCCGTCGCCGTGGCCGTGGCACAGGCGCGGGCGCTGCTGGCCAGCGGCCAGGCGCAGCGCGTGGTGATCGCGGCGGCCGACAGCCTGCTGTCGTGGCCCGCGCTGAGCCACTACGAGCGCGAGGACCGCCTGCTCACGGCCGGCAACTCCAACGGCTTCCTGCCTGGTGAGGCGGGCGGCGCGCTATTGCTGGGTCCAGCGCAATGGCTGGCGGGCGAGCTCCTGTGCACGGGTGTGGGGTTCGGTATCGAGCACGCGCGCCTGGGCAGCGGCGAGCCGCTGCGGGCCGAAGGGCTGGCGGGAGCGATCCGGGCTTGCCTGGACGAAGCCGCCTGCCGCATGCACGACATGGACTTCCGCATCACCGGCGTGTCTGGCGAGCAGTACTACTTCAAGGAAGCCGCGCTGGCGCTGTCGCGCACGCTGCGCCAGCGCAAGGAGGAGTTCGACCTCTGGCATCCGGCCGAATGCACCGGCGAGGTGGGGGCGGTCTCGGGCATCTGCGTGATCGCGGATGCGCAGGCGGCGTGCGCCAAGGGCTATGCCAGGGGACCGAACATCCTCGCGCACTGGTCGAACGATGCCGGCGAGCGTGCCGCGATGGCGCTGCAGGTGCGCGAGGCAGCGGCATGAGCAACCAGGTCTACGCCAACAACATGGAGGTGTCGTGCAAGGCTGCGGCCGGCAAGTCGATCTGCGCTTTTCCCGACGTGTGCTTCACCCCGCCCACCACCCCGGCGACGCCGCCCGGCGTGCCCATCCCGTACCCCAACACCGGGATGGCCAGCGACACCACCTCGGGATCGACCTCGGTCCAGATTTCCGGCCAGGAGGTGATGCTCAAGAACAAGAGCTACTTCAAGCGCAGCATGGGCGACGAGGCCGGCTGCGCGCCCAAGAAGGGCGTGGTCACCAGCCAGAACACGGGCAAGGTGTATTTCACCGCCTGGTCGATGGACGTGAAGGTGGAGGGCGAGAACGTGGTCCGCATGATGGACCTGACGACGCACAACCACGCGTCGCAGGGGCCGAACACGCCGCCGTGGCCGTACACCGACGAGGTCGCCGTGCCGGCCATGGTCCAGGACAAGTGCGAGGGCGACAAGAACAAGGTCGGCGAGAAGTGCAAGGATGGCGCCGACCCCTGTCCCGGCTCGCTCAAGAAGACGGTGTCGCAGCAGCGCGCCGGCAAGACGCGGACGGCCACCGAGAGCCGGACGATGCAGGCCGGCAAGGAGTCCACGCAGGATGCCGAGTCCAGCGAATGCGTGAAGGCCATGCGCTGCGGGCTGCGTCCGTACAAGCCCGATGCCCAGAAGGGCGGCTGCTGCCCCGGCCAGACGCCGCACCACATTCCCCCCAAGAGCATGATGATGAAAGGTGTGCCCGGCTACAACAAGGACACCGCCCTGTGCGTCTGCCTGGAAGGTGCCAGCCAGCATGTGGGCTCGCATGGCGAGAACCACGCGGCCATCGACCACGTGGCGTCGAAGCCGGGCGTGCTCGACAGTGCGGGCAAGTGCAGCGTTGCCCAGTACAACAAGGTGTGCGCGGATGCGGTGGCGGCGCAATGCGGCTGCAGTGCCGATTGCATCGAGGCGCAGTTGAACGCGTCCTTCACTGACGAGCAGAAGAATGCCCAGGTCAAGCACTGGCAGTCGAACAGCAAGCAGCTGAGCGACGGTACCAAGGGCAAGATCGACGACGCCTACAACGCCGCCAAGAAGACCGCCGACAACGATTGAGCCCGGAGATCGAACATGAATCACGACGGATCGACCTTCCTGTCTGGCGCGGCCGCCAGTGCCGGGTTCTTCTTCTTCGCGAAGGAGCGCGACGACCTGGTCGCCGACGACACGCCCAACGCTTCGTTCTTTCGCTACAAGGCGGCCGACAGCGAGGCTGCCTTCAGAAAGTACGACGAGAACGTCCACTGGCCGGCGATCTCGATGGCGACGAGCAAGCCCGTCGGCGGGGAGCGCGTGGTGGTCGCCGTGGGTCCGCAGGGCGATTTCTGGGAGCTGTTTCCCGCGTCGACGAAAGAAGTCGTCGGAACCTTTCCGGCCGTGGCCAACCTGCGGCGGCTGAGCGTGATCGACGACGAGGTCTATGCCTGTGGCATGGACCGTGCCGTGTTTCGGCGTCAGGGCACGGGGCAATGGCAATCCATCGGGCCGGGCCCCGAGCCATCCGACCCGCCGGTCGTGGGCTTCGAGGATCTTGGCGGCTTCAGTGGCGCGGAGATGTACGCCGTCGGCTGGGGCGGCGAGATCTGGTGGCGCGACGCGGGCCGGTGGCGGCGTGCCGACAGTCCGACCAATGCGAACCTTTCGGCGCTGACCTGTGCGGCCGACGGTTCGGTCTACGTGGTGGGTCACGACGGCGTCATGCTGCGCGGCCGTCAGGACCAGTGGCGACTGGTCGACACGGCGCGGCATGAGAACCTTCGCGACATTGCCGTCCTGGATGGCGAGGTGTATGCGGTCTCGGACTTCGGCATCTATCGGCTGGGTGCCGCGGGGCTGTCGCCCGATCCGGACATGGTCGACGACGCTCCTGCGACGTGCCTGCATCTTCTGGAAGCCGCAGACGGCCTAGTCTCGCTCGGGCAGAAGGACGTATTCGTCAAGGCCGCCGGCGGTCGGTGGCGGCGCCTCGTCTGAGCGTTGCCCCTCGGAGATCGACGCATGAACCGACACCCCGTGCGAGTGGTCGTCGCCCAGCATGCCGAAGATGCCGTCCTTCTTCGCAATACGCGCACGCACCTGGTCCGCGCGCCGCACGTCAGGCTCCACCAACTGGCCCGGCTCGACGAACGCATGGCCGGGCACCTCGACGGCCTCGCGGTGGCTGGCGAGGTCGGCGCTCGTATGGCGACCGAGGCGATGGAGCGGCCCGGATCGGCGGAGGTCTTCGTGGTCGCGGTCTGCGCCATCGAGCGCCGGGACCCTGTCGGGCTCGAACGGCTGTTCGCCATGGTGGAGGCGGTGCCCGAGTCGAGGCCCGGCCTCTTCTCCACTGTCGGTTGGGTGTCTGCCACGAGCCTCCAAGGCATCACCCGTGCATTGCTCGCCTCGTCGGGTGTGCTCCAGCGGGAGGTCGGCCTGGCGGCCTGCGCCATGCACGGGGTTGATCCGCAGGCAGCGCTCGACGCAGCCTTTGCGGATGAGCATGCGGCCTTGCGCGCGCGTGCCTTGCGCGTCGCTGCACGTCTGGGTGACCGCAGCCGGCTGCCCGCCTGCGTATCGGCACTGAGTGATTCGGATGCGGGCTGCGCCAGCGAAGCCGCCCATGCCGCCTTGCTGCTGGGCCACCGCGGACAGGCCGTGGCCGCACTGGAGCGCCTTGCGCTGGCGCCCGGTCCCGGGCAGTGGCGCGCACTGTCGCTGCTGGTGAAGGTGCTGGCGCCGGCCGAGGCGCGGGACGTGCTCACGATCCTGGCGCGGGACGCCACGATGGCGCGGCCGCTCATCCGCGGCGTCGGCATGGCGGGCGACGCCGGGTTCCTGCCCTGGCTGTTGCGCCAGATGGACGACCCGGCGCTCGCCCGCATCGCCGGTGAGGCCTTCAGCCTCATCACCGGCCTGGACCTGGCACTGCTCGACCTGGAGCGCGATGCGCCAGCCGGTGCGGCCTTCGGCCCGAACGACGATCCCGATGACGACGACACGTCGATGGACGAGGACGCTGGCCTGCCGTGGCCCGACCCCGCGCGGCTCGAGGCCTGGTTGCAGCGCGAGGGGCAGCACCTGGTGGGCGACGTGCGCTGGTTCATGGGCGCGCCGGTCTCGCCCGGCCACTGTCTCCACGTGCTGCGCCACGGTTTCCAGCGCCAGCGCGGTGCCGCGGCGGTGCACCTGAGCCTGCTGGCGCCGGGCACGCCGTTGTTCGACACGGCAGCGCCGGCCGGGCGCCAACAGCGACGGCTGGCGGCGATGGGAGCCTGAGGCGGATGGCGGCGCGCGACATCCTCGCCGTGGCGGCGGTGCTCTTCCTGGTGGCGGCGCTGCTGCGATGGATGCGCGATGGCCGGCGCTTCGAGCCGGCCAGCCGCACCTGGGCCATCGTCGGGTTGCTGTTTGCTGCCGTGTCCGCGTGGCTGCGGTGGCGAGGCGCAGGCTGAATCAGTGCGATCCGGCCGCGATGCCCAGCGCTTCGTACACCCGCAGCGCCGCGTACGCATCGTTGGCCGCGTAGCGCAATTGCGCCTCGGTCAACCGCGCGGCAGCCCAGTTGGAGGTGGTGGCCTTGCGTGACTTGACGAAGCGCTGGCCGAACACGAGCGCGACGGCGCTCTTCACCCCCACCGATTGGCGGTGGCCCCGGCGGCGGAAGGCATGGTCGAGGTCGATCACGGCGGCAGGCTCGACCGCCAGGCGGTTGCGAATGAGCGTGCGGTCGGTGTCGAGGCCGAAGCCCACCTTCACGAGGTCCGTTGACGCCAGCAGTTCGGCGGCCACGGGCAGGCAGTCGGCGCGCAGCAGTTGGAACAGCCAGGCCTGCTCGCGCGTGGCGAACTGCAGGACGTGCGGGCCGGTGTTGACCTCGTCCTTGCGGAAGGTGGGTTTCGATTCGGTGTCGAAGCCGCACACGCCGGCGGTCAGCAACGCGTCGTGCGCGCGGGCTGCGTCGTCCGTCGTGCGCACGACGGTGATGGCGTTCAGTGGCAGGCCCTCGAACAGCGGCAGCAGCGCGATCTCGTCGCGCGTGGGAACGGCGGGTGGCGGTGGGCGTCGGTGCGCTGCAGGCGCTGCAGGCGCTGCAGGCGCTGCAGGCGCTGCAGGCGCTGCAGGAGCGCGCGGGTTCTCACTCATTCCTGGGCAGCCCTGTCGGTGATGGGCGCCAGCTGAAAGCGACGCGCTCCCGGCCGGTGGTCGGGTGGCGGTCGACCGCGCCGCGCGCGAGGCCGTAGCGCTCGTAGAAGCGCTGACCCATGGCGTTGGCCGTGGCCACATGCAGGCGCCAGCCGGCCGGCATGCGCCGGCAGGCCACGTCGAGCAGGCGCCGGCCCAGGCCCTGGCCGTGGCGGTGCGGGTCGACGTACAGCTGCGCCACGTAGGCCCGATCCGGCAGCATCACCATGAAGGCGAGCGGCTGGCCGCCGCGCTCGGCGATGTGGACCTCGGCCGGGGCCACGAACTCGGCCTCCACCCGCGCCATCCAGTGACCGATAGGCGCGATGCTCGGGGCGTCGTGGCGCTGTGCCGCGCACCACGCCCGTCGCCAGATGCCGGCGAGTGCGACCTGCTCCGATCGGTGGCCGCTCCAGGGGTGCAGCTGCAAGCGGTCGAAGTCGGCGAGCGCCATGCGATTCACAAGCAAAAAGTGCCCGCAGCGCCCGTCCGGCGGGCGCGAGTAGCTATGAAATCGATAGCAATCAGCGGCACAGCATGCGCGCGTGGTGCGCGAAGTGGTCCGCCATGAAGCTCTGGATGAAGTAGTAGCCATGGTCGTAGCCGGGATGGCGGCGCAGCGTGAGCGTCTGGCCCGCGGCGGCGCATGCGGCTTCGAGGCGCTCCGGGTACAGCTGATCGGCCAGGAACTTGTCGGCCAGGCCCTGGTCGACCAGGATGCCATCGGGGTAGGGTGCGGCCGTCTGCGACTGCATGAGTGCCGTGGCGTCGTGCGCCAGCCACTGGGCGCGGGCGTCTTCCGAGGTGCCGAAGTAGCGGCCGAAGGCCTTCTCGCCCCACGGGCACTCGCTGGGTGCGCAGATGGGCGCGAAGGCCGAGAGGGAGCGGAAGCGCCCCGGATGCCGCAGCGCCAGCGTCAACGCGCCATGCCCGCCCATCGAGTGACCGAACAGGCCGACCTGCTGACCATCGATCGGCAAATGCTGCACCAGCAGCGGGAGCAGCTCCTGCACGATCCAGCTTTCCATGCGGAAGTGCGTGGCCCAGGGTTCTGCGGTGGCGTCGAGGTAGAAGCCGGCGGCGACGCCGAAATCCCAGCTCTCGGTGGCGCCGGGCAGTTGCTCGACCGCGGGGCCGCGTGGGCTGGTGTCGGGCGCGACGAGGGCGATGCCATGCTCGGCCGCCAGCCGCTGCGCGCCGGCCTTGATCATGAAGGTCTCTTCGTTGCAGGTCAGGCCGGCCAGAAAGAGCAATGCGGGCACCGGGCCTTGCTGCGCCTGCGGCGGCAGGTAGACCGAGAAGCGCATCGGCAAGCCGATCTCGCGCGAATCGTGCGAGAAGAAATGCTGCGTGCCGCCGAAACAGGCGTGCGACGAGATTGTCTGGAAGGAGGCGGCGGTATCGCTCATGGCAGGTCGAGGGTCTCGGGCCGCAGCAGGTCGAGCGCGGCCCGGGCGAAGGCCTCGGGCTGCTCCTGCGGCAGGTTGTGGCCGGCGCCGGGCACCACGCGGTGCACGTGCGGGCCGGTGAAGTGGTGGGCGTGCGCCGCGCTGCCGCCGATGGGCATCACGCCATCGTCGGCACCATCGAGGGTGATGGCCGGCACGGTGATCGGCGGCTGCAGCGCCAGTTGCGCCTCGATGCCGGCGACGGCCGGATCACCGGGCACCAGGCCGTAACGGTGGCGATAGGAGTGGATGACGACATCCACGAAGTCGGGGTTGTCGAAGGCGCACGCGGTGCGCGCATAGGTCGCCTCGTCGAAGCGCCAGGTGGGCGACCACAGGCGCCACAGCAGCTCGCACAGCTCGGCGCGATGGGCCTGGAGCCCGGCGCGGCCGCGCTCGCCGTGGAAGTAGTACTGGTACCAGAGGCGCAGCTCGTTCTCGGGCGCTGCCGGCGTCATCGCCGAGGCGATGTGCTGGATGTTGTAGCTGTTCAGCGAGACCAGGCCCGCGCAGCGCTCGGGCCACAGCGCCGCGACGATGCAGCAGGCCCTCCCGCCCCAGTCATAGCCGGCCAGCACGGCGCGCGGAAGCGCCAGTGCATCGAGCAGCGCGAGCAGGTCGGCACCCAGCGCCGCCTGCTCGCCCGAGCGCGGCGTGGCCGCGTCGACAAAGCTGGTCGGCCCGTAGCCGCGCAGGAAGGGCACGATGACGCGGCAACCCTGTGCCGCCAGCCGCGGCGCCACCTCGGCGTACGCATGCACGTCATAGGGAAAGCCGTGCATCAGCAGCACCGGCGTGCCGTCGGCCGGCCCGCTCTCGCAGAAGGCGACGTCGAGCACGCCGGCGCGCACGCGGTGCAGGCTGCCGAGCGAGGGGGCGATGGCGGGGGCGGCGGTCATGGGTGCCGAGTGTGCGCCATCAGTAATGCACCACGGAGCGGATGGACTTGCCCTCGTGCATCAGGTCGAAGGCGTCGTTGATGCCGGTCAGCGGCATGGTGTGGGTGACAAAGGGCGCGAGCTGGATGTCGCCCTTCATTGCATCCTCGACCATGCCCGGCAGCTGCGAGCGTCCCTTGACGCCGCCGAAGGCCGTGCCCAGCCACTTGCGACCCGTGACCAGCTGGAAGGGGCGGGTGGAAATCTCCTGCCCGGCGCCGGCCACGCCGATGACGACCGACTGGCCCCAGCCGCGGTGCGCGCACTCGAGCGCTGCGCGCATCACGTTGACATTGCCGATGCATTCGAAGGAATGGTCCACGCCCCAGGTCGTCATCTCCACGATCACCTGCTGGATCGGCTTGTCGAAGTCCTTGGGGTTGACGCAGTCGGTGGCGCCGAAGGTCTTGGCCAGCTCGAACTTCGACGGGTTGGTGTCGATGGCGATGATGCGGCCCGCCTTGGCCAGCTTGGCGCCCTGGATCACCGCCAGGCCGATGCCGCCGAGGCCGAACACGGCGACCGAATCGCCTTCCTGCACCTTGGCCGTGTTCTTGACGGCGCCAAGGCCCGTGGTCACGCCGCAGCCCAGCAGGCAGACCTGCTCGGGGTTGGCGTCGGGGCTGATCTTCGCCAGCGACACCTCCGCCACCACCGTGTATTCGCTGAATGTGGAGCAGCCCATGTAGTGGTAGACCGGCTGGCCGTTGTAGCTGAAGCGGCTGGTGCCGTCGGGCATCACGCCCTTGCCCTGCGTGGCGCGCACCGCCACGCACAGGTTGGTCTTGCCGCTCTTGCAGAACAGGCACTGGCCGCACTCGGCGGTGTAGAGCGGGATGACGTGGTCGCCGGGCTTCACGCTGGTCACGCCCTCGCCGCACTCGACGACGATGCCCGCGCCTTCGTGGCCCAGCACCGCGGGAAACAGGCCCTCGGGGTCGTCCCCGCTCAGCGTGAAGGCGTCGGTGTGGCACACGCCGGTGTGGGTGATCTTGACCAGCACCTCGCCCTTCTTCGGCGGGGCGACGTCGATCTCGACGATCTGCAGGGGTTCTCCGGCCTTGAAGGCGACGGCGGCGCGGGATTTCATGAAAAGGCTCCTAGGTGTTGGTTGTGAAAAGGTCAGCGGAGGTAGGTGCGGACCAGGGAGGTCATGTCGCGCACGCGCTCGGCGTGGCGCGGGTCGCTGTCGGAAGGTGCGCCGAACTCCTCGCGGATGTGCGATTCGAGCACCTCGGACATCAGGCCGTTGACCGCGCCGCGGATCGCCGCGAGCTGCTGCAGCACGGCGCCGCATTCGGCACCCGCTTCCAGCGCGCGCTCCAGCGCGTCGGCCTGGCCGCGGATGCGGCGCACGCGCAGCAGCGCTTTCTTCTTCTCGGAGGGGGAGTGCGGCATGCGGGCCAGTGTATACCCGGGGGGAGTATTGGCAAGCCCGCCGCGTTCTAAGATGCCCGACCCGCATCCCGAGTCACTCGCATGAAAAAGATCCTCGTCCTCAACGGCCCCAACCTCAACCTGCTCGGCACGCGCGAGCCCGCGCAGTACGGCCACGAGACCCTGGCCGACGTCGAGCGCATGTGCCAGGAGGCAGGCACGCGGCTGGGCGTGGAGGTCGAGTGTCGCCAGTCCAACTGGGAAGGCCAGCTCATCGACTGGATCCACGAGGCCGGCCGCGAGGTGGCGGCGGGCACGATGCTCGGTGTGGTGATGAACCCGGGCGCCTACACCCACACCTCGATCGCGCTGCACGACGCCATCAAGGGCGCGAGCGTGCCGCTGATCGAACTGCACATTTCCAACGTGCATGCGCGCGAATCCTTTCGCCATCACTCGTACATCTCGCCGGCGGCGCGCGGCATCATCGTCGGGCTCGGCGTGAAAGGCTACCCGCTGGCGATCGAGGCGCTGGTGCGGATGAGTGCGTGACACGCGGGGTCTGCGCATGACCGGGGGCACCATGACAGGCGGCCGACTGCATCAGGCCGAACAACTCTTCCGCGCCGGTCGCGCCGACCAGTCGGAGGTCTTGCTGCGCGAGATCGCGGCCCGGCCTCCGGCGCCTGCCCGCGTCTTCGAACTGCTGGCGTTCATCTGCGGCAACCGCGGGGACATGGCCGGGTGCGAGCGGTACCTCTCGCAGGCCGTGGCGCTGCCGGGTTGCTCGCCGGAGGCGCATTTCTACCTGGGGCGCGTGCGCTTGCAGCGCGGGGCAGCCGGCGAAGCCATCGCCTGTTTCGAGCGCGCCATGCGCGAGGCCGGTGAATTCTTCGAAGCCCACCACGAGATCGGCGTGGCCCACAGTGCACTGGGCAAACACGCGCTGGCGCTGGCGGCGTTCGAGCGTGCCGAACGCTTGAACGATCGGGCGCCCGAACTGCAGCTGAACCTGGGCAGCAGCCTGATGGCGATGCAGCAGGCCGGACGTGCGCTGGTTCATTTCGACCGTGCGCTGGCCTTGCAGCCGCAACTGGCGCGCTGTTGGTCGGAGCGGGCGATGGCACTGGCCGATCTCGGCCGGATCGATGAAGCGGTGGCGAGCGTTGCCCGAGGCGCCACCCTGGCGCCACAGGACGTGGACATCGCCATGAACCAGATCGCGCTGCTCGATCGCGCCGGACGCGCCGACGCAGCCGCTGCGGCCCTCGCCCGGCTGGCCGCCGTGCCGGCCCCCGAGACACCAGCGTTCGGCTACTGGCTGCACGAGCGCATGAGTGCATGTCGCTGGGAGGGCGTCGATGCGTTGCTCGAGGAGTGCTGCGTGCGGGTGCGCCGTGGCGAAGCTGTGGCAGAACCGTTTGCGCTGCTGCCGACGCCAGCCGACTCGGCCACCCTTCTCGCGTGTGCCCGACGTCACGCGCAGGATCTGGTAGCGACGGTGGACCCCGGCACACCGCCTGTCTTCGAGATTCCTGCCGTCGGAAGACGATTGCGGGTGGGTTACTTCAGCTCGTTTTTCCGCGCGCACCCGATGGCACTGATCATCGCGCGCATGCTCGAGTGCCACGACCGAACTCGGATCGAGACCTTTGGCTTTTCCTTCGGGCCTCCGATCTCCGATCCACAGGGACTGCGGGTTAAGAACGCTTTCGAGCACTTCATCGATGCGGGCAATCTCGACGACGCCCAGATCGTTGCCCGCGCCCGCGAGGCAGGCATTGACATCGCCATCGACCTCAACGGTTTCACCGAGGGCGCTCGATCTGGCCTGTTCGTCCGCCGCCTGGCCCCGCTGCAGGTCAATTTCATGGGCTTTCCGGCCTCCATGGGCGCGGAGTTCATCGACTACATCCTGGCCGATGCGGTGGTCATTCCCACGGCCGACGCCGCGCATTACAGCGAACAGGTCGTTCGACTCCCCGGCAGCTACTTCTGCAACGATGACCTGTACCCCGACCTGACCGCCGGCGCACAGCCACTGACGCGCGCGCAGGCCGGGCTGCCCGAGCGCGGCTTCGTTTTCGCCTGCTTCAACAACACGCACAAGATCACGCCCGACGTGTTCGCCGTCTGGATGCGCTTGCTGGCCGCCGTGCCGGGCAGCGTGCTGTGGCTGCTGGAGGGGCATCCTGGCGCCCGACCGGCATTGGCCAAGGCGGCACGCGAGCTCGGCATCGACCCGCAGCGGATCGTCTGGGCGCCCCGCACGGGCTACGCCACCTATGTGGCACGCCAGGCCCTGGCCGATCTGTTCCTCGACACCTTCCACTACAACGCGCATACCACCTGCAGCGATGCGCTGCGCGCCGGCCTGCCCGTGCTGACGTTCGCCGGGCGCACCTTCGCATCGCGGGTGGCGGCCAGCCTGCTGACTGCCATGGGTCTGGAGGAGCAGCTGGTTGTCCACTCCATGGCGGACTACGAGGCGCGAGCGCTGGCGTTTGCGCAGGAACCGGGGTTGCTCGCGGCCGTGCGTGCCGACCTCTGGGTCAAGCGCGAGAGCAGTGGCGTGTTCGATGGCACGCGTTTCACCAGGCACATGGAGGCGGCCTATGAAGCCATGTGGGCCCGGCGCATGAAGGGGCTGCCGCCTGGGCACATTGACGTCCGTCCGGTGGCCGGCTAGCCAGGGCGCTGGAAACTATCAAAACATAGCGATGGAGACGCACTTGAAGATCCGCTCGGTCACACCCTTTATCCTGCACGTGCCTGTCACGGGTTCGCAGATCGCCGACAGCACGCACACCATCACGCATTGGGGCGTGGTGGGCGCGAAGATCGACACCGAGGACGGCCTGTCGGGATACGGCTTCACCGGCACACATGCGCACCTGCCGAGCGACCAGCTCATCACGCGCTGCATCGAGACCTGCCACGCACCGCTGCTGGTGGGCGAGGACGCGAACGACGTGCACCGCCTGTGGCGAAAGCTGGCGCGTGATCCGGCGCTCCAGTGGATTGGGCGCGCGGGCATCACGACGCTCTCGCTGGCGGCCATCGACGTGGCCCTGTGGGACCTGAAGGCCAAGGCCGCCGGCGTGCCGCTGTGGAAGCTGCTCGGCGGCCAGGTGCGCGAGCGCGTTCGGGCCTACAACACCGACATCGGCTGGCTCAGCATCGCCGACGACAAGCTGGTCGAAGGCGCGCAGCGCGCGGTGGAGCAGGGCTTCACTGGCATCAAGATCAAGGTCGGCTCCACCGTCGAGCGCGACCTGCGTCGCCTGGCCGCCGTGCGCGGGGCCATCGGCCCCGACGTGACGCTGGCCGTCGATGGCAACGGCAAGTGGGACCTGGCGAGCTGCCTGCGCTTCTGCCGCGGTGCGGCACCGCATGACGTCTTCTGGTTCGAAGAGCCGCTGTGGCACGACGACGTGAAGGGCCATGCGCAGCTTGCGCGCAGTACGCACATCCCCGTCGCGCTGGGCGAGCAGCTTTACACGGCCGACGCCTTCAGCGAATTCTTCGCGCAGCAGGCGATCCACTGGGTGCAGCCCGACTGCACGCGCATGGGGGGCCTCACCGAGGTGATCCAGGTGTGCGAGGCTGCGCATGCCTTCCGCCTGCCGGTGGCGCCGCATGCGGGCGACATGAGCCAGGTGCACGTGCACCTGAGCTATGCGCATCCTGCCTGCGAGGTGCTGGAGTACATCCCGTGGATCAAGGATTGCTTCACCGAGCCGGCCGAGGTGGTCGACGGCCACTTCCGCCTGCCGCAGCGGCCCGGCGCCGGCACCACGCCGACCGAGGCGGCGTGGGCGCAGTACCGCCGGGGGACCGCATGAGCCGGGCCGACGCTGCACCGCCTGAGGGACTGCTGGCGGGCGAGGACGGTGCGTGGCGCTGCCGCTGGTGTGCCGCGTCGCCGGCGTACCGGCACTACCACGACCACGAATGGGGCTTCCCCGTCACCGATGAGCGGCGCCTGTTCGAGAAACTCTGCCTCGAGGGTTTCCAGTCGGGCCTCAGCTGGCTCACCATCCTCAACAAACGCGAAGCCTTCCGCGCCGGCTTCGCGAACTTCGACGCCGAGCGCATGGCGCGCTTCGGCGAGAAGGACGTGGCGCGGCTGCTTGGCGATGCGGGCATCGTGCGCCACCGGGGCAAAATCGAATCGGCGATCAACAACGCGAAGCAGGTGTTGAAGCTGCGCGAGGAGTTCGGCTCGCTGGCGCGCTACGCCTGGGGCTTCGAGCCCGGACGGGCGAGCCGCCCGAAGCGCATGACGCTGGCTGCCCTGCAGGCGGCCACCACCTCGCCGGAGTCCGTCGCGATGTCCAAGGACCTCAAGAAGCGCGGCTGGAGCTTCGTGGGGCCGACCACGGTCTACGCCTTCATGCAGGCGATGGGCCTGGTCAACGATCACCTCGAGGGCTGCCATGTGCGGCAACGGGCGCTGGACGAGCGCGCACGCCTGGGCGATCCGAGGGTGTGAACGCACCCGGCTGAAGTGTGACTTATTTGGAAACTAATGTGTCCAAAGGTGTCAAAATGCGGGAATCAGATCCTGGCCGAGCGCCCACGGCGGGGACTGCATTTCCGCTCACCCCATGCCCTTGCCACCTTCCGAACGTGCCGCGCTCGAACGCGCGCTGCTCGCCATCGAGAGCGTGCTGGCGCGCACCGTGAGCGGCACGCCGTCAGGCATCCAGCAGGGCGCGCCGGCCCATGAGGCGCTGACCGCAGGCCTGGCGGCCGCGGCGGCGCTGGTCGACGTTTCCCAGACCTTGCTGCGCACCTCGCACGATTCCTCGCCCGCCGTGCTGCTGGAAGAATGGCGCACGCTGGTGGCCCATACGCAGGTGGCTGGCCAGCGGGTGCAGCGCATGGTGCGCCTGTTGGCCGGTGAAAAGCACATCGCCGCAGCGCAAGGCCCGCTGCTGCCGCCCCGGCCGCTTCGCCCCACGCGCAGACCCGGCCCCTGACGGGCGCGGGCACCGGGCGATTCAGCCGCGCTTGGGGCTGACCGTCTTGCGGTAGCTCGTACGGCCCTGGCCGTCGACGCTTTCGAGGTGAACGTCGAAGCCCCACAGTCGGGCGACGTGCTTGAGCACCTCGGGCGTGTCGTCGTGCAGCGGGCGGTTGTGCCGCTGCGTGTGACGCAAGGTCAGCGAGCGGTCGCCGCGCAGGTCCACGTTCCACACCTGGATGTCGGGCTCGCGGTTGCCGATGTCGTACTGGCGCGAGAGCGACTCGCGCAGCGCGCGATAGCCGCCGTCGTCGTGGATGGCCGACACCTCAAGCTCGGATTCGTCCTCGTCGTCGCGGATCGCGAACAGGCGGAAGTCGCGCATCACCTTGGGGCTGAGGAACTGACCGACGAAGCTCTCGTCCTTGAAGTTGCGCATCGCGTAGTCGAGCGTCTTCAGCCAGGGGCTGCCGGCGATGTCAGGGAACCAGCGGCGGTCTTCCTCGGTCGGTTTCTCGCAGATGCGGCGCAGGTCGGTGTACATCGCGAAGCCCAGCGCATAGGGGTTGATGCCGCTGTAGGCGCGGTGGCCCACCGGCGGCTGGAACACCACCGCGGTGTGCGAGGACAGCCACTCCATCATGAAGCCGTCGGCCAGCAGTCCACGGTCGTACAAGGTGTTGAGCAGCGTGTAGTGCCAGAACGTGGCCCAGCCCTCGTTCATGACCTGCGTCTGCCGCTGCGGGTAGAAGTACTGCGCGATCTTGCGCACGATGCGCACCACCTCGCGCTGCCAGGGCTCCAGCAGCGCGGCGTTCTTCTCGATGAAGTACAGCAGGTTCTCCTGCGGCTCGGGTGGGAAGCGCTTGGCGCCGGTGGCCTCGGCCGCAGCCATGTTGCCGCGCGGCACGGTGCGCCACAGGTCGTTCACCTGCTGCTGCAGGTGCCGCTCGCGCTCTTCGCGCCGTGCGATCTCCTGGGCCAGCGAGCGCTTCTGCGGCCGGCGGTACCGGTCCACGCCGTAGTTCATCAGCGCATGGCAGGAGTCGAGCAGTTCCTCGACCGTGTCGACGCCGTGGCGCTCCTCGCATTCGGCGATGTAGTTCCGCGCATAGACGAGGTAGTCGATGATCGACGACGCGTCGGTCCACATGCGGAACAGGTAGTTGCCCTTGAAGAAGCTGTTGTGGCCGTAGGCTGCATGCGCGATCACCAACGCCTGCATCGCCATCGTGTTCTCCTCCATCAGGTAGGAGATGCACGGGTCGGAGTTGATGACGATCTCGTAGGCCAGGCCCATGTGGCCGCGGCGGTAGTTCTTCTCGGTGCTGATGAACTGCTTGCCGTAGGACCAGTGGCGGTAGATGACCGGCATGCCCACGCTGGCGTAGGCGTCCATCATTTGCTCGGCGGTGATGATCTCGAGCTGGTTGGGGTAGGTGTCCAGCCCGTAGGCCTTGGCGGTCTTCGCGATCTCGCCGTGGTAGGTCTCGATCAGGTCGAAGCTCCAATCCGAGGGACTGGGCAGGCGCTGCGCTTCGCGCTCGAAGACGGGGGCGGCAAGCTCGGTCATGCGGGAACACCTTCCTTCTTGAACAGGTCGCGGAAGACGGGGTAGATGTCCTGCGCGCTCGACACCTTGCGCATGGCGAAGTTGGGGCGCATGCCGGCCAGCTGCGTGTACTCCTGCCACAAGTTCTGCTCCGCCTCGGCGACCTGCACGTAGGCGTAGTAGCGGCAGGCGGGGAGGATGGTCTCGTCGAGCAGCTCGCGGCAGCGGCCGCTGTCCTGGTGCCAGTTGTCGCCGTCGCTGGCCTGGGCGCCGTAGATGTTCCATTCGCCGCTGGGGTAGCGGGCGCGGATGATGTCGCGCATCAGCACCAGCGCGCTCGACACCACGGTGCCGCCGGTTTCGGTGGCGTGGAAGAACTCGTCCTCGCTCACTTCCTGCGCCTGCGTGTGGTGGCGCAGGAAGACCAGGTCGATCTTCTCGTAGTGCCGCGTGAGGAAGAGGTACAGCAGCATGAAGAAGCGCTTGGACATGTCCTTGCGCGCCTCGTCCATCGAGCCCGAGACGTCCATGAGGCAGAACATCACGGCCTTGGCGCTGGGCACCGGTGTGCGCACGCGGTTGCGGTAGCGCAGGTCGATGGGGTCGATGTAGGGCACATGGCGGGCCGTGCGCTTGAGCTCCTCGATCTGCAGTTCGGTATCGCGGATCTCCTTCTGGATCAGCGCCGATGCGGCGTCCGGATGCGCTCGCAGCTGCAGCAGGTGGGCTTCCAGGCGGCGCAGTTCCTTGCGCGCGTCGCCGCCCAGCGCGATGCGCCGGGCGAGGGCACCGCGCATCGAGCGCACCACGTGCAGGTTGTTGGGTGTGCCGTCGCTGGTGAAGCCGGCACGGTGGCTCTTCCACTCGGGCACCTCGGCGAGCTGCGTACGCACCAGATGGGGGAGCGCGAGATCCTCGAAGAAGACCTGCATGAACTCCTCGCGCGTGAGGCGGAAGACGAAATCGTCCTCGCCCTCGCCGCCGTCACCGGCCTCGCCGCTGCCGGAGCCGCCGCCGGCCTGGCCCTTGGGGCGCTCGATGCGGTCGCCCTTCACGAACTCCTGGTTGCCCGGGTGCACGTACTCGCGGTTGCCGCCGGCCGCGTGGCCGAAGGTGGGCTCGGACACGTCGCGTCGGGGCAGCGTGACGTCCTCGCCCTGCTCCAGTTCGCGGATGTTGCGGCCGCTCACGGCCTTGCGCACCGCGTCGCGGATCTGGCCGCGGTAGCGCCTCAGGAAGCGCTCGCGGTTGCCGATGGACTTGTTCTTGCCCGAAAGCCGCCGGTCGATGATCTGTTGCAGGATGGCCAAGGTGTCGGACCTCCCGTGGTGTTGAGGCTCAGGACGACTTGCGCACGCGCAGATACCACTCGCACAGCAGGCGCACCTGTTTGGCCGTGTAGCCCTTCTCGACCATGCGCGTGACGAAGTCCTCGTGCTTCTTCTGCTCGTCGGCGCTGCTCTTGGCGTTGAAGCTGATGACCGGCAGCAGCTCCTCGGTGTTGGAGAACATCTTCTTCTCGATCACCGTGCGCAGCTTTTCGTAGCTGGTCCACGCCGGGTTGTTGCCCGCGTTGCCGGCCCGCGCGCGCAGCACGAAATTCACGATCTCGTTGCGGAAGTCCTTGGGATTGGCGATGCCGGCCGGCTTCTCGATCTTCTCGAGTTCGCCGTTGAGCGCGGCGCGGTCGAACACTTCGCCCGTGTCCACATCGCGGTACTCCTGGTCCTGGATCCAGTAGTCGGCGTAGGTCACGTAGCGGTCGAAGATGTTCTGGCCGTACTCGGAATAGCTCTCGAGGTAGGCGGTCTGGATCTCCTTGCCGATGAACTCCGCGTAGCGTGGCGCCAGCAGCTCCTTGATGTAGCCGACGAACTTCTGCTCGGTCTCGGCCGGGAACTGCTCGCGTTCGATCTGCTGCTCCAGCACGTACATCAGGTGCACCGGGTTGGCCGCGACTTCCGAGCTGTCGAAATTGAAGACCTTGGAGATGATCTTGAAGGCGAAGCGGGTGGACACGCCGCTCATGCCCTCGTCGACCCCCGCGTAGTCGCGGTACTCCTGCATCGACTTGGCCTTGGGATCCGTGTCCTTGAGGTTCTCGCCGTCGTACACCTGCATCTTGGAGAACACGTTCGAGTTCTCCGGCTCCTTCAGGCGCGTGAGCACCGAGAACTGCGCCATCATCTTCAGCGTGCCGGGCGCGCAGGGCGCCTTGGCCAGCGACGAGTTGCGCACCAGCTTGTCGTAGATCTTGATCTCTTCCGACACGCGCAGGCAGTAGGGCACCTTGACGATATAGATGCGGTCGAGGAAGGCCTCGTTGTTCTTGTTGTTGCGGAAGGCCTTCCACTCGCTCTCGTTGCTGTGCGCGAGCACGATGCCGTCGAACGGGATGGCGCCGAAGCCTTCGGTGCCCTTGAAGTTGCCTTCCTGCGTGGCCGTGAGCAACGGGTGCAGCACCTTGATGGGCGCCTTGAACATCTCCACGAACTCCAGCAGCCCCTGGTTGGCCAGGCACAGGCCGCCGGAATAGGCGTATGCGTCGGGATCGTCCTGCGCGTACGTTTCGAGCTTGCGGATGTCGACCTTGCCGACGAGGGAGGAGATGTCCTGGTTGTTCTCGTCGCCCGGCTCGGTCTTGGCCACGGCGATCTGCCGCAGGACCGACGGGAAGCGCTTGACCACCTTGAACTGGCGGATGTCGCCGCCGTACTCCTCGAGCCGCTTGACGGCCCAGGGCGAGAGGATGCGCTGCAGGTAGCGGCGCGGGATGCCGTATTCCTTCTCGAGGATCTCGCCGTCTTCCGCCGCGCTGAACAGGCCCAGGGGCGACTCGTTCACGGGCGAGCCCTGGATCGAATAGAAGGGCACGTGCTCCATGAGCTGCTTGAGCCGCTCGGCGATGGAGCTCTTGCCGCCGCCCACCGGGCCGAGGAGGTAGAGGATCTGCTTCTTTTCCTCCAGGCCCTGGGCGGCATGGCGGAAGTACGACACCACCTGTTCGATGGCGTCCTCCATGCCGTAGAACTCCCGGAAGGCCGGGTAGATCTTGATGACCTTGTTGGCGAAGATGCGCGAGAGGCGGGAGTCGTTGCGCGTGTCGACGAGTTCGGGCTCGCCGATCGCCTTCAGCATTCGCTCCGCCGCCGTGGCGTAGGCGGTGGCGTCGCGCTTGCAGACATCCAGGTACTCCTGCAGCGACAGGACCTCTTCACGCGTGCGTTCGTAGCGGGCGGTGAAGTTGCTGATGACATCCATGGGTAACCTCCAACGAGTCGACAAGGCTGGGCGCCGGGTTCCGTGGCCGGGCAGACCGCATCGCTCGCATGAAAGTGCTCCGTGATGCCAGTTTGCTTGCCCCGGAAAAAACTCCCTTTTGCGGTTTGGTTTGTTCAGCATAAAGCAAAGAACGCACCGAGGAAATTCCTGCCGCAGGTCGTTTTAAAAATTAAGAAGTTCGATCCTGCTAAAAAGTTCCTGTTGAGACCCTTCCACCCCAGCAAAAGCTGTGCCGAGTTACAAAAGAGGCGCGCCGTGCCTGCGTTTGCGGAAGGCGAATTTTTTGTCGGCTCCGGGCACGGTGCCGGGTGGGTGCGTCATCGCGCCCCGGTCTCCCAGGGAAAGCGAGCCCGATCTGTCGTGTGGCAGCCACGCGCACTTGCGAGTCCCACAGGACTGTGCTTCGAATTGAATGAATTGGGATCGCACGGGTTTGGAAAATTACCCGGCTGAATTCTTATATTTCTCGAAAGCTTTTAATAACGTGCGAGTGTCCTACGCGGTTGTCGGCGAAACACCCTCGCTCGATAAGCCCGGACGAATTTCGGCCGGTCAACAGATCGGCGGATGCGGAATTGATTGATCCGGGCAAAAAGCCGATTTTCGGGCCAAAAATGCCTGTCGCGCCCGTGCAGCGGGCGCAAGGCGCTATGAAAAAGATAGCGCCTTCGCGACCGTGCGCAGGCGCGCGCTCCGGAAGCGAAAAAGGGCGCGATGCGGTTCCGCATCGCGCCCTCCTGGCCGACCCTCGACGGCTGGCCTCAGCTGAAGAACTCCTTGGCCTTGTCGAGCCATCCCTTGTCGCTGGGGCTGTGCTTGTCGCCCCCTTTCTTGAGCGACTCGTCCAGTTCCTTGAGCAGCTTGCGCTGATGCTCGGTGAGCTTGACCGGCGTCTCGACGCGCACATGGCAGTACAGGTCGCCCGGGTAGCTGGAACGCACACCCTTGATGCCCTTGCCGCGCAGACGGAACTGCTTGCCACTCTGCGTGCCGTCGGGGATGTCGATGGCGGCGCTGCCCTTGAGCGTGGGCACCTCGATCTCGCCGCCCAACGCCGCCGTGGTGATGCTCACCGGCACCACGCAGTGCAGGTCGTCGCCATCGCGCTCGAAGGTGTCGTGCTTCTGGATGCGGATCTCGATGTACAGGTCGCCCGGCGGCCCGCCATTGGTGCCCGGCTCGCCGTTGCCGGTGCTGCGGATGCGCATGCCGTCGTCGATGCCGGCCGGGATCTTCACTTCCAGCGTCTTGTTGTTCTTGATCTTGCCCTGGCCGTGGCAGGTGGTGCATGGCTCGGGAATGATCTTGCCGGTGCCACGGCACTGCGGGCAGGTCTGCTGCACGCTGAAGAATCCCTGGCGCATCTGGACCGCGCCGGCGCCGTGGCAGGTGGTGCAGGTGATGGGCTTGGTGCCGGGCTTGGCGCCGGTGCCGTGGCAGGTGCTGCAGTCGTCCCAGCTCGGGATGCGGATCTGCGCGTCCTTGCCCTCGGCCGCTTCTTCGAGCGTGATCTCCATCGCGTAGCTCAGGTCGCCGCCGCGGAACACCTGCCGGCCGCCGGCGCCACGCCGTCCGCCACCGCCGCCGAAGACATCGCCGAAGATGTCGCCGAAGGCCTCGGCGAAGCCGCCGAAGCCTTCCGGGCCCATGCCGCCGCGCATGTTGGGATCGACGCCCGCGTGGCCGTACTGGTCGTAGGCCGCGCGCTTCTGGCCGTCCGACAGCATCTCGTAGGCCTCCTTGGCCTCCTTGAACTTGGCTTCTGCGGCCGCGCCCGTGTCGCCCTGGTTGCGGTCGGGGTGGTACTTCATGGCCAGCTTGCGGTAGGCCTTCTTGATCTCGTCCTCGCTGGCATTCTTGGGAACGCCGAGGACCTCGTAGTAGTCGCGTTTGGTTGCCATGGGCAGTGTCCGGATGTCCGTGGTGCGGGCCGTCGGGTGAGGCGAAGCGGGAGAAGCAAAAAAGGCCGGAGCGCCCTCAGGTGCTCCAGCCTCGGGTCAGGACCGGGGAATCAGCCCTTCTTCACTTCCTTCACCTCGGCATCGACGACGTTGTCGTCCGCCGGGGCGCTCGCAGCTTCCGGGCCAGCCGATGCACCGGCGGCCGCGCCTGCCGCTCCCGCGGCGGCCTGGGCGTCCGCGTACATCTTCTCGCCCAGCTTCTGGCTCGCGGTCATCAAGGTCTCGGTCTTGGACTCGATCGCCGTCTTGTCCTCGCCCTTCAGGGCTTCTTCCAGGTCTTTAATGGCGGCCTCGATCTTGTCCTTCTCGCCCGCATCCAGCTTGTAGCCATGCTCGCCCAGCGATTTCTTCACGCTGTGCACCATGGCCTCGCCCTGATTGCGGGCCTGCGCGACCTCGACCTTCTTCTTGTCCTCGGCCGCGTTGAGCTCGGCGTCCTTCACCATCTTCTGGATCTCCTCCTCGGAGATGCCCGAGTTGGCCTTGATGGTGATCTTGTTCTCCTTGCCCGTGGCCTTGTCCTTCGCGCCCACGTGCAGGATGCCGTTGGCGTCGATGTCGAAGCTCACCTCGATCTGCGGCGTGCCGCGCGGTGCCGGCGGGATGCCCTCGAGGTTGAACTCGCCCAGCAGCTTGTTGCCCGAGGCGATCTCGCGCTCACCCTGGAACACCTTGATGGTCACGGCCGGCTGGTTGTCGTCGGCGGTGGAGAAGGTCTGTGCGAACTTCGTCGGGATTGTGGTGTTCTTCGTGATCATCTTCGTCATCACGCCGCCCATCGTCTCGATGCCGAGCGACAGCGGGGTCACGTCCAGCAGCAGCACGTCCTTGCGGTCGCCCGACAGCACCTGGCCCTGGATGGCGGCGCCGACGGCCACGGCCTCGTCGGGGTTCACGTCCTTGCGCGGTTCCTTGCCGAAGAACTCCTTGACCTTCTCCTGCACCTTGGGCATGCGCGACTGGCCGCCGACCAGGATCACGTCGCTGATGTCGCCCACGCTGATGCCGGCGTCCTTGATGGCCGTGCGGCAGGGGGCGATGGTGCGCTCGATCAGGTCCTCGACCAGGCTTTCCAGCTTGGCGCGGGTCAGCTTGATGTTCAGGTGCTTCGGCCCGCTCGCGTCGGCGGTGATGTAGGGCAGGTTGATGTCGGTCGCGGCGCTGTTCGACAGCTCGATCTTGGCCTTCTCGGCCGCTTCCTTCAGGCGCTGCAGTGCCAGCACGTCCTTGGACAGGTCCACACCCTGTTCCTTCTTGAACTCGCTGATGATGTAGTCGATCACGCGCTGGTCGAAGTCCTCGCCGCCCAGGAAGGTGTCGCCGTTGGTCGACAGCACCTCGAACTGCTTCTCGCCGTCGACGTCGGCGATCTCGATGATCGACACGTCGAAGGTGCCGCCGCCCAGGTCATACACGGCGATCTTGCGGTCGCCCTTGTCCTGCTTGTCCAGGCCGAAGGCCAGCGCGGCCGCAGTGGGCTCGTTGATGATGCGCTTGACGTCCAGGCCGGCGATGCGGCCGGCGTCCTTGGTGGCCTGGCGCTGGCTGTCGTTGAAGTACGCGGGCACCGTGATCACGGCCTCCGTCACCGGCTCGCCCAGGTAGTCCTCGGCGGTCTTCTTCATCTTGCGCAGCACTTCGGCGCTGATCTGCGGGGGCGCCAGCTTCTTGCCGCGCACTTCCACCCAGGCGTCGCCGTTGTCTGCCTTGACGATGCTGTAGGGCATCAGGTCGATGTCCTTCTGCACCTCCTTCTCCTCGAACTTGCGGCCGATCAGGCGCTTGACGGCGTACAGCGTGTTCTTGGGGTTGGTCACGGCCTGGCGCTTGGCCGAGGCACCGACCAGCACTTCGCCGTCTTCCTGGTACGCAATGATCGAAGGCGTGGTGCGCGCGCCTTCCGAGTTCTCGATCACGCGGGTGTTGTTGCCCTCCATGATCGCCACGCACGAGTTGGTCGTGCCCAGGTCGATGCCGATGATCTTGGCCATGGTGTGTTGTGCTCCTGATTCCGAGAAATGATGTTGTGATGAACTTGTGGATAACCCGGGGCGATTCAAGGGACCGCGCGTGGATTTCCTGTGGGCGGCGTGTGGCTTACTTGGGCGCCGTGACGGTCACCAGGGCAGGGCGCAGCACACGCTCGGCGATGGTGTAGCCCTTCTGCAGCACGCCGACCACGGTGTTCGGCTCCTGGTCGGCCGGCACCACCGAGATGGCCTGGTGCTGGTGCGGATCGAACTTGGCGCCGGGCGCGGGGTTCACCTCCATCACCTTGTTGCGCTCCAGCGCCTGCTTGAGCTGGCGCAGCGTGGCTTCGGCGCCTTCGCGGATCTGCTCGGGGGTGGCGTCCTTCACGGCCAGGCCGGCCTCCAGGCTGTCGAGCACCGGCAGCAGGCTCTCGGCAAAGGACTCGAGCGCGAACTTGCGGGCTTTGGCGACTTCCTCGTCGGCGCGGCGGCGCGCGTTCTGCACATCGGCCTGGGCGCGCAGGTACTGGTCGGCCAGTTCGGCGTTCTTGGCCTGCAGCGCGGCCAGTTCGGCCTGCGAATCGGCGGTGTTCGCCGCCAGGGCGGCTTCGAGTTCTTCGGGGCTGGGCGCGCCGCTCAGCGCGTCGGCTCCGGGCTGGTTGTTCTGTTGCTCCGACATGTCTTGGGATGGTTTGGAAAAAGTGCTGGCCAGCACCTGAGGCCCGGGAGCCCCTTTTCAAGGCAGGGCTTCCGGTTCCGGTGCAAGAAATTTCCAATGGCAGTGCGCTGGCCGATGGACGGGGTCAACGGGGAAAGGCGGGTCGCGCAGGGCGTGCGCGGGCCCTGCGCGGTGCCGGAGCGCCTCGCGCGCCCCCGGGCGTTCAGTGGGCGTCGAGGAGTTCGACGTCGAACTTCAGGGTCGCGTTCGGCGGGATCACGCCACCGGCGCCGCGCGCGCCGTAGCCCAGGGCGGCCGGGATGATGAGGGTGCGCTGGCCACCGATCTTCATGCCGGCAACGCCTTCGTCCCAGCCCTTGATGACCTGGCCGGCGCCCAGCGAGAAGGCGAAGGGCTGGCCGCGGTCGCGGCTGGAGTCGAACTTCGCGCCCTGCTGGCCGTCGTTGTAGAGCCAGCCGGTGTAGTGCACGTGCACGTGGTGGCCGGACTTCGCTTCGTCGCCGTTGCCGACGACGGTGTCTTCGTATTGCAGGCCGGACGGGGTGGTGGGCATGGGAGCTCCTTGTGGAATGAAGGGAACGGGCCGGGTGCCGTCGGACAGCGGCATGCCGGAGAGGGCCGCGCAGTTTAACGAGGGCGCGCCATGCGCCCACGCGAGAACGCCGCGCGGCCCCGGGGGCGGCACGGCGTTTCGAAGAGTATTCGGGGGATGGCGGCTGCGGGCCGCCGAGGCGTCAGGCGACCTTGACGGGCGCCACCACCGGCGCCTTCTTGACCTGCCCGACCTGCCACTTGGCGGCGAAGGCCTGCAGGTCCGACAGGCGCTTGAGCAGGTCCTGCCCGCTCAACGTGAGGCTGTAGCCGTCGCTGCCGTGGCTGACGATGCCGGCCTCGCGCAGTTCCTTGATGCGGGTGTTGAGCGTGTTGGGGGTGATGCCGCCGACGCTGTCCTGGAGCAGCCGGAAGGTCTGCGCATGTCCGTCGCGCAAGGCCCAAAGCACGCGCAGCGCGTAACGGGCTTCGAGCAATGCCAGCAGCTGGCTGACGGCTGCGTTTTCCTTGGTACTCATCAAAGGCTCTCCTCGTAGGGGCGTCGCTGCTGGCGGCCCGCGTCGTTTATGTCCGTCGCGCGAGCGCAGAAGACGCGCCGCGAAACGGTCGGCGACTATATCGCAGACCGGCCGATGCTACAACTTTCATAGCTGTCCGCGCAGCTTTGGTGCGGTCTGTGGCGCCAAAGCCTCAAAATTCAGCAGTCGGGCTTGACGCGCGTGCGTCGTCCCGTGCCATCGATTCGCCCAGACGGATCGCCCGTCCGGGCGCCCAGTCGGGGTTGAAGACGAGGGCCGGGCGCGGGAACAGCATGACCACCGTGGAGCCGAGCAGGAATCGGCCCATCTCCTCGCCCTTCTTCAGCACGATCTCGCGGTCGTCGTAGCGCCATTCGCGCACCTCGCCGCCGCGCGGCGGGTTGACCACGCCGTGCCACACGGTCGCCATGCTGCCGACGATGGTTGCGCCCACCAGGACCAGCACGAAGGGCCCGCGTTCGGAGTCGAACACGCACACCACGCGCTCGTTGCGCGCAAACAGGCCCGGCACGCCGCGCGCGGTGGTGGGGTTGACCGAGAACAGCTCGCCCGGCACGTAGACCATGCGCGTGAGCCGTCCGTCGCAAGGCATGTGGATGCGGTGGTAGTCGCGTGGGCTCAGGTACAGCGTGGCGAAGCTGCCGTCTTTGAACTGCGCGGCCAGCGTGGCGTCGCCCCCCACCAGCGCCGTGGTGCTGTAGGCGTGGCCCTTGGCCTGGAAGATCTGGTCGCCCGCGATGGGGCCGAACTGGCTGATCGCGCCATCGACCGGGCACACCAGCGGCACATCGGCGATGGGCCGCGCGCCGGGTTTGAGCGCCCGCGTGAAGAAGTCGTTGAAGCTCGCGTAGCGCGAGATGTCGCTCTCGACCGCCTCCGCCATGTTGACGTCGTACTTGGCGACGAAGCGGCGCACGATCCAGGTCGTGACCGACCCGCGCTCCTTGCCCGCGACCCAGCCCGCGAACGAGGTCAGCGCCTGTTTGGGGTAGAGGTACTGCGGCAGGACGGCAAATCGGTCGGACAAAGGCAACCCCGGGGCGTAAAAAGGCTGGGAATTCTATCGACCGGCCTGCGGGAAGCCATGTCGGCGTCGGTCCAGCTGCCGGGTGGGTGAACACCGCCATGCCGTGGTGGCATCGGAAGTGCTTGCTCCCCGGGGCTGTCCGGCGCCGCTGCCGGATGGCGGATGCGCGGGGCGTCTCAAGTGACGGCCGGCAATGCCGATAACTGCTGGGAAGGGGCGCGATCGCGCTTCGAACTCTCCGAGGAAACGATATGTCGGTTGCAGCGCGCAGCACTGGAGCAGCAAGCGAAGAACCGGGCGCGGCGCGTGCGGTGTTCGCGCGCCGCCTTCTCGTGGACGATCGGGTTGCCGTCGCCGGCTATCGCCTCGTCCAGCCCGCCGGCCCGATGGGACCGGCTGCCAACGGCTCGTTCGGCCCGACCGCCGGTGGCGACACGCGCATGCTCATGCCTGAATTCCCGGACGCATCCGGAGGCCTGGCACCCTCGCGCCGTCCCAATTTCCTGCGATGCCACAGCGACGACCTGCTGCGCTCCGACGGCCCCGTCGCGGTGCTCGACGCCACCAAGGTGGTGCTCGAACTGTTGCCGGCAGCTGCAGCGCCTGCAGGCGACCCACCTTTCGATCTAGCTTCCCTGCGCGAGGCGCGCAGTGCCGGTTTCAGGCTGGCGTTCGATGTGCGCTGGCTCAACGAGGATCCGCGCCTCGTCGAATTCGCCGCATTCGCGCTTCTCCCCCTGGGCGCCGTCGAACTGGACCGGGCAACCGGCGTGGCGCGTGCGTTGCATCGGCAGGGCGTCAAGCAGGTGGTAGTCACGGGCGTGCGCACTGGCCGCGAGTTCGAGCGGCTCGCGGGTGCCGGGGTACGGCTTTTCGAGGGCATGTGGTTCACGCGCCCGGCGCTGAACGGCACGGCACGCACCGCGGCGGCGTCGCACGCGTCCCTGCTGAGGTTGATGAATCTCGTACGTGCCGAAGCGGAGCTGGAAGAGATCGAGGACGTGCTTCGGCGGGAGCCGACGCTGTCATACCGGCTGCTGCGATACATCAATACCTCGGGCTTCGGCCGTCATCTGGAGATTTCGTCTTTCCGCCATGCCGTGATGACGGTGGGCATGCGGCGGCTGTTCCGCTGGACGGCCATTCTGCTGGCCAGCACGCCGTCGGACAGCCTGCCGCCGGCGGCAGGGGCACTGGCGATTACCCGAGGCCGGGTCATGGAGTTGCTGGCGGCCGAGGCCATGCCGCCGGCCGAGGCCGAGCTGGCTTTCGTGGCTGGCATGTTCTCGATGCTGGACGTGCTGCTGGACGTGCCGCTGGCCGAGGCGATGTCGCTGGTCAGCCTGCCGGCGGAGGTGAGCGCGGCGGTGCTGGAAGGCGCGGGCATGTTCGCGCCCTACCTGGCGATGGCCAAGGCCTGCGAGAGCGGCGACGAAGGCCTGATCGAGATCCTGGCGATGCGCCACGCCATTCCGCGCGACCGCATGGTCGAAGCGCACGTGCGGGCGCTCGACTGGGCCGAGCGCCTCGACTGAACGCAGGAGATCCCGCATGCACGCGCTCGACGGCCCCCTGCCGTACACATCGGGGGAGCGGCCGTGCTGAGCCTGGTGGCACGCCGGCTCGGTCGGCTGAGCGTCGGTCGCAAGCTCCTGCTGATCTACCTCCTTGACCTGAGTGCCGTCATCTTCATCAGCGGCATTCTGATCAACGAGAAGTTCATCGCGATCGACTTCGCGCGCAAGGAGATGGCGGGTACCGCCTACATCGACGGGCTGCGTCCGGTCCTGCTGTCGCTGGGCGGCTGGCAGTCGACGCCGGTGCCGGCGCCTGGCCGGCTTGAAGCGCTGGAGCTTGCGCACGGCAACGGCATGGAGAGCGGCGCGCCGAGCGAAGCCCTGCGCGCCGCGATCGCCGGGCTGCAGCGCGCGGACAGCGACGCCGCCGCCCGCGCGCTGCGGCAAGAAGCGCTGGAGCGCAGCCGCGCGCTCGTCACGCGCGTGGGCAACCAGTCGAACCTGATCCTCGATCCCGACCTGGACAGCTACTACACCATGTCGCTGGTGTTGCTGCGCTTCCCCGAATTGGTGGAGCTGGGCGCGGCGATGGACGCCCGCCTGGAGGACCTGGGCGAGGACGATGCCGGGCGCAGCCGGTCGCGTACGCAGTACTTCATTCTCGAAGGGCGCCTGGATGCGGTCGCTGCTGCCGTGGCGAGCGACTACGCCGAGGCCTACGCCGCCGCGCGCCGGCCGCTGCCCGAGCGCTTCGACCCGACCCGCAAGCGTCTGGCCGCCGCCATCGACGACTTCCGGCAGGCGGCGCGGCGCGCCCTCGACAGCGGTGCCGACGCGCCCTCCCTGGCAGCCTTCGACACCGTGCGCCAGGACCTCTACGCCGCTCTGGACGCCGCCTGGCTCACCACTACCGCGGAATTGCAGGACATGCTGCAGGCACGCGAGCGCGCCTTCTTCTCGCGCATGTGGTTGCATCTGGGCACGGCACTCTTCCTGCTCATGCTCATCCTGAGCGCGGTGTTCTATGTGGCCCGGCAGATCTCGTTGCCACTTCGCCGCCTTTCCGCCGTGGTCGACACCGTCCGGAAGACGGGCGACCACCGGCTGCGGGCCGACTGGACCAGCGGCGACGAGATCGGCCGCCTGGTGGTCGGCTTCAACGACATGCTGGAGCAGCTGGATCGCGAGCGGCAAATCCAGCAGGAACTGGCCGCCAGCGCCCGCGCCTCGGAGGCCCAGCGCGACCTGGTGGCGGCGATCCCGATCCCGCTCATGGTGACGCAGGTACCCGGGCACGAGGTGCTCAGTGCCAACGCCGCCGCCCAGGAGTGGCTGGGCGGCCGCAGCGGCGATCCGTGGGCCGGCGGGCTCGAGCCGGCGGTGCGTGCGCGCTTCTTCCAGCAGCTGGCGGACCGGCGCGAGGTCGACGAGTTCGAGGTCCGCTGGCGCGGCGGTGCCGAGCCGTCGTGGGCCGTGCTGTCGGCGCGGCGCCTGACCTACCAGGGACGCGATGCGGTGCTCACCACTTTCACGCCGATCAACCACCTGAAGTTCATGGAGCAGCGCCTGGAGCTGTGGGCTAAGGTCTTCGAGGCGTCCTCGGAAGGCATCATGATCATCGACGGGTCGCAGCGCATCCTGACGGTGAACCGCGCGCTGTGTCGCCAGACCGGCCACGAGCTGCGCGAGCTGGTGGGCGAGCATCCGGATGGCATGCTGGCGCCTGACGGCGAGTCCCTGGCGCGCATCTGGCCGCAGCTGGCGCAGCGCAGCGCCTGGCAGGGCGAGGTGCGGGTGCGGCGGCGCAACGGCAGCGTGTACCCGGCCTGGCTGGTGGTCAGCGTGGTGCGCAACAGCCCGGACTCGATCTCGCACTACATCTTCACCTCCATCGACATCACCGACCGCAAGAAGAGCGAGGAGCGCATCCGCTTCCTGGCGCTGCACGACGTCCTGACCGAACTGCCGAACCGCTCGCTGTGCGTCGAGCGGCTGGGCCGCGCAATCGCGCGGGCCGAGCCGCTGAACCGGCAGGTGGGCGTGCTCTTCATCGACCTGGACCGCTTCAAGACCATCAACGATTCGCTGGGCCACCATGTGGGCGACGCGCTGCTGCGCTCGGTGGCGCACCGCCTCGCCGAAGGGGTGCGTCCCGGCGACACCGTCAGCCGGCTGGGCGGCGACGAGTTCGTCATCATCCTGGACGGTGTCTCGGGCAGCGACGAGGTGCAGCAGATCGTCGAGCGCCGGCTGATCCCGCTGGTGCGCCTGCCGCACGCGGTGGACGACATGGAGCTGCACGTGTCGTGCAGCGTGGGCATCGCGATGTATCCGCAGGACGGGCGCGATCTGGACGAGCTGATGCGCCACGCCGACGTCGCCATGTACCAAAGCAAGGCGGCCGGGCGCGACATGGCGCGCTTCTTCACCGCCGACATGAACGACCGGGTGCAGGCCCGGCTGCAGATCGAATCTCTGCTGCGCCACGCGATCGAGCGCGAGGAGCTCAGCCTGCACTTCCAGCCCCGGGTCGATGCAGCCAGCGGCCGGCCGGTCGGCGCCGAGGCGCTGCTGCGCTGGAACAGTGCGCAATTGGGGCCGGTGCCGCCCTCGGAGTTCATCCCGATCGCCGAAGAGGCCGGCCTCATCGAGGGCATCGGTGCCTGGGTCATCCGGCAAGCGTGTGCGCAGCATGCCGCGTGGCGCGCGGGTGGCGTCGGCGAGTGGCCGGTCTCGATCAACCTTTCGGCCGTGCAACTGCGCAGCGGCGACCTGGTGCCTCTGCTCGAACGGTGCATGCACACCCATGGCGTGCTCGCCGGCCAGATCGAGCTCGAACTGACCGAATCGACGCTGATGGAAGACGCCGACCAGACGCTCGAGCAGCTGCACTCGCTCAAGGCCCTGGGCGTGTCGCTGGCCATCGACGACTTCGGCACCGGCTACTCGAGCCTGAACTACCTCAACCGCTTCCCGATCGACAAGCTCAAGATCGACCGCTCCTTCGTCGGCCGCATGCTGCACGACCCGAGCGACCTGGCGATCGTGCGGGCGATCGTGGCCCTGGGCCACACGCTCGGCCTGCGCGTGGTGGCCGAGGGCGTGGAGGATGCGGCCCAGGCCCACGCGCTGCGCGAGGCCGGCTGCGACGAGTTCCAGGGCTTCCATTTCGCCCGGCCGCTGCCGGGCGAGGCACTGCAGGCCTGGATGCGCCAGCGCCAGGCCGACACCGGCCTGCCGGCATGAGGGCCGCTTGCAGCCTGGGGTCGGGCGCGCTTCGCCAGCGCGACTGCCAACAACTGCCGCATCCGGCAGCCCTTTGTGCGGCGGCCGGCCGGCCGAGCTCAAGTTCGGCGCCGGACGGTCGAAGAATCGTTGAACCGATGGACTCTCCGTCGCAGCCGATACCACCATGACGACCTCCGTCACCGCCGCCGAAACCACCGCCGAACGGCCGGGCGCGGCCATCTCCCGACAGGCCATCGTGGATGCGAGCCGCAAGATCGTGGGCTATGCGCTCTTCGAGCGCCCACGGGCGGCGGCCAACGACAACGCCATGCTGTTCGAGGCCCTGTCCGAGACCGGTTCGGAGGCGCTGGCCGGCAGCAAGAACGTGTTCGTCCATTGCAGTTTCGAGATCATGGCCGACGGCCACCTCGACATCCTCGATCCGAACAAGGCGGTGCTGCAGATCCCGCAGGACGAATCGCTGACCAAGGAGGGTGTGGCCATCCGGCGCGACATCCTCCTGAAAGCCCGCAAGGACGGCTTCCGGCTGGCGCTGGACCACCGGGTGCTGCAGCCTGCCTACGCGAGCTGGCTGCCCCTGGTGTCCTACATCATGTTGGACCTGCAGCAGCTCGACGCCCAATGGATCGAGCGCACCATCCGGGCGGCGCGCGAGCGGTCCAAGGCCGAGATCGTGGCCCAGAACGTGCGCGACGGCGAGCAGCACGAGGCGCTGCGCAAGATGGGCGTGCGCTACTTTCAGGGGCACTGGTTCGCCCAGCCCACGGTGGTCCGCGATGGCGGCGTGCAGGCCTCGCAGCATGCGGTGATCCGCCTGATGAACCTTGTGCGCACGGAGGCGGAGGTCTCGGAGATCGAGGCCTTCCTCAAGCACGATCCGACCCTGTCGTTCAAGCTGCTGCGATTCATCAATTCCTGCGGCTTCGGGCTGAGCACCGAGATCACCTCCTTTCGCCACGCGGTGATGATCCTGGGCTTCAACCGCCTGTTCCGATGGGCGGCGCTCCTGATGACCAGCACGCGTGCCGGCGGTGCCGCGCCGGCGGCCGGCAGCACGGCGGTGGTGCGCGCCCGCCTGATGGAATTGCTGGCCACCGACCTGCTGCCGCCCGAAGCCTGCGACGACGCCTTCCTCGTCGGCCTGTTCTCCATGCTCGACACGCTGGTCGGCGTGCCGATGGCCGAAGCCGTGGCCTCCATGAACCTGCCGGCCGACGTCAGCCGGGCCCTGCTGGAGAAGAGCGGACCCTTCGCGCCCTTTCTCGAACTGGCCAAGGCCTGCGAAAGCGGGGACGAGGTGGCCTTCGCGCGGGCCGCGGGGGAATTGCAGCTGTCCAACCACCAGGTCAACTGGGCGCACCTGCAGGCGCTCGTCTGGGCCGACGAGGTCGAGGGCCTGGGCGCGCGGTAGGCGAGGGCGCCAGGGCGCCGCCCTGGCAAGCGATGGGCAGCGATGGGCAGCGATAGGCAGCGATAGGCAGCGATAGCGAGGGAACGCGAAGAAAAGCGTGGGCGCGCTGCGCTGCGTGCCCCGCCCGGTTCAGGACGTCGGTGCGGCGCTCAGCACCCGCAGCAGCGCCCGGTTCGACTCTTCCAGCGTGAGGCCGGCGGCCTCGGTCGGGTTGATCAGCGAGTGCGACGGGTCGCGCTCCATCGCCTGCGCCAGCCGGAGCACGGCGGCGTAGGGACCGATGCCTCGGATCAGCGCATCGGGCACCCGTTCCGGCAGCGGAAGGCGCGAGAGCAGGGCGCGCAGGGTCTGGCCCTGCAGCGCATCGATCTGCGACAGCATGCCGGTGAGGAACACTTCGTGCCGCAGCTCGTCCTCCACGCCGGCGTCCATGAGTTCGGCCGCCAGCGCGGCGCGCAGGCCGAGTCCGAGGTTCACCGGGTCGAGGTCGCGGTCCTCGCTGGCCATCGTGAGCTGCTCGGCGAGCCAGCCGTTGAGGGTGCGGTAGCCCAGCATCATCACGCCGTGCCGCAGCGACGCGACGCCGTTGCGCAGACCCAGTCCGGCGGAGTTGAGGTAGGCCAGGAGCCGGTAGGCAAGGGTGGCTTCCTGCGCCAGCAGGTACTCGATGCGGTCGAGCGACTGTTCCTGGTCGAGGGCGCTCATCACGCGCAGGATCGCGCGCCGCGTGGGGGGCACCGGGTGGCCGTTGAAGCGGTGCAGGATGTCCTCGGCCGGCCAGCCGGCCACCGCCCATGCGCCCTGCTGGTCCAGCGCATGTTCCACCAGCGCCCGTCCGGCCGCACCGGCGACCAGACTGCCGGCAGGCACGGGGCTGGCGGCGGCGGTCGAGCCGAAGCGGCCTCGTGCCGCGTCCTCGCGCGCCTGCATCGACGCCCGCAGGGCCAGCGCCGCATCCTCGGTGCCGAGCTGGACGCACTGGCGGTCGAAGGCGCGCGCCGCACCGCCCAGCGCGCGCAACTCCGACGGCGAGCCCGAAGCGACGAGCCGCGCACCGCGCTCGTGCGCCGCATTCACCGCGCCGAGCAGGGCGCCCTGCGCGAGCCAGCGGCCCGGCACCTCGATCATCGGGGCCTGCGCGCCCGCATGGGCCAGCAGTTCCTGCAGCAGCTGCGGGTGCCTGGCCGACAGCAGCACCGATGGCGACTCGCCCGACCACAACTCGGACAGCGTGCGCAGCAGGTGGCTGCCCTCGGCGCCGGGGGACACCTCTTCGACGAACAGCTGGACGCCGGCCAGCTGGCGCTTTTTGGACCACAGCGCACGGTAATGCAGCGCAACGCTGCCGAGGACCGATTGGGCCATCGCGAACGATCAGGTGATGAAGTTGAAGAGGGACAGCTTCTGGATCTGCGCGTACGAGCCGAGCGCCGCCGAGTACGCGGTCTGTTGCGTCTGGAAGTCCGACAGCGCCTTCACGACGTCCAGGTCCTCCGCCCGCGAGCGGTCGGCCTCGAGCTGCACCGAGCGGGACTCCTGGCGTGCCGCGATGTTGTCGACCTGGTTGAGCAGGTCGCCTGCGCGGCCGCGCGAAGCCGAAAGTCGCGCCATGCCCGCGTCGATCTGGGCCAGCGCCTGGGTCGTGCCCTGTATCAGCGCCGCGCCGCTGCCGTCGCGCACCGCCGTGATTGCCTGGTCGAGCACGTTGAAGAGGCTGGTACGGGTGCTCGGCGCGATGGTCAGGGCGTCGCCCGCCGCCGGCGTGCCGTTGGCGGTGAAGGAGATGCCGTCGAAGGCGATCGACTGGCCGGGCGTGTAGGGCTGGGCGCTCTGCACCGCGGTGCCGGTGCTCAGGTCGAGCACGTCGTAGGTCATCGCGCCGCCGCTGGTGTTGAACTGGATGCGGTAGCCGTGTCCGGTCAGCGCCGCCGGCGAGCGCACCTGGCCGGCGTCGGTGGACACGTTGGTGGCCGTGCCCGTCTGGGCGATGGTGAAGACGCCGTTGCCCGTGGGCACGTCCATCCAGGTCGCGAAGCCGTCCAGCGAGCCGGGCACGCCGACGTCGGACGAGCCGGCCTGGCCGGGGATGCCGTCGAAACTCACGCCGCCGCTGTCGACGAAGGGCGTGGCCGTGCTGCCCAGGCCGGCGAACAGCGGCAGGCCGTTGCTGTCCTTGGTGTTGGCATAGCCGAGGATCTGGTCGCGCAGCGTCACGAGCTGCTGGGCGATGCTGGCCCGGTCGGTGGCGGAGAGCGCGCCGTTGCCGGCCTGCACCACCAGCGTCCGGAAATCCTGCACCGCGGAGACGGCGCTGCCCAGCGTGGACTCGGCTTCGGTGATCGCGTTGCGCTGCACCTCCAGCGCCCGCTGCTCGCTGACCACGCGCGACTGCCGCGTGACCGCGCGCTCGGCCTGCGCCGCCGCCGTGGGGTCGTCGCTGGGCCGCAGCACGCGCTTGCTGGCGCTCAGCTGCGCCTGAAGCTGCGAGAGCGTGGACTGCCGCGACATGAGCTGGCCGACGGCGTTGTCGTAGGTGTTCGCGGTGGAGATGCGCGTGGTGTAGCCCGCCATGTCTTTGCTTTCCGGGTCTGGCGACCTCAGTTCATGCCCTGCAGCAGGGAATCGAAGATGTTCTGCGCGATCTGGATCATCTTGGCCGACGCCTGGTACGCCTGCTGGTACTGCAGCAGCTTGGCGGCTTCCTCGTCGAGGTTGACGCCCGCGCTGTTGGCGCGTTCGCTGTCCAGGCTGGAGGCGATCGACGACGACACGCTGGCCGCGTACTGCGCACTCTGGCTGCGCACGCCGATGTCGGCCATCAGGCTGGCGTAGCCGTCCGAGAGCTTGGCGCCGTCGAAGGTCGCGAGGTCGCGCAGGTTCAGCAGCGCAGTCGCGTTGCCGGCGTTGAGCGCGCTGTAGCCGGCGCTGGCGGCCTGCACCGTGATCGTGTCGCCGGCCTTGGGCGCGCCGTTGAGGGTCAGCGTCCAGCCGTTGTAGCTGAGGGTCGAGCCTGCGGTGTAGACCACGCCGGTGGGGTTGCCGGTGCCGGTGCCCGACACGTCGAAGGTGCCCGCCGAGGTGAAGGTCAGGGTGACGGGGGCGCCCAGGTTGGCGTCGGCCCGCGAGGCCGCGAGGCCTGCGACGGCCAGCGTGCCCGCGTTGGTCGAGCCGACCCGCGCCTCGACCGGGCTGGCCGCCGCGATCTGGCGCGGCGACGACACCGCCGTCGCGACGCCGCCCGCGGCACTGGCGTAGGGGTTGAGCACGAAGCTGTCGCCGGCGGCCGCCGCGCCGGCCTGCAGCGCGATGTTCAGCCCGTCCACCACGATCGGCAACGGCCCGGCAAAGCTGCTCTGCTTGCCGTCGGACAGCCGCGTGACCTGGACGGCGCCCCCGGCGCCGAAGGCGATCCGGTACGAGGACGCCGAGAGCGCGGTGGCGTCGGCCACGCTCGCGCCGATGGATGCGTTGCCGGTGTTGGTCGAGGCCGCCAGCGCGTCGGGAATGCCGATCGGCTTGAAGAAGACGCCCCCGCTGTTGCCGTCGAGGTCCACCCCGACGCTGTGCTGGGCATTGACCGCGGTCGTGAGCGCGAGCGCCAGGCGCCCGAGCCCGTTGCGGCCGGCGGCCAGGTCGCTGTTCTGGAAGCGCAGCAGCCCAGCCACGGCGCCACCGCCCAGCGTGTTCTCGTCCAGCGGCACGGTCACCGCGCCGCGCGAGATCGTGAGCGCGCTGCTGCCGTTGGCGGCGCCCTGGAGGCCGATCGTGGCGGTGCCCGTGCCCAGCACGAGGGCCTGGCTGCCCACGAAGATGTTCAGGCTGCCGTCGTCGGCCTCGACCGTGGTGGCCTGCACCTGGTCGTTGAGCTGGCGCACGAGCAGGTCGCGCTGGTCGAGCAGGTCGTTCGGCGGCTGGCCACCGCCCTGCGCGCGCTGGATCTGCCCGTTCAGCTCCGCGATGCGCGAGGCGAGGCTGTTGACCGTGCGCACGGCGTCGCCGAGCTGGTCGTTCACGCCGTGCTGCAGGTCGTCGAGCTGCGATTGCGCGTTCTGGAAGCGCGCGCTCATCTCCTGCGCGCGGGCCAGCACCACGTTGCGTGCGGTGACGTCGGTCGGCGTGCTGGCGATGTCGGAAAAGGCGTTGACCAGGTCGTTGACCGACGCGCCGAGGCCGCTCTTGCCGCCCTGGAAGATGTCCTCCAGCGAGGCCAGCCGGTCGGAGCGGGTGCTGTCCATCGCCTGCACCGAGCGCGCCAGTGCCGCCTGGCGCGTGAGGAACTCGTTGTGCGCCCGCTCGATGGTGCCCACCTGGACACCCTTGCCGATGTAGCCACCCCCGGTGAACTGGCCCTCCACCTGCTGCATCACCGCCGTCTGGCGCGAGTAGCCGACGGTGCTGGCGTTGGAGATGTTGTGGCCCGTCGTGCTCAGGGCGATCTGGTTGGCCAGCAGCGCACGGGTGCCGAGGTTGAGCAGTGAACTCATGCTTGCTGGGCGCGCTGGAGCGCAACGGTGGCGTTGATGGCCCGGCTGAGCTTGGACGCGTACTGCGGATCGGTGGCGTAGCCGGCGCGCTGCAGCTCCGAGGCATAGGCCGATGCCGAGGCGGTGCTTGCGCGGGCCTGGGCGTAGCGCGGGCTCTCGTTGATCAGGCGTGCGTAGTCGCGGAAGGAGGCCTCGTAGGAATCGTAGGCCCGGAACTTCGCGCTCACCTTGCGCGGCTCGCCGTCGACGTACTCGGTGGTGGTGATGGTGGCCACCTTGCCGGTCCAGCCCGCGGTGGCCTTGATGCCGAAGAGGTTGAACGAGTTGCTGCCGTCGCCGTGGCGGATCTCGCTGCGGCCCCAGCCCGTCTCGTGGCCTGCCTGGCCGATCATGAATTCGGCCGGGATGCCCGTGTCCTGCGCCACCCGCTGCGCCGCCGCCGTGTGCTCGGCCACGAAGCCTTCCTGGGTCGCGCTCGTCTTCACGCGCGCGCCCAGCGCGCCGCCGAGCGACAGCGTGGGCATCGACGGGCTGCCCGGGCCGGCGGCGCGGATCTGCTGGCTGAGCTGCCGCGTGATCGCGTCGGTCAGCCCGCCGGGCATGCCCGCGAGCTGCACCGCGAACTGCTGGTCGAGCAGGTCGGTGCCGAGCTTCTCGCCGTCGCTGTCCATCAGGCCGGACTTCATCGTCGCCTCGCGCATGCTCTTGATGAGCTCCCGCATGAAGAGCGACTCGAACTGCTTGGCGGCTTCCCGGACGGCCTGCGGGTCGCTGCCCTTGGCCGCCAGCTTGAGCGCGTCGAGCGAACGCGCATCGGCCGCCAGTCCCTGGCCGGTCGAGGCTGAAGGGGCCGCCGGAACCATCAGATCACCTCGAGTTCGGCGTTGAGCGCGCCGGATGCCTTGATCGCCTGCAGGATCGCCAGCAGGTCCTGCGGCGTGGCGCCCAGCGCGTTCAGCGCCCGCACCACGTCGGCCAGCTGCGGTGCACTGGGCACCTGGATCATGATGCCCGGCTCCTGCTTGATCTGGATGCTGGCCTGCTCGGCCACCACGGTCTGCCCGCGCGAGAGCGGCGCCGGCTGGCTGATGACCGGGGTGCTGCTGATCGTCACCGACAGGTTGCCGTGCGCGATCGCGCAGGGATTGAGCGTCACCGCCTGGTTCAGGACGATCGAGCCCGTGCGCGCATTGATCACCACCTTCGCCGCCGGCGCGGAGCGCTCGAGCGTCAGTTCTTCCAGTTCCGCGATGAAGCTCACGCGGGCGTTGGCGTCGGTCGGCGCGCGCACCTGCACCGTCCGCCCGTCGAGGGCGCGTGCGGCGCCACTGCCCAGGCGGCCGTTGACCGCCTCGGCCACGCGGCGCGCGGTCTGGAAGTCGGCGGCGTTCAGGCCGAGCGTGATGGTGTCGCCATCGTTCAGTCCGGTGGCCACGGCGCGTTCCACCTGAGCGCCGCCCGGCACGCGGCCGGCACTCAGGTGGTTGATCTGCACCTTGCTGCCGCCCGCAGCCGCGCCGGCGCCGCCGACCACGACATTGCCTTGCGCGAGCGCGTAGATCTCGCCGTCGGCACCGCGCAGCGGCGTGGCCACCAGCACGCCGCCCTTGAGCGACTTCGCGTTGCCCATCGAGGCGACGTTGATGTCCAGCTGCTGGCCCGGCTGTGCGAAGGCGGGCAGTTCCGCCGTCACGATCACGGCCGCCACGTTCTTGAGCTGCAGCTGCGCGGCGCGGTTGTCGGGCAGCGTGATGCCCAGCTGCTGCAGGTAGTTCGCGACGCTCTGCGTCGTGTAGGGCATCTGGGTGGTCTGGTCGCCCGTGCCGTCCAGGCCCACGACGAGGCCATAGCCGGTCAACTGGTTGCTTCGTACGCCCTGCACGGCCGCCACTTCCTTGATGCGCAGGGCATGCGCCGGAGCGGCGGCGAAGGCCAGGAGAACCGCCAGGGCGGCGAGGAATCGGGACATGCCGGTCATGGGAATCACACTCAGAAGGGCAGCACGCTCATGAAGAAACGGCCGAGCCAGGGCATCACCTGCGACTCGCCCTGCGCGCCGCGGCCGCGGGATTCGATGCGCACGTTGGCGACCTGCGTCGAGCTGACGACGCTGCCGGTCTGGATGGCACGCGGGTCGATCGTGCCGGAGAAGCGCAGCACGTCGACGTTCTCGTTCACGCCGATCTGCTTCTCGCCGGTGACCACCAGGTGGCCGTTGGGCTGCACGTCGACCACCGTCGCCGTGATCGAGCCGTGGAAGGTGTTGGCGCTCTCGGTCCCGCCCTTGCCCGCGAAGTTGTGCGTGGAGCCGGCGGTCGCGCTGGCGCGCGTGAAGGAGTTGGCCGACAGGAAGGGCACGGCGCTGATGCTGCTGTCGATGCCACTCTTCTTGTCGATGGTCGAGGTCGACTTCTGGCTTGCCGACACGTTCTCGACGATGTTGATCGTCACCGTGTCGCCGGCCATGCGGGCACGCCGGTCCTCGAACAGGGGCCGGTAGCTGGCGGTCTGGAACAGGCTGCCGTTGCTCGGGCGGGCGATGGCCGGGTTGGTCCGCAGCACCTGCGGGGCCTTGGTGTCCGGCATGTCCACCTGCGGCGTGTTGGCCAGGGTCGAGCAGCCCGCGCAAAGAAGCGCGAGCGCGCCTGCAACGGCGGCCAGGGCCGGGCGCAGGGCGGCGGCGAAGCGGCGGTCCATCACAGTTGTCCGAGCTTCTGCAGCATCTGGTCGCTGGTCTGGATGGCCTTGGAATTCATCTCGTAGGCGCGCTGGGTCTGGATCATGGACACCAGTTCCTGCACCACGTTGACGTTCGACGTTTCCAGGTAGCCCTGCATGATCGTGCCAAGGCCGTTGGTGCCGGCGGTGCCGCCGTTGGGCTGGCCCGACGCGGCGGTCTCGGCGAACAGGTTCTCGCCTTTGGGTTCCAGGCCGGCCGGGTTGACGAAATTGGCCAGTGCCAGGGTGCCCAGGTTCTGCGGCGTGGCATTGCCGCTCACCGTGGCCGTGACGGTCCCGTCGTTGGCGATGCTCACGTTGGTGGCCGTGGGCGGCACGGTGATGCCGTTGGCCACCGGCAGGCCGGAGGACGTCACGATGCGGCCCTGCGCGTCGACCTGGAATGAGCCGTCGCGCGTGTAGCCGATCGTGCCGTCGGGCATCGTCACCTGGAAGAAGCCGTTGCCCTTGATCGCGACGTCGAGCTGGTTGTTGGTCTGCTGCATGCTGCCCTGCGTGAAGGCGCGGCTGGTGGCGACGGTGCGCACGCCCAGGCCGAGCTGCAGCCCGGTGGGCAGCTGCGACTGCTCGGTGCTGTTGGCGCCGACCTGGCGCAGGTTCTGGTACATCAGGTCCTCGAACACCGCGTTGGCGCGCTTGAAGCCGGTCGTCGAGACGTTCGCGAGGTTGTGCGAGATGACGTCCAGCTGTGTCTGCTGGGCTTCCATCCCGGTCTTCGAGATCCAGAGGGAGTTGATCATTTCGGGTCCGGTGGTAGGTTTCAGCCCTGCACGCTCAGCAGCTGCGAAGCGGCCTTGTCGGCGGTTTCGGTGTTCTGCAGAAGACGCATCTGCTGGTCGAACTGGCGGGCGGCGGCGATCATGCCGACCATCGCCTCGACGGGATTCACGTTCGAGCCTTCGAGCGCGCCGGATTCCACGCGGGCGGTGGCGTCCGCGGCCAGCGGCTCCTGCGTGGCGGTGCGGAACAGGCCATCCTCGCCGCGCTGCAGCCGGTTCTCGGCGTCCTCGGTGGCCAGCTTGATGCGCCCGAGCGTCGCGCCGGGCTGGCCGTCGGTCTTGGAGGTGACCGTGCCGTCGGTGCCGATGGCGATCTGCGCGCCTTGCGGCACGTCGATCGGCGCGCCGCCGTCGGACAGCACCACGAGGCCGGCGCTGTTGACCAGCGTTCCCTCGGACGAGACCTGGAAGGCGCCCCCGCGGGTGTAGGCCTCGGTGCCGTCCAGCCCCTGCACCGCGAACCAGGCCTGGCCCTGCGCTGCCAGGTCGAGGTCACGGCCGGTGCGCTCGATCGAGCCGGCGCGCGAGTCGTGGCCGGTCGTGGCTTCGACGGTGAAGACCCGCGTCGTGGCCCCTTCGCCGCGCAGCGGGACCGCGCGAAAGGCCGACAGCTCGGCCCGAAAGCCCTGCGTCGACGCGTTGGCCAGGTTGTTGGCCAGCACCGCCTGGCGCTGTGCGGCGGCGCTGGCGCCGCTCATCGCTGTATAGATCAATCGGTCCATGGCCGTGCCGCAGCAGGTCTATCAGCGCAGGTTCACCAGGGTCGACATGACCTGGTCCTGCGTTTTGATGGTCTGGGCGTTGGCCTGATAGGCGCGCTGGGTCGTCATCATGTTCACCAGCTCGGCGGTGAGGTCGACGTTCGACTCTTCGAGGGCGCCCGAGCGCAGCTGGCCGAAGGTGCCTTCGCCCGGTGCGCCGCGCACGGGCTGGCCGGACGACGCGGTTTCGACCCAGTAGCCCGAGCCCGTCGGGGCCAGGCCCTGCGCGTTGCGGAAGTTCACGAGCGCCACCTGACCGGCCGACTGCGTCTGGCCGTTGGAGTAGGTCGCGGTGATGATGCCGCTGTTCTCGATCTTGATGCCGGTGAGCTGGCCGGCGGTATAGCCGTCCTGCGACAGGTCCGACACCGCGAAGCGGGCGTTGACCTGGGTCATCTTGCTCAGGTCCAGGTTGGCGGTGAAGGTCTGCGCCGGATCGTTGGGCGAGGTGAGCGTGATCGGCGGCACCGTCGAGGCGGGGTCCAGGCTGCCGTCCGCGCGGAAGGTCAGCGTGAAGGGCGTGGATGCGGCCGGGTCGGCACCGTTCACGCTGGTGTAGACGTTCCAGGTGTTGTTGGCCGTCTTCTGGAAGTACAGGCCGACGGGGATTTCCAGGCCCTGCGCGTCGAAGGCGGTGAGCGAGGTCCCGTACTTGGTGAGCGGCGTGGGCGGGCTGGCGGTGGATGCGACCACGGCCGAGGCGTCGAGCGTGATTTCGGCCGCCATCTTGGTGGTTTGCTTGGCGGGGATCGGCGCCCCGGTAGGCAGCTTGAGCGGCTGCGTGTCGAAGCTCAGGCGCGTGCCCTTGGTGTCGGTCGGGTAGCCCATCACCTGGGCGCCCGAGGTGGTGATGATGTCGCCGTCCTTGTCCAGCTTGAAGTTGCCGGCGCGGGTGTAGGCGGTCGAGCCGTCGGGGGCCTTCACCTGGAAGAAGCCGGCGCCGTTGACTGCCACGTCCAGGTCGTTGCCGGTGATGGTCAGGCTGCCCTGCGTGAACTGCTGGGAGACCGTGCCGACCGCGACGCCCAGGCCGACGTTCGTGCCGCCGATGCCGCCGGCCGAGCTGGCGTAGATCTCGGCGAATTCGGCACGCGAGGCCTTCATGCCGGTGGTGCCGGCATTGGCGATGTTGTGTCCGATCACATCGAGGCTGCGGCTGGCCGCGTTGAGGCCGGAGAGTGCTTGCTGGAAACTCATGGGAGGGCTCCTGGAGGAAGGCGGGTCACAGCACCGCGCGCACGCCGGAGTAGGGCGTGTTGCCGTTTTGCTGCAGCGTGAGGTTGAGCGAACCGTCGGTGGCGGTGCCTACAGCGGTGACGGTGTCGTGCATGAGGGCCGTGGCGTCGATCGACGCGCTGCCGTTGGTCGCCACGACGTTGAACCTGAGCTTCTGGTCCGCGGGGTAGCCCTTGGCGTCGAGCGAGAAGCCGTGCTGGCCCGCATCGAGGGCGCCCAGCGACACCGTGTCGATGACCGTGCCGCTCGCATTGACGACCTGGATCTGGACGCTGGTCGCGCCGGTGGGCAGGTCGAAGGCGCCGACGGCGGTGTCGGCATCGCTGAAGGCCAGCTGGTTGCCCTTGGTCAGCACGCTGTGCCCGATCATGGCGCTGGCCTGCATCATCTGCATCGCCGAGGCCTGGCTGGCCATCGCCTTCATGGTGTCGTTGAGCTGCGCGATGCCGGTGACCGTGTTGATCTGCGCGATCTGCGAGGTCATCTGCGCGTTGTCCATCGGGTTCATCGGGTCCTGGTTGCTCATCTGTGCGACGAGCAGTTTCAGGAAGCGGTCCTGCGCCTCGCCGGCGCCGGTGGCCGGCACCGTGGACGACGACGGGTCCGAGCTGGAGCTGATGTTGTAGGACTTGGTGGTGCCGGTGAGGCCGGCCGTGGCGGTGGTGCTGGTCATGGCGGGGGTCGGGTCATTGGCCGATCTGCAGCGTCTTGAGCAGCAGGTTCTTGGCGGTGTTCATGACCTCGACGTTGTTCTGGTAGGAGCGCGAGGCCGAGATCATGTTGACCATCTCCTCGACGGCGTTCACGTTCGAGTGGGTCACGTAGCCCTGCGCGTCGGCCATGGGGTGCCCCGGTTCGTGCACGCGGCGCCCGGGCGTCTGGTTCTCGGTGACCGCATCGACGCGCACGCCCGCCGCGGCGGCTTCGCCGCCCAGGGGCAGCGTCTGGAAGACCACCTGCCGCGCCCGGTAGGCCTGCCCGTCGGGCCCGGCCACGGCATCCGCGTTGGCGAGGTTGCTCGCCACCACGTTGAGCCGTTGCGACTGGGCGCTGACGGCGCTCCCGGAAATGCCGAAGATCGAGAACATGGACATGGTCATTGCCCCGTGATGGCCGACAGCAGTGTCTTGCTCTGGCCGTTGATGAAACGCAGCGTCGCCTCGTAGCGCACGGCGTTGTCCGCGAACGCGGCGCGTTCCCGGTCGAGGTCCACGCTGTTGCCGTCCATGGCCGGCTGGGTCTGAACCACATAGCCGGCCTGCTGCAGGCCGCCCGCGGCGGTGCCCGGCAGGGCGGGGAGGTGGCCGGCGCTGCTC
>NZ_CABFMN010000090.1 GCF_901875635.1 Xylophilus ampelinus | reverse complement strand
AGGGCCACCTCGCGGCCGGCGCGCAGGCGCACGGCGTTGTCGAGCCCGCAGCCGCGCTGCAGCGGGCGGTCGGGCACCGGGTCGAAGCGCAGGCCCGCGGCCTGCAGCGCCACCAGGCAGGCGGCCGGGTCGGCGCGCGTGCGCCGCAGCTTCAGCGGCGTGAGCCAGTTGGGCGCCTCCGCCACATCGAGCGGCGCGAAGGGATCGTGGCGCGGCGGCAGCGTGAGCAGGCCGGCTGCACGCAAGCCCCACACCGCGGCCGCGGCCGACAGCGCCATCGCCAGCAGCCAGGGCCAGCGGCGGCGAGGACGTGGCGGGCCGGGATCGATGGGCATGGATTCGAAGGAAAAGTGGCTGCAGCGCCCGTCGGGTGTGCGCGGAATGCTATCAAAAGAGAAGCATCTGTTTCGTTGTCCCCAGCCCGACACAATGCCGCATGGACATCGACCTGCGCACGCTGACCCGACGCTTCGCCCAGCCGGGCCGGCTGGAGGCCATCCACCTGCGTCCCGCGCGGCGGGCGCCGGTGCAGACGGTGGACGAAGCCGCCGCCGTCGCCGGCCGCGGCCTGGAGGGCGACCGCAGCGCCCGGGCCGCAACGGCGGGCGGCAAGCGCCAGGTCACGCTGCTGCAGGCCGAGCACCTGCCTGTGATCGCCGCGCTGGCCGCGCGTCCGCACGTGGAGGCCGCGGACCTGCGGCGCAACCTCGTGGTGTCGGGCCTGAACCTCATCGCCGCGCGTGCGCTGTTTCGGGACCAGCCGATGGTGCTGCGCATCGGCGATGCGGCGGTGCTGGAGCTCAGCGGCCCCTGCGAGCCCTGTTCGCCCATGGAGGAACTGCTCGGGCCGGGCGGCTACAACGCGCTGCGCGGCCATGGCGGCATGACGGCCCGCGTGCTCGCCGGCGGCTTGCTCCGCGTGGGGGATGCGGTGCGCTGCGAGCCGCGGGACTAGCCGGCTGTCACGGCCTCGCCGCGCTCGGTGCCCTGGCCGAACGGCGTCTGCGACAGTGGACGCAGTCGAATCCGACCACCGGCCGCCTGCAGCGTGGGCCCGAGCAGTGCGAGCGCCGACAGCTCCTGCACGCGCGCCTCGCCCACCGCGTCGCCAGCGACGGCCCGCACCGACGGATGGCACATGAGCACGTCGCCGTCGCGGCCCTGCGCCAGCCAGGCCTGCAGGCGCTGCCGGTAGGCCTCGGGCCCGCCGTCGAAGCCGTACACGCCGAGCAGGTGGCCGCTCATGGGCAGGCCGCGGCGGCGCGCCAACGCCTCCAACCCGCGGCCGCCCAGCGCATGGATCAGGCGCTGCTTGGCTGGCACCGTGGCCGACGGACCTGCGGGCCGCGTGCTGCGCAGCCATGGCGGCGCGGCGGGGTAGCGCGTCGACAGCGCCTCCACGAGTTGCTCACGCACGCCCGGCAGCTGGTGCACATGGCGATGGCCGTCGACGTGGGCAGGCGCGCGGCCCATGGCCTGCTCGAAGCGGTCGAGCTGTGCGTCGATGGCGGCGCGCACGGCCGTCGGGTCGAGCTGGCGCGCCAGGCTGCGCAGGACCAGGCCGCGCAGCGACGCCTCCGCGGGCGATGGATCCACCGCCGTGAGGTCCAGGTGCAGACCCACGTCGGCCTGCTGCGGCGGCAGCACGCGCAGGCGCCGTGCCCCCGGCAGCCAGGCCGAACGCAGCACCATGCAACTGGTGGCCGTGACCGCTCCGCGCTCGACAAGCGCCAGTACGGCCTGATTGACGCCCTCCGACAGGCCGAAGTCGTCGGCGCAGATGCACAGGGTGCGGGTTTCACCGGCCCCGGGCAGGATGGGCGCGCTCATGCGGGTGCACCCGCGAGCGGGATGGCGCCCGGGGCTCCGGTGTGCGACAGGCAGTCCGGGGCCTCGCCGGGTCGGCCATCGTGGCGCCACACGGCGATGTGGGCGTTGAAGGTGACCAGCGTTAGGCCCAGCACCCAGGGTGCGACGAGTTGGGCGTTCGACGGGCCGATGACCCAGGTACGTCCTGCACCGCACAGCAGGCCAGGCTGCGCCTCGATCGGCTGCAGCAGCCGCGCCGCGGAGGCGGGATCGAAGCGGGCGGCGTCGGCCAACTCCTTGCGCCAGTTGTCGCTGGCCTGCGCCACCTCGGGTCGCCAGTCGGCCGCCACGACCACCGGCGCCGGCATGCGCCAATAGAAGGGCAGCTCGTAGAAGTACTGGTCCAGCATCACCACCCGATCGCCCGGCGCCACGGCCTGGCCGGCGGGCAGGCGAAGGGTGGCGTCGGGCGGCGTGCCCAGGCGAGCCGCCAGCACCACGCTGCCCAGGCAGGCCAGCGCGGCAGCACCGGCCGTCGCACCGAGCAGGCGGCGGCCGGCCGCTCCCGTGGCGGCGCGCCCGGCGAGGCGCGCGATGCCGGTCGCCAGCGGCGGCAGGGCGGGCAGCACGTAGCCGATGAGCTTGGAGCGGGGCAGCGAGAAGAACAGCACGACCACCACGGCCCACGCCAGCATGAGCAGGTCGACATCGTCGAGCCGGCGTCGCGCCGGGCCCGGCTCGCCCGCCGGCCGGCGCCTGGCGGCCATCAGCCACGCCGACCATGGCAGGCACAGGCCGAGCATCACCGGCAGGTAGAACCAGAAGGGGTGCTCGTTGTTGAAGCCGCTCGCCGCGAAGCGCCGGAAGTGCTGGGTGATGACGAAGTAGTCGAAGAAGGCCGGGAAGTGACGCTGCATGGCGACGAACCACGGCCCGGCGATCGTCACCAGCAGCAGCCAGCCCGGCCACCAGGCGGCCAGCCGCAGCACGCGCGGCCGCCGGCCGGCGAAGGCCCAGAGCACGAACACGCCCGCCGGCAGCACGACGCCGATCAGGCCCTTGGCCAGCAGCCCCAGCGCGGCGGACGCGAAGGCGAGCGCCAGCGCGCCGCGCCAGGGCTGGCCGCGCTCCCAGGCCAGGGAGGCGTCCGCGGCCGCCAGCACGCAGGCGGAAATGCAGCCGGCCACGAGCATGTCGAGGTTGGCGAACTGCGCGCCCACGTAGAAGAAGGGCGCGCTGCACAGCACCGCGGTCGCCAGGCGGGCTTGCGCGCGCGAGGCGTGGCGGCGCAGGAACCAGAAGAGCGAACCCGCCGCCAGCCAGGCGCCCATCAGCGAAGGCAGGCGCGCGGCCCACGGGTGCGGACCGGCGACGGCCATGGCCGCGGCGCCGATCCAATAGAAGAGCGGCGGCTTGTGGAAGAAGGGCAGCCCGTTCAGGCGCGGCACCAGCCAGTCGCCCGACTGCAGCATGGCGTAGGCCACACCGGCGTAGCGTCCTTCGTCCGGCGAGGTCAGCGGCCGCCAGCCGATGCTCAGCGCCAGCCAAAGCGCCGCGGCGAGGAGGAAGGCCGCATCGCCGCGCGCGCCGCGTGGGCGCGCCGGCGCGGGGTTCACGGCGCCGTCTCCTCGAGGCCCTTGCCGCTGTGCTCGCGCACGACGAAGAGCGGGCGTCCCTTGACCTCCTCGAAGATGCGGCCGACGTACTCGCCCACCACGCCCAGCGACAGCATCTGGATGCCGATGAAGAACATGAGGCTGACGACGATGGTGGTCCAGCCCGGCACCGGGTTGCCCGACACGAGGTGTTCCAGCACCAGGTAGGTGCCGTACCCCATGGCCGGCAGCGCCATCGCCAGGCCCAGGATGCTGATCAGCCGCAACGGCCAGGTGGTGAAGGAGGTCAGGCCGTCCAGCGCCAGGTGCAGCAGGCGCAGCGCGCCGAAGCGGCTGCGCCCCTGGGCGCGCGGCGCGGGCGTGTAGGGCAGGGCGACGGCGCGAAAGCCCACCCAGGCGTAGAGCCCCTTCATGAAGCGGCTGCGCTCGGGCAGCGACAGCAGCGCGTCGACCACCTTGCGGTCCATCAGCCGGAAGTCGCCGGCGTCCTCGGGCAGGGGCACGCGGCTCGCGGCGTTGACGAGCCGGTAGAAGAGATGGCTGCCCCAGCGCTTGAACGCGGCTTCGTCGGCCCGGTTTTCGCGCACGGCGTACACCACCTCGGCGCCCGTACGCCAGTGGGCCACCATCGACAGGATCAGCTGTGGCGCGTGCTGCAGGTCGCCGTCGAGCAGCACCACCGCATCGCCGCGAGCGGCGGACAGGCCCGCGCTCAGTGCCGCCTCCTTGCCGAAGTTGCGCGACAGGCTCAGGCAGCGAAAGCCCGCGAGCTGGCACCACTCGCGCGCCACCTGCGCCGTGGCGTCGGTGCTGCCGTCGTCGACCACGATCACCTCCCAGCGCAGGCCGCTCTGCTCGAGCGTGCGTTCCAGCAGCGGGAGCAGGTGGCGCAGGTTGGCCGCTTCGTTGAAGCAGGGCACGACGCAGGACAGGCTCGGCGCGTTCGGCGCGCGTGCGGCCTGGGGCACGGGCTCGGACGTGACCGCTGCCAGGCGGGGTGGCATCGTCGGCAGTGCACCCATGGGAGCGGGCCGGTGGCGAAGCAGGGCGCCTTGCACCGCACTCATGGCACGCGCCCGTGCGTCGGTCCGACGCCTTGCTGGATGCGTGCGAAGGCCGGTGCCACGCGCCGCGTCGCGAGCCACTGCAGGGCGATGTAGAGGCCTTGCACTGCCAGCGCGAGCACCAGGCCCCCGGCGATGTCCGACGGGAAATGCACGCCCACGTAGACCCGTGCCCAGCCGGTGGCAAGCGCGAGCAGCGCCGCCGCCGGTGCCCAGCGGCGCAGGCTGGGCCGGGCCGCCAGCGCCAGCGCGATGAAGAACATCACGGTCGCATGGGTGCTGGGCATGGCGGCGCTGGGGCTGTGCGCGATATGGGCGGGGGCCAGGCCCAGCACGAAGGGCCGCGGCAGGCCGATCCGGTCCGCGAGCGCATGTGCCAGGAAGGACGCGACGCCGGCCATCGCCAGCGCCGCCAGCAGGTAGCTGCGGTCGCGCGGCTGGCGCCACGCGGCCCAGCCCATGAGGGCGGCGCACAGCCAGGCGCCGCCGTCGGCCATCGCGGAGGCGATGGGCAGCAGCCAGGAGGCGGGTGAGGGGCCTGCGGCCATCAGCAGAAACAGGGCGGTGTCGGGATGCGTCATTCGTGGCCTCGCGCAAGGCGCTCGCGCCGCACCCCTGGGAGTGAAGGAGACAAAGAGTTCATGGTCGGCTCCGGCGGAAACGATCGTCCATCGCGGCAGGGCCGCGACGGGGCCGGCGGCGCAGCGCGCCGCGTTCAGCAGGAGACCGGGGGAGGTGCGAGCGCGGGGGGGCGCGCCCGCCGGGGCGCCGAAGGTGGGGGTGGGCCGCCCCGGGGGCAGGGGCGGTGGCGCGCCGGCATCGCCAGGCGCAGGGCGGTCGCGATTCTCGGCACCGCGAGCGCAAGCACCAGCGCGAGCAGCGCGGCGAGGGCGCCGATGACATCACCGAAACCGTGCGACGACTGCATGCCGGCGCCCAGCGGCACGAACAGCGTGGTCTCTTGCTCGTGCGCATGCTCCAGCCGCCCGTCCTGTTCGAACTGGGTCGTCTGGCTCAGGGGCCGGATGCGAAAGCCTGGCTCATCTTCCCAGCCGTCGCTGCGGAAATGCACCGCGATGAACGGCTGCAGCGCCGACAGCAGCAATGCGCCGATCCACCAGGCGAGGCACCGGGTGGACAGCAGGCGACGCAGGCGCACGGTGGACATGGCGGGATGCTAGGTGCGACGCGTGAACATCGACTGACTGCGGCGTTCAGGGTCGGGCAAGGTCTTGCGACGGATCAATCGGGCCGGCTCGCGATCAGCACGGCGTTGGTGCCGCCGAAGGCGAAGGAGTTCGACATGACGTGCCGTGGCGGCGGCACCGTGCGCGGCGAAGGGCCCTGCACGAGGTCGATGCCGAGCGCATCGGCAGGGGCGCTCGCGCAGGCAGGCATGCGAGCCGTCTGCATCGCATGCAGCGCGCAGATCAACTCCACCGCGCCGCCTGCACCCATCAGGTGGCCATGCAGGGCCTTGGTCGCGCTGACCGGCACGCCGCGCGCGCCGAAGACCTCGGCCAGCGAACCGGCCTCGGCCACGTCGCCCGCGAGTGTGCCGGTGCCGTGCGCATTGACGTGCCCGATGTCTGCAGGTGCGAGCCCGGCATCGGCCAGCGCTGCCTTCATGGCGCGCACCTGGCCCGCACTGTCCGGCGTGCTGATGTGTGCGGCGTCGCAACTCGTGCCGTAGCCCGAGAGCAGCGCCAGCACCGGCGCACCGCGGCGGCGTGCGGACTCCACCGACTCGATGACCAGGGCCGCGGCGCCCTCGCCGAGTGCGAAGCCGGCGCGATCATGGGCGAAGGGACGACACACCGTGCGCAGGTCGCCGTTCACCGGCGCCAGCACCTTCATCGCCTGCCAGCTCGCGATCACGCCCGGCGACAGCAGGGCTTCGTGGCCGCCGACGACGGCCATGTCGACCCAGCCCGCACGGATGGCACGCATCGCCTCGCCGATCGCCACGGCCGAGGAGGCACAGGCGCAGGCATAGCCCATCGAGGCGGCACGCGCCCCGAAGGCCATCGACAGCTCGGCCGCCGCCGCGTTGGGCATCGTGGTCAGCACGGTGGTGGGCCGCAGGCGCCGGTGGCGTGCATAGAGCTGCTCGGTGCTCTGGTCGAAGCTGGACGCGCCGCCCATGCCGGCGCCCCAGTACACGCCCAGGCGCTCGGGCTCCACCGGGCGCGCATCGCCCGTGAGTCCGGCCTGCGCGGCCGCTTCGCGTGCGGCCGTCAGCGCCAGTGCGGTGCCGCGGTCCAGGGCCACGCCCGAGGGCCCGCGCACCTGCCGCTCCTCGAACCCGACGCAGGCCGCGGCGCCGAAGGTGAAGCGCTCCACGCCCTCGATCACCACCTCGCGTGCCGCCACGGCGCACAGGTTGTCGGACAGCGTGTCGTGCACGGCACGCACGTTGGCGCCCAGCGGCGTCACGGCACCGAGGCCGGTGATGGCCAGGGGCTCGTTCTTCATCGCGCGACGCTCAGGCATGCGCGGGCGCCGCACTCGCAGCGCCTTCGGCCTGCTCCTCGGCCAGGCGCGCGTCGATCGCGTCGCACAGGTCACCCAGCGTGATGCCCGCTTCGCGCGGGTCGAGCTTGTCCTCGGGCAGGCGCAGGTGGAAGGCATCCTCGACCGAGAAGATGAATTCCATCAGGGCCAGCGAGTCCAGGCCCAGGTCGGCCAGGGGCACGTCGCGGCGGATCAGGGCCGGGTCGCAGGCGTGCTCGTCCTGCACGATGCGGGAAACGGTGGCGAAGGTGGGTGTGGACATGGCCTCAGCTTTCGACGGGGGGAGGGAGAGCGGTGGCCTTCGGCCACCGCGCGGGCGAAGTCGATCGTTTCCTGGGCCACCTGGCGGCGGTCGTTGTCGATCGAGATCATGTGGTAGCTGTTCTCCAGCACCACGGTATGCAGTGATGCCTGCGTGAGGCCACGGGCCAGCAGCTCGACGTTCGACAGGCTGGCCACCTCGTCGTGGCGCGCATGCAGCGCCAACACCGGGCAGCGGATCTGCGAGAGGCTGCGGCGCACGGCGCGGCGCAGGCGGTCGTATTCGCGCAGGTGGCCCACGCCGATGGCGGCGCAGCCGGCGCGCGAGATGCGGCGCTGCTTGAGTTCCTGCTCGATCCAGGCGCGCACGCGCTCGTTCTTCACGCCGTAGGGCGTGCGCTCGCGGTAGCGCCACAGGCGGCCGAGCGGGGTGTAGAGCGCCAGCGGCAGCAGCCAGCCGCCGCGCCTGGCCGACCAGCCGTCCATGCGCAGCGTGGTCGACATCAGCACCAGGCCGTCGGCACTCAGGCCGAGCCGGGCGACGGCGGCCAGCGCCAGCGAGGCCCCGGCCGAGATACCCGCGAGCAGCACCGTGCCGTACTCGCGGCGCAGCGCCAGGAACTCGTCGCAGACGCGCTCGACCCAGTCGGAGAAGCGGCCGGCGACCTGGCGCTGGCGCGAGGCATCGAAGGAGTAGCCCTCGATGTGCGGCGTGCTGAAGGCCCAGCCCGCACGGCGCAGGGCCGATTGCAGGTGCAGCAGCTCGTCGGCGGTGCTGCACAGACCCGGCAGCAGCAGGACCGCGCCCGAGAGGGCCGGACGATGGGCGGAAAGGGACGATTCGATCATGGAAGCCAGGAGTGCCGCGCCGTCGGGATGAGCTGTTGGAGCCCGGACCTTACCCAGGCGACCCTGAAGAAAGTCCCAAGAAATCCTGAAGAGTTCTTCAGGCCCGCACAGCCGTCGACCGGGCATACTTTCCGCCCCGTCCTCCCGCTTCGTGGCCTCTTTCCATGCGCATCCTTCTCATCGACGACGACCGCAAGGCGGCACGCGTGCTGGCACGCGGGCTGCAGGAAGAGGGCTTCGTGGTCGACGTGGCGCACTCGGCGGAAGAGGGCGACGAGGAGGTCTTCGTCAACGACTACGGCGTGATCCTGCTCGACCGCATGCTGCCGGGCATGGACGGCCTGAGCTGGTGCAAGGCCCTTCGTGCGCGCGGCTGCGCCACGCCGGTGCTGATGCTCACGGCCCGCGATGCGCTCAGCGACCGCGTGGAAGGCCTGAACACCGGCGCCGACGACTACCTCACCAAGCCCTTCGCCTTCGACGAGCTGATCGCCCGCGTGCGCGCGCTGCTGCGGCGCTCCGACCTGGCGCGCCCCACGGTGATGAGCGTCGGCACGCTGGCGCTCGATCCGGTGAGCCACATGGTGACGCAGGACGGCATGAAGATCGACCTGACGCAGAAGGAGTACGCACTGCTGCACATCCTCATGCGCCATGCCGGCGAGGTCGTGAGTCGGGCACGCATCGCCGAGCAGATCTGGAAGGACGACCTGCTGGCGATCGACAACCTCATCGACGTGCACATGGGCAACCTGCGCCGCAAGATCGATCCGGCCTCGCCGCCCTGGATCCAGACCGTGCGCGGCCGGGGCTTCCGCCTGTCGGCGGACACGCCCGAATGAAGGTGCTGAGCTTTCGGCGCCGGCTGGCGCTGGTGCACTTCCTGGTCGTCGCGCTGGTGATGGCGGTGGCCGTGGCGGTGGGCACCTGGGCCTTCTCCAAGAACCTGCGCGGCGAGCTGGACGATGCGCTGTTCGCACTGGCCGAGGTCGAGGCCGGGCTGCTGGCGATGTCCGAACCCGGCTCGGGGCTGGTGGTCCACGAGACGCCTCGCGCCCGCACCCCGACCTACGCGCGGGTCGATCGCCTGGTGCAGATCGTCGACAGCGACGGCGCCGTGGCTGCCCGCAGCGCCAACCTGGGCACCGGTTCGCTGCCGGTGCCGGCGGACCTGCGCGAGCGCCTGGCCGCGGGCGGCCCGGTGTTCACGCTGTTGCAGCGCTATGCGGGCGAGCCCACCCGCATGGTGTCGGTGTCGGTGCCCAACCGGCCCGACGTGCTGGCCGTGCAGGTCGCAGCGTCGCTGGACGACGTGAACCATGCGGTGACCAGCGCCGGCGTGATGCTGGTGCTGCTCGCACTGGTGCTCATGCTGGCCCTGGGCATTGCGGGCGAGCTGCTGACGCGGCGCGTGTTCGGCGCCATCGACGACATCGTCGACGAAGCCCGGCGCATCGGGCAGCGCAACCTGGCCGGGCGGCTGCCGCATCCCGGCACGCCCGACGAGATCGGGCGCCTGGTCGACACGCTCAACGACATGCTCGACCGGCTGGAGCACGGCATCGAGGCACAGCGGAATTTCACGGCCGACGCCTCGCACGAACTGCGCTCGCCGCTGTCGCGGCTGCGCGCCGAGCTGGAGATCGCGCTGCGCCGCCCCCGCGATGCGGCGGCGTATGTCGACACGCTGCGCTCGGCGCTCGACGAGGTGGAGTCGCTCACCTTGCTGGTGGAAGAGCTGCTGGTGCTGGCACGCCTGGATGCCGGCCAGGAACGCGGCGAGCTCGAGCGCCTGCCGCTTCGCCAACTGGTGGAGGAAACGCTGCGGCGCATGGAGCCGGTGGCACAGCAGCGCGGCGTGCGCCTGTCGCTGGCCGGCGAACGCGGGGTGGTCGCGGTGTCGGCGCGCGTCGCGGTGCAACTGGCGCTGACCAACCTGCTGGACAACGCCATCAAGTACTCCCCGGCCGGCAGCGCCGTGTCGGTCAACCTGCTGGCCGACCTGCCGGCGCAGCGGGCCATCGTGCGTGTGGCCGACGCAGGGCCCGGCATCGACGCGGGCGAACTGCCGCACCTGTTCGAGCGCTTCTACCGCGGCGCCCGCGCCCGCGAGGCGGCGTCGGGGCTGGGGCTGGGCCTGTCGCTGGCGCAGGCCGTGATGCAGGCGCACGGGGCGAGCCTCACGGCCGGCAACGAGCCCGGCGGCGGCGCGCGTTTCGACCTGCACCTGCCGCTGGCGCCCGCCTGAGCACGCCGCTCAGCGGTCCAGCGGCAGCGCCAGCGTCTCCTTGATCTCTTCCATCACCACGTAGCTGCGCGAGTCGGCGGCCGCCGATGCGGGCATCTTCTGCAGGATGTTGCCCAGCAGATGGCGGTATTCGCCCATGCCGCGCAGGCGGGCCTTCACGAGGTAGTCGAAGTCGCCCGACACCAGGTGGCATTCGAGCACCTCGGGCATGTGCAGCAGCTCGTTGCGCACCTTGTCGAAGACCTCGCCCGACTTGGCCGACAGCTTGATCTCGACGAAGACCAGGAGCGTCTTGCCGACCGCCTCGGGCGACACGCGGGCGTGGTAGCCGGTGATGACGCCGGTTTTCTCCAGCCGCTTCACGCGCTCGGAGCAGGGCGAGGTCGACAGGCCCACGCGCTGGGCGAGTTCGGTGATGGCGATGCGGCCCTCGCGCTGGAGGATGTCGAGGATGCGTCGGTCGGTGCGGTCGAGACTGGCAACGGTCATGGCATGGCCTGGAAAGCGGTGCTCTTCCGGGCGGTATGCCCGCTTTGCACTGATTTGGACAGTGGATTTTGCTGCAATTCACCAGAATAACCAGCAAATGTTCTGGTCGACTTTTTCTACAGTCTCGCCATTCCATCCTTGCAGCGGATTTGCCATGAAAGTGATCGTTCTCGGCGGCGGCGTCATCGGTGTCACCACGGCCTGGTACCTGGCCAAGTCCGGTGCGAGCGTCACGGTGCTCGACCGCCAGGACGGCGCCGCGCAGGAAACCAGCTTCGGCAACGCCGGCCAGGTGTCGCCCGGCTACTCCACGCCCTGGGCCGCGCCCGGCATTCCGCTCAAGGCCCTGAAGTGGATGTTCCAGAAGCACGCGCCGCTGGCCATCCGCGCCGACGGCTCGCTGTTCCAGCTGCGCTGGATGGCGCAGATGCTGCGCAACTGCTCGCCGGAGCGCTATGTGGTCAACAAGGAACGCATGATGCGCGTGGCCGAGTACAGCCGCGACTGCCTGCGCGCCCTGCGCGCCGAGACGGGCCTGGACTACGAACAGCGAACCGGTGGCACGCTGCAGGTCTTCCGCACGCAGCAGCAGATGGAGGGCGTGCAGCGCGACATCGCCGTGCTGCAGGAATGCGGCGTGCCCTTCGAACTGCTCGACCGCGAAGGCCTGGCCCGCGTCGAGCCCGCGCTGGCCCGCACCGGCGGCGCACTGGTCGGCGGCCTGCGCTTGCCCAATGACGAGACGGGCGACTGCCACCTGTTCACCCGCCGCCTGGCCGAGATGGCCAAGGGCCTGGGCGTGCAGTTCCGCTTCGGCGTGCGCGTGGAAGAGCTGCTGACCGAAGGCGGCGCCGTGCGCGGCGTGCGCGTCAGCCAGGACGGCGCCGGCGAGGTGCTCACCGCCGACCGCTACGTGATGGCCTTCGGCAGCTATTCGCGCGCCGCGCTGGCCGCCATCGGGCTCGACATCCCGGTGTACCCGGTCAAGGGCTACTCGCTCACCGTCCCGCTGGTCGACGCCGCGCTGGCACCGCAGTCCACCGTGCTGGACGAAACCTACAAGATCGCTGTCACACGATTCGACGACCGCATCCGCGTCGGCGGCATGGCCGAGCTGGGCGGATTCGACCTGCGCCTGAACCCGGCCCGCCGCGCCACCCTGGAGAAGGTGGTCGGCGAGCTGTTCCCGGGCGGCGACCTGCCGGCCGCCAGCTTCTGGACCGGCCTGCGCCCCATGACGCCGGACAGCACACCCATCGTCGGCGCGACGCCGTTGGCCAACCTGTTCCTCAACACCGGACACGGCACGCTGGGCTGGACCATGGCTTGCGGCAGCGGCAAGCTGGTGTCGGATCTCGTCACCGGGCAGCGCCCGGAGATCCGGACGGACGGCCTGGCGATGGACCGCTATGCGCGCCGACCCGCCGCGGCCGCCAGCGCCCTGCGCCCCGCGCACGCCTGATTCAGGGGCGGTCCGGCCGCCCCTCGGCCGCGTTGCATAGGCCGTGAGGCCGATGCCCTCACACTTCGTTACGGAGCACGATCCGGATCTCTAGATCTGGAGTGTTCCCGGCGGTGAAGTGCATCTCATTGTTCCTGGCCGCCCTGTGCGGGTTGGCCGGGGCCCTGGCCGCCCATGCGGCGCAGGTGCCCGTCCTCGCGTCCATCCTGGACGGCGAGGCCACGCTGCTGCGCGAGAGCGGCCGTTTCGCCGTGGCCGAAGGCGTGCGGCTCGACAGCGGTGACATCGTGGAAACCGGCGCCCAGTCCCGGCTGCTGCGCCTGGAATTCGCCGACGGCACCATCGTCGATCTCGGCCCAGCCACGCGCGCGCTGGTGGCGCCGCGGCTGGCGGCCAAGGGCACCACGGCCCAGGCGTCCCGGCTCTACGTTCTCAATGGCTGGTTCAAGCTGATCACGCCGGCCGGCGAGAAGCCGAACCTGGCGCCGACCGTCCTCACCCCGGCCTATGCCCTGTCGGACACCAGCGGCCAGCAGGTCGTGTCGAGCGAGCCGGCCGGACTGCAGCTGTTCTGCGAGGCCGGCGCGGCCAGCGTGCAGGAACGCATCCCCAAGGCGCCGGAGCCGGTGCGGCTCAAGGCCGGCGAGTTCTTCTCGCGCCTGGGCAGCGACAAGGCCGCCGTGAAGGCGCGGCCCGTGCCGGCCTTCATCCAGACCGTGCCGCGCAGCTTTCTCGACCCGCTGCCGTCGCGCGCAGCACAGTTCAAGGACCGCGAGGTGGCGCCCAAGCGCACGGCCGACCTGGCCTACGACGACGTGGCCGCCTGGCTGGCGGCCGAGCCCGCGCTGCGCAGCCACTTCGCCGCGCGCTGGCGGGCGCTGGCCCGCCGGCCCGACTTCCGTGCCGGCCTTGTCGCCCACATGCGCAACCATCCGGAGTGGGACCGCATCGTCTTTCCCGAGAAATACCTGCCCAAGCGGCCGCCCGCCGTCCCGGCTTCGGGCGCGACCCGGCCGGCCACGTCCACCTACTGACTCCGAGCCCTCCCGATGAAGCTGCTGCTCAAGTTCAACCTGGCTTTCCTGCTGGTCTTCGCACTGGGGCTGGCCGGCGCGGGCTACCTGGCCCGCAACATGTTGCAGCAGGGCGCGCACGAGGAGGTGCTGGACCGTGCACGCCTCATCATGGAAAGCGCCGCCGCCGTCAGCACCTACACGGCCACGCAGATCCAGCCGTTGCTGCAGACGCAGATGAAGTACACCTTCCTGCCGCAGTCGGTGCCGGCGTATTCGTCCACCGAGATGGTCAACGCGCTGCGCAACAAGCACCCCGAGTACTCGTACAAGCCGGCCATGCTCAACCCCACCAACCCGCGCGACCGTGCGCAGGACTGGGAGGAGGACGTGATCGCCAAGTTTGCCAAGGAGTCGGAGCTCGGCGAGTTCATCGGCCGGCGCGAGACCGCCTCGGGCCCGGCCATGTACATCGCCCGGCCCATCCGCATCACCAACCCGGCCTGCCTGAGCTGCCACAGCACGCCGGGCGCCGCGCCGGCGCCGATGATCGAGAAGTACGGCCCCTCGAACGGCTTCGGTTGGAAGCTCAACGAGGTGCTCGGCGCGCAGGTGGTGTCGGTGCCCATGTCCGTGCCCTTCGAGCGCGCCGACAAGGCCTTCGGCGTCGTCATGGGCTCGCTGGCCGGCGTGTTCGTGCTGATCGGCCTGACGCTCAACCTCATGCTCTGGAAGCTCGTGATCCAGCCCGTGACGCGCCTGTCGGCCCTGACCGACCGGGTGAGCATGGGCGAGCTGGATGCGCCGGAGTTCAACGTGCGGTCGAAGGACGAGATCGGCGTGCTGTCCGACTCCTTCGCGCGCATGCGCAAGAGCCTCGTGCACGCCATGAAGCTGCTGGACGCATGATTCGGAGCATCCCCCCAAGCGGCGTCGCCGCTCCCCCCTTCCGCTGCGCGAAGAGGGGCACATCCAGCGGCCCGGCAGAGCCGGTTCCGCGGATGTTCCCGCGTGGCCTGCTCCGCGGCCGTCGGCATCGTGCGCATGCGTGCATCGCCGGCGATACGCCGGCCTTGCCGTAGATCGAAATGGCCGTGCCTATGGAGCACCCCCGGAGGCTTGGCAAATACGACATCGTCCAGGTGCTGGGCGAGGGCGCCATGGGCGTGGTCTACCAGGGCCACGACCCCGGCATCGACCGGCCGGTGGCGATCAAGACCATCCGCAAGGCCCTGCTGCAGGCCGACGGCGGCATCGACCTGGCGGCGCGCTTTCGCAATGAAGCCAAGGCGGTGGGACGGCTGTCGCACCCCGGCATCGTCGCCATCTACGAATACGGCGAAGACGACACCACCGCCTTCATCGCCATGGAGTACGTGCAGGGGCGCGACCTGGCGCAGGTGCTGGGCGCCACGCCGCGCCTGCCCGAGGGCACCGCCATCCGCTTCATGCAGCAACTGCTGGATGCACTGACCTGCGCGCACCGCGTCGGTGTGTGGCACCGCGACATCAAGCCGGCCAACCTGGTCGTCACCACCGACGGGCTGCTCAAGGTGACGGACTTCGGCATTGCGCGCATCGAGTCGGCGGCGCTCACTCAGGTGGCCGCCACCATCGGCACGCCGGGCTACATGGCGCCGGAGCAGTACCTGGGCGAGGCGATCGACCACCGCATCGACATCTTCGCCGCCGGCGTGCTGCTGTATCGCATGCTCACCGGCCGCTCGCCCTTCGCGGCCGAGTCGGCCGAGGCCGTGATGTACCGGGTGCTGAACAAGGAGCCCGAGCCGCCCTCGCAGATCCCGGGCCTGTCGGTGTCCGCGTCCTTCGACCCGATCGTGGCGCGCGCCCTGGCCAAGGCGCCGCAGTCGCGCTTTGCCAGTGCGCAGGAGTTCCGCGATGCGCTGGCCGAGCGCAGCGCGCTGCACGTCGGCACGGCCGCCGATGACGCGACCGTGGTCGCCTCGCTGCGCCTGCCGCTGCGGCGGGCCGACGGGCATGCGGCCTCGGGCGCCGCCAGCCGGCCGGGTTCGGCCGCGCCTTCGCGATGGGACGCGGCCAGCCTCGCGCCCATGGAGGCAGCCCTCACGCGCTTCATGGGCCCGATGGCGCGCGTGCTGGTGCGCGAGGCGGCACGCACCGCCACCGACCTGGGTGCCCTGCAGGACGCGCTGAGCCAGCACATTCCCGATGCGGCCGACCGGGCGCGCTTCATCACGCTGCTCGGCGGGCCCGGCAGCGGTGTCGGCAGCGCGGCGCGGTCCACCGGCGGCAGTGCGGGCTTCGGCTCCGGCGGTGCGGCCGTGGCGCCCGCGGCGGTGCAGGCCCCCATCGGCGCCGAGGTGGTCGAGCATGCGCGCCTAGCGCTTTCGCGCGAGCTGGGGCCCATCGCGAGGGTCATGCTGAAGAAGGCGCTGGCCGAAGCGCGCTCGCCGCAGCACCTGCACGAGCTGCTGTCGCAGCAGCTCGACGACCCCGCGCAGCGGGCGCGGCTGCTGGACGCACTGCGGCGCAAGCCGGGCTGATTCGAAGGAAATCGGGCTCCAGCGCCCGTCCCGCCTGCGCGATTAGCTATCGAAAAGATAGCAAATGGGGTGTGGCGGGTTTGTCGCCGGAGCTGCCGCAACCCGTGCTGCCCCGCAGGTTCCGTGGGCTGCCGAGGCGAGGGTGCTCATGGCCGAACTCGAGGCGCGCCTCGCCGCCCAGCGCCGCGCCGACTGAAGCGCCGCACGTTCATCGCGCGCGGATCGCCGTGCGCTGCAGGTCGGCGTCGAAGACCAGGCGCGACGGCCAAACGCCCCAGGTGGCGCCCAGGCCGGCGTCGTTGGGGTCGCCGCGCCGGGCGAACGCGCCGAGACTGCGCATCATGGCCTGGGACAACGCCTGCCGCCCGGGCGCGTTGGCCCGCGTGAACATGAAGCGCGCGTACAGCGACGGCCCGAAGTTGCCGAAGACGAAGGGCAGGTCGAAGGTGTGGGCGGCGCCGAAGATCCGGTCCAGTGGCGGCGGCAGGCGGTCCCATTCGAATTCGTAGGCCCAGACGGCGTCCTGCCGCGTGCGCAGGGCGTTGAGCATGTCGTCGCGGATGGCGGAGAACCACAGCGCATCGAGCTGCCGGGCGCGCGCGTCGAAGCCGGTGCCGGGCGCGTCGACCGGCAGGTAGGCGGGTGGGACCCACTGCGCGAGCGTGGTCTGCGGTGGCGCCTCGGGGTCGTAGCGCGCAGCCAGTGAGAACACGGCGCCGTCGTCCAGAAGCCGGCCGCTGGTGCCGCCCAGCGCCGGGCTGAGGGCGAAAAGCTGCGGGAACAGCTTGGTCTCGTCGCGCGTGTGGCCGGCCAGCACGGGCATGCGCAGGTAGCGGCCGGCACGCACCGCGGCGATCGGGTCCTGCGCGAGCACCCAGCCGTCGGGGATCGGGTTGCTCGCCGCCATGCCACGCGCCGCGAGCCGCGTGCGCACCACCTGCAGCAGGGCGTCGGGCGGCTGGCTGCGCAGCCAGGCCGCCGTGCGCGCTGGACCGGCGCCGGCTTCCCACTGGCGGGCCTGTGTGGCGTCGGTGGCCTCTCGGCCCGCGACGAGCGACTCGTGGACCAGCGCCTCGCCGCGTGTGGCCCAGACCGGTGCCAGCAGCACGGCCGGGATGCCGCCGGGCGGCAGCGATGCCGCGGTGGACAGCCCCCCGCTCAGCGCGGCCAGCCGGTGGAACAAGGGGCGGTCGCGCGTCACCAGCATCGGCGACGTGAGCAGCGCATAGACGTTGACCGCGCCGGCCGATTGCCCCATCAGCGTCACGCGCTGCGGATCGCCGCCGAAGGCCGAGGCGTTGGCAGCCACGAACTCGAGCGCCTTCACGATGTCCAGCAGCGCGAAGTTGCCGGAGTCCTCCTCGCGCTGCCCGGTCTTGAGCGCCTTCGCATCGAGGAAGCCGAAGACGCCGAGCCGGTAATTGACCGTGACGACCACCGCGTCTTCCTGTTTCGCCAGCGCTGCGCCGTCGTACACCGGATCGGCGGTGTAGCCGGTGATGTTGCTGCCGCCGTGCACGAAAACGATCACCGGCCTCGGCGCGCTCGGGCGCGAGGCGGGCGTCCAGACGTTGAGGTACAGGCAATCCTCGTCGCCCACGGTGCGGCCCAGCGAGCTGCCCACCGTCTCGTCGTAGCGGTTGTTCAGGCCCGGCCCGTACAGGCGCTGGGTTTGTACGCAGGCGGGCGCGAAGGCGCGGGCGGGGCGCGGCGCGGACCAGGGCTGCGGGTCGCGCGGCGCGCGCCAGCGCAGGTCGCCCACCGGCGCCTGGGCGTAGGGCACACCCTTCCAGCTCCAGGTGCCACTGGCAGCCGCATCGTCGCTGCCCAGCACGGGGCCCCACGTCGTCTGCCGTTGCATCGCCGCGTCACCCGCGCCGGGCGTCGCGCAACCCGCAAGACACAGCGCAAGCAGTGCGGCGGAAAGGGCCGGCCAGCCGCGGCCTTTGCGGTGGAACGTCGCCATCATTCCGCCGTGATGTTCGCAGCCTGGATGATCTGCGCCCACTTGCGCGTCTCGCTCGAGATGAACGCGCTGAATTCGGCGGGCGTGCCGCCGCGAAGCTGCAGGCCGGCGGCCTCGGCCTTGCGACGCACCTCCGCGTCGGCCAGCGCCGCCTTCAATTCCGTGTGGATGCGGGCCACCACCTCGGGCGGCGTGCCGACTGGGGCCAGCATGCCGTACCAGCCATAGCCGACGACCGTGGGCAGGCCCTGTTCGCGCAACGTCGGTGCGTCGGGGTACAGCGGCGTGCGTTCCTCGTTCGCCACGCCCAGCACCCGCAGTTTGCCGGCCTGGATGTGCGGCACGGCCGTGGAGATCGCCGTGAGCGTGGCGTCGATGCGGCCGGCCAGCAGCTCGGTGTAGGCCGGCGCGTCGCCGCGGTACTGCACCACGATGCCCTTGGCGCCGGCGGCGCGCAGCAGCAGCTCGGCCGTGAGGTGCGGCGCCGAGCCTGCACCGGGCGAGCCGAAAGTCGCGCCCTTGGGGCTGGCCTTGGCGTACTGGATGAACTCGGCCAGCGTCTTGTAGGGCGCCTGCGCATTCACCACCAGGAACAGTGGTGCGATGGCCGTGCTGCCGATGGCGGCGAAGCTCTTGTGCACGTCGTAGGGCAGGTCCTTGTACAGCGCCTCGCCGATGGCGATGGGCGCCGCCGCGTGCAGCAGGGTGTAGCCGTCGGGCGCGGCCTTGGCCACGTAGTCGTTGGCGATGCGCGTGCCGGCGCCGGCCTTGTTCTCGACCACCACGCTCTGGCCCAGGCGGCGCGAGAGGAAGTCGCCGAGCACCCGGGTGAGGATGTCGTTCGACCCGCCGGCGCCATAGGGCGACACGAGGCGGATCGGCCGCGCGGGCCAGGCCTGCGCAGCGGCGGGCAGGCTCCAGGGCAGCGCGAGCCCGGCGGCGGCCGAGGCAAGGAGGTGGCGTCGGTTCATGGGCATGGTCTTCTGTCTCCGTCTTGTTGAAATCGTGCGTCAGATCGGGCGGATCGGCGGGTAGTCGAAACGCAGCGCTAGGTGCTCGGCGCGCGGCTGGTACAGCCGCAGCACCACATAGAACAGCTCGCCCGGCGGCGCGGGCAGCCAGTTCGTGCCGGGGCCGGGGTCCTGCGCCTGCAGCCGGATCACGAGACTGCCGTCGGGCTCGGTGCGCAGCCCCGGGGTGCGGTCACCGATCGAGTAGCGGTCGATCGGGTTCGCGACGAAGAGGCAGTCGCTGCGCCGGTACAGGGTGAGCGACCAGAAGGCATCGACCCGCGGCCCGAGGCCCGGCGCGAAGCGCAGCTCGTAACGCCTCGAACCGTGCAGGGCCTGGCCCTCGACGTCAACCTCGGCCGTCGGGTACATCGCTTCGTCCACGCCCAGGGCACCGATGAAGTTGCGCGCGATGCGGGCGCGCGTGTGGAGGTCGTCGCCCCAGTGCGTGCGCACCATGACCGGGATGGCCCAGCCGCCGCCCAGCGCATGCGGCTGGCCGGCGTTGCGCAGGCGTTCGTACACCGCCGGCAAGGCGGCCGCGAGTGCGTCGTCGTCCAGCGGCCAGGCGAGGGACTCGCCCTCGGGCGGCGGGTTGCCGCGCAGCGCGGCGTCCACGGTGGCACGGTACAGCCGGGCGGAGGGGATGCGCGTGTCGCGGCCATCGAGGGCGGTGTCCACGCGCATCGCCGCGTCGCGGCCATCCAGCCGCCGCATGCGCAGGGCCTGCTGCAGCGAGCGCACGCGCTCGGCATCCGGCCCGTCGTCGTCGACCAGGAAGCGGCCGATCAGCCACACGTCGTGCCCCGGTGCCGCGATGGTGTGCGTCACGTCGGCCGGCACCTCGCCGCGCCAGCCCGGCCCGTGGACCAGCGTGCACTGCGCGCGGTTGCCGGTGGTGCGCCGGCCGACGTAGGCGAAGGGGTTGGTCCATGCATCGAGCAGGCCCAGCGTCCAGTAGCGATCGCCGACGTCCGGCGACTCGATCAGCACGGGGCCTTCGGAGAGGTCGATCCACGCGTTGCTGTAGACGGTGTCGTTGTTGGGGCTCACGACCTCCCGGTCGTTCGGGCCGAGACGGCGGTGGGTGTGGGTGAACTGGTTGACCCAGCGCCAGGACGAGCCGGGCTCGTCGGAGGCGAAGCCGAGCGTGGGATGCCGGCGTGCCGTGGTGGCGGCGCGCATGCGCATCATCTCGAACAGGGGCAGGGTCTGGATCACGGCGGCTTCGGCGGCCGTCGTCGCGTGGTCGGGGAGGGTGTCGAGGGTCATCTGGATGGCAGGTACGGACGGGTGCGTCAGGCCACGGCGCGCTGCTCGCGCAGTCGGGCGATCTCCTCGGCGGCGAAGCCGAGCGCGCCAAGCACGGCGTCGGTGTCGGCGCCGCAGGACGGCGCCGCCGCAGGCCTGGCGCGGGGGGCATCGCCGAGGGTGTAGGGCAGCGCCAGCGCCGCATGGCGGGTGCCGTCCCCGGCCATCGCGTCGACCAGCATGCCGCTGGCCTGCACGTCGGGGCTCTGCAGCACCTGGGCGTAACTGCGCACGGCGCCGACGACGATCTGGTTGCGGCTGAGCAGCGCCACGCACTCCTCGCTGCTCATGGCCGACAGGCAGTCGCGCAGCACGGCCCGCAGTTCGGGGCGGTGTCGCACGCGCAGCGCGTTGCTGCGAAAGCGCGGGTCGGTGGCCAGGTCCTCGCGACCCACCACGCGGCAGAAGCGCGCCCAGTGCTCCTCGGCATAGGCCGAGAGCACGATGTGGCCGTCGCGCGTGGGCAGCACCTCGGCGGCCGGCGCGTTGTTGGGCTGGCCGTCGCCGATGCGGGTGGGTTCGGGCGCGCCGCCCAGGTAGTCGCACCAGGTGGTCGCCTGCAGGTGCATCGCCACCTCCAGCAGCGAGGTGCGCAGCGTCTCGCCGCGGCCGGTGCGGCTGCGGCCGTACAGCGCCGCCAGCACCGCCTGCGCGCCGAGGTGCGCGGCGGCAGCGTCGATGACGGGCACGCCCACTTTCTGAGGCAGGCGATCCGGCTCGCCGGTGACCGACATGAGGCCGCTCTCGGCCTGCGCCGCGATGTCGTAACCGGGCCGCTCGCTCGACGGGCCCTGGTGGCCGAAGCCCGAGATCGAGAGGTACACCAGGGCGGGAAAGCGCTCGCGCACCGCCTCCGGCCCGAAGCCCAGCGCCTCGACGGCACCGGGCCGCAGGTTCTGGATCAGCACGTCGCTCCCGGCGATCAGCCGCCAGGCGATCTCGCGGCCTGCCTCGCTCTTGAGGTCGAGCGCGATGGACTGCTTTCCGCGGCTGTAGGCGCGGATCATCGATTCGCCATAGCTGCCGATGTGCCGGGCCTGGTCGCCGGCCAGGGGTTCGACCTTGATGACCTGGGCACCGAGTTCGGCCAGCACCATCGCCGCGCCGGGGCCCGCGATGTATTGCCCCAGGTCCAGCACGCGCACGCCCTCGAGGGGCGCTGCGGGTTTCGTCGTTGTCTCGTCGTTCTCGAAGCGCATGGACCGGACCATAGCCAGTCCGGCGATTATTGAAAATTCGATAATCGTGAGGGAGTGATCACGATTGGATATAGAACCAGGAGAGCCCGATGGACGCGACCACCGGCCGCCTCGTGCGCAAGCTGCGGCTGCGCCACCTCGAACTGCTGGCGGTGCTCGCCGAGGCGGACACCATGCGCAGCGCGTCCGCGCAATTGCACTTGAGCCAGCCGGCCATCAGCAAGATGCTCGGCGAGATCGAGGCCTGTTTCGGCGCGCGCCTCTTCGAGCGCAGCCACCAGGGCATCCACCCGAACGCGCTGGGCGCCGGCGCGGTGTTCCATGCCCGAGCGGTGCTGAACCAGCTCGCCCGCGCCACCGAGGACGTCGGCGCCATGCAGCAGGGTGCGCAGGCCGTGCTGCGGGTGGGCGCGCCTTCGGTCACGGCGACGGTGCCGGCGGCCATCGTGCGGCTGCGCACGCACATGCCCGGTGCCGCGGTGCAGATCCGCGAGGGGCGGGTGCAGGAGCTGATCCAGCGCCTGCTGGCGGGCGAGCTCGACTGCGTCTACGGCGCAGTGACGCCGGAGCTGCTCACTGCCGACATCACGCCGCTGCTGGAGCCCGTCGCGATGCTGCGGGACGAACTGTGCGTGCTGGCCTCGGTGCCGCCCAAGGGCGCCGGCAACGCCAGGAAACGGCTGCGCTGGCGCGACCTGGGCGCAGCGCCGTGGCTGCTGCCACCCAAGGACACCCTGGTGCGCCAGGCCTTCATGACGGCCTTCCTCAACGACGGCGCCACGCCGCCGGTGCCGGTCATCGAGGCGATTTCCTCCGTCACCATCGGGGCGCTGATGCGTCAGGACGCGTCGCTGCTGTGTGCGGTGCGGCTGGAGCACGCCATGGACGAGATCGCGCGCGGCGGTGTGCAGCGGCTCGAGGTCGCACCCAGGGTGCCGTTGCCGTCCTTCGGCCTCTTCTTCCGGCGCGATGGCATGGAGCGCCCCCCGGTGCTGCTGGCCTTTGCCGACGCGGTGAAGGCGGCCGCCGCACGGCTCAGAGTGCCGCGCCGTAGGGCGTGAAGCGGCTCTGGTGCTCGTCGACCTGCAAAGGCCGGCCGACGAAGGGGAAGGCGCGCTGCGGGCAGTCGGTGCGTTCGCAGACCTTGCATCCCATGCCGATGGGCGTCGCCGCGTCGGGGTCGCCCAGGTCGAGGCCCTTGGCATAGACCAGGCGCGGCGCGTGCCGGATGTCGCAGCCCAGGCCGATGGAGAACACGCGTTGTGGTGCGCCGTAGCCCGCCGGGCCGCTGGCCACCGTGCGCGCCACCCACAGGTAGCAGCGGCCGTCGGGCATGCGCGCCAGCTGCGGCAGGATGCGGCCCGGCTGCGCGAAGGCCTCGTACACGTTCCACAGCGGGCAGGTGCCGCCTGTGCGGCTGAAGTGGAAGTGGGTGGCCGACTGGCGCTTGGAGATGTTGCCCGCGCGGTCCACCCGCACGAAGAAGAAGGGCACGCCGGGCGCGTCTGCGCGCTGCAGCGTGCTCAGGCGGTGGCAGACCGTCTCGAAACCGACGCCGAACTGCTCGCCGAGCCGGTCGATGTCGTAGTGCAGGCCTTCGGCGGCCTGTAGGAAGCGGCCGTAGGGCAACAGCAGGGCGCCGGCGAAGTAGTTGGCCAGGCCGATGCGCGCGAGGCGGCGTGAAGGTGCGTCGTCCTGCAGCGGCGGCACGGCCACCAGCGCGTCGATGAGCGCGGCGTGCTCGACGAGCGCCAACTGCGTGGCGAGCTGGAACACCTGTTGCGCAGGCACGAGCCTTGCCGACAGCTGCAGCGTGCGGCGCGCGGGGTCGAAACGGCGCTTGCCGTCCTGCGCCTCGGACGGGGTCTCCACGCGCACCCGGTGCCGACGATGCAGCCGGTCCATGAGCCAGTGCGCGAGCAGCGGCCCTTCCACCGCCGCTTCGGCGGCCAGCGCTTCGGCCTGCCGGTCGACCTCGTCGAAGTGGTTGCGGTGCGCGAAGAAGAAGTCGCGCACCACCTCGAAGGGCATGGCACGCGTCGCTGCGACCTCGGTCCGGTCGTCGCCCAGGCGCAGTGCCATCGTCTCCAACTGGTCCTGCAAGGCGAGGTTGCGTCGGTGCAGCGCGACGAGGGCGCGGCCCAGCGCGGGCATCTGGTGGGCGGCCTCCTGCAGCTCGGGCAGTGCGACCGCCTCGGGCGCGTCGGCCAGGGCCTCGCGCATGCCTGCGACCAGCCGCGCCTCCTCGTCCTCCGAGAACTGCTGGATGTCGATGCCCAGCGTGCGGTGGATCTTGAGCAGCACCGGCACGGTGAGCGGGCGCTGGTTCTGCTCCAACTGGTTGAGGTAGCTCGGCGATATGCCCAGCGCCTGCGCCAGCGCGATCTGCGTCATGCCGCGTTCGGCGCGCAGCTTGCGCAGGCGCACGCCCATGAAGGTTTTCTTCATGCCGCCAGCCCCAGATGGAAATTTGCAAGATTCGCAATTCCGTGGATATTCATTCGCAACGATTCGCCTTTTCAGTCGTGGGCAGGAGCCGGCATTTTGCGTAAATTGCGAACCATGACAACACCCGCCGGAACAGCCGAACTGCGCGAACTGGTGCTGCCCGTGCACGCCAACCACCACGGCTCGCTGTTCGCCGGGCAGGGCCTGCAGTGGATGGCCAAGGCGGCCTTCCTGGCCGGCCGCGGGCTGGCGCAGCGCGAGGTCGTGATGGCGGGCGTCACCGGCGTCGACTTCCTCGCACCGGTGCCCGTCGGCCGCGAACTGCTGCTGCGCGCCTGGATCGGCCGCGTGGGCCGCAGCTCCATGACGGTGTGCGTGGCCGGCACGGCCCGTGCGCCCGGGGTGCCCCCCGAGGACGCGCTCAAGGGTGTCTTCGAGATGGTTGCGGTGGACGCCAGGGGCCGCCCCGCCGCCATCGACCGCTCGTATCTGGACAAGGAAACCGCATGACCGCCACGACCACCGCCGAAGCCGCCGCGCCGGCTGCCTTCAAGCCCAAGAAATCCGTGGCGCTGTCCGGCGTCACGGCCGGCAACACCGCGCTGTGCACCGTCGGGCGCACCGGCAACGACCTGCACTACCGCGGCTACGACATCCTGGACATCGCCGAGGTCTGCGAGTTCGAGGAGATCGCGCACCTGCTGGTGCACGGCAAGCTGCCCACGCGCGCCGAGCTGCGCACGTACAAGACACGGCTGAAGTCCATGCGCGGCTTGCCGGCGAGCGTGAAGGACGCGCTGGAGAGCCTGCCGGCCAGCGCCCATCCCATGGACGTGATGCGCACGGGCGTCTCGGCCCTGGGCTGCGTGCTGCCCGAGAAGGACGACCACAACATCGCCGGTGCGCGCGACATCGCCGACCGGCTGATGGCCTCGCTCGGCTCGATGCTGCTGTACTGGTACCACTGGAGCACGGCGGGCCGGCGCATCGAGGTCGAGACCGACGACGACTCCATCGGCGGCCACTTCCTGCACCTGCTGCACGGGCGCAAGCCTTCGCAGGCCTGGGTGGGCGCGATGCACACTTCGCTGAACCTGTATGCCGAACACGAGTTCAACGCATCGACCTTCACGGCGCGCGTGATCGCGGGCACCGGCAGCGACATGTATTCGTCCATCGCCGGCGCCATCGGTGCGCTGCGTGGCCCCAAGCACGGGGGCGCCAACGAGGTGGCCTTCGAGATCCAGAAGCGCTACGACAACCCCGACGAGGCCGAGGCCGACATCCGCCGCCGCATCGAGGCCAAGGAGGTGGTGATCGGTTTCGGCCATCCCGTGTACACGGTGAGCGATCCGCGCAACGTGGTGATCAAGGGCGTGGCCAAGCGCCTGTCGGAGGAGGCCGGCTCCACGCGCATGTTCGACATCGCCGAGCGGCTGGAGTCGGTCATGTGGGACGCCAAGCGGATGTTCCCCAACCTGGACTGGTTCAGCGCGGTGAGCTACCACCTGATGGGCGTGCCGACGGCGATGTTCACACCGCTCTTCGTGATCGCGCGCACCAGCGGATGGGCGGCCCACGTGATCGAGCAGCGCATCGACAACAAGATCATCCGGCCGAGCGCGAACTACACCGGGCCGGAAGACCTGGCCTTCGTGCCGATCGATGCACGGCGGTGAGGCGTCGCGGGGCCGGCGAGAAAGCTGAACGAATGGTCAGGTGCCGCTGGTGGGCATGGCTAGGATGCGCCGCGAGGCCGCACGCAGAGGCGGCCTTTCAACCACGACACCGGAGACTCCCCATGACCCTCGACCGTCGCACCTTTTCCGCTGCCCTGGCGGCCCTCGGCCTGCCGCTGCCGCTCATCGCCTCGGCGCAGGACGGCTTTCCGAACAAGCCGATCCGCATCGTGTGCCCCTTCGCGCCGGGCGGCGGCTCGGACTTCATCGCCCGCGTCGGTGCCGACCTGCTGGGCAAGAACGTCGGCCAGTCGGTGATCGTGGACAACCGGCCCGGCGCCGGGGGCACGCTGGGCACCGACTACGCGCTGCACCAGCCGGCCGACGGCTACACGCTGCTGCTGGTGGCGGGAAGCTACACGGTCAACCCGTCGCTCTACAAGCTCAAGTTCGATTCGGCCAAGGACATGACGCCGGTGATCCAGTTGTCCAAGGGCGCTTACGTGGTGTGCGTCAACCCGGCCAAGGTGCAGGCGAAGAACCTGGCCGAACTGCTGGAGTACGGCCGCGACAACCCGGGCAAGCTCAGCTTCGCCTCGGCGGGCAACGGCAGCCACCTGCACATCGCCACCGAATACATGTTCGGCATGGCCAAGGTCAAGGCCACGCACATCCCCTACAAAGGCACCGGCCCGGCCATCACCGACCTGATCGCGGGCAACGTCGACATGCTGGTCGCCGGCACCGAGGGCCTGATGCCGCACGTCAAGGCCGGCAAACTGCGTGCGCTGGCGGTGACCACTGCGCAGCGCCAGGCCGCCTACCCGGACATCCCGACCGTGGCCGAGGCCGGCAAGCTGCCCGACTACGAAGTCGTGGCCTGGCACGGGTTGATCGCGCCAAAGGACCTGCCGGCGCCGGTGCTGGCGAAGATCAACGCCGCGATCAACACCGGGCTGAAGGCCCCGGAGCTGGTGGCCAGGCTGGAGCCGACCGGCGTGTCGCCCGCCGGCGGCACGCCCGAGCAGTTCGGTCAGCTGATCCGCATCGAGATCCCGCGCTACGCCAAGGTCGTGCAGGACAACCACATCCAAACCCAGTGAACGCCGCCGCCCGTGCAGCGGGTGGCGCCCCGTGATGAACCGTTCGTACCGCCAACCCTTGCCAGGCACCGGCCTGGACTACTTCGATGCCCGCGCCGCCGTGGAGGCGCTGCAGCCCGGCGCCTGGGCCGGCCTGCCCTACACCGCGCGGGTGCATGCCGAGAACCTCGTGCGTCGCGCCGACCCGGCGCATCTGGACGACTACCTGCGCCAGATCGTCGAGCGCCGCCGCGACCTGGACTTTCCCTGGTACCCGGTGCGCGTGGTGTGCCACGACATCCTGGGCCAGACCGCGCTGGTCGATCTGGCCGGCCTGCGCGACGCGATCGCGAAGGAGGGCGGCGACCCTGCGGCGGTGAACCCGGTGGTGCCGGTGCAGCTCATCGTCGATCATTCGCTGGCGGTGGAGTGCGGCGGCTTCGACCCCGATGCCTTCGCGAAGAACCGCGCGATCGAGGACCGCCGCAACGAGGACCGCTTCCACTTCATCGAGTGGACGAAGAAGGCGTTCGCCAATGTCGACGTGATCCCCGCGGGCAACGGGATCATGCATCAGATCAACCTGGAGAAGATGTCGCCCGTCGTCGCCGTGAGCGAGGGCGTGGCCTTCCCCGACACCTGCGTGGGCACCGACAGCCACACACCGCACGTCGATGCCCTGGGCGTCATCGCCGTGGGCGTGGGCGGGCTGGAGGCGGAGAACGTGATGCTCGGCCGCGCCTCGTGGATGCGCCTGCCCGACATCGTGGGCGTGGAGCTCGAGGGGCACCGCCAGCCGGGCATCACCGCCACCGACATCGTGCTCGCGCTCACCGAGTTCCTGCGGCAGCAGAAAGTGGTCGGTGCGTATGTCGAGTTCTTCGGCGAGGGCGCGCGCAGCCTGTCGATCGGCGACCGCGCCACCATCTCCAACATGTGTCCCGAGTACGGCGCCACCGCGGCGCTGTTCGCCATCGACGGGCAGACCCTGGAGTACCTCAAGCTCACCGGCCGCAGCGACGAGCAGGTGAAACTGGTCGAGACCTATGCAAGGGCGGCGGGCTTCTGGGCCGACGACCTGCAGACGGCGCAGTACGAGCGCGTGCTGCGCTTCGACCTCAGGGCCGTGGTGCGCAACATGGCCGGCCCGTCGAACCCGCACCGTCGCCTGCCGGTGGGCGCTCTGGTCGAGCGCGGCATTGCGGACAAGGCGAAACTGGCCGCCGGCAAGGCCGACGAAGCGCAGGGCCTCATGCCCGACGGCGCGGTGATCATTGCCGCCATCACCAGCTGCACCAACACCAGCAACCCGCGCAACGTGATCGCGGCGGCGCTGCTGGCGCGCAACGCCAATGCGCGCGGGCTCGTGCGCAAGCCCTGGGTCAAGAGTTCGCTCGCGCCCGGCTCCAGGGCCGTGGAGCTGTACCTGCGCGAAGCGAAGCTGCTGGGCGAGCTGGAGCGATTGGGCTTCGGCATCGTCGGCTTCGCCTGCACCACCTGCAACGGCATGAGCGGCGCGCTCGACCCCGCGATCCAGCAGGAGATCGCCCGGCGCGACCTGTATGCCACGGCGGTGCTCTCGGGCAACCGCAACTTCGATGGCCGCATCCATCCGTATGCGAAGCAGGCCTTCCTCGCGTCGCCGCCGCTGGTGGTGGCGTACGCCATCGCGGGCACGGTGCGCTTCGACATCGAGCAGGACGTGCTGGGCACCGATTCCGACGGCCGCGAGGTGCGCCTGAAGGACCTCTGGCCGAGCGACGAGGAGATCGACGCCATCGTCGCGGCCAGCGTGAAGCCTTCGCAGTTCCGTGCCGTGTACGAGCCGATGTTCGCCATCCGCGCCGACGACGGCGAGGCGGTGGGCCCGCAATATGGCTGGCGGCCCCGGTCTACCTACATCCGCCGGCCGCCGTACTGGGACACCGAGGGCGTGGGCGCGCTGGCGGCCACGCCGCGCACCCTGCGCGGCATGCGCCCGCTGGCGATCCTGCCGGACAACATCACGACCGACCACCTGTCGCCGTCGAACGCGATCCTGATGGACTCGGCGGCTGGCGAGTACCTGCACCGCATGGGCCTGCCCGAGGAGGACTTCAACTCCTACGCCACGCACCGCGGCGATCACCTCACGGCCATGCGCGCGACCTTCGCCAATCCCCAACTGGTGAACGAGATGGCGGTGGTGGACGGCGTGGTGAAGAAGGGATCGCTGGCGCGCATCGAGCCCGAGGGCCGGGTCGTTCGCATGTGGGAGGCCATCGAGACCTACCTGAACCGGCACCAACCGCTCATCGTCATCGCCGGCGCCGACTATGGCCAGGGCTCCAGCCGCGACTGGGCGGCCAAGGGCGTGCGGCTGGCGGGCGTGGAAACGGTGGTGGCCGAGGGCTTCGAGCGCATCCACCGCACCAACCTCATCGGCATGGGCGTGCTGCCGCTGGAGTTCTGGCCGGGCACGAATCGCCTCACGCTGCAGCTGGACGGCACAGAGACCTACGATGTGGAAGGCGCGCGCATGCCGGGCGCCGAACTCGTGCTGGTGGTGCATCGCCGCCACGGCGGCAGCCTGCGCGTGCCGGTGCGTTGCCGGCTCGACACGGCCGAAGAGGTGTCGGTGTACGAAGCGGGCGGCGTGCTGCAGCGCTTCGCCCAGGATTTTCTTGAATCAAAAAGGGCTGCAGCGCCCGCCTGACGGGCGCGAGCAGCTATGAAATTGATAGCATAATGACCCCTGGCACCTTCGTCCCTCAGATCCGCATCCGCGCCACCTACATGCGCGGCGGCACCAGCAAGGGCGTGTTCTTCCGCCTGCAGGACCTGCCCGAGGCCGCACGCCGGCCCGGCCCGGCGCGCGACCGGCTGCTGCTGCGCGTGATCGGCAGCCCCGACCCCTACGGCAAGCAGACCGATGGCATGGGCGGCGCGACCTCGAGCACCAGCAAGGCGGTCATCCTCTGCGCCAGCGAACGGCCCGGGCACGATGTCGACTACCTCTTCGGCCAGGTGGCGATCGACAAGGCCTTCGTCGACTGGTCCGGCAACTGCGGCAACCTGTCGGCCGCCGTCGGGCCGTTTGCGATCGCGAACGGGCTGGTGCCGGCGGATCGCATTCCGCGTGACGGCATCTGCACCGTGCGCATCTGGCAGGCCAATATCGGCAAGACGATCGTGGCCCATGTGCCGGTCACGAACGGCGCAGTGCAGGAGACGGGCGATTTCGAACTCGACGGCGTGACCTTCCCGGCAGCCGAGGTGCCGCTGGAATTCATGGACCCGGCGGAGGAGGGCGAGGAGGGGGGTGCCATGTTCCCCACTGGCAACGTGGTCGACACGCTCGACGTGGCCGGCATCGGCCGCTTCAACGCCACGCTCATCAACGCCGGCATCCCGACGATCTTCCTGAATGCGGCCGAGCTCGGCTACACCGGCACCGAACTGCAGCCGGCCATCAACGGCGACAAGGCGGCCCTGGCGCGCTTCGAAGCCATCCGCGCCTGGGGCGCCGTGAAGATGGGCCTCATCCGCGAGCTGGCCGAGGCGGCGACGCGCCAGCACACGCCCAAGATCGCCTTCGTCGCGCCGCCGCACGACTACGTGGCCTCCAGCGGCAAGCCGGTGCAGGCAGTCGATGTGGACCTGCTGGTGCGCGCGCTGTCGATGGGACAGCTGCACCACGCGATGATGGGCACCGCTGCGGTCGCGATCGGCGTGGCGGCCGCGGTGCCGGGTACCCTCGTCAACCTCGCGGCCGGCGGCGGCGAGCGCGCCTCGGTGCGCTTCGGCCATCCTTCCGGCACGCTGCGCGTGGGCGCCGAGGCCCTTCAGGCCGGCGGCCAGTGGACGGTGACCAAGGCCCTCATGAGCCGCAGCGCGCGCGTGCTGATGGAGGGCTTCGTGCGCGTGCCCGGCGACAGTTTCTGAGACCCCTTCTTTCCCGAGAGCGAACCATGTCCACCCGCCAGCAACTCAAAGCCCTCGTCGAAGCGCGCCGCGGCGTCATCGTGCCGGGCGCCTTCAACGCCCTGTCGGCCCGCGTCATCGAAGACCTGGGCTACCCCGCCATCTACGTCACCGGTGCCGGCGTGACCAACATGTGGTTCGGCATGCCCGACCAGGGCTTCATGGGCTTGGCCGAGATCGCCGACCACACGGCGCGCATCCGCGACGCGGTGGGCGTGCCGCTGATCGTCGATGCCGACACGGGCTTCGGCAATGCCCTGAACGTGCGCCACACGGTGCGCACGCTGGAGCGCGCCGGGGCCGACTGCATCCAGTTCGAGGACCAGGTCGCGCCCAAGCGCTGCGGCCATTTCTCGGGCAAGGACGTCATCGCGACCGACGAGGCGGTGAGCAAGATCAAGGCGGCCGTCGACGCGCGGCAAGACCCCGACCTGCTCATCCTGGCCCGCACCGATGCCTGCGCCACGCAGGGCTTCGAGGCCGCCGTCGAGCGCGCGCAGAAGTTTGCCGAGGCCGGCGCCGACATCCTTTTCGTCGAGGCCGTGACGACGGAGCACGAGGTGCGCGCGCTGCCGCAGCGCCTGGCCAAGCCGCAGCTCATGAACATGGTCATCGGCGGGCGCACGCCGATCTTCAACGCGAAGCAGCTGGGCGAACTGGGCTACGGCATCGTGCTCTACGCCAACGCGGCGTTGCAGGGCGCGGTGGCCGGCATGCAGAAGGCGCTGACCGTCCTGCGCGACGAACAGGAAGTGCAGGAGTCCAGCGGGTTGGTCACGCCCTTCGCCGAGCGGCAGCGGCTGGTGGGCAAGCCGGAATGGGATGCGCTGGAGAAGCGATACAGCTGAGGCGCATCAGGCGCTTCGGCGCATGTGCAGCACCATCGCCAGGCCCAGCGCCGCCGCAAGCGCGCCCGTCAGGAACACCTGCGCGTGGCCGAAGCGGTCGGCGATGAAGCCGGCCAGCGGGCCGGTGGCGCCATAGGCCAGGTCCTGGAAGGCGGCGAAGCCCCCGATCGCCGTGCCGCGCAGGTGCTGCGGCACACGCTGGACGGCCAGCACACCCATGGCCGGAAACACCATCGAACAGCCCATGCCGGTGAGCAGCGCGCCGGCCAAGGCGACAGCGGGCGTGGGTGCCAGCCACAGAAGGCCTTGGCCGGCCACCTCCACGGCGAGCGAGGCCAGTGCCACCGGCACGCCGCCCAGTCGATCGGGCAGGGTGCCGCACAGCAGGCGTACCGCCACGAAGCCGGCACCGAAGCAGCTGAGCCCCCAGCCGGCGCCGCCCCAGCCCCGCGACATGACGTACAGCGGAAAGAAGGCACCCAGCGCGGCGAAGCCGATGCCCTGCAGGCCGACCACGGCGCCGGGCTGCCAGATCAGCCCCACCACGCGGGCGAACGGCGGCCGCGGCGCAGCGCTGGCGGGCGGCGATGCCGGCGTGCGCCACAGCATCAACGCGGCCAGCGTCGGCAGGGCGGCGCAGATCGCCATCAGCGGCACAAAGCCCAGGCGGCCGAGCAGCCACAGGCCCAGTGGGCCGCCGGCGACGAACGCCCCGTACATGCCGGCGCCGAACACCGACAGCACCAAGCCCGAGCGCGCCGGGCCCAGGGTGGACATGCACCACACCAGCAGTCCGACCAGGCCCAGGCTCTCGCCCAGGCCCAGCAGCAGCCGGCCGGCCAGCAGCACGCCATAGGCGCCTGCCTGGCCGAGCCCGGGCCAGGCCGAGGCCATGCACAGCAGGCCGGCGAGCGCGTAGAGGAACAGCCCGACGAAGGTGCCGGCCTTGCCGCCGCGCAGGTCGGCGATCCGGCCAGCCCAGCCGCGGCTGGCGATGGTGCTGAGGAAAGCGATGCCCACGGCCAGCCCGGCAGCGGAGTTGCTCAGGCCCAGCGTGCGCGAGACGTGCACGGCCACGGCGGGCATCGACATGGCCACAGCCATGTAGGTAAGAAAAAGCGCCAGCGTGAGCCAGGCCAGCCGACGCAGCGGAGAACGGATCGATGGATTCGACATGCCTTCCTTCGGGGAAAGATGCGCCACCCTGGGCCGGGGGGCGGCAGCAACGAAGGAGGAGGGATTTCGCAACCATCGCACACCGCCAGCGAGACCCCGAGGGCGCTGGTGATGCGTTGGTTGACGTTGAACGCTTACGGCCGCATCGAAAGCGATTCGGCGGTCGGCATGCTAACAGCTCGCACCTTCAGCGCGAAGCTGCGCGGCGCTTTCATGCCACCGCCGGGCGCATCCGCGCCAGCTCGACGAAGGCCCTGAGGTAGTCGATGTGCGTCTCCGACTCGCGGGCGCCCAGGTAGATGTGCTTGTGGATGCCGCGGGCGCCGAGCCGCACCGGCACCACGTCCATGCGACCCGCGTACTCCTCGACCAGCCAGCGCGGCAGGGCGGCCACGCCGCGGCCGCTGGCCACCATCTGCACCATGATGTCGGTGGTCTCGATGGTCTTGTGCCGCTTGGGCGTGATGCCGGCAGGCATGAGGAACTGGTTGTAGATGTCGAGCCGGTCGGTCTCGACCGGGTAGGTCACCAGCACTTCGCGGGCCAGGTCCCTGGGTTTGACATGGGCGGCGTCGGCCAGCGCGTGGCCGCGTGCCACCACGAGCACCTGCTCGTAGTCGAAGACAGGCTCGAAAGCGAGGCCGGGCTTGAAGAGCGGGTCGGGCGTGACCAGCAGGTCGATCTCGTAGCCGAAGAGCGCGCCGATGCCGCCGAACTGGAATTTCTGCTTCACGTCGACGTCCACGTCGGGCCATGCCTTGAGGTAGGGCGCGACCACCTTCAGCAGCCACTGGTAGCAGGGGTGGCACTCCATGCCGATGCGCAGCGCGCCGCGCTCGCCCTGCGCGAACTGCAGCAGCCGCTCCTGCGCCAGGTCGAGCTGCGGGATCACGCGGTTGGCCACCGCCAGCAGGTACTGACCGGCCTGCGTGAGCCGCAGGCTGCGGCCCTCGCGCAGCCAGATGTCGGTACCCAGCTGCTGTTCCAGCTTGCGCATGCTGTGGCTGAGCGCCGACTGGGTGACGTGCAGCACGCCGGCGGCGGCGGTCAGCGAACCCTGGCGTTCGACTTCGCGAACGATGGCGAGGTGCGTGCGCTCCAGCATGATGTGTGAGCCGTATTCATGAATGCGTGAGATAAGACCATTTTACTTCATGACTCATCACTCTTAGCATCCGCGGTCTCGTTTGCAGAGCGACACAGCCGATGACCACTCGCCACCCCCTTGCCCCATCAATTCGAGACGAAGCGCATGAAGCTCCTGCGCGCGCCCGGGTTGGGCAGGCAGCCACGCTGCGCCTGGTTGCGGTGTCCGGCGGGCTGCAGCATCCCTCCAAGGCGGCCTCCCTTGCGGAGCACCTGATGGAGCTGATCGCCGACGCCGTTCCGTGCGAACAGCATCTGGTGGAACTGGGCAGGCTCGCGCCCCGGCTCGCGGGCACGGTCTCGCGTCCCTGGTTGCCCGACGCGGTGGAAAAAGAACTCGCTGCGGTGGAGCAGGCCGACATCCTGGTGGTGGCCACGCCGGTCTACAGAGGCTCGTACACGGGGCTGTTCAAGCACTTCTTCGATTTCATCGATCAGGACGCGTTGACCGACAAGCCCATCCTGCTGGCGGCGACCGGCGGCAGCGAGCGCCATGCGCTGGTCATCGACCACCAGCTGCGTCCGTTGTTCAGCTTCTTCCAGGCACGCACGTTGCCGCTGGGCGTGTACGCGACCGACAACGATTTCACCGAGCACCGCCTGCACGACGGGGCACTGACCCGGCGCGCCGCAATGGCGGTCGAACGCGCACTGCCGTTGCTGCAACCGACGCGCCTCGCCAAGCCCCGGTGGGCCGAAGAAGCGATCGTGGCGTGAACAAACGAACAGAGCTTTCCCCCAACATTGGCTCACTGGAATGGCGATGAACCAGGCACTCACCTTCAACCTCAAGCACATTCGCTTCGACGAGAACTATCAGCCGTCGGACGGCACGCGCATCACCACCAACTTCGCCAACCTGGCCCGGGGCGAACGCCGGCAGCAGAACCTGCGCAACACCTTGAAGATGATCGACAACCGCTTCAACGAGCTGGCGCATTGGGACAACCCGACAGGGGACCGCTACGCCGTCGAACTCGAGATCGTCTCCGTCGAGATGGGCATCGAGGCCGCGCGAGACATCCAGGCCTTCCCGTTGATCGAGATACTGAAGACCTGCATTCACGACAGGCGCGACAACAAGCGCATCGACGGCATCGCGGGGAACAACTTCTCCTCCTATGTGCGCGACTACGACTTCAGCGTCCTGCTTCCGAACTACAACTTGGATCGACCGGAATTCGGCGTGCCGGACGATTTTGGCGACCTGCATGGCAAGCTGTTCAAGCAATTCGCCTGTTCGAGCACCTACAAGGCGCACTTCGGCAAGGCGCCCGTGATCTGCATCAGCGCGTCGACCAGCAAGACGTACCACCGCACCGGCAACCATCACCCCGTGCTGGGCGTCGAGTACCGACAGAACGAACCCTCGTCGACCGACCGATACTTCGCGAAGATGGGCATGCAGGTCCGCTTCTTCATGCCGCCCAACGGCGTCGCGCCACTGGCCTTCTACTTTTTCGGTGACCTGCTGGGTGACTATTCGAACCTCGAACTCATCGGCACCCTCAGCACCATGGAGACCTTCCAGAAGATCTACCGCCCCGAGATCTACAACGCGAATTCCGCCGCGGGAGACTTCTTCCAGCCGAGCTTGAAGAACCAGGACTACTCGTTGACGCAGATCGTCTATGACAGGGATGAGCGCAGCCAGCTGGCCGTGAAGCAGGGAAAATTCGCGGAAGAGCACTTCATCAAGCCGTACAGGAACGTGCTCGAGCGGTGGGCCGCCACCGTGGCACCCTGACCCCCGTTTGACCCGCGACCCCTCGGCTGTCCGGCCAACACGGGCCGACCTCCGCTCGTCACGCCGATCACCCCTTGAAAGGAATTCCCAGATGTTCGAAACCTCCATCGCCGGCAGCCTGCCGAAACCCGCCTGGCTCGCCGAAACCCACAAGCTCTGGCCGCAGTGGCGGGCGGAAGGCGAGGCGCTGCGCCAGGCCAAGGCCGACGCGACCCTGCTGTGGATCAAGGCCCAGGAAGACGCGGGCCTGGACATCGTGGGCGACGGCGAGCAGTCGCGCCAGCATTTCGTGCATGGCTTCCTCGAGCAGGTCGAGGGCATCGACTTCGAGCACAAGGTGAAGATGGGCATCCGCGACAACCGCTACGACGCGATGGTGCCGCAGGTGGTGGCGGCGCTGCGCCTGAAGGGCCGGGTGCATGCCTTCGAAGCCCAGCTGGCCCGCGCGCACACGAAGAAGAAGCTGAAGTTCACCTTGCCCGGCCCCATGACCATCGTCGACACCGTGGCCGACCGCTTCTACGGCGACAAGGTGAAGATGGCCTTCGCGTTCGCGGAACTGCTCAACCAGGAAGCGCTCTCGCTGCAGGCCGACGGTGTCGACATCATCCAGTTCGACGAACCCGCCTTCAATGTCTACATGAAGGACGCGGCGGACTGGGGCGTGAAGGCGCTCGAACGCGCCGCCCAGGGTCTGACCTGCACGACGGCCGTGCACATCTGCTATGGCTACGGCATCAAGGCCAACACCGACTGGAAGCAGACGCTGGGCGACGAATGGCGCCAGTACGAAGCCGTGTTTCCTGCCTTGGCCCGCAGCAGCATCGACCAGGTCAGCCTGGAGTGCATCCACTCCCATGTGCCGCCCGACCTGATGAAGCTGCTGGCCGGCAAGGACGTGATGGTCGGCGTGATCGACGTGGCCAGCGACGTGGTCGAGACGCCCGAGGAGGTCGCGGACACCATCGGCCGGGCACTGCAGTTCGTGCCGAAGGAGCGCCTGTTCCCCTGCACGAATTGCGGCCTGGCACCGATGGGGCGGGACGTTGCGTGGCGCAAGCTGAAGGCGCTGGCGGAAGGTACGCGGCTGGCCAGGGAGCGGCTGGCCGCGGCCTGACGCTGCCTGAAGGCGGCGCCCGCCCTTCGGTCGTCAGGCCTGGCCCGATGCCTCGGCCTGCAGTTCCTTCTTCGACAGCTTGCCCACCGCCGTCTTGGGCAGCTCGGAGCGGGCCTCCATGGCCTGCACCATCTCGTGCTTGCCCAGGTAGTCGGCCAGGAAGGCCTTCAATTCGGCCAGCGTGGGCGGCGTGGCACCGTCCCTGAACTTGATGAAGGCCTTGGGCGACTGCCCGCGATAGGGGTCAGGGATGCCGATGACGATGACCTCTTCCACGGCCGGGTGGCGGTAGATGGCCTCCTCGATGTTGCGCGGGTAGACGTTGAAGCCGCCGCAGATCAGCATGTCCTTGGTGCGGTCGACGATGTAGACGAAGCCGTCGTCCGTCATGTAGCCCACGTCGCCGGTGCGCAGGAAGCCGTCCGCCGTCATGGCCTCGGCGGTGGCGTCGGGGCGATTCCAGTAGCCGGCCATCACGTTGGGGCCGCGGATGCACAGCTCGCCGCGCTCGCCGGCTGGCAGCTCGCGCTGGTCCTGCAGGTCGATCACCTGGACGTCCACGCCCGGCACCGGAATGCCGCACGAGCCAGGGCGGTAGTGGCTGAAGCCGGGCGATGCCGTGGCCATGGTGCAGCTTTCGGTCATGCCCCAGCCCTCCTGCAGTCGGCACTGGGCCATGCGCACGAAGTTCTGGTAGACCTCCGCCGCGATCGGCGCGCCGCCGGAGTTGCAGAACTTGAGCGACGAGAGGTCGATGTGTTCGATGTCGGGGTGGCCGGTGAACGCGACGTACATGGTCGGCACGCCGAGGAACACCGTGGTCCGGCGCTCGACGAACTCGCGCAGCACCGCCTCCAGGTCGAAGCGCTGGTGCAGCGACAGTTCGGCCCCGATCGACAGGCCGAACAGCATGTTCACGACCAGCGCATAGATGTGGAAGAGCGGCAGCACGGCGAGGAAGCGCTCCTCGCCCTCGGCCAGCGTCTTGGACGCCACCAGCGTGTGCCAGACCTGCGACACCGCGGCGCTCAGGTTGGCGTGCGTGAGCATCGCGCCCTTGGGCTGGCCCGTGGTGCCGCCCGTGTACTGCAGCACCGCGACGGCCGAGGCGATGTCCGTCGGCACATGCGGCGCCACGATCGGCGACGCGGCCAGCAGCGCGGCGAAGGGCACGCGCGCCGCGCCAGGCACGAGCGCATCGGAACCGGTGCCGGCGACCGCGCGACCACCGAAGTCCGCCTCGGTCCCCACCACCAGTGTGCGCAGCGGCGGCTGCGCGGCGATGGCCTCCATCTTCTGCAGCAGCTCGGGCTGGTCGAAGGTGAGCATCACCGTGGTGTGGCTGTCCTCCACCTTGTGGCGCAGGGTGTGGCCGGCGTCCAGCGGCGAATAGTTCACCACCGTGCCGCCGGCCTGCAGCACGGCGAAGAAGGCCACGATGTAGTGCGGCACGTTCGGCAGGTACAGCCCGACATGCGTGCCCGGGCCCACGCCCAGGCGCTGCAGACCGCCAGCCACGCGCCCGATGTGCGCGGCGAGCTGGGCGTAGTCCATCTCGAGCGTGCCTTGGCGCAGGGCCGTGCGGCCCGGCCAGCGCTGCACGGCCGCATCGAGCAGGGCGGTGAGCGGCGCCAGCCTGAGCGGCGCCTCCCAGCTTGTGCCCTCGGGGTAGCTGGCGAGCCAGGGGCGTGCCGTCATCGCCTCAGGCTCCCGCCGGGCGCTTCATGTCGCACTGGCTCGGCACCGTGATCGATGCGGCCGGCGACACCGACTCCTGGATGAAGCCCTGGTCCGTGCCGTCGAAGCCCTTCTTCACCGTCTTGCCGTCGGCGGTCTGGTTCGTGTAGACCAGTTGCGAAGACAGGAACTGGTGGTCGGCCTTGCGCATCGTCACGTCGCCCACGAGCGACTTGTAGCTCAGGTCTTCCATCGCGAGCGCGATCTTCGTGGGATCGGTCGACTTCGCCTTGCGCACGCCCTGGGCCAGCAGTTCGGTCGCCACCGACAGGCGGGCCAGATAGAAGGGTTCCTTGTACCTGGCCTCGAAGGCCTCGGCCTGCGCCGCCAGGGCGGCGTTGTTCGAACCCGGGAACCAGTCGCCCACCATGCTGAGCTTGACGGTCTTGGCCGCCTGCAGCGCGATCATGGTCGACTTGTTGGCGCTGGAATGCGTGAGGATGCGCAGCTTGTAGCCCGCATCGCCCGCGGCGCGGATGAGCAGCGCCATGTCGTTGCCCCAGTTGCCCGAAACGACCGTGTCGGCCCCGGCCGCGCGCATCTTGGCGATGTAGGGCGCGAAGTCCTTCACCGTGCCGGTGGGGAAGAAGTCCTCGCCGGCGAACTGGATGTCGGGCCGCGCCTCGGCCAGGATGGTCTTGCCGTAGGCGGTCCACTGGCGACCGAAGCTGTAGTCGGGGTTGAGGAAGTAGACTTTCTTGATGTCCGGCGTCTTCTTCACGAAGTCGCCCATGGCCTTCATGCGCATCGGCACCTGCGCGTCGGTCAGGAAGTGCCAGAACGAGCACTGCTTGCCGACCAGGTCCGGGTCGTAGCCGCCGTAGTTGAAGACCAGCACCGCCTTGTCGGGGTTGCGTTCGTTGTTGCGGTTGGCGGCGGCCACCACGGCCGACACGGTGGCCGAGCCGCCGCCCACGAAGACCGCCTTCACGCCGGCCCCCACGGCCGCCTGCAGCGCAGCCTGGCTCTCCTGCGTCGAGAGCTTGTTGTCGTAGGCCAGCACTTCAAGCTTGATGCCGTCGATGCCGCCCTTGGCGTTGATCTGGTCGGCGGCGAAGCGCAGGTGGTTCTCGAAGATCTTGCCGACGTCGGCCATGGGGCCGCTGAGCGGGTCGATCATCGCGATCTTGAGGGTCTCCTGGGCGTGCGCGGCAAAGGCGGCAGCAAAGGCCACGGCACACAGCGTCTTCTTGATGAACATGCGAGCGATTCCTTGGATGGGTCGATGGAAGCGCTGGCAGTTTCGGCAGACGGGCGCCGGCCCCGCAGTCAAGTAAGCGACTGGCGCAGGCGCGGCCCAGTCCTCTGCGTGACTGACGGCGTCACGCGATGGGCGCACGCGTGCGCGAGAGGCGCCGCGCGCCTCAGGACCTGGGTGCCTGGATGATCTGGTCGAGCAGCATGCGCGTCTGCTGCTGACTCGCCGCGAGCAAGGCCTCGGCGGCAGCGGCGGGGTCGCTGGCGCGTTCGATGGTGGAGCGCATGGCGTTCGCAAGGCAGACGTTGACGGCGCCGAACACCAGCGGCAGCAGCTCCGCCACGGGGATCGTGCCGAGCGCCTCCATGCGCTTGACGATGTGCTCGAAGGCTTCGTAGCCGACTTCGTTGACGAACTGGTTGCGATCTTCGGGGCGGAGGGTCATGGGAACCTTGCAGAAAAATGAAAACGGAATGCGTGGTGCGTCGGGGACCGGTCGATCGGGCCGTCGATCTTCAAGCCAAAAAGGGCTGCAGCGCCCGTCCCGCCTGCGCGAGCAGCTATGAAAACAATAGCGGCGCTCATTTGCGGCGGCGGCGCGTGACCTTGACCACCACGTCCATGCCCTCGTAGGCGTCGGCCTCGCCGAACCAGCTGCCGGCGATGGGCGGCGCAAAGGCCGGGTCGCGCGCGACGCCGACGCGGATGAGCCGCCCGCTGCCCATGAGGTTGTTGGTGGGGTCGAAGGCGACCCAGCCCGCGCCCGGCAGGTAGGCCTGCAGCCAGGCATGCGTGGCACCGGCGCCGACGATGCTCTCGCCCGGCTCCTGCACGCCGGTGTCGAGCATGGCGTCGTAGAGGTACCCCGACACGAAGCGCGTGGCGATGCCCAGCCGGCGCGCGGCCTCCATCATCAGCAGCGCGTAGTCGCGGCAGCTGCCGCCGCCGACGGCCAGCGTCTCCAGCGGTGTCTGCGTGCCTTCCTCGTCGCGCGCCTGGTAGGTCAGGCTCTGGTTGATGTGGGCGTTCATGCGCGTGAGCGTCTCGCGCGTGCTGTTGGGCTGGTCGCTGTGCAGGAACTGGTGCGCCCAGCGGATCAGGGTGCCGTCGGGATCGTCGTGGTGCGGGCGCAGGTAGTGCTCCAGGTCCAGCCGTTCCTGCATCGAGTAGGCGAAAGGCAGGAACTCGGCAGCCGGGTCGAGCGACAGCTCGTCTGCAGGATCGGGCACATGCTCGATGGTGAACGAGCAGGCAATGGTGAGCTCGGTGGCCTGCCCCTGGGGCTGCACCAGCGCCACCGAGTTGGAATGCGGGTCCTGGATCAGGCGCACATGGGCCTGTGGGCTGACCTGCAGGTCGGTGGCGAGCACGCGCAGGTCGTGGCTGTCACGTGGCCGGAACATGACCCGGTGCTGCCCGAAGCTCACCGGCTCCCGATAGCGGTAGGTGGTGGTGTGCAGGATGTCGTAGTGGGTCGCCATGGCGGGGATTGTCGTCGGGCTGCCGGGCAGCACCGGTAGGTTTCAGGCGCGTACGCGCGAGGTGTCGAGCGCGCGCGCCAGGTTGGCGGCGACGGGCAGCGGCTCGCCGTGCCAGCGCGCGGCCAGCAGTTCGGCGCACAGGGCCGCGAAGCTCAGGCCGCGCGAACCCATCGCGGTGCTGACCCACAGGCCCGGCGCGGCGCCGGGCACCGGGCCGACCAGCGGGCGGCGGTCGGCCGAAGCGCAGCGCACGCCGGCCCAGGCGTGCAGCTCGCCCCGTGCCGCCTGTCGGCGCGCGAGGGCCGCCACACCGGGGTGCAGGCGCTCGAGGCGGTCGAGGTTGAACGCGGTGTCGTCCGGGCGCAGCGCCCGCGTTTCCTCACCTGGCGAGAAGGTCGAGCCGCTGAGCCAGCGCGGGCCACCGGGCAGCGGCACCGCGGGCACCAGATGCCCGTCGCCGTTGAGTGGCACGGCGGGAAGGCCGGTGCCGTCGCCATCTGCCGGCATCGGCCCGTGCACCAGCTGTCCACGCACGGGTTGCAGGGGCAGCGCGTCGGCAAGCAGCGAGCGCGAGCCGTGGCCGCCCGCGAGCACCAGGCGATCGCCCTCGGCCAGCACGGCGCCCTGGGCATCGAGTGCCTGCCAACGGCCCGCGGACGTCGAGGCCACCTGCGCGACGTGCGCGTGGCCGACGAAACGCACGCCCGGCGTGGCCAGCCAGGCCGCCACCAGCGCAGCCGGGCGCACCCAGCCGGCCTTCGCGTGCCAGATCGCGGGCGTGTCAGGGGGCAGGGCGGCGCGGGCGCATTGCGCGGCATCGGCGGTCCAGGAGTCGTTGGGGCCGTCCGCCTGCCAGCCGGGCGGCAGGCGCAGGGCGGCGGCGTTCGCGCGCCGCTCCAGCACGCCCTCGCACTGCCAATCGGTGCCGGCCGCGTCGGCCAGCAGCGACTGCACCTGCTGCCAGCCCAGCCGCGCGCCCGCGCGGGTCAGCCGCGAGAGCAGGGCGTCGTCGGGCGATACATGCGGCGCCAGCACGGCCGCGGGGGCGCCGGATGCACCGGAGGCCGGTGCATCCGCGGCGTCGAGCACGGTCACGCGCCAGCCGCGTCGCGCCAGGCTGGCCGCCACGGCCGCACCGGCCAGGCCGGCCCCGACCACCACGCAGTCGCCGGGCGCCGCCACGCGCTGCGGATCGGGGGGAGGCCGGCGCGGCTGCCAGCCCGGGGCGTACCGGCCACGCAGGCAGTCGCGCTTGGGCGGCAGGCCGGGCGCCTTCTCGAGCACGAAGCCCAGTGGCGTCAGCGCGTCGCGCACGGCGCGTGCGATGGTCCAGGTGGCGATGCCCGTGCCCGGCCGGGCGAAGCGGGCGACGGCCTTGAGCACCTCGGGCGTCCACATCTGTGGGTTCTTCTGCGGGCTGAAGCCGTCGAGGAAGAGGCTGTCCGCGTCGAAGGGCTGGAGCGCGCGCAGCATCGGCTGCACCTCGCCCACGCACAGCGTGAGCATCACGCGGCCTTGCTCGAACACCAGGCGATGGCAGCCCGGCAGCAGCCCGTGCCACTGCGCGGCCAGTTCGGCGCCCAGCGCAGCGAGCGCCGGCCCCTGCGCAGCAGCGGCACGCAACAGGTCGGCGGCAGACACCGGGTAGGCCTCGACCGAGACGAAGTGCAACAGGCCCGGCCGCGCCGGATCGTCGCGCCAGGCCTGCCAGCTGGTCAGGAAATTGAGGCCCAGCCCGAAGCCGGTTTCGAGAATCCGCCACTCCGACGCATTCGCCCAGGCGCCGGGCAGCCCGCAGCCGCCCAGGAACACATGGCGCGCCTGCGCGGTGGCGCCGGCTTCGGAGTGGTAGCCCTCCTGGAAGCGGGCGCTGAACGGGCGGCCGTCAGGATGCCACTCGACGGGTTCGGTCATGGGAAAGCGGAGGAGGCGAGGCGCCGGCAGTGCTCGCGGCGCGGGCCGTCAAGGCGCTGGCGCACAGCAGCGCGCGCCAGCTCGGGGCGTCAGGCGCTCGGCGGCACGTACCCCTGCGCCACATCGGCGCCCTCGCCGAAGAAGTGCTTCTCCATCTGCCGCGCCAGGTACTGGCGGGCGCGCTGGTCGGCCAGGTTCAGGCGGTTCTCGTTCACCAGCATGGTCTGCTGCTTGAGCCAGGCGGCCCAGGCTTCCTTGCTGACGTTTTCCCAGATGCGCTTGCCTAGATCGGTGTGGGGCGGGTAGGGGGGGAGATCGAGCCCTTCGGCCTCTCGGCCGAGCTTGATGCAGTGGACCATGCGTGCCATTGCGGTGCCTCTTCGGTGTGGGTGCGCGGCGGGCGCTGAGCCGGCCGCTTAGTTGATTTCGCTATTTAGAACTGAAAACTCGGTCGTTCCAGTTTCCTTATGCGCTCTTGAGAATGCAAGGCATCGACGTTATGCCTTTTTCGAGCACAAACATGAACAGCCGCCGCGACTTTATCAAGCTTTCCCTGGCCACCAGCACAGTGGCCGGCATGGCCCTGACGGCATCGCTGCCGGCTGTGGCCCAGGTGCAGGGCAACACCGTCAACCTGCTCAACGTCTCGTACGACCCGACGCGCGAGCTGTACGTGGACTACAACAAGGCCTTCGCCAGGTACTGGAAGGCCAAGACCGGCCAGGACGTGGTGGTCAAGCAGTCGCACGGCGGTTCGGGCAAGCAGGCGCGCTCGATCATCGACGGGCTGGAAGCCGACGTCGCCACCCTGGCCCTGGCCGGCGACACCGATGCGCTCGTGACGCACGGCGGCCTGGTCAAGCCCGACTGGCAGAAGCGCCTGCCGCACAACAGCTCGCCCTACACCTCGACCATCGTGTTTCTGGTGAAGAAGGGCAACCCCAAGGGCCTGAAGGACTGGGACGACCTGGCCAAGCCGGGCGTGCAGGTCATCACCCCCAACCCCAAGACCTCGGGCGGCGCGCGCTGGAACTACCTCGCCGCCTGGGAATACGCCAAGCGCAAGTACGGCGGCGATGCCAAGGCGAAGGACTTCGTCGGCAAGCTCTACCAGAACGTGCCGGTGCTCGACACGGGCGCGCGCGGCAGCACCATCACCTTCGTGCAGCGCGGCGTGGGCGACGTGCTGCTGGCCTGGGAGAACGAGGCCTTCCTCGCCATCAAGGAATTCGGGCCGGACAAGTTCGACATCGTCGTGCCCTCGATCTCCATCCTGGCCGAGCCGGCAGTGACGGTGGTCGACAAGTTCGCCGACAAGCACGGCACCCGCGCGGTGGCCGAGGAGTACCTCAAGTACTGGTACACCGACGAAGGCCAGGACATCGCCGGCCGCAACTACTACCGCCCGACGGCCGACAAGGCCAAGGCGAAGTACGCCGACCAGTTCCCCAAGCTGGCGCTCTTCACCATCGACGAGGCCTTCGGTGGCTGGACGCAGGCCGACAAGGCCCACTTCGCCGACGGCGGCAGCTTCGACCAGATCTACACCAACAAGCAGAAGTAGGTCGCGGCACGCAGGGGTCCGAGCGGTCCCTGCTATGGATTTCATAGCTGGTGGCGCCCGTCTGGCGGGCGCTGCGGGCCGATTTCGTCCCCAAATTTTTGAAAGCTTCCGATGTCTGTGCTGTTGCTGGCGGGTAGCCCGTCCTCGCCGTCGCGGTCCACCGCCTTGCTCGACGCCGTGGCCGACCGGCTGGCGCGCCGCGGGGTGGCCACCGACGCGCTGGCCGTGCGCGACCTGCCGGCCGCGGCGCTGCTGGCCGCCGACACCAGCCACCACAGCGTGCAACTGGCCGTCGACCGCATCGCGAAAGCGCAGGCCATCGTCGTGGCCACGCCGGTCTACAAGGCGGCCTACAGCGGGCTGCTCAAGGTCTTCCTCGATCTGCTGCCGCAGACCGCGCTGCGCGGCAAGGCCGTGCTGCCGCTGGCCACGGGCGGCAGCCCGCACCATATGCTGGCGCTGGACTACGCGCTGCGGCCGGTGCTCAACGCGCTGGGCGCGCGCCACATCCTGCCCGGCGTCTACGCGAGCGATGCCCAGGTCACGCTCACGCCCGAAGGGGCCTACCAGCTGCAGGTCGACCTGTTCGACCGCCTGGCCGAAGCCGTCGACACGCTGGCGGCCGAGGGCCTGAAGCTGGGTCCGCGCCCGGCCGCCTTCGAGCCGGTGCACTTCTCGCAGGTGCGATGTAGCGTCTGAGGCGAGGGCGGCCGTGCGCCGCCGCCGCCTCGCCACTCCCCCCGATCACCGCCCCCGCCGCCAGGCTCCTGCCCGGCGGTGCGGGCACCGCTCGCCCCCACGAATTGCTCCTGACTGCCATGCCACCCACCCTCGCCGACCACCTGCCCGCCGTCCAGCCCGGCTCCCGCCTGCTGCGCGCGGCCGACCTGCTGGCCGCATTGGCGCTTCAGGCCGCACTGCTGGCCTTCGCCTGAATTCACCCGATCCAGGACCACGCACCATGACCTCTTCATCCAACTCCCTCTCGCGCCGTCGCCTGCTCCGGGGTGCCGCCGCCCTCGCGCTGCCTGCCGCGCTCGCGGCGCCCACGTTCGCTCAGGGCGCCGCGCGCACGCTGCGCATCGGCCACCAGAAGGGCTACCTCAGCCTGCTCAAGGGCCGCGGCACGCTCGAGCAGCGCCTCGCCCCGCTGAAGGTGTCGGTCAAGTGGACCGAGTTCACCGCCGGCCCGGTGCAACTGGAAGCGCTGAACGTCGGTTCGATCGATTTCGGCGACGTCGGCGAGGCGCCACCCATCTTTGCGCAGGCCGCCGGCGCGCCACTGGCCTACGTCGCGGCGACGGTGCCGCGACCGCAGTCCGAAGCCGTGCTGGTGCCCAAGGGTTCGGCCATTCGCAGCGTGCCCGAGCTGAAGGGCAGGAAAGTCGCCTTCAACAAGGGCAGCAACGTCCACTACTTCCTGGTCAAGCTGCTGCAGAAGCACGGGATGCAGTACGCGGACGTGAACGCCGTCTTCCTGCCGCCGGCCGACGCGCGCGCCGCGTTCGAGAAGGGCTCGATCGACGCCTGGGTCATCTGGGACCCCTTCCTCGCCGCGGCCGAGAAGTCGCTCGACGCCAGGGTGCTGGCCGATGCCTCGGGCGTGGTGGGCAACCGCGGCTACTACTTCTCGTCGCTCGACTACGCGGCGAAGAACGTCGACGTGACCCGGGTGCTGATCGAGGAGCTCGACAAGGTCGACCAGTGGGGCAAGGGCCACCGCGGCGAACTCGCGGGCGAACTGGCGCAGATCTGGGGCTTGCCCAAGCCGGTGGTCGACCTGTCGATCGGGCGCTCGCAGTTCGGCACCGGTCCGATCACCCGAGCCATCCTGGGCGAGCAGCAGCAGATCGCCGACACCTTCTTCGATCTCAAGCTGATCCCCAGGCGCATCAACCTGCTCGAGGCGGCGGCCCCGGGCCTGACCTGAGGAATGTCGGCGTGAGTTCCCGTTTCGTCGTTCCTTCCTCTCCCGCGCAGCAGGCGCTGCGCGTGCTGGGCGTCACCGTGGCGGCCTGGGGCATCAAGCTGCCCTCGGCTTATGCCGTGGCCCGGCGTGCGCCGCACGGCTACCTGCCGGTGCGGGCGCTGCGCCGGCTCGTCGCGGCACACGCCACCGCACCATCGACGCGCTTTCTCGCGCACTCCTGGTAAGCGCAAAGGATTTTTCCCATGCAGATCTTCTGGTTCCTCCCCACCCACGGCGACAGCCGTTATCTCGGCAGCACCGAAGGCGCTCGACCGGTCGACCTGGCCTACCTGCAGCAGGTGGCCGGCGCGGCCGACACGCTCGGCTACGAAGGTGTGCTCATCCCGACCGGCCGCTCCTGCGAAGACCCCTGGGTCGTCGCCTCCAGCCTCATCGGCGCGACGAAGCGGCTGAAGTTCCTGGTCGCGGTGAGGCCCGGCCTCCACCAGCCGGCGCTGGCCGCGCGCATGGCCGCGACCTTCGACCGGCTGTCGGGCGGACGGCTGCTGGTCAACCTCGTCACCGGTGGCGACCGCGCGGAGCTGGAGGGCGACGGCGTCTTCCTCGATCACGCGGCACGCTACGAGCAGTCGGCCGAGTTCATCCGCATCTGGCGCGAGCTCATCGCGCGCAGCCACGACGGGCAGGCCTTCGATTACGACGGCCGGCACCTGCAGGTCAAGGGCGCGAAGCTGCTGTTCCCGCCGGTGCAGAAGCCGCACCCGCCGGTGTGGTTCGGCGGCTCGTCCGCGGCCGCGCACGAGCTCGCGGCCGAGCAGGTCGAGCGCTACCTGACCTGGGGCGAGACGCCCGACGAGGTGGCCAAGAAGATCGCCGACGTGCGGGCGAGGGCAGAGGGCAAGGGCCGCCGCGTGGAGTTGGGCATCCGCCTGCACGTGATCGTGCGCGAGACCGAGCAGGAAGCCTGGCAGGCCGCCGACGCGCTCATCAGCCGCGTCGACGACTCGACCGTGATTCGCGCGCAGGCCGCCTTCGCCAACATGGATTCGGAAGGCCAGCGCCGCATGGCCGCGCTGCATCGGGGTGGCGCCAACCGCAGCCGCGAGGCGCTGGAGATCAGCCCCAACCTCTGGGCTGGCGTGGGCCTGGTGCGCGGCGGCGCCGGCACCGCACTGGTCGGCAGCCCCGAGCAGGTCGCGGCACGCATCGAGGAATACGCCGCGCTGGGCATCGACGCCTTCATCCTCTCGGGCTACCCGCACCTGGAAGAGGCCTACCGCTTCGCCGAACTGGTGTTCCCGCTGCTGCCGCGGCGCGTGCAGCAACGCCTCGGTGGATCGGTCGGTGGTGCGCTCACCGGCCCCTTTGGCGAGGTCGTCGCCAACCTCGACGCACCGTCGCGCCTCGTTTCGCAGAGCTGAGCTTCTGACTCCCTCTCCCAAAGGGAGAGGGAGCGAGTCGAAATCGATCCAACCGTGAAAGTTCTTTGATGACCGAACAAGTCCAGTCCATGCCCTTGCGTACCCCCTCCCTCGGCGGCGCCAAGGCCTTCGCGGCCCAGGTCGCCCACCGCCTCGTGCCCTGGCTCGTTCCCATCGGGCTCATCGTCGCGTGGCAGATCGCCTCGTCGCTCGGCTGGCTCTCTACCCGTGTGCTCCCGGCGCCGATCGACGTCGTCAAGGCCGCGTGGTCGCTCGCCGTGTCGGGCGAGCTGTGGACGCACGTCAAGGTGAGTGCCGGCCGTGCGCTGCTGGGCCTGGCGATCGGCGGTGGTACCGGGTTGGTGCTGGGGCTGCTCACCGGCTCGGTCAAATTCTTCGAGACGCTGCTCGACTCCACCATCCAGATGGTGCGCAACATCCCGGCGCTGGCGCTCATCCCGCTGGTGATCCTGTGGTTCGGCATCGACGAGACGGCCAAGCTGTTCCTGATCAGCGTGTCCGTGTTCTTCCCGATCTACCTCAACACCTTCCACGGCATCCGCAACGTCGATCCGCAGCTCATCGAGATGGGCCGCACCTATGGCCTCTCTCGCTGGCAGCTGTACCGCGACGTGATCCTGCCCGGCGCGCTGTCGTCCATCCTCGTGGGCCTGCGCTTCTCGCTGGGGCTGATGTGGGTGATCCTGATCGTGGCCGAGACCATCTCGGCGCAGGCCGGCATCGGCTACCTGACGATGAACGCCCGCGAGTTCCTGCAGACCGACGTGGTGCTGGTGGGCATCCTGCTCTACGCGCTTCTGGGCAAGTTCGCCGATGTGTTCGCACGGGCGCTGGAGCACGGGTGGCTGCGCTGGCATCCGGGCTACCAGGCGAAGTGAGGGCAGGGCAAAGCTGTTGCCGAAGAAGGTGAACGCCCTCTACATCGACCTGTTCAAGCCATCGGCCTGATCGCCATGAAACCCGCCACCCGTCACCCGCGTGCCCTGTCGCTCTTCAGCGAGTGCACGGCCTGGGAACGGGAGGCCGCACGGAGCCCGCAACCATGAGCGCTGTCATCGATACCCCCACCCGCCCTGACCTCGTCGAGCTGCCGCAGCCCGGCGGCGTAAAGCTGGAGGCTCGCCACCTCGTCAAGCGCTACGGCGAACGCGAGGTGCTGCGCGACACGCAGCTGGCCATCGAGCCGGGCGAGTTCATCGCCATCGTCGGACGCAGCGGCTGCGGCAAGAGCACGCTGCTGCGCCTGATCGCCGGGCTTGAGGCGGCCAGCGGCGGCCAGGTCGTCACCGACGGCAAACCTGTGAGCGGCCTGCACGACGGCACGCGCATCATGTTCCAGGAGGCGCGCCTGCTGCCCTGGATGCGCGTGCTGGACAACGTCACGCTGGGCCTGCCGCCCGAGGCGAGGGCGCGCGGGCGCGAGGTGCTGGCACAGGTCGGCCTGGCCGATCGCGAGAACGAATGGCCGGCGCGTTTGTCGGGTGGCCAGCGGCAGCGCGTGGCCCTGGCCCGCGCGCTGGTGCACCACCCGCGGCTGCTGCTGCTCGACGAGCCGCTTGGCGCGCTGGATGCGCTGACGCGCATCGAGATGCACCGCCTCATCGAGGGGCTGTGGCAGCAGCACCGCTTCACGGCGCTGCTGGTCACGCACGACGTGCAGGAGGCCGTGGCGCTGGCCGACCGGGTGATCCTGATCGAGGACGGCCGCATCTCGCTGGACGAGCGCATCGCGCTCGCCCGCCCGCGCTCGCAGGGCGACTCGGCTTTCGCAGCCATCGAGAAACGCATCCTCGACCGGGTGCTGCAGAAACCTGCGGCCGACGAGGCCGAACCCGCCAACGATGCCCACTGGCCCGACTCGCCCGCGCACACGCTGCGCTGGGCCGTGTGATGCCGCATTCGCCCATCTCCGTTCGAGCTGAGCCTGTCGAAGCTTCGCGCGGCGCTTCGACCCTTCGACAAGCTCAGGACAGGCCAAGCTCAGCGTGAACGGCCGTTCTTGATCCACCCAAAGGAAACACCCATGTCCAAGGACTGGAAATTCGAAACCCTGTCGGTGCACGCCGGCTACTCGCCCGACCCGACCACCCGCGCGGTGGCGCCGCCCATCTACCAGACGGTGGCCTACGCCTTCGACTCGTCGCAGCACGGCGCCGACCTGTTCGACCTCAAGGTGCCGGGCAACATCTACACCCGCATCAACAACCCGACGCAGGACGTGCTGGAGCAGCGCGTCGCGGCGCTGGAAGGCGGCATCGCCGCGCTGGCGCTGGCCTCGGGCCAGGCGGCCGTGACCTACGCGATCCAGACCATCGCCGAGGCGGGCGACAACATCGTCAGCAGCACGGCGCTCTACGGCGGCACCTACAACCTGTTCGCCCACACGCTGCCGCAGTTCGGCATCACCACCCGCTTCGCCGACCACCGCGACCCGGCCAGCTTCGAGCCGCTGATCGACGCGAAGACCAAGGCCATCTTCGTGGAGTCGCTGGGCAACCCGGCCGGCAACATCACCGACATCGCCGCGGTGGCAGCCGTCGCGCACAAGCACGGCGTGCCGCTGATCGTCGACAACACGGTGCCCTCGCCGTACCTCAGCCGGCCGATCGAGCACGGCGCCGACATCGTGGTGCACTCGCTCACCAAGTACCTCGGCGGCCACGGCACCAGCATCGGTGGGGCGATCGTCGATTCGGGCAAGTTCCCCTGGGCGCAGCACAAGGAACGCTTCAAGCGCCTGAACGAGCCCGACGTGAGCTACCACGGCGTGGTCTACACCGAGGCGCTGGGGCCCGCTGCCTACATCGGCCGCGCGCGCGTCGTGCCGCTGCGCAACACGGGCGCGGCGATCTCGCCCTTCAACGCCTTCCAGATCCTGCAGGGCATCGAGACGCTGGCGCTGCGCATGGACCGCATCAGCAGCAACGCGCTGGCCGTCGCGCAGCACCTGAAGAAGAGCAGGGCGGTGAACTGGGTCAACTACGCGGCGCTGGAAGACCACCCCGACCATGCGCTGGCGCAGAGGTACTTCGGCGGCAAGTCCAGCGGCGTGCTCACTTTCGGCATCGGCAGCGGCCGGGCCGGGGGCGCGCAGTTCCTCGATGCGCTGAAGCTCTTCACGCGGCTGGTGAACATCGGCGACGTGCGCTCGCTGGCCACGCACCCGGCCTCGACCACGCACCGCCAGCTCTCGCCCGACGAACTCGCCAGGGCCGGCGTCACCGAGGACACGGTGCGCCTGTCCATCGGCATCGAGCACATCGACGACCTCATCGCCGACCTCGACCAGGCGTTGAAGGCGGCATCCACATGAACCCGCGGCACCCGGCGCCCGCGCCGCTGCGATGTCGATGAATCTGAACGAAATCGGGCTGCAGCGCCCGTCCCGCCTGCGCAAGCAGCTATCAAATCAATAGCAACCCATCCATCCAACAAGGAACCTTCATGACCATCCAGGCCATCAACGTGCGCAACCAGTTCAAGGGCAAGGTCCGCGAGATCATCCGCGGCGACGTCGTCTCCGAGGTCGACGTCGAAACGCCCTGGGGCATCGTCACCTCCGTCATCACCACGCGCTCGGTGGACGAGCTGCAGCTGAAGATCGGCTCCGACGTCGTCGCGCTGGTCAAGTCGACCGAGGTGTCGATCGCGAAGCTCTGAAGCACCGGGAGGGCGCGGGCGATACTTCGCCCGATGCCTTCCTCCGCGGGCCGCACGCCGGCTGCCTTCGTTCCCTTCCTTGCCGTGCTGGGCGCCGTCACGGCGCTGGGCCTGGGCACCTCCTGGGCCAAGCACGCACTGTTTCCGGCCATCGGGGCCCAGGGCACCACGGCCCTGCGCGTGGGCTTCTCGGCGCTGTTGCTGCTGCTGATCTGGCGGCCCTGGCGCCGACCGCTGCGGCCCGGCGACGCGCGCGCCATCGTGCTCTATGGCGCGACGCTCGGGCTCATGAACCTGAGCTTCTACATGGCGCTGCGCACCATCCCCTTCGGGCTGGCGGTGGCGATCGAGTTCGCGGGGCCGTTGACCGTGGCCGTGCTCTCGTCCCGCCGCGCGATCGACTTCGTCTGGGTGGCGCTGGCCGCCTCGGGCCTGGCGCTTCTGCTGCCGCTGGGCATCGGCGACAGCCGTCTCGATCCGGTCGGCGTGCTGTGGGCACTCGCGGCCGCAACGCTCTGGGGCCTGTACATCGTGTTCGGCAAGCGGCTGGGCCATCTGCACGCCGGCCACTCGGTCGCGCTGGGCCTGAGCGTGGCCGCGCTGGTGGTGTTGCCGGTCGGCGTGTGGCATGCGGGCGCGGCGTTGCTGGCGCCCGGCGTGCTGGTGGTGGGCCTGTGCGTGGCCGCGATCTCCAGTGCGATCCCGATCTCGCTCGAGATGGTGGCGCTCAAGCGCCTGCCCAAGGAGGCCTTCGGCATCATGATCAGCATGGAGCCGGCCGTGGCCGCGCTGCTGGCGCTGGGGTTGCTGGGCGAGCGGCTGAGCGTCACGCAGTGGCTGGCCATCGCGCTGGTGATGGCGGCGTCGGTGGGCTGCGCGGTCACTGCGCGGCGGCGGCCCGTGGCGGCGCAAGGCGTGGCGGCCTGAGCGTGTGGGCGAGCTGCCCGTGTCGCGCCACGGAGTGCTGATTCCCGCCGCATTTGTGGCCGCCGGGCAGACTGGAAAGGCGGCATTTCGCTCTGCTTTGCGACCGTTTGAAGGTCTAGCAGCGGCATTCAAGCTTCGACTACATTCGGCCACAACCAGTCGTTCGCCGATGGGCAGCTCCGCACGACGGACGGTCGTGCGGGACTGTGTGTGATTGATTAAGAAGCCATAGATAACAGCCTTCTGCTGGACGCAGCATGCGTTGAAAAGAAATCCTACCTCCGGGCCGGAGTGGCCTGCGCGTCAAAATGCCCGAGCTAAAGCCTAACCCCATGCAGCGAATCAATCACATTTTCCTTCTCTTCCTCTCAGTGCTGATCGGCGGCTGTGCGTTTCACCATGCGCCTTATCCAATGTATGAAACCGATAGTCCGCAAGCCGAAACAGCCGTGTTTTCATCAGTTGACGATCGAGCTACGCAGCACGAAGTCGCGACCATTCGCGCAGTAGACGGTAAAGACACCCCAAGATCCGTGTTTCCCGTATGGGTAAGAGTGCTGCCCGGCACCCACCACTTCTCTATCCACTACAGCACTAACTATGGAGTTGGCGGGGGAGCGATCACTTATCGATATGTGGAGCTGCCCGTGACTGTTGTCGACATGAAGCCCAGGCACGTCTACGTCGCTCGATTTCGGAGAACGGCTCAGGGTGTCAGCGCGTCAGTGGAAGATTTGGGAGAGCGCCCTCGGTATGGCATTCATACTGGGGGGCCCGTGAACCCAAAATACCATCAAGTCGAGTTTTAGCAACCGCCTGGACAAGGCCCTCGCAGCAGCGCGCCGCCAAGGTTACAAGCCAGCCTCTCACGACGGCCAACGGCCAGCACCGGACAGTCGCGTGCACCCCCGAACTTGCAGGAAAGCGGTCGTTGGCGGCCTGCGAAAGACGACACTGTCGCATCATGAGCAATAGGACCTTCGCTTGCCTGGATTGCCGCAAGTTGCAGCGCAGAAGCCAGCACACCGAGGCGTTCCACTGCCCGCATTGCGGTAAAGAGTGCATTCGCGTGCACTGGAAGTTGCATGTGCCTGCGCCCAGCCGTCCAAAAAAATGGGACGCGTTTTGGACCCAGTATTTGTACGAGCTGAGGCTGCTGGAAGAGTTTCGCGCTGACAAGAACCAACTCGCCTTGCATCTGCCCCTCCTGAATCAGACGTTTCGCCGCTCCCCGGCGCAGCCGGAACGTCCTAGACTGATGAGCCTCAGACGAGGCCGCCCCGCGAAGGCTCAATAGGCAGAATGCGGCCAAAAGGAGTCAGTCGCGCATGCGGTCTGACTTCGCCCAGAAGCGGACGTTGAGGAACCGGAATGATTGCATCGCAAGTGCGCGACGAGTTGCTCCAGGCGGAGCATGTTCTCGATACCAAGTTCTCGTTCGATCAGGCTGAGCCGTTCTATCGGCGCTGCCTTGCGCACATCGAATCTGCACCGCAAGACCGCGAGGCCATTGAGCAGCTCCTGATCCGGCTGTTCCGCGAGCGGCAGATCAGCAGCGAGCCATTGGCGTACCTAATGCACGTCCTCCGGTGGGAAAGTGTGCGCCACGCAATCGAGGCGGACCTACGAAGCCAAACTGCGCCCATCATCACGGGTGTCGAGCACGGAAAGGTGCTGGATGGCTTCAAGACGGATTGGGGCAACAAGGTGTTCTACCGTTTCTCGTGACAGCCTGTGCTCGGCATGAAGCGCCACAGGATCCATCGGGCATCTAGCTGTCTAGCTCCTGTGGCACGATTCGGCCAGAACCAGTCATTCGCTGGCGGCCTCCAATCCGCCGCATAGCGGACGTTTGCAGCGGCGTCGCAACATGTTCAGGCCAAGTTGGACCTGCATCTCACCGAAGCGCGTGCATACAAACTGCATCAGTACCAACAATCCCTGAAGACTGCATGTCTTTTTCACCGTCGAGTCAGATTCGAGCACCGAAACTTATGAGAAATTTCTGTATCGCCGCCCTCGCTGCACTTGCTCTGCAAGCGCACGCTGTCGAGAGTTGCTCGAAGGTCGCTTGCTCAAGCGGCTCGCGTGTTCTTATCAAGGGCGGGCCGGTAGATATCTACTATGGGTGCGAATCCCCTGCGCAGGCCGAGTACGTCAATTTCGTCATATTGATGATTGGCGTCTTGGTTGCCACCAAAGGCACCTCTAACATTTCGCCAGCAACTGGTGAGCCTGCGCTCGCCGGGGACGAAAAAGTTTTGCTCGACCGCCTCCGTGCGAAGGCCGGTGTGGCGACGGTTGGAGAGGCGATAACCCATTACACGAGAGTGCAAAAGAACGTGCTAGCAACCGTGTTTGACGCTGGTCTTGGCGGCACCATGATGAAGATTGGGGACCCACCGCCGAAACGCGCTTACTGGCTGCCGAAGGACGCCGTTCAGCCTGTTAACTAAGTACCAGGAAAGGTCAGCCACCGGCCATGTGCGGTCAGTCGGCACCACCGTTCCGCCAAGCCGAAGGCAAGAACTTTGTCGTGTAGGGAGGAAAGACAATGAGCGGCATTCAGCAAGACGCCGAGCAGCAACGGCCAGGGCTCCTCAACGTGATTCGGATGGGTTTTGCCATCACTTTTCTGACCTTCGCTCTTTTGGGGCAGGTCAGCGCACAACCCAAGCTTTACTTTCTTGATGAGCGCGACACCTACCATCAAGCGCACGTCTATCACATCATGTTTCGAACAGAGGCCGATGCTCGGGAGACCTACCTCTCACTCCGCAGCCTCGCCGGTGAACGTCTGCTGGCCGCATTCAAACAAGCCGCAATGACCAAGAGCGTCGACCCAGGCTCCCGGCAAGCCGGCGGCGATCTCGGTGTCATTCGCGAGGGCACCATGGTTCGCCCTTTTGAGGTGGCGAGCTTCACAACTCCGCCCGGAAGCATCAGTGCTCCCACACAGACGCAGTTCGGCTGGCACTTGGTCTACGTGCAGTCCTCGCAAGCCACACCTGTGGCACGTGTTTGTGGGCAGGTCCTTGACACCTACGCAAAGACGGCAAAAGACGCTCTATCTGAGGCCGTTGCTCTCAGCAGAAACTACAAGCCTTCCGCATCCTCAGAAAGGGCGATCCAGAAGATATTGGGGCCTTCGTGGGGCCCCGCATTGCGGAATCAAGAGGGAACGCTCACCTTTCTACAAATAGGAGGCAAGAATGCCGCCGGCAGCGTCCGTATCGTTGAGCACACGGAGCATCCGTTCGCGCGGCTGCAACCATCTCCTCTGTCTTGCACACGCTCCCAGCGCACTCAGTACATAGTGAATTGCCAGGATGGCACCGTGCAGATGCAGGCAACGGAAGAGCGCGAACTTCGGGGCGGTCTTGGGCGCGTTATGAATCGTCGAGAGATGGCACCAGAAGAGCGCGACAAGTCAACGTACGGTGGATTCTTCAAGCAGATTCGAGATCTCGCTTGCAGGAGCGACACCAAGACCTGATTAGCAAGCGGCGCGCCTGCCCTAGCGTCACTCCGCTTGCTCGCGCCATGCTCATACGGCAGAACCCGGCCAGAAGCCGACTAACCGAAGAGATTGACCGGACGATGCTTAAAGAACACTTTCCAGAATGGAGCTACAGTGCCCCCGCGTCTGCTGAAGCAATTGCAGATGCAGAGGTAGAGCTGGGAGTTCGGTTCCCGGATGAGCTTCGGGCGCTGTACCTCGAAGCCAACGGTGTAAGGGAGAGCGAAGGCAATGCTGCCTACCTTCTGCCACTGTCCGACCTGATCACGACCACGAAGTCGGAATGGGCTGAATGGGAGGGCTTTCGACCAGAGTTCGACCTCAAGCCATTCATCTTTTTCGGTCTTTCAACTGGCGATGAAGCTTGGGGCATCAATTGGAAGCAGCCAGGTCAGGTCATCGCGTTCCACCATCACATGGAAGGCGCCTACGAGGTTGTCGGCACGAGCATCGCCGATGTCTACCGAACGGATTTCGCGCAGTTCAAAGACAGGTTCGCATCAAATTGAACGACTGCTATCCGGCGGCGGAAAGGTCTGCAAAGGGCCCAAAGCGGGTGGTCACCACGCTCCGAAAGCCGTCGTTCATGATGGTGCAGATCACCAAATTCCGGCTCGTTCGCATCGACCGCGCAACTCATCTGCCCAGAGGGGATGAGCTTGTGCGATTGCCTCTTTAAGAGGCCACCCCGGCGCGGTCTCAAGCAAGTGGAGCAGTGACCAAGCCAGCCCAAAGTAGCTATCAGGGCCGAATAGCTTGGTAAGGCCATACGCCTCTTGGTCGGTGAGCGGTCGGTTGATGGCGAGTAGCAACTCTTCGTGCCGCTGTACCACCGCTACAGGAGCTTCGCTTTCAGCAGGAAAAGCGCCTGCCGAGATCAAGGCTTGGACTTCGTCACGCATAGCTCTGTAGTGACCGACGGGTTATGGCCGGATGCTGCCATATGCAGGAGCCCTGTGACGTCCAGCAGGGCCAACCTATTCAGGTTGCAGCACGAAAAGTTTGCAACTCAAGAGAGGTTCGATAGTGCATCAGGCGGCGGGCGGAGGAGGGCGCATGGCCCAGGCGCTCCGATCATGATTTCGGCCCCGCGTCCCGCATCGCGCGCGCCATCGCCTCGTCGCCGCGAGCATCCAGCGTATCGGCCGCGCCCAGCCGGTCGCGTTCCTCGCGGTTCTGGCTCAGCTTGACCTTGCCTTCCAGCGATGTCACCTCGACCCGGATCGCGACGATGTGCCGCAGCAGCTCGTCGATGAATTCGGGCGCCGAGTCGCCCATCTTCCAGGGCCGCGGCTCCCCGGCCTCGTGATGCCGCGTCAGGCGGGCCACGATGCGGCGCACCGAGCGCTCGTCGTCGTCGATGACGAGCGTGCCGTGGGCGTGCACGACTTCGTAGTTCCAGGTCGGCACCAGGCGGTGCGTCTCGTGCTTGCTCGGGTACCAGCTGGGCGAGATGTAAGCCTCGGCACCACGGAACACGACCATCACCGGCGTGCCGGTGGGGCAGCGTTGCCACAGCGGGTTGGCGCGGGCAACGTGGGCGTGCAGGGTGCCGTGCGGTCCTTCGCCGGGCTCGTACTCGAAGGGGAGGTGATCGGCATCGAAGCGGCCCTCCCCGGGGTGGACCAGCATGCCCAACGGGTGTTCTCGCATGATGCGCGCCAGGGCATCGGGGCGAGCCTCGGCGAAGTGGGCAGGGGTGTACATCGTGGGGCGGGGGCGGTCGTTGGGCGCCCGACAGTGTGCGCGATTTCCTGCGCCGCGTACGACCGCGCGCGCAGGCGCCGTACGCAGCGGGCGACGCCTGCCATGCTGCACTTCCTACATCCGGCACAGGGCGCCGCCGTAGATTGGCGATGCGGTCGAAGAGACGTCCCGGGTTCCAGTGATGCGAAGGCGGCACCGGATTCCGCGCATCGTGAAGGGGATGCCCGCCACGAAGCCAGCAAACCGGTGCCCGCACGGCAACGCGCCGGGGATGATCGACAGCCGTGAGAGGGCGCCCCGCTGGGCGCCCTTTCTTTTTGGGCGGGGGCAAGGGGCGGCGGGCGAACACCTACAAAACCGGTTCCTGCCGACCGACCGCCAGCCGCGACCTGGAGCCGCACCATCGCTGCAATGGCTTCCACTATTTCCGCCGACCCGGTCTCCGCGTTGCGCGATGCACTCGGCCGCACGCTTTTGCTGGCCGACCTGATCGACGCCGGGTTGGACCGCCTGCCGCGGCCAGCAAGCGGCCAGACCCTGGCACGCTGGCAGCGCCTGGCCCAGGTGGGCGCCCACGACCTTTCCCTTGTGAAGCTCTTCGAAGGCCACACCGACGCACTGGCGATCCTCGCCGAGCTGGGTGCTTCGCCAGCGCCGGCAGGCAGCCGATGGGCAACCTGGTGCGCGGAGCCGCCGGACGCGCGCCTGATCTTCGAGACGGCCGCCGACGGCTACCGCCTGCGCGGCACCAAGGCCTGGTGCTCGGGCGCGGCCCAGGTCACGCACGCGGTGGTCAGCGGCTGGAATGCCGACGGCGAGCCGTGCCTGGCCACCGTGGCGATGGATTCCCCGGGCGTGACCGTCACCGACACCGGCTGGCTGGCCGTCGGCATGGCCGGGAGCGCGAGCGTCGACGTCCGCTTCGACGGCGCGCCGGCCCGGCCGCTCGGCCGTCCGGGCGACTACGTACGCCGCCCTGGCTTCTGGCAAGGCGGGGCGGGTATTGCTGCCTGCTGGTGGGGCGGGGCGGCCGGCATCGCGGCGATGGTGCGCGAGAAGGCAGGCAGCCGCAGCGACCCGCACCGGCTGGCGCACGTAGGTGGCATCGACACCGCGCTGGCGTCCGGCGCGGCCTTGCTGCGCGAGTGCGCTGCGTGGATCGATGCGCATCCCGAGGCCAACGCCCAGGCCTGGGCGTTGCGCGTGCGCCTGGCCGTCGAGGACGCCGCCGATGCCGTGATGCGCCATGCGGCGCGTGGCCTCGGGGCCGCACCGCTTTGCCGAGACGCCCGCTTCGCGCGCGCCATGGCCGACCTTCCCGTCTTCATCCGCCAGAGCCATGCCGAGCGCGATCTCGCCGCGCTCGGCGCCCTGGCGCTGGACGCCGACCCCCACGAGGAGAGCTTCGCATGGCAGCTGTGATCGATCGCACCATCCACCCCGGCCGCGGCACGCCGGAGGACGCCTGGATGGCCTGCGCCGCGCTGCGCGATGCGCCGCCCACCAGCGCCACCCAGCTGGTGCCGATGCGCTCGCGCGCCGTGGTGGTGGCGCCCCATCCGGACGACGAGGTGCTGGCCGTCGGTGGGCTGATGTCTCAGCTGGCGCGCGCCGGCCGGCGCCTGGCGCTGGTCGCGGTGACCGACGGCACGGCCAGCCACCCTGGCTCGCGCCAATGGCCTGCCGAACGGCTGGGCCAGGAGCGGCCGCGCGAGCAGGCGCGGGCGCTGGCGCGCCTCGGTGTCACCCATGCCGAGATGCACCGCCTGGCACTGCCCGACGGCGGCGTTCAGCGCCTGTACCTCGACCTGGCGGAACGCCTCGTGCAGCTCTTCGACGAGGACGACGTGGTCTTCACCACCTGGCGCATGGATGGGCACCCCGACCATGAGGCGGTCGGCCATGCCTGCGCCTGGGCGGCGGCGCGCACAGGTGCACGTTTGGTCGAGGTGCCCGTCTGGGGCTGGCACTGGGCCCGGCCCGACGATCCGCGCCTGCCGTGGCACCGCGCCCGCCGGCTCGAGTTGGACGAGGCCACCGTGCAGCGCAAGTGCACGGCAGTGCAGGCCTTCGAGAGCCAGCTGCGTCCCGACGCCTCGACGGGCGCGGCGCCGATCCTCGATCCGGGCTCGGTGGCGCGGGCCGCGCGGCCTTTCGAGCTGATGTTCGCGTGAGCGTGCCCGCGTCGCTGCCGGCGTACTTCGACTCGCTCTACGGCGCGGCCGACGATCCGTATGGCGTGCGCAGCCGCTGGTACGAGGCCCGCAAGCGCGCGCTGCTGCTGGCGAGCCTGACGCGGCCGCACTACCGTAGCGCTTACGAGCCCGGTTGCGGCACGGCCGAGCTCACCGCCGCCCTGGCCGAGCGCTGCGATCGCGTGCTGGCCAGCGACTTCAACGCCCACGCCGTCGACGTCGCCCGGCGCCGCACGGCGGGCCTGCCGCAGGTGCGCGTCGAGCGTCATGCGCTGCCGCAGGACTGGCCCCATGCCGACGGGCCCTTCGACCTCATCGTGCTCGGCGAGATCGGCTACTTCATCGAGCCCGACGCCTGGGCGGCAGTGGCGCAGGCCGGCCTCGCCTCGCTCGCGCCGGACGGCGACCTGGTGGCCTGCGACTGGCGCCCCGACTTCGCCGAGCGCCGCCAGTCCACCCAGGCCGTGCACGAGGCGCTGGAGCATCTGGGCCTGCGGCGCATGCTGCGCCACGAGGAAGACGACTTCGTGCTGCAGCTGTGGTCGCGCGACGCACGCTCGGTGGCCGCGCGCGAGGGCATCGGCTGAGCAGGCGCGCCGTGGGCCGCAAAGCACCCTCCCGCCGCAACGGCGCCCTGGCCGACGGGCCGGCGCCCGGCGGGTGGGCGCTGTTGGTGGTCGACATGATCAGCGCCTGGGACTTCCCCGATGCCGACAAGCTGCTGCCGGGTGCGCAGGCCATCACCCGGCCGCTGTCTGCACTGTGCCGCCGGGCGCGGGCGGTGCACGTGCCGGTGATCTACGCCAACGACAACCGGGGCCGCTGGCGCTCCGACTTCCCGTCCCTGGTCGAACTGTCGGTGGCGAAGGGCACGGCGGGCGCGGCCATCACGCAGGCGCTGATGCCCGAGCCGGAGGACTACTTCGTGCTCAAACCCCACCTCTCGGGCTTCTCGGGTACGCCCTTGGCCCTGCTGCTGCAGCACCTTCAGGCCCGGCGCATCATCGTGACGGGGGTCGCCAGCGACCAATGCATACTGGCCACCGTGGCCGACGCGCGGATGCATGCGCTGGAGGTGGTGGTGCCGCGCGACTGCGTCGCCACGCAGACGGCGCGTCGCCAGGCGATGGTGCTGGAGCAGTTCCAGGCGGTGTTCCGCGTGGCGACCACGCCCGGTTCGCGCATCCGCCTGCCGGCCCGCCGATGAAGGATTTCCGCCCGTGAGCAACGACCTGCCATTCCTCAACCCCTACCGCCACGGCTTCGCGCGTGTGGCCGTGGCCGTGCCGCGCAACCGCGTGGCCGATCCCGTGTTCAATGCCGCCGAAACCGTGCGCATGTACCGCGAGGCGGCGGCGCAGGGCACGGCCGTGGTGGCCTTTCCCGAGCTGGGCCTGTCGGCCTACACCTGCGATGACCTGTTCCACCAGTCCACGCTGCTCGATGCCTGCCTCGCCGCGCTGGCGCAGGTGGCCGAGGCCACGCGCGGGCAGACCGCGGTGGCCATCGTCGGCCTGCCGATGCGGGTGGACCATCGCCTCTACAACTGCGCAGCCGTGTGCGCCGGCGGCGAGGTGCTGGGCATCCAGCCCAAGACCTACCTGCCCAACTACGCCGAGTTCTACGAGGCGCGGCAGTTCGCCGGGGCCGACACGGCGGTCTCGACCACGGTGAACGTCAACGGCCGCCTCGTGCCCTTCGGCACCGACCTGATCTTCCGCCCGCGCCAGCAGCCGCTGCTGGCCATCCACGTCGAGATCTGCGAGGACGTGTGGGTCCCCATCCCGCCATCGAGCTACGCGGCGCTGGCGGGCGCGACGGTGCTGGTCAACCTCTCGGCGTCGAACATCACCATCGGCAAGTCGGCCTACCGGCACCAGCTGGTCAACCTGCAGTCGGCGCGCTGCCAGGCCGCGTACCTGTATTCGTCGGCGGGCATCGGCGAGTCGACCACCGACCTGGCCTGGGACGGCCAGGCGCTGATCTACGAAGCGGGCGAGTGCCTGGCCGAGAGCGAGCGCTTCTCGAACAGTTCGCACGCCATCTACGCCGACGTGGACCTGGAGCGCCTGGCGCACGAGCGCATGCGGCAGAACAGCTTCGGGGCCTCGGCCGCGAAACACAAGGCGGCGCTGGCCGGCTGGCGCACGGTCGACTTCGACCTGCCGCCGCCGGCCGTGGTGCAGGGCGGGCTGCGCCGTGTGGTGGAGCGCTTCCCCTACGTGCCGGCCGATGCGGCGTCGCGCGACGAGCGCTGCCGCGAGGTGTTCAACATCCAGGTGCAGTCGCTGGTGCAGCGGCTGGAGGCGGCGCGCATCGAGAAGGTGGTGATCGGCATCTCCGGCGGACTGGACTCGACCCATGCGCTGCTGGTGCTGGCCCAGGCCATGGACCGGCTGGGCCGCCCGCGCAGCCACATCCTGGCCTACACCATGCCCGGCTTCGCGACCAGCGGGCGCACGCTGGAGCAGGCGCACCGTCTGATGAAGGCCGTGGGCTGCCACGCGCAGGAGATCGACATCCGCCCGAGCTGCCGCCAGATGCTGGCCGACCTCGACCACCCTTTCGCCCGCGGCGAGCCGGTCTACGACATCACCTTCGAGAACGTGCAGGCCGGCGAGCGCACCAGCCACCTGTTCCGCCTGGCCAACCACCACGGCGCGATCGTGGCCGGCACCGGCGACCTGAGCGAGCTGGCGCTGGGCTGGTGCACCTACGGCGTGGGCGACCACATGTCGCACTACAACGTGAACGCCAGCGTGCCCAAGACGCTCATCAAGCACCTGGTGCACTGGGTGGCCGAAGAGGGGCTGCTCGGCGGCAAGGACGGGGAGGGCAGCCGCGTCCTGCGCGACATCCTGGCGACCGAGGTGAGCCCCGAGCTCGTGCCGGCGGGAGAGGGCGACGACGGCCAGCAGCCCGGGCAGCGCACGGAGGACACCGTGGGCCCCTACGAACTGCAGGACTTCAACCTGTACCACACGGTGCGCTATGGCTACCGGCCGTCGAAGACCGCCTTCCTGTCGTACATGGCCTGGCACGACCGCGACATCGGGCCCTGGCCCGATGCGCTGGAAGGCGCGCGCCACCAGTACACGCTGGCCGAGATCAAGCGGGTGCTGGGCATCTTCGTCTGGCGCTTCTTCCAGATCAGCCAGTTCAAGCGCAGCTGCGTGCCCAACTCGCCCAAGGTCGGCTCCGGCGGCTCGCTCTCGCCGCGCGGCGACTGGCGCGCCCCCAGCGACGCCGAGGCGCGCGTGTGGATGGACGAGGTGGCGGGCATACCCGAGCAGCCGGCCTGAGTCTGCATTCTCAAGCCAAATCGACCCGCAGCGCCCGCCAGTCCTGCGCAAGCAGCTATGAATTCGATAGCGTGGCGGCGTGCTGGACCACCGGCGTGATGCGCTCGCGCACCACCGGAAGATGCGGATCGACCGAGCACACGACGATGCGGTGCACCGGGCGTGCCGCATGCTCCAGCGCCAGGCGCACGCGGCGCGGCGCGCCTTGCGCGCCCGGCACGAGCGGCAACGCGAAGTCGACCAGCTTCACGCCGTCCGCGTCGTAGGCCCAGGCGCGCGGCTGGCCCGCCGTCGCATGGGCCGATGCGGGAATGAACGCGCAGCTCGGCCCCTCACCGGCGCGGCTGCCGCAGTCTTCCAGCTGCCAGGGCTCGGGACACATGGCGATCTCCACCGTGGTCGCAGCCGGCGGCTCGGCCGGCGTGCAGGCCACCGCGCCGAGCAGCAGCATGCACCCCAGCATCGCGGACGGGCAGCGGCGCATCACGACGCGGGCAGCACCGCCAGCGCGCGCAGGCCGTGGTCGGTCGCGCGGAAGACGCCGCTCGCGTCCTCCTCCTCGATGAAGCCGTAGCGCAGCAGGGTCCGCACGGTGGGCGTGGGGAAGGCGACAACCTGCTGCGCATTGGCCGCGTCGACGCCGCGCAGTCCGCCCCTGGCGATGCGGCGACCGGCGCGCAGGGTGCTGAGGGCGGCGCGCTGCAGCGGGCGAAGTGCAGGAATCGGGAGGGGGCCGGTGTCGGTGCCGCTCCAACGCGTCGGTGCGGGAGAGGCCCGACGCCGCGCCTGCGCGGGGCGGTTGTCGTCGCGGTGCGATGGCGGGCCGGAAGTCGGGGGAGTGGACATGCGGCCATCCCACACCAGGACCGCGGTCACGCGTGCCGGAGAAGAACGTCCCTCGATGTCAGCGCCGTGGCAGCCCGAGGCCGACGACGCAGCACCGGCTCAGCGTGCGGTGCCGGCGGCCGCCGAACGTGCGAGCGCCTCGAGGTCGCCGTCCTTCGCCAGTTCGGCGGTCGCCGGCGCCAGGCCTTCGCCGCAGACCACGGCCGCCATCGCCTTGCGCGGGCACAGGCCCATGCAGCGCGTGCGCAGCAGCTTCACCTTGCCCGGCCCGTCGGCGACCAGGTGCTTGAGCTGCCGCATCGCCGGCTTGGCGGCCAGCGACCTGGGGCCGTTGTCGCGCTTCTCGCAGTCGGTGCACAGCAGGATGAGCCGGGAGAAGCGCGCGGGTTCGAGGTCCATGCCGGCATTGGGCCATGTGCGTGCCGGCGCGCATGCAGGCCGAGGCGCCGAGTGCGCGCGGCCCGGGTACCGGGGCGCCTGCATCGCTGCTGCACAATGCCCCTGGAAGGGCCCCGGGTCCGCCGCCCTGGCGAGCATCCCGACGGCCCAACGCCAACCCCCTCCCGAGGAGACGCATGCGCCGCATCATCACGATGCAGGGCCGTCTGATGTTGATCGCATCAGTGGCCATCCTGCCGCTGGCACTGGTATGCGGCGCGGCCCTCGACGCGCTGTTCCGGTCGCAGTACGCGCAGACCGAGGCCTCCACCCTGGGCGTGGCGCGGGCCGTCGCCACCGCCGTGGACAGCGAGTTGCGCCTGACCATTGCCACGCTCGATGCACTGGCCCTGACCGAACCCCTGGGAGCGACCACGCCGGAGGGCCTGGACACGGCCCGCAACCTGGCGGCGGCGGTGCGCCGGTCGCATCCCGAATGGGCGGCGGTGCTGCTGGCCGGGCCCGATGGCCGCGTGCTGTTCAATACCGAGCGCGGCGAGGGCCAGGCGGTGGACCGCGTGGTGGAACGGGGCAGCCTGGACCAGGTGCTGCGCACCGGCCAGCCCGCCGTCGGCGCGATGGCGCCAGGGCCCTACGCGGGCCGGATGGCCTTTGCCGTGCGGGTGCCGGTGCAGCGCGACGGCGCCACGCGCCACGTCCTCACCGCCGTGGTGCTGCCGGAGGCGATCACCGCCGTGCTCCAGCGCCAGCGCATTCCCGACGGATGGAGCGTCTCGGTGTTCGATTCGCGCGAGCGTCGCGTGGCGCGCAACGTCGACGAGGCGCGCCTGCGCGGCAGCCCGCCGAGCGACAGCCTCAAGACGATCCTGGGCGAGATGGGCGAACGCCGCGACGCCGTCGGCCGGTCGATCAACGTCGAGGGCGTGCACTCGCAGACCGCCGTGGCGCGCATGGAATCGACGCCCTGGTTCGTGGTGATCGGCGTGCCACTGTCGCTGGCCGAGGCGGCATTCCGCCGCAGCATGCTGGCCTACGGCGGCGGGCTGCTGTTTTCGCTGCTGCTGGGCGGCCTGGCGGCATGGTGGATCTCGCGCGGCGTGACCCGCCCCATCGCGCGCCTGGGCCAGCAGGCCGCCGCGCTGGGCCGGGGGCAGGCGCTGGCGGTCGAGCCTTCGGGCGTGCCCGAGGTCGACGCGGTGGCCGAGGCGCTGGGCGCCGCCGCGGCCCAGCGCCAGCGCAGCGAGGCCGAGCGCGAGCAACTGCTGCAGGCCGAGCAGCAGGCGCGCGGCACGGCGCAGGCCGCCGGGCAGCGCCTGGCACGGCTGGTCGGGGCCAGTGCGGCGCTGTCGCAGTCGCTGGAAGAGGAGTCCACGCTGGCCGCCATCGCCCAGGTGATCGTGCCCGACGTGGGCGACCTGTGCCGCATCGACCTGCTCGACGAGCACGGGGTGCTGCAGCGCAAGCTGACCCATCACTTCGACCCCGCGCGCACGGCGGCCATCGCCCACATGGTGACCATGCGCCAGGCGCCGTCCGATGCGCCGGGGTCCTTTCCCTGGGCCATCGCCACCGGCCAGACCTTCCTGCGCAACATCGACGACGCCGACCTGCCGGCTGCGCTCGACCCGCAGCTGCGCGAGTTCGTGCGTGCGCTGGGCATCACGGCCGGCTGCATCGTGCCGCTGGTGGCGCGCGGTCGCACCATCGGCGCCATGGCCGTGCTGCAGGCCGAATCCGGGCGGCGCTTCTCGGCCGACGACGGCACGCTCATCCAGGAGGTGGCGCAGCGTGCGGCGCTGGCGCTGGACAACGTGCGCCTGCTCGCGCAGGCCCGCGCCGCGCAGAAGGCGGCCGAGGACGCCAACCAGGCCAAGGACGAGTTCCTCGCCATGCTGGGCCACGAGTTGCGCAACCCGCTGGCGCCGATCGCGCTGGCGCTGCAGTTGATGCAGCGGCGCGATGCCCAGGCCTTCCCGCGCGAGCGGCAGATCATCGACCGCCAGGTGCGGCATCTCTCGCGCATGGTCGACGACCTGCTGGACGTGTCGCGCATCGTCTCCGGCAAGATCGTGCTGCGGCCCGAGACGGTGGACCTGCGCGAGGTGGTGGCGCGCGCGCTGGAGCTCACCCTGCCGGCGCTGCAGCAGCGCGGCGAAATGCCCGAGGTCAGGCTGCCGGCCGAGCCGGTGCTGGTGCATGGCGACCTGCTGCGGCTGGCGCAGATCGTGGGCAACTTGCTCAACAACGCGGCCAAGTTCACCGACCCCGGCCGTGCGATCCGCGTGGTGCTGGCGGTCGATCCCTCGGTGCGCGACCCGCAGGCGATCCTGCAGGTCATCGACGAGGGCATCGGCATCGCGCCCGATCTGCTGCCGCAGGTCTTCGAGCGCTTCGTGCAGGGCCAGCAGCCGCTGCAGCGCGCGGCGGGCGGCCTCGGCCTGGGGTTGGCCATCGCGCAGAGCCTGGCGCGGCTGCATCGCGGCGCCATCGGCGTGCGCAGCGACGGCGTGGGCCAGGGCAGCACCTTCGAGTTGCGCCTGCCGCTGCAGGCCGGCACCGCGGTGGCGGTCGACGCGGCGGCGCCGGAGGCCGCACCGACCCGCGCGCTCACGCTGCTGGTGGTCGACGACAACCGCGACGCGGCGGACGCGCTCGCGAGCTGGCTCGAACTCGAAGGGCACCGGGTGCGCACCGCCTACTCGGCCGAGGACGCGCTCGCGGCGCTGGCCGAGGCGCCGGCCGACGGCGCCGTGATCGACATCGGCCTGCCCGGCATGAGCGGCCACGACCTGGCGACGCAGCTGCGCGGCCAGCCGTCCACGCGGGCCATGGCGCTGATCGCACTGACCGGCTACGGCCGCGAGGCCGACCGCCGCAAGGCGCTGGAGGCCGGCTTCGACGACCACTTCGCCAAGCCGGCGCAAGTGGAGATCCTGCTGGCTCGGCTGGCGGTGCTCGACGCACAGCGCCGCGCGCCGGCATGAGGTTTCAGAGCCGAATCGGCCTGCGGCGCCCTTGCAGCGGGCGCAGGCAGCTATCGAAAAGATAGCAATCCGTGCACGGTCAGTCGGTGAACGAGCGCACCGCCAGCGGCAGGGTCGGCGCTTCCCAGCGGTAGCCGGCGGCCAGCACGTCGCGATCGGTGCGCAGGCCGCTCCAGCGCAGCGCCAGCAGGTCGGCCAGCGTCCAGCCGGCCCAGTCGGCGCGGAAGGGCCGCAGGGCCGCCTCGGCGGGTGCTGCGGCATCGGCCGGCGGCGGCTGGTTGCGCCACACCACGGCGGGGATGCGGTAGCCCGATTCGGTGCGGGGGCTGTGGCCGGCGCGGTCGCTGCCGTGGCCCACCTCCTGCCCGTGGTCGGACAGGTACAGCCAGGCGCGGTAGCCGTCCGGACGGCCCACCGTGCGCGTGAGCTGCAGCATCTCGGCGACCACGAAGTCGTGGTACAGCAGCGCGGCGTCGTACTCCTGCCGGAAGCGCCGCACCCAGGCGGAGCGGCCGCTCTTCGCCATGTCGGACTCCACGGCGTCCACCTCGTCGTCGAAGGGGTTCTGGCCGGCGGGAAAGCGCAGCGTGTAGTGCGGGTGCGCGCCCAGCAGGTGCACCACGATCAGCTTGCGCTCGGCCGGGTCTTCCAGCGCCTCCTGCACGCAGTCGAGCAGCTCGCTGTCGAGCGAGGCGCTGGCGCGGCCGGGGGTGCGGTTGACGATGTCGACCACGTCGGCCAGGCGCGCATGCTGCTGCTCGATGGCGACGTCGTCGTGGTTGCTCATCCACCAGGTCTTGTAGCCGGCGGCGCGGGCCATGGCCAGCAGGTGCTGCGGGTCGGCGCGGTCGGGCTCGCCGAAGGCGAACAGGTTGCGCAGCGCGGGCAGGGTGCTGGCATCGACCGACCAGGCGTTGCGCAGCACCGTGAACTGCTCGCCCAGCTGCCGCTGCTGGGCCTGCAGCCGCGGCGTGGTGGCGCGCCGGTAGCCGTACAGGCCCAGGTTGTCGCGGTTGATGCTGTCGGTGATGACCAGCACCACCGTCGACGGCCCCTCGCGCGCGATCACCGGCGCCTCCGCGCGGGCGCGGGCCAGCGCCGCCTCGCGCACGCGCTGCTGGTCGGCCCAGCCGGCGCGCAGGGTGTCGAGCTGCGAGTGCCAGCCGCTCCAGAACAGCACGGGATGCAGCCGGCGCCACGGCTTGCTGGCGTAGGCCACGCCCGACAGCAGCAGCACCGCCGCCACGCCGGCCGCGGCCCAGCGCGACAGCGGCCCTGCGGGGCCGCGCCGCCCGCGTGCCGCCAGCCGCCAGGCGCAGGCCACGGCAGCCATCACGGCCAGCAGCCACAGCAGCGCGGTGCGCCAGTGCATCGACAGGTACTCCGCGCTCTCGCGCGGGTTGGTGTTGGCGGCGGCGCCCAGCACCAGCGCGCCGTCGGGGGCGGACTGGTAGGTGTCGAGCAGGTAGGCACGCACCACCCCATCGAGCGCGAAGGCCAGAACCCACAGCGTGACGGCGGCCTGCCGCAGCCGGTGCATGCCGGCGCTGCGCACCGGCCAGCACAGCCAGGCCAGCAGCGGCAGCGCCAGAACGAGCAGTTGCGCCACGCGCCGCCCGTCGTGGCCCAGCACGATCACGCTGGCCAGCAGGGCTGCGAGCGCGCCGAGCGCGGGCCAGAAGCGGCGTGAAGAGACAGCCGGGCCGGCGCCGGCGGGGAGGGTGACCATGTGGGCCGCGATTCTGCCGAGCGCCGACGCACCGCCGCGCCAATCACCCCGCGTTGGCCGGGGGATGGCGCACGCTCAGCGCACGAATCGATCGAGCCCGCCGGCCACCCACGCCGCGAGCAGAGCCAGGTGAGCGACCACCGTCGCTGCGTACACGCGCAGGAATTCGGCCTTGCTGGACTTGTGCCGCAGGCGCTGCTGCGCGACGCGCGCAGCCGGCCAGCCGCCCAGCAGCGCGACGAGGTGCAGCGTGTTCTCGGGCGTGCGCTGCCGGCCGGCCTCGGCCGCGCGCTTGTCGACCCCGTAGGCGACGAAGGTGGCGAGGTTCAGCACGGCGAGCGCGGCCATGAGCCAAGCAGGCAGTCGATGCATGGCCAGGCCAAATGCAAGCAGGGCCGCCCATAGCAGCAGCGCGACCCACCAGGCGGCCCCGAGGCCCGACGGCGCGCGAGACCCGGGACGCCGGCGAGCCGCCGCAGGGCGCGCATC
>NZ_CABFMN010000089.1 GCF_901875635.1 Xylophilus ampelinus | reverse complement strand
GCTTCGCGCAAGGTCGCGTAGCATCACGAATGAGGAGCCGCTGCCCTCGACGGTTCAACAGGGAGCGGGACATCGCCCCCACAAGCAACCCTATGCGCTTTCTTCCTTGCGAAAGTATTTGACGCAGATCAGACATAAATCGATCGGGGTTGTGAAATGTCTTCATCAATCTTCCTTTGAGTTGGGGTGTTGAAGCTCGCTGCTAGCAGCTCATCATGCTCCTGCACTTTGTCTTCCCATAGTTGCTGCACCCCCAAAATGCCCCGCTGTCTTTCCCTTCCCGCAGCACCATCTTCACCCCGCACTTCACACACGTCGGCTTCCAATACTCGCCCTCATAGGCTGTGGCGAGCAGTGCCTGCTGTTGATTCGGTGACCGCCCGGCAATGAGGCCCAGTAACCGTTCGCGGTCCAGCGCATTGACCCGGTTGCTCTTCGCAAACGCCAGCGCATCACTGCTGAAAGTCGAACCGGTGGCGAACGTTCCGTACGTGAGGTCATGCGACTTCAACACGCCATAGAACTCACGCAGCTCCTTCACGCCGACGACACGCTTCTTCCAATGCTTGCACTGCACGATCACGGGCTTGTCGCTGTGCTGCGAGTAGAGCCAGATGTCGACGCCGCCATCCGCACCGTGCGACTGCGATTCGCTGCGCATGCCGCTCTGGGCGAAGAGGGCTTCGCATACCGCTTCGAAGCGGCGCCATTCGATGTGGTCGAAGACGGCGGCGCTCCATGCACGTTCTGGCGCCGGGCGCTCGGGCTCGGGCGGCGCGGGCCGGGTTGGCCGCGGCCGCGCAGGGCTCGCCCTAGCGTTGGAAGCCGGTGCCGCCGCCTTGTTGCTCGCTGATGTTGTTCTGCGCACCTGCCGAGCAGGCGCCGCGTCCGTCGCATCCAGCACGGCGCCGATCACGTATCGCCAACCCATCGCTCTTCTCTCCTCGCCCGCTCTGCGGGCCCCTTGTTTGACAAATGTAAATCGATAGTTACATGAGCGGTACCTATCGTTTGTCGCAGGTCATCAGAACGTTGAGGCAACGCAAGGCGGACGCGGCACGGCGGAGCGCACGCGCGTGGGTCACCGCGCCGGTTCTTCAGGACAAAAATGGCCGCGGCGCCCGTCCAGCCTGCGCAAGCAGCTCCTGATTCGATAGCAATCCGTCGGCGCGTGGCTTGAAGGCGCGGCATGGCGCCGCGGCCCACACGCTGCCCGCATCGCCCTGCGCCCCACCGGCACTCACGCGCGCAAGCCGGGTCGTCGCGCACCTACAGCCGGGCGCCGCCACCGACGACGCGGCGCGCACGGGGCGTCGTCCATCGTTGGCTCAACTTCTCCGGAAGTGATGTTTCTCAAACCCATCCACCCGGCGCCGATGCGGCGCCGATCAACCTAGGAAGGAATCAACATGATGGACAACAAAGACGTGGTGAGCGTGCTCAACGACCTGCTGGAAAACGCCCGCGACGGCGAGTACGGCTTTCGCACCTGCGCCGAAGAGGTCGAGGCCTCGAACCTGAAGACGGTGTTCGCGGACCGCGCAGCGGGCTGCGCACAGGCCGCTTCGGAACTCGAAGCGCTGATCGTGCAGTACGGCGGCAAGCCGGCCGAAGGCGGCACGGCCGCGGGTGCGCTGCACCGCGGCTGGGTGAAGGTGAAGGGCGCCGTGGGTGCCGACAGCGAGGCTTCGATCCTCGAATCGTGCGAGCGCGGCGAGGACTCGGGCATCGCCCGCTACCGCAAGGCGCTGAAGGAAGAGCTGCCGCCCGACGTGCGCGCGGTGGTGGAGCGCCAGGCCCAGGGCGCACAGAAGAACCACGACCAGATCCGCGACCTGCGCGACGCCGCCAAGGCGCGCGCCTGAGCGAGCGGTCTGCATCGGCCGAGCCGCGCGACCGGCTTGGGTGATGCGCCCAGCAGAAGAGGCCCTCCGGGGCCTCTTTTTTTATGACCGTCGGTGGGCCGGGTTCATGAGCCGAATCGGCCTCTGGCGCAAGCGGGGCGGGCGCGAGCAGCTACGAAATCCATAGCAACTCGATGCGCGGGCGGGTGGGCTCAGCCGCCCCGCGCAGCGATCGCCCCCGGCCCGCTCAGGTGCCGGCGGGCAGCACCTGGCCCACGGTGGCCGAGGCCTTGGGCTCCGGCGCCGGCGGCGCAGCGCCCGGGGCCACTTCGGGTCGGTCGGCACGTTCGGCCACCTCACGCATGAGGTCGTCGGCCATGGCCTGGAGCAGCTTGGCGTCGCGCTCGCTGAACTCGCGCGGCTGGGTGTCGAGCAGGCACAGCGATCCGATGGCGCCGCCCTTCTTCGGCCGCAGCGGCGCGCCGGCATAGAAGCGCAGGCCCTTGGCGGCGAGCATAGGGTTGGTGGCAAAGCGCGGGTCGCGGGCGACGTCGGGCACGACCAGGGGCCGGTTGTCGGCCACCACATGGCCGCAGATGGAGTGGCTGCGCGGCATGTCGAGCTGGTCGGCGTAGCGCACGGGCGCGTCGGCGCTGCCCTCGCGCGCGGGCAGTTCGCCGTGGAAGCCGCGCACCTGCTGCACCTGCTCGTCGATGAAGCTGACCATGGCGGCCGGCACGTCGAAGATGGCCGCCGCGCGCTTGGCGGTCTGCTCGAAGAGCTGTTGCAGCTGCGGGTCGGTCAACACGCCGCTGGCGCGCAGCAGGGCCACGCGGGCGACATCGTCTTCGGACACCGGGGCGGGCTGCCATTCGTGCGCGACGGTCTGCAGCAGCTTTTGCACATGCGTGACGGCCTCGACGACCGATGGCGCGACGGCATCGGCGCCCAGCGATTCGGCGGTGGCGGCATCGGCGGCCGCGTCGATGTTCCACAGGCCCAGCACGATGCGCACCTCGGGCCAGTGGCGGCGCAGGCGGCGGCACAGCCGCTTCGCCGCGACCTGCGGTTCGGGCGAGAACCAGCCGACGAAGACGGCCTCGACACCGCGCAGGTCGAGCCGGGCCAGGGCCTGCGGGTCGGCGGCCAGCGCGGCATCGTGGGCGGCGGGCGTGCCGGCCAGGCCGAGCGCATGCGCCACCATCTGGGCGGCGATGGCGTCCAGCTCCCACTTGCCGCCCAGGCACAGCACCGCGGGGCGGGCGGCGGTGGCCATCGGCGCCACGGGGTGCTGGTCGCGCATCTCGTCGAGCAGCGATTCCATGCCCGTCACGATGCGCAGGCGGTGCTGCGAGGTGGAGGCGGTCTGGTAGTCGCTCACGGCCATGCGCAGAGCGGGCAGGGCGACCTCGTCGTAGAACTGCGGCACCGAACCGGCCTCTTCGGTCAGCTGGTGGCTCAGTTCCACGGCCTCGTCCACGTCGCCGCCGAGCAGGCGCTGGTACACGCGCGTGGGCGCGTCCAGCGCGGGCTGGCTGCCCAGCAGCACGTCGAGGAACTGCAGCGCCGGCAGGTTGCGCCCCAGCACCAGCAGGCACACGGTGAGCGGGGTCGACATGATCAGCCCCACCGGGCCCCACATCAGCGTCCAGAAGGTGGCCGCGACGATGAGCGAGATGGCCGACAGCCCGGTGCTGGAGCCATACAGCCACGGCTCGACGACGTTGTTGCTCACGAGCTCGAGCACGGCGATGAGGCCCAGCGTCCACAGCACCAGGCTCCAGCCGGGATCGACCGCGAAGGCCAGCGTGAGCGGGAAGATCGCCGAGATCATCGGCCCCACGTAGGGCACGTAGCGCATCACCGCGGCCAGCATGCCCCAGAGGAAGGCGCCGGGCACGCCGATGAGCCACAGGCCCAGCGCCATCGGGATGCCGTAGCTGAGGTTGACCCACAGCTGCATGATCAGGTAGCGCGAGATGCGGTCGCCGGCCTCGTCCATGGCGTCGGTGGTGCGCTGAAGGCTGCCGCCCATCAGGCGCACCAGGCGGTCGCGCAGGTCGAGCCGGTCCAGCAGCACCAGGATGACGAAGACGAGCACGATGCCCGCATCGACCAGCGGCCCGGCGATGCGGCCGATGACGTCCAGCGCCTGCTGCACCGGCGAGGCGGCGCGCTCCTTCACTTCCACCAGCTGCGCGGGCCGCTCGCCGCCGGCGGCGGGCGCGGGGGTGGCCAGCTTCTCGGTCTCGCGCTGGACGATGTCGACCGTCTTGGTCAGGCCGTCGAACATGCCAGGCGCGCGAATGGTCTCGCGCAGGCTGGCGAGCTTGTTGCGGATGGTGCTCTGGTAGGTGGGCAGTTCGGTGCTGAGGGCGCGCACCTCCCAGGTCATGAAGGCGGCCGAGCCACCGATGACGCCCAGCGCCACCAGCACCACGCCCACGACGGCGAGCACGCGCGGCACGCCCCAGCGGCGCAGGCGCGAGACGGCGGGGTCGAGCACGAAGCCCAGCAGCACCGCCAGCGCCAGGGGCACGAGGATGTCGCGGCCCAGGTAGAGGCCGGCAATGACGAGCGCGGCAATGAGCATGCCGGCCGCGATGCGGACCACGCTCGGCCCGCGTTCGGGCGGCAGGGGGCGCAGATCGACGAGGGGGCCGCTGGGGTTTGGGGCGGGGCGTGCGGCAGGGAGGGCGGGAATCGGCATCGACGGCCTTTTGTGGGTGTGACAGCGAACTTTTGTCTCGATCGCTTATAGGCCAAAGCACAGGCGCGCCATGTCGGCACCGGGCGCGATGCGTCGTGCATCGCCGACGGCGGGTGGGTGTTTTTTTGCTGCCGCGGTTGCGGGCACCGTGGGGGCAGCGGCGTGTGGGTGTCAGGCGGCGCTCGCGCCCGGTCGGCCAGCGAATGCCTGCCGAGGGCGCGCGTCACGGCTCAAGAACAGCGGCCGTGAAATTACTAAGACAGTGCTTAGCAAAAATCAATAAAAAAACAGGCTAAATCGCCCGTCATTCGGGCGCGAGAAGCTACTGAATTGATAGTAAGGTGAATGGGCGGTGGGCTGACTCAGCGCCCCCAACGCAAGGCCAGCGCGCCCAGCCGCTGCGCCGTCTCGATCAGCAGTGCGCGGCTGTGGGGGTTGATCGGCGGCCAGGGCGCGCGCGGCGCCTCGCAGTCGATGAAGCCGCCTTCCTTCATCAGCGCCTTGGCCGCGAGAAATCCGCACTGGCGGTTCTCGATGTTGATCAGCGGCAGCCAGCGCTCGTAGCCGGCGATGGCCTCGTCGCGCCGGCCGTCGAGGTACGCATCGAGGATGGGGCGCAGCCCGTCGGGAAAGCCGCCGCCGGATCGGCACCTCGGCGAGGAAGCGGCGCACGCGCTCCGGCATCTCTTGGGTCGCCGGAGAACGGCGGGTGGCCGGTCATTCACGTTGCCCCACCGTGCGACAGCGGGCCCACCCAAGCCCCCGGCAGGGTGCTCAGGCCGAGGCCGTGCCGCCGGCGGCCGTCGCTGCCGCCACGGCTGCCTGGGCGCGTGCATAGGCCGGTGCGGGCCCGATGCCGAGGCGTGCGCGGGCGGCTTCCAGCGGTTCATGCAGCAACACCTCGTAGTCCTCGCTCAGCAGCCAGGCGGCGGCGCGGCCGCGGCGATAGCCCTCCAGGATGGCGCGGGCCACGACCAGGCTGTGCATCTCCTTCAGCCCCTTGAGGGCCGACGCGATGCCCAGCACGGCCCAGCCCTTGCCGCGTGTCTGTGCGAAGCTGAAGCCGACCAGGCACGCTTCGCCGAGCGGCTCGTTGGCCTGGTAACCGGTCAGCACGTGCCAGAGGTCGTGGACGTCGCGGATGCGGCGTCCGAGCCAGGCATGCGGATGCTCGACGAGCGCGCGGCCTTCCGGGTTCGAGGCCTCGGCGAGCCCCGCGGCCGAATAGCCGGTGCGCTCCAGGAAAGCGCGGTAGGCGGCGCCCACGGTGCCGGGCGCGAAGCTCGCGACGAAGGCCGGGTCGGACAGGCGCTCGACCAGCTCGGTCCGGCGGTACACCTGCCTCGCACCTGCCTCGGTGCCGATGAGCCGCGCCAGGTTGACCGGCAACACCGGCCCGTTGAGCGACTGCATGATGATGAAGACCTGTTCGGTGGCATTGGCGTCGCGCATGAGCGCGCGCACGGCGCGCAGTGCGGCGGGGATATCGCGCTTGTATGAACCCGATGCGGTGGTGCCGTACTTCATCCCTGGATCTCCTGTGGCTGGGGTCGACGGTGCTGGCGCGGGCGGTGCAGCCGCGTCTGCCGCAGCCGCCATCATCCCAGAGTCGACGCGTCCGGGCGCTCCTGGCAAAGCCCCCGCGTGCGTTCGAAGCAACGCGCGGGCGACGCCAGGCGTTGCCATAATGGTCCGTGCCACCCCCAACGCGGGGCGGCCGATGTTTCGCCGTTCGTGAGTCGACGTTGCAGGTCTGCACCGATGTCGCGCCGGAGCGGGATCGCGTGCATCCGTGCATCGCGCCCGAACGGCCGCCGGACGTGCCCCTGCAGCCCGCATCACGGATGTCCACCGTCTTCCTGCAGGAGCTTTGCATGACCCTTTTCCAAGTCCTCGAACCCATCGTGCGCGACACCATCGCGCCCGCCGCCGCCGACACCGACCGAGAGGCGCGCTTTCCGCGCCGTGCTCTCGACGCGCTGGGCGCCGCAGGCCTGCTGGGCCTGTTGAGCAGCCAGGAGGTGGGCGGCCTGGGCCTGGGGCTCGGAGACGCGGTGCAGGTGGTGCAGCGCATCGCGCAGGACTGCCCTGCGACCGCCATGGTGCTGACCATGCACTACGCGGGCACCGCACTGGTCGAGAAATACGGCTCGGCCGAGGTGCGCCGGGCCATTGCGGCCGGCAGGCACGTCACGACGCTGGCCTGGTCCGAGATGGGCTCGCGCAGCCACTTCTGGGCGCCCGTGGGCACCGCGCGCCGCGAGGGCGACCAGGTGGTGCTCGACGGCTTCAAGAGCATGGTCACGTCGGCGGGGGAGGCGGACTCGTACGTGTGGTCGTCGCGCCCCACCGAAGGCGAGGGACCGTCCAGCATCTGGCTGGTCGATGCCAAGACGCCGGGCCTCACGCGCACCGCCGTGTTCGACGGCATGGGGCTGCGCGGAAACGCTTCGGCCCCGGTCAAGGCCGAGGGTGCGCGCATCCCGGCCAGCGCGCTGCTGGGCGAGGACGGCAAGGGTGACGTGCTGATGAACAACGACGAGCTGCCGGTGTTCGTCACGCTGATCGCATCGTGCTCGGTGGGCATGATGGACGGCGTGCTCGCGCGCGCCACGGCCCACATCACGAAGAATCGTTTTGCCGAGAGCGGCGGCAGCATTTCCGACCTGCCGACGGTGCGTGCCTACCTCGCGCGTGCGCAGATCCGCGCCGACCAGGCCCGCGTGCTGCGCGACGATGCCCTGGCGGCCATGGCCGCCGGCCGCGCCGACACCATGCTGCGCGTATTGGAGGTGAAGGCGAGCGCCGCCGAAGCCGCGCTCGAAGTGACCGACACCGCCATGCGCATCTGCGGCGGCGCTGCCTTCCGCAAGGACGTGGGCATCGAGCGGCTGTTCCGCGATGCACGCGCAGCATCGATCATGGCGCCCACCTCGGACGTGCTGTACGACTTCATCGGCACCGCGCTCTGTGACGCGGTGGCCAAGGCCGCCGCATGACGATGGAAACTGTGCTCCGGCCGTTCGGGCTGAGCCTGTCGAAGCCCCGCGCCGGCCTTCGACAGACTCAGGCTGAACGGTGGAAGATTCGCTGACCGAACAACCGCTTCCCATGCCCCAACTCCAACCCCCACCCTTCATGCTCGGCGCCGTCGCCTACGCGCCCAAGGTCGTCACCATCTGGGAAGGCTTCAAGACCTACCTGGCAGAGCGCGGCTTCGCGATGGACTACATCCTCTACTCGAACTACGAAACGCAGGTGGAGGCGCAGTTCGCCGGCGACATCGCCTTCGCCTGGAACTCGCCCCTGGCCTGGGTGCGCGCCGACCGCATGGCGCGTGCGCGCGGCCAGGCCGTGCAGTCTCTGGTGATGCGCGACACCGACCAGGACCTGCAGTCCGTGCTGGTGGTCAAGGCCGACAGCCCGGTGCAGTCACTGGCCGACCTCCAGGGCAGGACCGTGGGCTTCGGCGCCATCGATTCGCCCCAGGCCACGCTGATCCCGCTGGACCACCTGCAGCACGAGGGCGGCCTCGCGCCCGGCAAGGACTACGAGGTGCGCCGCTTCGACGTGCTGGGCGGCAAGCACGGTGACCACATCGGCGGCGAGCGAGATGCGGCCGTCGCGATGCTGGCGGGCGAGGTGGCCGCGAGCTGGATGATCGCGGGCAACCACCGTGCCTTCGCCAAGGAAGGCACCTTGCCCGCCGGCGCCACGCGCGTGCTGGCCACCACCGGCTTGTATGACCACTGCACGATGACCGTGAGCCCCGGCGTGGATGCGGCGGCGACACGGCGGTTCGCCGAGCTGCTGCTGGCCATGGACTGGAACGACGCCAAGGTGCGCCCGCTGCTGGAGCTGGAAGGCCTGAAGCAGTGGCGCGAGGGCCGGGCCAGCGGCTTCCATCTGCTGGAGCGCGCCGCCACCGAACAGGGCTTCTATGACGCGAATGGAGACATCGTCGCTGCCGACTATCGATATTGAGGGGCTGGGCTTCGACGCCGGCGCGCACCTGCTGGTGCGGCATGCGCTGGCAGCCGTGCCCGAGGGCGAGTCGCTGCGCGTGACCGGGCGTGCGCCCGGCTGGCAGGCGCAGCTGGCCGACTGGTGCCGCGCGCAAGGCCACACCTTGTCCTGGCCGTCACTCCCTCTCCCTCTGGGAGAGGGCGGGGGTGAGGGCACGCCAGCGACTCGTGAGGTGCCGACGCCCATCGCCCTCATCACCCCCGGCACCGCCGAGGCCGGCCGCTGGCGCGACGCCGCGCACACCGGCCATGCCGATCCACGCGCCGAAAGCGGGGTGCTGCCGCACGCGGCGGCGCATTGGGGCCTCGCGGCCCGCGGTGCACGCGTGGAGGCCGGCTCGCCCGACATCGCCTTCCGGCTCGACCGCAAGGACGAGGTCTGGGCCGAGAACGCCGCCGAGCTGTACGCGCAGGCCGTGGGCGCGCAGTGGAACCCGGAGACCGCGCTGGACTGGGACGTGACCTTCACGCATCCGCCCGAAGTGGAGGCCGCGATCCGCCAGGTCATGACCTACATGGTCGAGAACGAGAACGCGGCGCTGCTGGTGCCCGCGCGCTTCCTCGGCCAGGTCCATCCGCACTACCGCGAGCTGCAGGCCGCGCTGGCGATCCAGGTGGCCGACGAGGCGCGGCACATCGAGGTGTTCACCCGGCGCATTCGCCTGGGCGGCGGCGAGCCGGCCCTCTCGACCGCGGGCGGCCAGGCTTCGCTCAAGAGCCTGCTCGACGAACCGGACTTCTCCGTCGCCGGCTTCCTGCTGTCGGTGCTGGGCGAGGGCACCTTCGTCAACCTGCTGCAGTTCCTGGCCGCGCACGCGCCCGACCCGCTCACGCGGCAGATCGCGAAGCTCGCCGCGCGCGACGAGGCGCGCCATGTGGCGCTGGGCATGTCGCACCTGCTGTACCGTTTGCAGCAGGAGCCCGCGATGCGCGTGCGCCTCGCCCAGGCCGTGGAGACACGGCACGACAGCCTGGCCGGCACCGCAGGCCTCAACGAAGAAGTGTTTGACGCCCTGGTGCTCATCGGCGCCGGCGAGTTGACGCCGCAAGCCGTCGCCTCGGGCTTTGCCAAGGTGCAGCAGCTCATGCGGGAGATGGCCGATGGCCGCTTCACGCGCTTGCTGCGCCTGGGCTTCGACCGCGCCGAGGCCGAGCGCCTGTCGGCGCTGCATACGCGAAACTTCATGTGAGCGGCGTGCCCTGTGTGGGCATCGCCTTTTGAACCCTTCTTCGACCCACCCCATGACTGCTGCCATTGACTCCACCCCACGCCTGACCTCGTTGTCCCACGGCGGGGGGTGCGGCTGCAAGATCGCGCCCGGCGTGCTCTCCGAATTGCTCGCCCGCAGCAGCCTGCCGCCCATGGTCTTCCCCGATCTGCTGGTCGGCACCGAGACGGCCGACGACGCGGCCGTCTACCGCATCAACGACCGCCAGGCCATCGTCGCGACCACCGACTTCTTCATGCCCATCGTGGACGACCCGCGCGACTTCGGCCGCATCGCGGCGACCAATGCGCTGTCGGACCTGTATGCCATGGGTGCGCAGCCGTTGATGGCGCTGGCCATCGTGGGCATGCCCATCAACGTGCTGCCCCACGAGGTCATCGCGAAGATTCTCGAAGGTGGCGAATCCGTGTGCCGCGAGGCCGGCATCCCGCTGGCCGGCGGGCATTCCATCGACTCGGTCGAACCCATCTACGGCCTGGTGGGCATCGGCATCGTCGAGATCGAGCACCTCAAGCGCAACGCTACGGCGCAGGCGGGCGACGTGCTGATCCTCGGCAAGCCGCTGGGCGTGGGCATCCTGTCGGCGGCGCTCAAGAAGGGCGAGCTCGATGCCGATGGCTACGCCGCCATGATCGATGCGACCACCAAGCTCAACCGACCCGGCACCGAACTCGCGCGCCTGTCCGGCGTGCACGCGCTGACCGACGTCACCGGCTTCGGCCTGCTGGGCCACACGCTGGAACTGGCGCGGGGCGCCGGCCTGAGCGCGCACGTCGACGCCAAAGCGCTGCGCTGGCTGCCCGGCGTCCAGGCGCTGGCCGGACGCGGCACCGTCACCGGCGCTTCGGGCCGCAACTGGGCGTCGTACGGGGCGGATGTGAAGGGTCTGGACCACGACCCGGTGATGCGTGCGCTGCTGACCGATCCGCAGACCTCCGGCGGCCTGCTCGTGGCCTGCGCCCCCGACGCCGCCGAGGGCGTGCTGGCGATCTTCGCGCAACAGGGCTTCGGCGACGCGGCGGTGGTCGGTCGCATGGCCGCCGGTGCGCCGCAGGTCGTGGTCGACTGAGGGCCGATTCGCTACCTTTTCGATAGCTGGCAACGCCCGTCCCGTGGGCGTTGCGGCCTCTTTTCGTCTATGAAACGGAAGGGTTCGCAGCCGCCAGCACCCGCCGGGCCAGATCGTCGAGCGCGGCTTCCGACAGGTCGTCCGCCGGCACCGCGAGCCGCTGCTCCCAGCGCCTGAAGTGCCTGGCCTGCGAGCGCTCGTAGTGCGGGTCGTAGTGCAGCCGCATCAGCTCGTCGAAGAGGGCGGGCAGCTCGCCGGCGCGCGCCCAGTCCTGCCAGCGCTGCACCGTCGCCTTGCCCTGCGCTTCCTTGAAGTGCGCCATGAGTTGCGCCAGCGCCTCGCGGTCCTCGCCCAGGTCGGCGTAATCGCGCAGCAGGTAGGCCAGGCGCGCTTCGGGCGTAGCCTGCACCTCGATGCACGGCGCGTCGCGCATGCGATCGACCAGTTGCTGCGGCAGCGCGATGCGGCCGATGCGCGGGCTCTCGCCTTCGGTGAAGACGGGGCGATCGAGGTCGAAGCGCTCGAGCTGCTGCGCGAGCAGCGTCTCGAAATGCTTCTGCGAGGGCTGCGGCACGCCGCGCAGCGCGCCCAGCAGCGAGCCGCGGTGTCGCGCCAGGCCTTCCAGGTCCAGCACCTGCGCGCCGCCCTCGGCCATGCGCTGCAGCAGACGGGTCTTGGCGCTGCCCGTGGCGCCGCACAGCACCACCAGCGGCAAGGTGGGGCAGGCCTGCGCGATGCGCTCGATGACGTGGCGGCGCCAGCTCTTGTAGCCGCCCGCGAGCTGCTGCGCGTCCCAGCCGACCAGGCGCAGCCAGTTCACCATCGAGCCGCTGCGCAGGCCGCCGCGCCAGCAGTAGACCAGCGGCTTCCAGTGCGCGGGCTGGTCGGCGAAGCGCTCGCGCAGGTGGCGCGCCAGGTTGGCCGCCACCATCGCGCCGCCCACGCGCCGGGCCTCGAAGGCGCCAGTCTGCTTGTAGATGGTGCCGACGATGCGGCGCTCGTCGTCGTCGAGCACCGGGCAGTTGATGGCGCCGGGGATGTGGTCGAGCGCGAACTCCGAGGGCGAGCGCGCGTCGATCAAGGTGTCGAAGCCGGCGATGTCGGCGACGCGGGTGGGCTGGCGGTGGCTCATCGTCTCGGCGTGGGGAACAGCACGGCACGCGCCGCGTCGGACGGCAGCACGCAGCCCACGTCGTGCGCGCAGCCCGGCACCACGGTGACCTGGCGCGCCTGGGTGGGTGCGAGCAGCGCGCGGTCGTAGGCTGCGTAGGCCACGCCGCGCTGCAGACGGTAGGGACCCTGCAGCATCGCCGCGCAGGACTTGTCGAGGATCGGGTAGTAGGTGCCCTTGTCGGCACTGCTGTCGAGAGCGCCCTCGACGTAGTGGATCTCGGCGGCCGCATAGCGGGTGCGCGCCTGCGCGGCGTCGCGGCCGAGCGCCGCGGGCAGGCTGCCGGTGCCGTACTTCCATCGGTCGTGGCCCGGGCAGGCGGCGTCGTCGGGAGCTTGCAGCGCGAAGCTGCAGTCGCCGGGAAATGTGTCGCCACGGCCGCAGGCCTCCCAGTCGACGCCCTGGCCGCCGCGCTGCGGCTGTGGCCGTACGGGGTCGAAGTAGAGCCAGCTTCCGGGGTCGGCGATCACGTAGCGCAGCCTCAGGCCGGGCGGCGGATCGGCCGCGAAGCCGACGCCGTGCTGCAGCATCTGCGCGCCGGCCGAGAAGCCCGCCAGCGTCACTGTCTGCAGGCTGGGCCAGCGGCGGTGCAGCTCGGCAACGAGCGCGTCGAGCGCGGCGAAGGCGCCGATCGGCCGGGCGCCGACCGAGGGTGCGCCTTCCAGCCAGCCGCCGCAGGTCCACAGCGCGTCGCCCGGCTCGGCCGCCGGCACGCCGCGCGTGCGGCAGCGCGCCGCGTCCGCATCGCCGACCTGGAACAGCGGTGCGATGACCAGCGTGTCGCCGAGCCGGCCGGCCGCGCGGGCCGCGCGCAGGCCCGCGTCGAAGCTGCGGTTGGCGTCGCGCGGGTGGCCGTGCATCACGACCAGCGCCGTGGTCGGCGCCGTGCCTGCTTCGGCGGTGCCCGCATCACCGCGCGAAGCGTAGTAGTGGAGCCGGCCCGCGGCGCCGGGCAGCTCGAAGCCGATGAAGCAACGGCCGGACGCAGCCTGGTCGCAGGGCGCCTCGGCAGCGGCTGCCGAAGGTGCGTCCTCCGCGGCTGCGGCCCCAGCCTGGAGGGCGCCAAGGGCGAGTGCCAGGGCGGCGGCCGCGCCGGCCAGCACGCGCAGGCTCATGCGAGCCGCTCCTTCACGTAGCTGTCTCGGTCCATGTCGACCACTTCGACGCTGAGCTGCACCTCCAGGCCCGCCGGCCGCGGCACGGCGGCGCGCAGCGCCGCCGCGATGCGCTCCGCCAGGTCGCGCTTGGCCTCGGGCGTGCGCCCGGCCATCAGGCGCAGCTGCGCATGCACGAAGGCGCGGCCCTCGGCCTGGTTGCCGATGCGGAAGGTGTCGACCGCGACCACGCGGGTCTTCAGGTCTGCCTCGTCGAGGATCGCCGGGCTGGCTGTGACGCTCCGGTTGAGGGCCGGCAGCAGCTCGCCGACGGGCAAGACGCCCAGGTTGACGGAATGTTCGATGACGAGATGAGGCATGGGCGTGTCTTGGGATGAAGTGGGTGGAGCCGATCGGCACGCTCAGGGTGCATCGCCGCGCGGCGGCAGTTGCCCGGCAGCGCGCCGGTCTTCTTCTTCCGCCTGCTGTTCGGCCAGGCGCCGCTTCTCACGGTCGGCGGCTGTGGGCTCGCGGAATCGGATGTTGACGCCGCTGTGGTCGTCGCCGCCGCTGGCCGCATCCACCGCGGCACCGACGGCCTTGCCCGTCAGGCGCGCGGTGCCGATGGCCGCATCGGCGGCCAGGCCGACCGCGCCGGCGCCTACGCTGACGGCGGTCGCGCCCACGCTCACCGCGGCGCCGGCGACGCTGGCGACGGCGCAGCCGTCGAGCAGGCAGAGGGCAGGCAGCAGGAGGAGAAGGCTGTAGAGGGGGCTAGGACGTGACATGGCAACTGCTGTTTGCGCCACAGGCACTTGAAGGCGCCGCGCATTTTCTCCGACAGCTCGAACCGCGATGGCCGTGAACATCGCCATGGACCGGTTTTTGCTTCCCGAACCTGCAAAAAATTCTGACTTGCCAAGCTGCTCGGACGTTGAAGTTCCATCAATCGGATGAGTTGTTTGCAGCACTCCGCCATCGGATCTGCGCATGCGTGCACAGGTTGTGCGCAGGCTTGGAAGGCAAGCATGCGAAACAAAAGCCCTCAAATTTTGTGAACCAAAGTAGTATTTTGAACTACAACCGGGTTACTATTTGAAAGCGCTCCATGCAATTCGGCGAGGCTCAACGGATCTGCGATCCGCGGTGGCTTGACCGGCTGACTGACGAAAGGTCGACCACATGGTCATGCTTCTCCTCGCTGCGCTTTGCTGTTGGCTTGCGTTGCACCCGTTCACCACGTATCCGGTCACGCTAGCGATGCTGCGCCGCCTGAAGTTGCCCGCTGTCGCGCCTGCTGCCTCGGTGATATCGGCAACATCACCGCAGCGCTTCGCGATCTGTACCTGCGCGTACAACGAAGAAGGCGTCATAGAAGAAAAGATCGGCAACCTGCTCGAAGTCAAGGCCCGTTGTCCAGGTGTCCAGATACTGCTCTATGTCGATGCGGCGACGGATCGCACCGCCGAGATCGCGCGACGCCATGAAAGTGAGCTGACGCTGCATGTTGCGCAGGAGCGTCATGGCAAGACCTACGGCATGAATCGGCTGGTCGCCCTCGCCGACGCCGACATTGTGGTGTTCACCGACGCCAATGTGATGCTCGCGCCGGATGTGATCGAGCGACTCGGCGAGCACTTCGCCGATCCCCAGATCGGGTGTGTGTGCGGCAACCTGACTTACGTGAATGCCAATGCGTCGATCACGGCTCAGGCAGGGTCTCTCTATTGGCGCATCGAGGAGCGCATCAAGTTGCTCGAGACAGCCACGGGCAGCGTCATCGGAGCGGATGGATCGCTGTTCGCGATGCGCAGAAGCCTCCACCGTCCGCCGCCCGACGACATCATCGACGACTTCTACCTGTCGCTGTCCGTGCTGTGCCAGGGCCGGCGCGTGGTCCAGGCCCAGGATGTTCGGGCCTATGAGGAAAGTGTGCCGGTGGCGGCGGAGGAGTTCCGTCGCAAGATTCGCATCGCATGCCAGGCGTTCAATGTGCATCGCCTGATGTGGGCAGACATCAAGCGCCTCGACACGCTGGACGTCTACAAGTATGTGTCGCACAAGCTTCTCAGGTGGCTCGGGATTTACGCCATCGTCGGGGCCTGGCTCTTGGCCATCGCGGGCTTCTTGTCCCTGGGCCAGTGGCCCTGGGCGTTTCTGGTCTTCTTGAGCGCGGCGGTCTTGTGGTTGCTCGGTTCGCGATGGCCAGTCAAACCCTTTTCCCAGGTCTACGACATCCTGGGCGCATTCGTCGGGACCGGTGTGGGGGTGATGCGGTCGTTGCGCGGCGATCGCTTCCAGACCTGGGCGCCAGCGGCGTCGTTGCGCAAGTGAGTGCGGTCAGCGCTCTGGCCAGATCGTGCTTGGGCGGACTGTTGTTCGTCGGTGCCGTGACGTCCGGGGCTGCGGCCAAAGCGGCCGATCCGACACCAGCCGCGAGAGGCATGTCGCCGAATAGCCCGTTGGGTTTGATAGCCAACGGCACCTTCGCTGCCGGACCGGCGGCATGGCAATGCGAAGGCGCGTGCAGGTTCGACCGAGTCGGCGCGCGCGGTGAGCCCGTCGCGGAAGGTCGCGAGCTCTGGCAGCGCCTGTCCGCGGCGGCCGTCCAACCGGATGTGGCCTACCGACTGACAGTCCGTCTGGCGGGCGGCTCCGCCGCCGGGAACGCAGCCGTCATATTTCGCGTCCCGGAGTGGCAGCAGAGCATTCGCTCGCACAAGACAGTGTTCGAAGGGAACGCACGCGAGGTCGAGGTTTCCTTTACAGCGCCTTCCTTCACGCGCCTGCCCGAAGTCCGGCTGCGAAGCAACGACGGACACAACCTTCGCGTCTTGTCGGTCGAACTGTCGCGAAGGGGGCCGATCGCAAAGACCCAGCCCGTCTTGAGCCAAGAGCATTCCCATGTTCCTCCTGGCTACCGTCTGGTATTCAACGACGAGTTCGACGGCCCAGCGCTCGACAGAAGTAAATGGTTCACTCGCCTTATCTACGAGAGCGAGACGCTGGATCACCTGAAGGACGAGCAGCAGCGATATCGCGATGACGACAACCATGTGATGGGCGACGGTGTGCTGCGGCTGACTGCGCGGCCGATCGGGGCGGGGCGCTATTCCTCAGGGATGATCCGATCGGATTGGACCGCGCGCTACGGCTATTTCGAAGCCCGCGTTCGCATGCCACGTGCCAAAGGGGTGTTTCCCGCGTTCTGGCTCAACTCCGATGTGGCGTCGGATGGTACGCACAAGTGGCCGCCCGAAATCGACATCTTCGAATTCGTGAACAACGGAGTAGAGGACACCCCCGACATGCTGCACACGGGTGTGGCGTTGCATGCCGGGCAGGATCCGGGTTTCGTCTTTTCCGACCCGGCGTTCAACCGGCAATGGACTTTTTGGAAGGCACCCTACCGGTTCGACGAGGGGTGGCACACGATCGGTGCGGAATGGACGGAGCAATCGGTGACGACGTATGTCGATGGCAAGAAGATCGTGGAGCGGCAGTACCCCTGGCGCTATGACGATGGACGGGTTGCGGCTAAGGCTTACATCTTGCTCAACCTGGCTGTCGGTGGGGAATGGGCAGGCCGGTACGGCGTGGACGATCATGTCCTGCCGGCCAGCTTGGACATCGACTGGGTCCGCGCTTACGAAAAGGTGGGCTTGCCGCCTTCGTAGGAAGACACACGGCATCTTCTTGGAACCTTGACATGGAATTCGGTGAACTCTTCCACGTGCTCCGATCGCGGTGGCGCCTCTTGGCCGCCAGTGTCGTGGTCATCTTGTGTGTGGCCGTCGGCTACAGGCTCATCGCCGCTCCCAAATACAAAGCAGTGGCGTCTGTCCTGGTCGACCCTCGCGGCATCAATCCCGTCTCTGGTGCAGCAACGCAGCAGCCGCTGTCGCAGGATTCCGTGGTAGGCACCTACGCCAACGTGGCGCGGACGGAAGGGGTGGCTCGTTCGGTCGTGGGTCGGCTGCCTGGGCACGCCACCGCCGAATTGAGAGAGCGCTGGGAGAGGGACAAGGCAGATGCCCCTGATGCGAGCTTCGACGTCTGGGCAGCACGCCGCTTGATGCGCAATCTGGACGTCAGGGCCGGCGGGCAAAGTAGCCACGTGCTCGACATCAGCTATGTTGCTGCAGATCGCGCCACGGCCACAGAGGTTGCGAACCTCTATGCGGACGAGCTGGTCGCGTACTCCCGTCGGCTGCGCACCAGCGCAGCACAGCAGGACGCGGACTACTTCAAGACACAGGCGTTGAGCCTCCGCAAGGAGACCGAGGAAGCCGAGCGGCAACTCGTCGCATTCCAAAGGCAGTACGGATTCACCGGCTCGGGTGAACGCGTCGACGTGGAAGCTGCCGGCCTGGCGGCATTGAACACGCAGACGATCCTGAGCCAGGATCTTAGCTACGACAGCACGGCCCGGGCCCGGCAGGCGGCTGCATCCACGTCGATGGAAATCGTCAACAACGAACTCGTTCAACAGCTTTCCGCTGATCTTGTCCGGAAGGAAGCCAAGCTTCAGGAACTTTCGATCCGCTTTGCGGATGGTCATCCGGAGATGAGGTCGGCCAAGGAGCAGGTCAGCACGGCACGCGCCGCGCTGGCCCGTGAGTCCCGCAATGTGGCGGAGGCACTTCGCAGTAGCAGCATTGCGGCCCAGTCCAGGGCAACTTCCTTGAAAAGTGACAGCGAGGCCCAGCGCCAACGGCTGGTGGAGCTAAACGCAAGACGGGTGGAACTTGGCTCCCTTGACAAAGATGTACAGCAAAAGCGAAAACTTTACGAAGCCGCTTTGCAGCGCAGCACCGAGGCAACGCTCGAGGCGGGAAGTCAACGCGCAGATCTGCAATTGCTCGTGCGCGCTACGCCGCCGGAGACGCGAACTGGACCGGGCCTGGCGATCACTCTGCCGCTTGCTCCCATCGCCGGGTTGCTGATCGGGGCCTTTGCCGCGTTGTGTCTGCATCGCATGCGACCAAGATTGCACCGCGCGGCCGACTTGGAGGACATCGGACTGCCTGTGCTGGAGGTGATTCCCTTCACTCGGTTTCCCCTGAAATCCGGCGGCAACATGGCTCTGCTCGGGAATTCGCAGGTATGAAAACATTCAACGACCGGTCTCTGCCCGACTCGTTAACTGAGGCTGCGCCATCCGTGGCGGATTTGCTGGTTTCTTCAGGAAGGCTCGCCCGCGAGGATCTAGCTCGGATTCGACTCAAGCAGCAAGATGCCAACGTCGCTTTCGACACGGCTGCGGTCGAACTCGGAATCATGTCGCGAGATGAGGTGGAGGCCTTGCTTCGTCCACCGCCGACGGCATTCGACGGCGCGGCATCATCTCCACTCTCACCCGAATTGGTTTGCGCAACGGCGCCGGACAACCCTTTCGCTACAGCTGTTTACCGAATTCGCACTGCACTTGCACTTGCACATCGGGGGCGCCGCGACGCACTCGTGGTCGCGATCGTCGGTACGGAACGAGGCGAGGGAAGAACGACGCTCGCTGCAAATCTGGCCGTCGCGTTCGCGCAGATGCAGGTGCGTACAGTGCTCGTCGATGCGGACATGCGCCATGGCCGCTTGCATTCGATGTTCGGTCTCGAGCCGACATCCAGCCTTGCCGGGGCGTTGGGTGTTCACGCAAGCGCGGATGTGGAGCCACCCACGTCGGCGTCTGCGCAAGACACTTTGTCGGTGATGTCAGCAGGGTCCTCGCCCAATCCCCAGGCACTCCTTTCCACCGTGCGCTTCAAGGCCGTCCTGTCGAATCTCGCTCGAAGGAATGACGTGCTGATTTTTGACACGCCGTGTTGGACCGATGGCGCTGACGCACAGCTCATCGCTGCCGAGACCGGGCTGGCGCTGGTCTGCACTCGATTTGAAACGGCGTCCAAGGCCCGGGTGCAGTCCATGGTGCGGGCGCTCAAGCGAGATGGGGTCAAGGTGCTTGGCGTTCCGGTCCAAAGATGAATTCATCTGAGCGAAGAGTCGGGAAAGGCAACATTGCGTTGTTTGTCGCCGGGCCTGTCTTGAGCTCTGTTGTATTTGGGAAGTTGAGTCTGCCCCCATTTTCCAGCATGGGGCTAGGCGCGGGCCTCCCACTGATTCTTGCGATCACCCTGTATGGATGTATGAGGGGCGTATTCGGATTCGAGGTGACACGCCTAGCTCTTTACTTGCTGATGATTTCATGGGCCTGTGCGGCTCAGTTGTTCGACAAGCCGTTCTCGGTCGCTTCTCTGTGCCTGCTCGTTGGGGTATTTTTTCCCTATACCCTTCGACTGCGAGGCAACGGCAGCTCGGTCGCCGCTTCCCTCGACGGCAAAGCCTTGGATTCCCAGGATTTCTTTGCGAACCTGGGGTATGTTGCGGCCCTGTTGGGATGCGCCCAAATAGTTGTTCAGCAACTCGCCGGGCCGAGCATCGCCTTTCCGATCGAGCATGTTCTTCCGAAAGGCTTGATCATCGAGAGGTTCAACTATTTGAATCCGATCCACTATGGCTCTTCAATCTACAAGGCCAATGGAGTATTTTTCCTTGAACCTTCTTTCTTCAGCCAGTTCCTTGCGATCTCGCTTCTGGTGGAGCTAAGTGGTCGCCAACGAATGCATCGCGTCGTCGCTCATCTTTTCGGTCTCGCATGCGCGTTCTCTGGGACGGGCCTCATCGTGCTAGGGTGCGGCGTCACCGCGCTGATTCTCGCTCGCCGACAGAAAGCATTAATTGGAGTCGGGTTGATCGTTGTGCTGATCGCTGCTGCATTTGGTGATGCGCTTCGCCTGAACATCTTCATTGACCGAGTCTCGGAGTTCAGCAACGTCGGCACAAGTGCTTTCGAGCGGTTCATCGCTTGGACATACATGCTTCAGGACCAATTCTGGAATAACACTTTGAGCGTCTGGACGGGATTTGGCGCAGGAACTTTCTATGAACAACAGCAGGTCGCTCGTTACAGCGTCATGGAATCGCCCTTCTCGAAGCTCATCTTTGAGTTCGGAATCCCGGGGGCTGCGTTCTATTTCGCATTTCTCCTTTACTGTGTCGTCGCTAGTGGCGCCTCCTGTCCTATAAAAGTCGGCTTGCTGGCCTGCATCATGATGAATGGCGCGTACTCCGAGTCGAACACCGGAATTCTGCTCACACTACTGCTCTGGCCTGCCGCGGGGAGCCGGTTCCAAACAGCAGCGAGATTGGTGGGATCGGGCTCCTCGCACGCCCGGTCTGGGGAGGTTGCTCGATGATGCGCATTCGGTGGGGGATATTTGGCACTGGATCCATCTCTTCAAAATTTGTCGCGGCGCTCAGTCGAGTAGATGGCGCGCACGTTGAATGGGTGGCGTCGCGCACCATTGATTCGGCGTCGAGATTTGCATCCGCCCACGGGATCCCGAGATTCATAGCACCGTATGTTGAGGCGGCTCGCAATGCTTCAGTCGATGTTGTGTACATCGCAACACCCCCGAGCGAACATTTTCGTCATGCCCTGATGTGCATAGAAGCTGGACTGTCGGTTCTCATCGAGAAGCCCATGGCGACTTGTGCCCGTGATGCCCAGGCAATAGCTGAAGCCGCAGCGAAGCGTTCGGTATTTGCAATGGAAGGTCTGTGGACAAGATTCTTGCCCGCTTCACAAGAATTCAAGGCAAAGGTGATGGACGGGGATGTTGGAGGCATTCGTCTTATCCGCGGGAGCTTTGGGTCCTCCCAGCGGCCTGACCCCCGGAACAATCTCTATAGCCGCGCACTTGGGGGCGGAGCGTTGACGCATCTCGGGTCTTATCCGCTTTCATGGGGGCAATGGTTGTTCGGGCAGCCCGTCAGAATTTCCGCGGATGGCAATTTCGGGGAGTCCGAAGTCGTTGAGGACGCATTGATCACGCTTCGCTACCCCGGAAATGTCCTTGGCTCATTCGCTGTAAGTCTACGTAGTTGGGCACCAGACGACCTCCACGTCATGGGAACCGACGGGATGCTTTCACTCAAAGGGACGATCGTGCGGCCACACGGCTGGATCTGGCACCATGAGGCGCCGCTAGGCCCCCAAGCAGGAGCTGGAGCGATTGGGCGAGCAGCTCGACTACGACAAAACCATTGGCTTCACCAGTTGGCGCAACGAGTGAATAGAAACGGCCGAGCGCCCGCATCGCAAGCGTCTCGCTTTTATTCCGGTAATGGGTATGAACATGAGGTCCTTGAGGTACATGCATGCATGAAGCGAGGGGCAACCGAAAGTTCCGTCATGTCCTTGAATGAAAGCATTGCGATTGCATCGACATCTGATGCCGTCCTCGACTGCATGTACAAGCAACTCAAGAGGGAAAGCTGATATGAAGATCGCATTCGTCGGTTGCGGCTATGTGTTCGATATTTACATGCGCACATATTGGGCCCATCACGAGATCGAAATCGCTGGCGTATACGACATCGATACCGACCGATTGGCAACCGTGGCGAATCACTATCGCCTGCGTCAGTATGCGAGTTACGAGATGCTGCTCGCTGACGAGGCCGTACAAGTGGTGGTCAATCTGACGAGCATTCGATCTCACTTCGAAACCACAAAACTTGCCCTGGTTGCCGGCAAGCATGTGTATAGCGAAAAGCCCGTCACGGTCGACATAGCGCAGACGCGCGAGCTGTTTGAACTGGCGAACGGCAGAGGACTGGTGCTCACCGGCGCCCCATGCAATTTATACAGCGACGCAATCAGCACTCTTTGGAAAGCCGTCCGAGACGGCGCTGTGGGAAAGCCGGTGTTAATCTACGCCGAGCTTGATGACAACCCAGCCCATTTGATGCATTTGGAGCAAGTCCAAAGTCCCACTGGAGCACCATTTCCCTATGCAGAAGAACTGCAAGAAGGATGTACGGTCGAGCATGTTGCCTACCACTTGGTATGGATATGCGCCCTCTTTGGCCCGGTGAAATCTTTAACTGCGTTTTCGACAACACTCATTGACAAGAAGACTGATGTTCCTTTGAACCCCTCTGACACGCCAGATCTCTCCGTGGCTTGCCTGACCTTCGAAGGCGGGCGCGCGGCTAGGGTCACGTGCTCTTGGGTCGCTCCCCGCGATCATCGGTTCCGTGTGGTGGGAGACGAGGGCGAGCTCTCGGCAGACAATGCATTTCATGACCAGACTGCTTTGCGCCTTGAGCGCTTTTCCCGAGTTGGGCTGAGCGCACGCAAATCCTATACGGTCCGAAATCAACCGTTGGTGGGTCGTATCTTCAATGTTGGTGGCATCAGGCTGAAGCTCATGAGGCGATGGAAGTCGCACGCAGTAGAGAGCGAGCGCAACGTGGGGAGATCTCTCAAACACCGCTTGGTGAGTTGGCTCAGGAGGCGGGAGATCTATGCGCAAGACAAATTTCTAGGTGTCGCCGAAATGCTTCGCGCTCTCAGTGAAAACCGGCCTCAACCGATGCCGCCAGACTTCTTGTTGCATCTCAACGAATTGACCTTGTTGATTCAGCGTGCGGGGCCATCAGGCGTGGTAGTTGTGCCGTCGACCACTTTCGAACAACTGAAGCCGCTGCCGGAGGTTGCGACCGCGGCGGTCGACTATAAGAGGGACTACCGACCTCGGCTTGCAGAGCGCCTGCTTGAACGTATCGTAGGAGCACTACACCGACGCTGAGCCGCTGCGCTGAACTGCTCCACTGCCCCCGCTGCTTGTTCAGTTAAGTTATCCGCAACGCCGCTGCCAGTCGCATGCACTCGTCCCTTGTCGCAACAACATCAGTTCGTGGCAAACTCGAAACGTCATTCTGCAGCGTTGAGTATTCCAGACTTGCCTCGAGGAGCGTTTGCGTTACGGCCCCGATGTTGTCGGAGTCCACAATGACGCCGCAACGCCGCTCTTGCAGCCAAGCTGCAGTCTGTGTTCCCTCCAAGGCAATAGGCACTACACCGTAAAGGCAAGCTTCATATAGCCGATTCGGTAGGAGCCACACCGAATTCTTCCCCTCTTCGAAGTAGTCAATCGACCACATGAAGTCGATTCGGCGGTACAAGGCGGTCAGCCCTGATCGCGAATCGTATGGGCCATGAAAGACGACATCAGCCCTACCTGCGATGAGTTGGGCGAAGTCTGGTATTGCTGTTGCCGCAACTCGGCCGCTGATGTGAATTCGGAATCGGCCGGGACATTCTGCGGTCATGGCGAGCATCAATAGAAGGCTTTTTCGGCAGCGAAGAATGCCGTGCCAGCCGATTGCAATCGGTCGCGCACCAATTTCTCGCCTTGGCGCAGGGCCGGCGCAAGGGGCTGGTTGGAAAACTTTGTTCTCTACAAGTACCACGGAATGCGAGGCATGCAGGGCCGGAGCGAAGTAGCTGGAAACAAAAGCGGGAGAACTGATGACGAGGTGAGTGCTTGACCGCAGCAGTCTTCTCTCGATCCATCGGAGGGCTGCGGACTTCCACCCGCCTGATGTCAGCGACGCATGGATGTCCAAGACCTCGTAAGCTATCGAGGCCAATCTGGCGCTTGGATTCCAACGTGCGGCCGTGGCGAGGAGTCGTGCTTCAAGGTTGCGGGCCACGATTGAGCCTGTCGGCGAGACATGTCGTCCCAAAGCAATCGCCCGCGGCACGGAGCGGGCGATTGAGCCGAGCCTGCCTGTGAGCTTTGCGTCGAATGTCCTTCCTAGGTCCACAACTTGGGACTGGCTGATCATGTTCACCGGCTCTTCGCGGCGCCTGAACCCTGCAATCAGCACCCTCAACCCTGCGGCCTCGAACATCTTGACGCGTCGAATGACCGCCGCGTCCTCTGTGTTGTAGACAAAATATAGAACGTTGAACTTGTCACGCACTGATGGCGCCTCCGTCACCGACCGACCACGCCGTTGAGCTTCTGTCGGTACTGCTCTGCTTCCCATCCCAAAAGGTCCATCACCTCGTGGTCCTTGAGCAGAGCCACGTCAGAGAGGTCGTCGATCCGTACCGCCACGTCACGGTAGCAACGCAGCATCTCCTCGATCATGTTTGCTCGATGCGCGTCGTCATCTCTGATGAACACGCCGTCGCCCCGGACGATGAAGAATTCCAACGGCGCGCCGATTGACGCCCTTTCGGGCCGGTCGGTCAATGCGTTAGAGCTCGCGCCAAGAAACACAACATGGTCTGGCGTGATCGCCCAGCACTTTTGCGCGAAGTCGAAAGTGACTGCGTCGAGCGCGAGATCATCCACTGCGGGGTCGGCTGGCCGACGATAGCCATGTGGTGCCGCCGACTGGGCTGTAAGAGCAGCCCGAGCGATGGGCCTTATGTTGTTTGCAAGACTAGAAACTAGTTCCGTAAGCCTGAGATCTAACTCCTCAGCCGAATTGGCAGCAACCACGATCCCGTGATTGGTGAGCAGGAGCACGTCCGCGTTTGGCTGCTCTCGGACTAGTTGGTGTACCGAAGCCGCAAGGTCCGTGCCCGGCTTGTGGTATGGCACGAGAGCATGGCGACGATCGCGTAGAAGATCGTTCAATAACTCCCGGCAGGATCGGCGAACCAATCGCGACATGAAGTCGACGCTATGAAGGTGAGCAACTACGCGCTGTGGCATCAGCGCGTGCAGCGATGTCTCGATAGATGGACGAAGGCTCGCGACCCTATTCCAGATAGGATCGACGCGCGCCGGAGCCAGAGGATCGCGTGCTTGCTTCAGGTTGACTGGCACAAAAATATCTCGTACCAATGCGTCTTGCATCCGAGCCCCGGATGCTTTAACCCAAAGCCGCCCGTCTTCTTTCCAAGAAATGTTCCCACCTGCGCCCTGCACCAGCATGGGGTCGGCGCCGAGTCGAGCGCTGAGCGCCTGGATTTCTTCACGCATGGGTCTTCATCCCTTGGTCCTGCACGGGCTGAAGGCGCTTGATCAGAAGTCGCAGCTGATCAAAGTGCTCGAAGCTCATGTCAGGCTGCTCCTCTCCAGTGCCTTCGGTGACGCCGGCATGCAATTTCTGCAGAGTCACTGCCGAGATCGCCCGCCGCGCACCGGCGATGTCCGCGGCCTGGTTGTCTCCGATCATCCAGACAATCGCATCCGAGCTCACTTTCATCTTCTGTATTGCGAGCTCGAAAGGACCGGGATTGGGTTTGTCGAAGCCGGCCTCTTCGCTCGTGACGATGTGATCGAAGTACTGGTCGAGGCCGAAGTACACGATCTTGCGAAACTGGATCTGGGCCGTCAGATCGGTAACGATTGCGGTCGGAACGCCCGCCAGGCGTAGATCGTCCAGAAATTCCTTCAATCCTTCGAAGAGCTCAGCCACGCTCAGGAAGGTGCGCCAGTACGTCTGCTCAAGATCGAGTGCCACGAGCACTTGCGAGCCCAGTCCGATGAGCTCCAGCATGCGCTGAAAGTACAGAAGCCGATTGTGTGAAGCTGCCGTGCCTTTGAGCCGCTGCTTGATCTCAGTTCGTGCTGCCGCAAAGGCCGAGTCGAAGGTCGCCTCGCTGATTGACATGGAGCGGACCACCTTGCTGCGCACGGCTTCCATCGCTCGATGATGTGATGGATCGTAGGGGTAGAGCGTGTTGTCCGTGTCGAAAAGCACGGCATCAGGCATTCGAGCAAGGCGCTCGGGTCTATGGATTCGTGTCATAGCAGTCGCCGCCGGACGGCTTCGTTGAGGTGGGCGAGAACAATCAGTTGCATCAAGCCCGTAATGCCGTCATGCCATCGCGGTGGCCGCTTCAGTAATGGCAGCAGTTGGGGAACCAGGGCCTTGGCAGCCAGGGCAATGTCTTCGGCGTGAGTCTCTCCTTCGATGCGCATTTCGACGGTGGAGTTGTCCCCGTCCAGAGCAACGTCCACATGCAGTCCGCAGATCGCCACCAACGACCGCACCAGGGCGTCTTCGTGGAAGCCGTGCGGAGAACGAACGAGAAGTCTGAATCGCAGTTCGGAAGGGTCGGTTGCTGTTTCCAGCAGCCGGGGGTTGGTCGGAAGCAGGGATAGCACGAGCTGAGCGTGGTCTCGCTGAGGCTTGATGAACTGACCCGCATCGGCTTCGCGTTCGGAAATGGCGGTGAGAACGCGCTCGAGCGAATGGCCACGAACCTTGACGTCGCGGTTGATCTTCAGGAAACGACGCAGGCCTTCATCGATGTCCAGGTAGATGGACAGGTCATAGGCGTCTCGCAATATCGGCAGGTAAAGCGCGTGTAGCCCGCTCGCAAGAATCACATCGCTGCTCTGCGTCTGTATGGGGCGGCTCATGCGCCCGCTGCCGTGGTCGTAGTGCGGCGATACGATGCCCTTGCCATCGGCCAGCGCAATAAGGTCTCGCGCGAACTTGCCTAGGTCGTTCGCTCGCGGATTGAGATGAGTCATCACGCGCCACATCGGCTTGTGGCGATCCCAGAAGTGGTAGTCGTCGCCGGACAGGCGCACCACGGATCGGTCCTCGAAAAGGTGTGCGATGGCGTCGACCAAAGTGTCCTTGCCAGCGCCCGAATCACCTGCGATTCCGATCACGACCGGCTTGCGTGCAATGCGAAGGAAGTCGTTTCGCTGTACGTTGTAGCGCCAGATGGAGGCTGTTATCACCAGGCAGGCGGCAAAGGCGAGGGCAGGCACGACGTCGGGAGCCACTTCAGCGCCGGCGGCCACGTACAGTGCTGCCAGGATGTTGGTCAGGCCGATCGAGACGGTACCGCTTTCGGAGCAGACGTAGACCAGCATCGGAACTGCCCAGAGGATCCAGGCGGCCGGCAAGCCTGCGGCCATCGATAGGATCAGGTACATCAGCCCGCATAGGATGAGGAAAAGATCTGGGCCTATGCGTCGCATGCGCCAAGTTGCGAACAGGCATAGGATGTAAACCACCGGTGCGACCTGAATGCGGGCTTGTCCGGCTCCTGTCGAGATACCGAGGCTCAGAATCTGCTCGTGCCAGGTTGTGGTGTCCGAGGCGATCAAGTCCCCACTCAGCAGTGGGAGCCAAACGATCAGGCCCAGGAGCCCTGCCGCAGCAAGGCCTGCTGCGAAACGGGAGAGCTGCGCCCGCCGCGTCGGATTTCTGAAGTAGTAGATGAGGAAAAGCGGGACTGCAAAGGCGCCGGTGAACGACAGTGCTGGAGAGAGCGCGGCGAAGTACCCGGCCTGTAGCGGACGGTCGTGGCGGGTGCAAGCGAGCGCCCAGCAAAGGAGCGCCGCTCCCGTCAGATCGGCGAAGGCAAGCTGCGGGTAGGCAACCAAAAGCACCGCTGGCGATAGCCAGTACAGCTGCAGGAGCCGCCGCTCGCCCACATCCAGAAGGCTTCGGAGCGCGGCGAGCATTGCCAGATCCGCAATCAGTGTGGCTGCCGCAACGGCAGACAAGGCAATCGTCCCGTCATGTTGGCCACTCGCAGCCAGCGCGGTCACGAACCAGTCCGCCAGGGGGCCGGCCGGGGCCAATGGAGGGATGGCCGTGCCGGGAAGACTGAACGGTCCATGAGCGGCCAGGACGACAGCGATCGCGGCGATCCGCAGTGCCGTGCCAACCCAGAACATCGGCTGCCGCAGCCAGATCGCCAGCATCAGGCGGTGCCGCCCCACAGCTCCGGACGCTTGGTACACACCGCTTCAGCCTGAATGCCTTCGCGTTGCAGCAGGTCGTGCATCTCGGCGATCCCGGTTGCCGCGTCGCGTCCCTGGAGTTCCGGAGACACGAGGCAAAGCTTGAAGCCGGCTGCCTGCAGAAGGCGTGCCTGCGCGCCTGACAACGGAAAGCGGGTGAAGCAATCCACCCACACCCATTCCACCTTTCCTGCCAGCGCCATTGCCGTTTCGATCGTTTCGTATTCGGACACGCGAACAGCGCATCTGCGCTCTCCCTCTCGGCAAGTCTTAATGAGGAATGGGAACGATTGATCGAGAAAGAAGAAGTCCTCGATGCCGCGGTGGGCCATCAATGCCAACAGCCGCTTCTCCAGCCCCTCTTCCTTGACGTTGAGAATCAGGGTTCCATGGCGATAGCTTTCGATCCAGCGTTCGAAGTTCTCTCCGGCGGCGAACGCATCGTGATGAATGATCAACTCGTCGCCCTTGGAGCGGATGTCGACTTCCACTCCATACCCCACGGGCGAGGAACGAAGCTGCTCGACGGTGTTGATGCGGTGGGCGATGTACTTCATGGTGTTGTGATTACTCAGGCGGACGGATGGGTTTGGGGTAGGTTCGCAAGGTCCGGGAGTGTTGGCAGCACCGGCGCGTACCGGCGCTGGAGGGCAGAAATCTGCTGCGGCGCAATCCGCTGGTCCTTTGCCAATTCGTAGGGATGCGAAGCCATCTTCGAGAAGCACGATTGCCAGTATTCGAAGGTCCTCAGATCGTTGGGCGTTCCCCAGGAGAAATAGGAATCGACTTCGAAGGTCCGGCAAACCAACCCGAGTTCGATCGCGTCCTGAACGACGCTGTCCAAATAGAACTCGCCGTTGACCTTGCCGTCACGGGCAAGCAGATGCTCGAGGCAGCACCTGAACACCCGTGCGTTCCGGAATGTGAAGATGCCCAGAACGATGGGATCGTGTAGAGGATCGGACAGCGGGACCTTCACCGACACGCGTTCGATCACGCCCTGCTGTTCTGCGATCCATCCATACATTTGCGGGTTTCGCGCCGCATGCGGATGACCTCGCCGCGTCCATACCACCACGTCCCAGTCGGGCGAGTTCGCGAGGGCAACGAAGCGCTGCTTGTCGTACAGCACACCTGCGTCGCACACACCGAAGGTGACGGGCGCGTCGTCGGCGACTTCTTTCAAAGCGTCCAGCCCAATTTGCGCGGTGCAGGCCTGGCCTTGGGTCACTCCGGCGATGGTCACGATGACCGCGCCGGGAAAGGCCTCCGTCAGCCGTTGGGCGACAACGGCCGCGCCGGGCATGTCTGCCCTCAGGACGAACGAACGATGCGTGCCTGTCGGCAAGTCCCGCGCGGACTGAACGGCCATCGGTTCGCCAGAAACCTGGATCAATGGTTTGGCCGCCGTGTAGCCTTCGCGCGAAAAGCGCTCGCCCATGCCAGCCATGGGAAAGACGGCGGCCGCGCCCTCGATAGCCGGCACCGGGGCGTGCTCACACAGCGACTGAAAAGCGTTCGACCAGTTCTGGTATTCCTCCAAGTCCGCCGGTGTTCCCCATTGCAAGAAGTGCTGCAGCTCATAGACCGCCACCCGCATGCCCTGACGCAGCAGGCTTTTGTACGCCAAGCTCACATAGAACTCGCCGCCTACGTGCCGATTTTCGCTGAGCGTTTCGTCGAAGGCGGTCGCCATCAGCCTCGCGGACCGAAAGTAGTACGTGCCGCTGGAGGCATATTCCTGCATGCGATCGTCGGTGAAAGGCTGTTTCTCCTGGATGTCGAGCATCCATCCGCCCGACTCGCGCATGTACGCGTAGTTGGTGGTGCCGAGGCTGTGCGGATGGAAGCCGCGGTACGCGGGAACCGCACCGTCGCAGTGGCTCCCCCTGACGAATTCGACGAAATGGTGCCAATCCCAATAGCAGCTGAAATCGCAGTAGTTCACGACCACCGGGCGATCCGGATCGAGAAATTCCGTGGCCTGCAGCACGGCGTGGATGGGGCCGAGCTTGTGCGGCAGTATCCCGACGATCCTGCCGGTCGGGCAAATGCGCTCGAGCGTCTCGCGCATCCGATAGTCGGCGTTGTCCAGGTGTTCCTGGCTGCAGATGAAGACGAAGTTCTCTGCGCCCGGAAACATGTCCACCACATGCTCGATGATGGGGCGGCCGTCGACCGGAATGAGGGGCTTTGGCAGGCGATAGCCCGCACGACGAAAGCGCTCGCCGAAGCCTGACATGGGAATGACGATTTGTGGAATCGGCACTTTTGGGGGCAGCATACAAGCTCAAGATGTGCAGGGCTCGCCGGGGGCAGCCTGACGAACCGATGCAAACATGCGGTGGAAATAGAGGAGGGAGGTCACGGCGAAGATGACGACGTAGGCGGCCATGAAGCCCGTGAACCCCACACCGCCGACGCCTGCCACGACGGTGAGCGTGGCAAAGGCGGCGGCCCCGCCAAAGGACAATGGAAGAAGACGGGACACCCTGCCAAGGTTGAGCATCAGCAGCGCGCCCCCGGCGCGGAATGCATCCGCCAGCAGCATGGCGACCATGCAGATGCGCAGCCAGAAGGGCACAAGGGTGGCATCTCCCAGCAGCAGTCCGAAGGTCGCATCGCCCAGAGGAAGGACGAACACGGAGCCCAGGCACGCCGAGACCAGCGAGATTGCCAAAGCAGTCGTCGTGATGCTACGCCAACGGGCATGTTCGCCCGCATGCAGCGCCTGGGTGCTCATCGGCAGCAGCGCTTCGAAGGTGACGATGTTGGACTGGGCGCCGAATCGTGTGATCTTGTTGAAGACATCAAAGGCGACGATGGCGTGGCCTGCACCAAATAGCGTCGGTAGCAGCAGGTATGGAAAGTTGAACACCAGAAATTCCAGCAAGGAGAAGTTGCCCGACTGTCTGACCAACCCCCACTGTCCGGAGAAAGCCTCCTTCCACGCCCCGAACGACCGCAGCGTGCGCCAGCTTGTCACGCTGGACAGCCGACTGGAAAGGATGACAAGGGCCGCGGCCCAAGCCGCAAGGAGGCACCAGGAGTAGGCAGCGAACGACAAGTCGAAGTAGAGGCCGAGCACGAGCGCCAAGCTCATGATTCGACGCCCGAACTCGACAATCTCGAACGCGAGGAACCGATCCGTCGCTGCCAATAGTGCGCGCACGACCGACCATGGCAGCGCCAGTGAAAGTGCTGCGAAGTAAACGGACAATGCGTTCGGAAGCATGCCTGCGCCGATGGGGAGGGCATGCGCCAGCGCCGTGAAGGCGCCGATGGCGAACACCGTGAGCACGCAATAGGCGCCGAGGACGGCGGTGCCGAACCGCAGTGCATGGCCCTCGAGTCGGCCGGACTGAAGCCATTGCGTGCGGGCTCGCGCATAGACTGCATTGGACATTCCGAGGTCACATGCCATGAGGTATGCCCCCAGCGCGGTAACCACGACCACGGAGGCATAGTCGGCCAGCGGCATGCGACGGATCAGTACGAAGATGAGTGCGAAGCTCCAGGCGGTTGCCACGCCGAGATTCGTCGCCTTCAGCGCGAAATAGCTCAGGGACGCACGCCTGGAGGCACTCACCGTTCGCCTTTCAAGGTCAGCGCCCAGTGACGCGCGCCGGCACGCAGGTCGCGGGCCCATCGATGGGCTCGGTAGATGGGCCACGTCATCGGGCCCAGCGCTGGAAGCGCCCGTATCTTGCTCGTCGCCGAAAGCGCACCGGCCTTTGGCGCGAGATCGATCAGGAACCCCTGCGAAAACGCGCGCGTGCACCAATCGACATCCTCGGCGTCTTGCCAGGCAATGGCATCGTCCAGCGGACAGGCCACGTGCAGGTCGCGACTCACGAAGAAGGCGCCGCCGTCAATGAACAGAGGCGCATGCTCGTGCATTCGAAGCGGGTTGCCGTCTCGGAGCACTCGCATGGTGCGGCCCATCGCGCGCGGCATCCGGCCTGCGTGGGCGGCATCTGTCTGGCCTAGCGAGAGGTATGGCACGCGGCGTCCACGCTCAAGGACGCTGGTATTTGGCGAGATCATGTCGAACTCGCGAGGAACGGCCGCGAGGCAGTCTTCGTCGAGCACGATGCGGGCATGGAGCACGGCGATGCGCGGCCCGGCGAGCTGGCGGATCAGCGCGTTCTTCTTCTGGCAGATCATCAACTGCGGTGCGTCTGGTGTCTCATGAACGAAGTAGCGGACGGCGGGGTGGGACTTCAGGAATCCCAGATCGCGCTGCGGACCGCACACCACGATCTCACCCCCCCGATCCCGGCGCAGTTCAGGCTGCCGCTCGAGGCCCGCTATGCAGTTCATGAGCGTGGGGATTTCCTCATCCCGACCCGAGAACACGATACCCGCGCTCCAACCCGGAGGCAGGATCTGCGAACGTCGTCGGAGGCGGATCAGACCCGGAGCCAAATCCACAAGGTCGGTGTCGCGGCTGCAGAACCTGGCGACGCAGCGACGCACGTTGTTGAAGGTGAACTCGAAGGCGGGCGAGGATGCGTCCAAACGTCCATGGTCTTGGATCTCGATGACGCCGCCTTGGCGCACCGCCCATACCGCATAGCGCAGGGCGCAGGGAAGAAGTCCGCGATACTTGAGACGCTCGGTTTGAATGAGCACTTTCTCTAGGTCGCGCAGATCCCGGCAGCGCGCGAGCGAATCCATGTCGGTCACCATGTGCATGGTGGCATCGTGACGTGCTTGCATGTCAGGTTGTCTGTACTCAGCGGCCCGGGGGCGATGCGCTTGCCTGAGTACAGGCGCGATAGGTGGAGAGGAGGCGTCGCGCGAACTCCTCCTCGCTGAATCGCAGCGCAACTGCATCGCGCGCAGCTTGCCCCATGCGCGATCGGATCGACTTGTCGTCGACAAGTTGTGCGATCCGCCGAACCATCTCTTGTTCGGTGGCGCAGAGGAATCCGGTGAGGCCGTCCTCGATCACCTCACGGTGCTGCTCGCAGTCCAGCGCGACGCATGGAAGTCCAGCTGCCATCGCCTGGACGAGGAAGAGTGGGAATCCTCGCGTGAACCAGGGTGCGACATAGAGCCAGCCCCTGGCCATGTGATCGGCGCACGACGGGTCATCGTCCACCGGCACCAGGGAGACCGAGGCGGCGGCGAGGCGCAACTGCGATGCTGAGCTCGCGGCGCCCAGCCATTCGAAGCGCAATCCAAGTTCTTCAGCGCTGAGAACCACTGCCAGCTGGGCGAAGATGTCCGCGCTGCGTGCTGGCGTTCTGCGTCCGCCTGTGATGATTAGCGGCTGATTCGGGGGCGGTTTGCGGGCAGCATCGAAGTACGCTTGATGTACCGGCGCCTCAATGAGTTCCGTATTCGCCCACCCGCGAAAATCCGCCTTCTCGCGCGGCACTGTCACGATAGCAGCGCTGCGTCCAGGCCGCACGAAGGGGCGTGCCAGCAGCATGGCGAGCTTGCCGAAATGGCGCAGCGTCCCGAGTGAACGTGATCCATGTGGCGTGTACATGATCGGCACGCGTGCACCTTCGCTTCGAACGATGACGCTGGCCAGTATGCAAGGAATGATGCCGTGTGCGTGAACGGCAGACAGCTCGCCTCTCCTGATTTCGGCGAGGCAGACGCGTGACAAGGCCATCCAACGGCTGATACGGCTTGATGGCCCGCCTACGGCCACAAGGCGGGCGGTGTCTGTGAGCAGCCGAACGTTGTGCTCGAGGTCCGGGGTTTCGACGAACAGGATCGACTGCTGCCTTCCCGACTGGGCAAGCACTCGGCACGCCGGCGCCAGAAAGCTGTGGACCTCATCGGCGACGGCGCCGACGACATGCAGAACGTGTTGATTAGCAGAGGCTGCACCGGTGTGCGCCTTGGCGGTGACTGAGGCCGGCCCCACTAGCGCGCACCTTCGCGCAACAGCACGACGCGGATGGTTTTGAGCAGGATGCTGGCGTCGAGCCAGAGCGAGCGGCTTTCGACGTACTCGCGATCCAGAGCAACACGTTCGTCGTACGTGGTGTCGTTGCGACCGCTGACTTGCCAGAGGCCTGTGATGCCGGGGGGCACGCTGAGATAGTGCCAGCGGACGCGGCCGTAACGGTTCAGCTCCGGCACAGTCACCGGCCGCGGCCCCACAAGGCGCATTTCGCCGCGCACGACGTTCCACAGTTGGGGGAGTTCGTCCAGGCTCGTCTTGCGTAGAAAATGCCCGATAGAAGTAACCCGCGGGTCGCGTCGCAGCTTCTGGTCCCTGGCCCACTCTTCCCTGGCGGTAGCGTCACGGGCAAGCAACTCGCGCAGCAACCGGTCGGAATCGCGGCGCATCGTACGGAACTTGAGACACCTGAAAAGACGGCCATCCTGTCCGACGCGGTAGTGGCCGTAGAACAGGGGCCAGCCGTCTGCCAGCAGCAGCAATGCGCTGACGACAAGCATGAGAGGGCTGAATGCCGCCAGGGCCATGAGCGCCAGCAGTTGATTGATCCTCAGGCTGACGATTGGCATCCAACGCGATGTCGGGCTGAGCTTGCGAACCGCGAACCCTTCTGCAACGAAACTCGCTGTATTCACCAGTGGGCCCTCCTGCGGCGCGTTCGGCAAATTCCCATCCAGGTACTACTAAAGATTTCGGAAGCAAGACTTGCACCTGATTTCGTCTGTAGCGATCCTGAACAAATTGTGAACTAATTTCGTAACATCGCGAGATGTGTGTTGCACGAGCTCGGCTGGAAAGCGGGTATCTGTCGTTAATTTACTACTTTAGATTTATTTTTCTCATCGCTCAACGCGCGTTGGTGTATGTCTAGGATGAATGCCGCACCATGTTGATACTTTGTCATGTCAGAGCGCACGAATGCCGCCCAGCTTTCGTCTCCGGGTGTCAGATCGGGGGGCACACGGGCGAGTCGGGCCGCAGGCAAACCCAGGCGAATGCGGGCTGAGCCTGAACCTAGGGGGTATTCGGCGGATGGCTCAGGCGCGCAGCGGTCGAGAGCAAGGACCGGTGGACTGCCGTGTTTCATGTGCCAAGGGAGCAGTTGGCAGCGGTACGAAGTCCAGAACGGGCTTCGCGCCCATGCACACGCCAGTTCGAAGCCAAGGCTTCAACGCACCCGCATCCCCGGCAACGCGCCGGGGAAGGGCTCGAGCACGAAGATGCCCGGGTTCGCCTTCTCGTCGGCATGGCTGGCGGCCAGCACCATGCCTTCGCTGAGGCCGAACTTCATCTTGCGCGGCGCCAGGTTGGCGACCATCACGGTGAGCTTGTCCACGAGTTGCTCGGGGCGGTAGGCCGAGGCGATGCCGCTGAAGACGTTGCGCGTCTTCGGCTGGCCGTCGTCGCTCTTCTCGCCGACGTCGAGCGTCAGGCGCAGCAGCTTGGTCGAGCCTTCGACCGACTCGCAGGCGAGGATCTTCGCGATGCGCAGGTCGACCTTGGCGAAGTCGTCGATGCCGATGGTCTCGGCCAGCGCCTCGCCGCCCGGCGCATTGGGGTCGACCGGCTTTGCTACGTTTTTTGTAGCTGCCTTCGCAGACGTGGCGGGCGCTGCAGCCGTTTTTTCTTCTGAGGTGGCGGCCGGCGGCAACTCGAAGAGCTGGTCCAGCAGCTTGGCATCGACGCGCTGCATCAGGTGCTTGTATTCGCCGATCGCATGGCCGGCAGGCAGGGCGGCCTCGGCGTCGGCCCACTGCAGCGGCGCAATCTTCAGGAAGGCCTCGACGTTCTGCGCCAGGGCCGGCATCACCGGCTTGAGGTAGAGCGTGAGCAGGCGGAAGGCTTCGATGCAGACGGTGCACACGTCGTGCAGGCGCGCCTCGGCGCCTTCCTTCTTCGCCAGTTCCCAGGGCTTGTTGGCGTCGACGTACTCGTTCACCTTGTCGGCCAGGGCCATCGTCTCGCGCACGGCGCGCGCGGTGTCGCGGGCGTCGTAGTGCTCGCGCAGCGCGGGCGCCGCAGCGCGCAGGGCTTCGAGCAGCGCCGCGCCATCGGCGCCCGGCGTGCCGAGCGTGCCGCCGAAGCGCTTGCCGACGAAGCCGGCCGCGCGGCTGGCGATGTTGATGTACTTGCCCACCAGGTCGCTGTTGACGCGGGCGACGAAGTCCTCGGGGTTGAAGTCGATGTCCTCGTTCCTGCCGTTGAGCTTGGCCGCCAGGTAGTAGCGCAGCCACTCGGCGTTCAGGCCCAGGCTCAGGTACTTCAGCGGGTCCAGGCCGGTGCCGCGGCTCTTGCTCATCTTCTCGCCGTTGTTGACGGTGAGGAAGCCGTGCACGCAGATCTTGTCGGGCGTCTTGCGGCCGCTGAACTTCAGCATCGCGGGCCAGAACAGCGTGTGGAAGGTGATGATGTCCTTGCCGATGAAATGCACCTGCTCCAGCTCGGGCTGCGCCATGTAGCGCTCCAGGCTCATGCCGCTGGGCTCTGACGTGTCGTCGTCGATGTCGACCTCGATGCAGGCCTTGTCGAGCAGGTTCTTGAGAGAGGCGAGGTACCCCACCGGCGCATCGAGCCAGACGTAGAAGTACTTGCCCGGCGCGTCGGGGATCTCGATGCCGAAGTAAGGCGCGTCGCGGCTGATGTCCCAGTCGCCCAGGCCTTCGCTGGTGGTGCCGTCGGGGTTCGTGCGCACGCTGAACCATTCCTTCACCTTGCGCGCCACCTCGGGCTGCACGTGCTGGCCGTTCTGCGTCCACTCTTCCAGGAAGGCCACGCAGCGCGGGTCCGAGAGCTTGAAGAAGAAGTGCTCCGAGTTCTTCAGCACCGGCTTGGCGCCCGACAGCGCCGAGTAGGGGTTGATCAGGTCGGTCGGCGCGTAGACCTTACCGCACACCTCGCAGTTGTCGCCGTACTGGTCCTTGGCGTGGCAGTTGGGGCACTCGCCCTTGATGTAGCGGTCGGGCAGGAACATGTTCTTCTCGGGGTCGAAGAACTGCTCGATGGTGCGCGTCTCGATCAGGCCGGCGGCCTTGAGGTCGAGGTAGATCTGCTTCGCGAGCTCGTGGTTCTCGGGCGAATCCGTCGAACTCCAGTTGTCGAAGGCGATGTGGAAGCCGTCGAGATAAGGCTTGCGGCCCGCGGCGATGTCGGCCACGAACTGCTGCGGCGTCTTGCCGGCCTTTTCGGCCGCGATCATGATCGGCGCCCCGTGGGCGTCGTCGGCACCCACGAAGTTCACCTCGGCGCCCGTCATTCGCTGGAACCGCACCCAGATGTCGGCCTGGATGTACTCCATGATGTGGCCGATGTGGAAGTTGCCGTTGGCGTACGGCAGGGCGGTGGTGACGAAGAGCTTGCGCGGTGCGGGCATCGGAGGGTTCGAAGAAGCCGGGGCAATGGAAAAGGCGCGCTGCCCGGGCAACGCGCTGCGACCGAGGATTTTAGGAGAGTGCCCCGTGCACGCCGGGGGCCGGGTCTTGTGCGTCCGGCCCCATGCCCGCGCTTACTTGCGCACCATCGGAATCTGCAGGTTGGTCGGCCGGTTGGCCTCGGTGTCGAAGCCGCGTCCGTCGACGTTGCGCGCGCCCCAGAAGAGCATGCCGTGCGCCAGGTAGACCAGGTCGTATTCCATGAAGTGCTGGCCGGCCTTCAGGCCGAAGGGCAGGAAGTCCTTGCCGAAGATGCTCTGCGTCTGGCCGACCGCCCAGGGTGCGTAGCCCTGCGCCGCCGCCTTGTTCAGGAGGTCGGCGAAGCCCTGCACGAGGGGCGTCACCTCGTAGCTCTCGTCGGCGACGAAGTCGACCTTCTGCGCGCCGGGCGCGATGGGATGCTCGCCGCGCCAGAAGGTATGGCCCTTGATCAGCAGGCGGGCCAGCGGCACCTTGCCGTAGGGGTCGGCGAAGTTGACGATGGCCAGCTCGAAGCGGTCGCCCGGCAGGGCCTTGAAGTCACGCTTCAGGTAGAAGGGCTTGAGGCTGCCGTCGGGGTTCTTCTGTGCGCTCGGGCGTACCTCGGGGGCGATGCTGGTCCATTCGCCGACGAGGGCCTGCTGGGTCTGTGCGAGGGTCATGGGGGCGTTTCCTGATGGGGGTGAAAGAGGGGAGGACGAAAGCGAGGGCGCGCCGCAGGCGGCGAGCGCGAGGGGCAGCCCGAGGGCGGCGAGGACGTGGCGACGGTGCGGCATGAAGGTGGCTCGATGGGTGTATGACGATCGTCATAGTAGCGCTATCTATGATGGTTGTCATAGTCTTTGGTGCAAAGTTCGGGAAAAGGTGCAGGAAGTCATGGCGGGCGAGGTTCGAAAGGGCATGGTCGAGGGCGCGATGGCGCTGCTGGCGCGGCGCGGGCTGCATGCCACGTCCTTCTCGGAGGTGCTGGCCGCTACCGGCGCGCCGCGCGGCTCGCTGTACCACCACTTTCCCGGCGGCAAGGACCAGCTGGTCGCCGAGGCGGTGGACCGGGCCGGCGCGGTGCTGGCCGATGCGCTGGAGCCGGTGGCCGGCGCGCCGGCCGACGCCGTGGTGGAGCGCTTCCTGGCCATCTGGCGCACGGTGCTCACGCGCTCCCAGTGCGAGGCCGGCTGCGCGGTGCTGGCCGTGACGGTGGCGACCGACTCGGCCGAGCTGCTGTCGCACGCCACCGCGGTGTTCCGCGCGTGGCGTGAGCGCCTGGGCGACCTGTTGCGCCAGGGTGGCCTGCCCGCCGAGGAGGCGAGGCGCTTCGCCATGGTGCTGATCGCTTCGGCCGAGGGGGCGGTGGTGCTCAGCCGCGCCGACCAGAGCCTGGAACCCTTCGAGGCGGTCGCCGCGCAGCTGATCGATCAGGTCCGCCGCCTGCAGGCGCCAAACGGCTGAGCGCACCCCGGGGATGTGGGCGGAGCGACAGCTTCGCCGCGTATGCTGTCGGCCTCGTTCGCATCGACCACCGAGTACCCGCATGACCACCACCCGCATCCCTGCCACCCTGATCCCCGGCGACGGCATCGGCCCCGAGATCATGGACGCCACCCTGGCCGCCCTCGACGCCCTGGGCGCGCCCTTCGAGTGGGATTCCCAGATCGCCGGCCTCGGCGGCGTGAAGGCCGCCGGCGACCCGCTGCCCAAGGCCACGCTCGACTCGATCCGCAAGACGCGCCTGGCGCTCAAGGGCCCGCTGGAGACGCCCTCGGGCGGCGGCTACCGCAGCTCCAACGTGCGCCTGCGCGAGGAGTTCCAGCTCTTCGCCAACGTGCGCCCGGCGCGCACCATCATTCCCGGCGGCCGCTTCGACAAGATCGACCTGCTGGTGGTGCGCGAAAACCTCGAGGGCCTGTACATCGGCCACGAGCACTACGTGCGCATCGACGGCGATCCGCACGCCGTGGCCATGGCCACCGGCATCAACACCCGCCAGGGCTGCCACCGCATCCTCGACTACGCCTTCCAGGCCGCCATCTCCCAGGGCCGCAAGAAGGTGACGGTGGTGCACAAGGCCAACATCATGAAGGCGCTCACCGGCATCTTCCTGGAGACGGCCGAGCAGCTCTACGCCGAGAAGTACCAGGGCAAGTTCCAGTTCGAGACCATGATCGTCGACGCCTGCGCGATGAAGCTGGTGCTCAACCCCTGGCAGTTCGACACCGTGGTCACCACCAACCTGTTCGGCGACATCCTGTCGGACCTGGTGGCCGGCCTGGTGGGCGGCCTGGGCATGGCGCCGGGCGCCAACATCGGCGCCGACGCGGCCATCTTCGAGGCCGTGCACGGCTCGGCCCCCGACATCGCGGGCAAGGGCATCGCCAACCCGATCGCGCTGATGCTCGCCGCAGCGCAGATGCTCGACCATGTGCAGCGCACCGACCTCGCGCAGCGCCTGCGCACGGGCATCGACCAGACGCTGAACGTCGACAAGGTGCGCACCGGCGACCTGGGCGGCAGTGCCAACACGGCCGCCTTCACGCAGGCGCTGGTGACACGGCTGAAGGGCTGACGGCGTTGAGCGAGACGCCCGACGCAACGGCGCCCGCGGCCGCATCCGGCCCGGGCTGGACGCTCGATGCCGCCGAGACGCGCGTGCTCGGCGTGCTGATCGAGAAGCAGCGCACGGTGCCCGACACCTACCCGCTGACGCTCAACAGCCTGGTGGCCGGCTGCAACCAGAAGACCAGCCGGCAGCCGGTGCTCGAACTGTCCGACGCGCAGGTGCAGGCCGCGCTCGAAGGGCTGCGCGCCCACGCGCTGGTGACCGAGTCGAGCGGCGGCCGCGCGATGCGCTACGGCCACAACGCCGACCGGGTGCTCAAGCTGCCTTCGCAGTCGGTCATCCTGCTGGCGGTGCTGATGCTGCGCGGCCCGCAGACCGCGGGCGAGCTGCGCATCGCCAGCGACCGCATGCACAACTTCGCCGACATCTCCTCGGTGGAGGCTTTCCTCGACGAGCTGGCCGAGCGGCCGGCCGGCGCCTTGGTGGTCAAGCTGCCGCGACTGCCGGGCGCGCGCGAAAGCCGCTGGATGCACCTGCTGGCCGGGCCGCCGTCCGAGGAGTTGCTGGCCGCGGCGCCTGCCGCCGCCGCGCGCCCCGAGCCCGCCGGCAGTGCGCTGCAGGAGCGCGTCGGGCAGCTCGAGGCGGAGGTTGCCACGCTGCGCGCCACGCTCGAGCGGGTCTGCGCCGAACTGGGCATTGGGCCCATCCCACCTGCATAGACGTATTGATCCGGCGGGGCGGCAGGCTCCGGCGGCCAGAGGCGCGTGGCGGGTCAGGCCGGCGCCGATAGCCCCGCGCCGCGGACCGCGCTGGTCGGCGCTGCAAGTGTGGAGAACTTGTCGTTCCTTGGTGCTTTCGTTCGCGGGTTCTCCCACCTCGTGGGCAGCCGTGCCAGTCCATTGCCGTACCGGTGGACTACGATTGTTTCGGCGGTTGCGGTGTCACACGCAGCCGCACACCAGCAAGAAGGCCAGGGAGGCTTGTCATGACCGATTTCGGCGGCACATCTGCGCGCACGCTTCGCATCCGCAGCGATGCCATTCCTTTGCATGGGGGGCAGCCCGCCCTGGAGCCCGTGCGGCTCTCGGGCCGCGAGGGCCTGAACCACCTGTTCGAGTACGAGCTGCTGCTCAAGACCCCCGATGCCCTGAACCTGGGAGCTTCAGGCGCCACCGACTTCGACCTCGACGCCTTCATCGGTCGCGAGATCAACTGCTTCATCGAACTGGACGGTGCCGGCGAATTCCTGCCCGGTGCCGTCGGCCCCTCTGTGGACCGCATCGGCTCGGGCACCCGCGAGATCAATGCCCTCATCACCGAAGCTGCTTTGTGGGGCGAAGAAGGCCGCCACATCCAGTACCGCCTCGTCCTGCGCCCCTGGCTGCACCTGGCCTCCTTGAGCACCGACTGCAAGATCTTCCAGAACAAGACCGTCGTCGAAATCCTCGATGAACTGCTCGCCGACTACTCCTTCCCCGTCGACAAGCGCCTGGTCGAGACCTATCCGGCCCGGGACTACCAGACCCAGTTCAACGAGAGCGATCTGAGCTTCTTCGAGCGGCTCACCCAGGAATGGGGCATCAACTACTTCTTCGAGCACTCGAAGGGCAAGCACAGGCTGGTCCTCATCGACAACCTGGGCGGCCACCGGAAGAACCCCAGCGCCGCCTACCAGCAGGTGGAGTACCACGCCCCCGGCTGGAAACTCGACGCCGAGTACCTGCATGCCTTCATCCCCCACCACCAACTCACCAGCGGCCGCTACAGCACCCGGGACTACGACTACACCCGCCCCAGAGCCGACCTGAGCACCGGCCGCAAGGACCCGCGCCCCACAGGGCAGAACGGTGCAGAGGTGTACCAGTGGCATGCCGACCGTGCGGGCAGCCACTACGCCCAGCCCCGGGCGGGGACCGCAGAGGCCAACGATCCCCAGGCAGAAGGCGACCACCTGGCCCGCCTGCGCATGCAGCAGTTGCGCACCCGCGGGGCCAGAGCCAGAGCCAGCGGCAACCTGCGGGGCATGGTCCCCGGCTGCACCTTCCAACTGAGTAAGCACCCCAGGCAAGACGCCAACGCCGAGTACCTGGTCCTGGACACCGACTTCCTGATCGAGGACGTGGGCCAGGACAGCCAGAACAAGGATGCGAGCCGGGACAGAAGGCAGGCGTGGCGTGTGCAGGTGGACCTGACGGCCCATCCCATGAGCGAGCCCCTGAGGCCCGAGCCCGCCCACGCCAAGCCTCACACCCACGGCCCGCAGGTGGCGCTGGTCGTCGGCCCCGAAGGCCAGAACATCTGGACCGATGAGCTGGGAAGAATCAAGGTCCAGTTCCCCTGGGACCGCCTCGGGCAGAAGAACCAGCACAGCACCTGCTGGCTGCGAGTCTCCAGCCCGTGGGCGGGCAACCAGCTGGGGGGCGTTCACCTCCCAAGAATCGGCCAGGAAGTGATCGTGGACTTCATCGGCGGGGACCCGGACCTGCCGATCTGCACGGGTCGGGTGCACAACCAGATGAACCTGCCGCCGTGGGAGCTGCCCAGCCAAAGCGCCCTCTCTGGCTTCAGGAGCCGGGAGCTGACCGAAGGCGGAGGCAACAGTGCGGCAGGCCGGAGCAACCATCTGATCCTGGATGACACGGACGGCAAGATCCAAGTGCAGCTCAAGAGCGACCACCAAAGCTCCAGCCTGAGCCTGGGGCACATCACGCGGATCGAGGACAACGCGGGCAGAAAAGACCCAAGAGGCCAGGGCTTCGAACTGCGCACGGACGGCCACGGGGCCGTGCGCGCCCAGGATGGGCTGCTCATCACCACCGAGGCGCGGGGCCATGCGGCGAACCATGCGAAGGACATGGGCGAGACCACGGCCCGCCTGAAGGTGGCCCAAGACCAGCATGACGCCCTGGCCGAGAACGCCCGCGCCCACAAGGCGCAAGACGGCGACAGCGACCAGGACGAGGTGCAGAAGGCGCTCAAGAGTCAGAACGATGCCATTCAGGGCTGCGGCGAGGCGATGGGCGAGTTGACGGCGCCGCATCTGGTGCTTGTCAGCCCGGCCGGCATCGAAGCCGGCACACCCGGGCCGATCCATGTGCACACCGGCGAACACGCCGCCATCACCAGCCAGGGCCACACCTCCATCAGCGCAGCCAAGCGCTGGCTGGCCAGCGCCGCCCGCGGCATACGCGCCTTCACCCACCAGGGTGGCATCCGATGGATCGCTAGCGAAGACCCCGTCGAGGTTCAGGCCCACCAGAACGAAGTGACCCTGGTGGCCCACAAGGACGTGACGATCAAGAGCATCGAGGGTGAACTGCGCATCGACGCCAGGAAGAAGGTCGTGATCATCGGCGGGGGCAGCTACTCGGAGTGGAGCGCCAGCGGCATCACGCATGGCACGGCCGGAACGTGGCTGGAGCATGCGGCGCTGCATGCACAGGTGGGGCCGATGAGCCGGCCGACCGACATGCCTTCATTTGCTCAAGGAGCTTTCGTAGGCCAGGGACATGGCGTGCGCAAATTTTCCCCGTCCGCCTGACATCACAAGAAGAAGCGCCGAGTCCCGATTGAAAGAAGTCTGTCACACATGCTCATCAGCCCGCCCTTCCTGCCAGCGCCCGATGCCGACGACGAGGCCTTCGTGCGCGCGGCCATGCCCGACGCGATCGACATCGCCCCCAACTCCGGCGGCGCCCCCTTGGGCTCGTACCCGCTGACCACCGCCTTGACCTGGCACAACGGCCTGCACATCAACGCGCCGCGCAACGCCCAGGCCCCTGTCACGCAAAGCCCCGCAGCGCCGGTGCCACTTCGCCTGCCCGTGCGCGCCATCGCCGACGGCACCGTCATCTTCAAGCGCGAACCCAAACCCGCCAACATCGATCCGGCCGACCCGCAGAACTACAACCCCTACGGCAGCGAGCCCGCCTGGAGCGACAGCGGTATCGTGATCGTGCGGCACACCACCGACATCGGCGCGAGCGGCAACACGCCCACCACCGTGAGCTACTACAGCGTGTACATGCACCTGTCGCGCATCGAGGCCGCCGTGGTGGAGAAGCAGCCCATCTGGCGCAAGGACGCCATCGGCACGGCAGGCCGCATCCTCGGGCGCGAGCACCAGATCCATTTCGAGATTTGCCTGAACACCGCCGAATTGCAGAAGCTCTTGGGCGCCGGCCGGCCCCTCACCTGGCGCGACCCGGCCACAGCGCCCACGGCCGATGGCCGCACCGACAGCGTGTTCGGCAGCGTCTACGTCTACCTGCGGGCGGGCACCCCCACCAGCGCCGCCGTCCCAGTCAGCCACCTCAGGCGCGGCGCTGTCGCAGGCACCTTGCAAGAAGCGCAGTGGGTTGAAATCCGCTATCGCAACGGCACCGCCAAGGTCAGCAGCTACCGGGCCACCGAGGGTGCCGACGGATCGCCCGTGGGCACCCCGATCGGGCAGTCTCACTCCGAGCCGGATTTCGAATACAACCTGTATGCTGAAGCCAACCGGCGGCACGCCAGCCTGGGCGCCGCCGTGCAGGCCACCAGCAGCCCGAGCGGCTGGTACGAGCTGCTGCGCTTCGGCCGCAACCTGGGACCCGACCCCTTGCCAGGCAATGCGGCGCATTGGCGCCAGGTTCCCACCTCGGGCGGTGCCGTATGGGCAGACCTGAACGCACCGGGCACCTTCAAGTTCAGCGACGCCGACTTCCCTGCGTTCCTGGGCTGGCAGTGCTATGGCGACGATCCGACTTCGGACAACCAGCGCTGCGACTCATTGGACCTCAAACGCGCCATCCGCGATCCGAAGGCGCCCGAGAGCATCCGGCAACGCGCGGTGCTGGCGCGGCGGCTGGGCGATGCCGGGGTGCGCCACACGTTCAAGCGAGCCATCTGCAAGTTCCCGACCGAGTGGGACCGAGGCACCATCGCCCAGCGCTACGAGTGGCTCAAGACCGATGACGAGTTCAGGGTCGAGCCGGGCAAGGGGTGGGAGGAGTTCGAGGCGCACTGCAAGGCCATCAGCTTCGATGACCTGCCCGAGGAGTACAAGGCAGCGACTTGGCATTTGCATCCGAGGACGTTCATCAGCCATATGCGCATGTGCGGGTGGTTGAGCGCCAGAGAATTGGCGCAGTGCATCCCTAGAGACGCCATTGAGCAAACGCGAAGCGCTACGGGCAGTGTTGTCCATCCCCAATCCACGATAGGGTGGACCACCGCGCTGGATAGGGCAAATCGCTTTCTTACTCCCCTGAATTGCACCTTCAGGAAGTATGGCATCTCAGTCGCCAAAACCAGGCTCTGCTACTTTCTCGCAAATAGCATTCAAGAAACCATTTACCTTTCTCGCACCTCAGAACTTGGCGGAAACGGAACCAAATATGCACCATGGTATGGACGAGGCTTGCTTCAGTTGACCTGGGAAATTAATTATAGAAATTATGGCGATTTTAGAGGGTGGCAGTCCCAAGCGGCCAGCGCTTTCAGGGATTCTTTAGAGACTGATGTCTGGCGTGCGGCTGACAGCGCTGGATATTACTGGATCACATGCGCCAGATCGGGGAACGCTGCTGTGAATATCAGTCAATATGCCGATGTGCACCCAGCGATTCAGTCTTCGAAATTGCAAAACGTATGCACGAATTACAGCTACTCATCCCGGTCGTGCCAAGGCTCGCTCACAAGTATCAATTATTATTCCTCTCTGCAAGCTGAGCAGGTGGCGCGGGCGATCAATACCGGAAATGCAAACTCTACCGGTGCAGTTAACGGGCTAATCCCCCGGAACAATGTGCTTGCAAATGCTTTGAATGTCGTCATGGAAGCAGACGAAATGAAAATCGTAAGACAACGGCCATAAATGAAAAAATCCATACTTATTGGTATTTTTTTTCTATTCTTCGAGATTGGCGTGTGTGCTGCCGATAGCGTGAAATTTGAGTGGAGGAGGCACACTGTCCAGTTAACATCCGCGGGAGATAGGGTCGAAATTCGTATAAAAGGCGAATTTATCGCGAAAATCCCCGTTATGGATGGCGAAAGCAGCGAGACTAAATTCGTAGATGCAGACTATGATGGCTATCCCGACATCATGGTTTTGCGAGAAATTGGGATCGAAAAGCATTTCGATGTCTATTTGTTTAACAAGCATAAAGGTGGCTACGAAAAAAACAACTTCTTAAGTGGGCTAGCGTGCCCGGCGTTCGATAAGAAGACCCGAACGGTGCGCTCGACGTGCAATCAAGCCAGTGCTTGTGAGAAGTGGGAGGAGACGTATAGGGAGACGCATGGCGGATATGTCTTGATTTCAAAGAGAGGGAAGGCATGCGACCCTTCAAATGGCGACGCTTTCAAATACGAGGAGCACTACAAGAACGGAAGGGTCATCTGGCAAAAAACATCCAAGATCTCAAGCAGATGACGGAACTTCGCTGCTTGGCTCGTAGCACGTCGACGATGAAAGTCAAGACACTTCCGTAGTGCTGAGCCACAAGGTCGGCCAGGTGCATCACACAAGTTTGCGCGTGATCCGATTCATTGGCGGAGATGTCTCACCTGCGAGTATGACGGTGCCGGCACGCTGATCAAGACGGCGGGGGGACCGGCCCGAAGAGGGCGGGCGACTTGTGCATCGTTCACAACTGGGTATGCGTCCAACTGAGCATCCAGCCTGTCAACCCCGCATAGATGCCACAGCCGAACGTGCTAGGGCGGCCGGCGCATTGGCAGCGGGGCGCCACGGTGGCCCAATCCCCGGCCATGACCAAGCCCGCTGCCGTCTGCTTCTCGCTCGCCTGTGACCACGCCACCGAGGCGCCCGCCGCCACCTGCCCGCGCTGCGGCAAGCCCATGCGTTCGGCCCGCCAGGTGGCCGTGCTCGGCGCGATCAGCCTCGTCATCGGCTTGTCGCTGGCCGCGGGCATGGCGGTGATCGCCTGGCGGCTCGCGCCCGGCATGCTGAACCCCGGCGTGCCCGATGCGGACGGCGGCCGCTTCACCGGCACCGCCGCGCAGGGCCGGCAGGCGCTGGTGCTCTTCGCGTGCGTGGCGGCGGTCGGTGTCTTCAGCGCGCTCGGAGGTGGCTGGCAACTGGCCACCGGCCGCCGCAGCCGCGAGCTGCTGGTGCTGATGCTGCTGGCGATGGTGGTGCTGGCCCTGAACGTGTGGTGGACCTTCCAGCTTTTCCCGTCCTGAGTGCTCTCGGGCGGCGGCGCGACCTCGGTCGGTGATCGGCGGTAGATTCGGCCGATGAGTTCGAGCCCTTCTGCATCGCCCACCCTCGCCGACTGGCGCCAGCCGCCCCATCAACGCCTCGCCTTCCGGCAGGTGCCGGCGATCCTGTCCACCGCCGTCGTGGCGCACGACCCGGCGCAGGCCGCACCGCTGCCCGACGCTCCCATCGACTGGTCAGCCTTCCGCGTCGATGCGCGCGGCACGCCGCTGGACCTGGCGGCCTTCCTGCGCCGCACCCACAGCGATGCCTTTGTCGTGCTCCGGCACGGGCGCATCGTGTGCGAGTGGTGGGACGAAGGCATGGCGCCCTCGACCTTGCACATCCTCATGTCGGCCACCAAGTCCGTGGTCGGCCTGCTGTGCGGCGTGCTGGCCGGCGAGGGCCGGCTCGACATGGACGCGCCGGCCACAAAGTACGTGCCCGAGGTCGCCCACACCGGCTATGCGGGCGCGACCGTGCGCCAACTGCTCGACATGCGCGCCGATGCGCGCCTGGACACTGAAGACCTGCGCCGTTATGCCGCCGCGACGGGCTGGGACGCTGTGCCCGAAGGCATGCCGCGCGAAGGGCTGCACCGCTTCCTGGCCGGCCTGCCCGCGCGCGAGCCGGCGCACGGCGGGCCTTTTCGCTACGTGTCGGCCAACACCGACTTGCTGGGCTGGGTGCTGGAGCGTGCGGGCGGCGCGCCGCTGGCCCGCTTGCTGTCGGATCGGCTCTGGCGCCCGCTCGGCGCCCAGCACGATGCGGCCATCACGCTCGACTGGGAAGGCGCCCCGCGCGCCACCGGCGGCCTGTGCAGCACCTTGCACGACTTCGCGCGCATCGGGCAGCTCGTGCTCGATGGCGGCCGCCGTGGCGGCGCGCAAGTCGTGCCCGCGGACTGGATCGCTGACATCGCCGCCGGGGGCGACCGCGAGGCCTGGGCCGAGGGCGAATTCGCCCAGGCCTTCGGCCGCCGGCCCATGCACTACCGCAGCGGCTGGTACGTGCTTGATGGCGAGCAGCCGCTGGTCTTCGCCATGGGCATCCACGGCCAGCACGTGTTCGTGGATGGGGCGCGCGGTCTGGTCATCGCCAAGCTGTCGGCGTATCCGCAGGCGCTGGACGGCGATGCGACGGCGCTGACGCTGCGCGCGGTGGAGGCGATGCGCCGCTTCGTCGACGCCGCCTAGTCGCGCAGCGGACCGGCGCCCGGCACCGGCTGCGCTACCGTGCCGCCTGCTTCCAACACCCCAAGGAGACACGCATGACCACCCCCGCCACCCTGGCCACCTGGCACCGCCTGGTGCGCGAACGCGACATGACCGGCCTCGACACGCTGCTGGCGGACGAGGCGGTGTTCCATTCGCCCGTCGTCCACACGCCGCAGGTGGGCAAGCCCATCACGGCCGCCTACCTGCGCGCTGCCTTCGACGTGTTCTTCAACGACACCTTCCGCTACGTGCGCGAGACGGTCGCCGCGGACCATGCGGTGCTGGAATTCGAGGTCGTCATCGACGGCATCAGTGTCAACGGCATCGACATGATCACGTGGAACGCCGAGGGCCGCATCACCGCCTTCAAGGTCATGATCCGCCCGCTCAAGGCGATCCAGCTCATCCACCAGAAGATGGCGGCGATGCTCGAGGCCAAGGCCGCGAAGAAGGCCTGAAAGGCGAAAGTGCAATCGGCCGCCAGCGCCCGCCAGACGGGCGTTGTGGCCGAATTCGTCACATCCGTTACGAATCGCGGCCTGGCGCTTCGTCCCAGCCGAAGAAGTGCCGCACCGCCTCGCGCCGGGCCAGCGTGTCGGCCCGCCCCAGCGCCATCAGCTCGCGCGTGAAGCCGGTGTCGAACAGCAGGTAGCTCGCCAGCGCCGACGACTGCGTGGCGGCTGCGCCGTCGCCGTTGGCGGGGCTGCGGTGGCCGAAGGCGCGCCGCACCACGCCGGGCAGTGCGTCCACATGCCGAGCGGCGATCACGTCGATGCGCTCCGAGGGCGCGATCACCAGCAGCTCCACCGGGCGCAGGTGCGTATCGCGCCGCGCCTCGGGCGGCACCAGCGACAGCGTCTGGTTGATGCGCTGCAGCCGCTCCACGTCCACCGCCAGCGCGTCGAGGAAGATGCTCGACATCGCATGCCCCGCGATCTGTGCCAGCGTGGGGTAGCCGGCCAGCGTGTTGGGGCCTTGCGAGGCCTGCGGCTCGTGCAGCCGGCCGGCGCCCACCACCAGCACGCGCCGCGCGCCCAGGTGGATGGCCGCCGAGATCGGCGCCGACTGGCGCATCGAGCCGTCGCCGAAATACTCGGTGTGGCCGCCGTGCGCGATGGCCGTGGCCGGGAAGACGAAGGGGATGGCCGAGGACGCGAGCAGGTGCGCATGCGTGATCGGCCCCGGCACCGCCTGCCGCTGCGAGCGCACCCAGGGCTGCATCGGCACGGCCGACTGGTAGAAGGTGAAGTGCTCACCCGAGCTGTAGCTCGAGGCGGTGACGGCCAGCGCGCGCAGGTGGCCGTCGTGCATCAATCGCGGCAGCCTGTCGAGCGGCACCAGGCGCTGCAGCAGCTGCGCCAGCGGCGCGTTGTCGAGCAGCGAGCGCGGCTGCTCGCGCCGCCAGCGCGCCAGCAGCCGCGCCAGCCCGTAGAGCATGCGCCAGCGCCCGGCCACGTCGAGCAGGTGCAGCCCGTCGGCGCGGTACACCTGCTCGGGCTGGAACTGCTGCCACACGTCGGCGATGTGGCGCACCGCGTGGTCGAAGTCCGCCGCGCCGCAGGCCAGCGCCGCAGCGTTGATGGCGCCGGCCGAGGTGCCGGTGATGATGGGGAAGGGGTTGCCGGCCTGCTGCCGGCCGGCTTCGCGCCGCAGGTCGGCCAGCGCCTCCAGCACGCCGACCTGGTAGGCGGCGCGGGCGCCGCCGCCGGTGAGCAGCAGCCCCGCGGGCGAAGCGGGGCCGGGCGCGTGGGAGGGGCTTGCGGAGGCGGGCGGCAGCGGCATGGAGGCAGCCCGTAGACTACGCGCCACTTCGGAGCTTTCCCCATGGCAGTTACCCCAGAGGTCCTTCAGAACGCGCTCCAGGCCGTCGTGGACCCGAACACCGGCAAGCCCCTCGCGGCCGGCAAATCCCTCCAGAACCTTCAGATCGACGGCGCGGATGTCGCCTTCGACATCGAGCTGGGCTATCCGGCGAAGAGCCAGCACGCCGCCCTGCGCAAGGCGCTGGTCGAGGCCGCGCGCACCGTGCCGGGCGTGGGCAACGTGTCGGTCAACTTCAAGCTGAACGTCGTGAGCCACTCCGTGCAGCGCGGCGTGCAGCTGATGCCCAACGTGAAGAACATCGTCGCCGTCGCCTCGGGCAAGGGCGGCGTGGGCAAGAGCACGACCGCCGCCAACCTGGCGCTGGCCCTCGCGGCCGAGGGCGCCACCGTGGGCCTGCTCGATGCCGACATCTACGGCCCCAGCCAGTCGCTGATGATGGGCCTGCAGGGCCGCAAGCCCGAGAGCACCGACGGCAAGAGCATGGAGCCGATCGTCAACCACGGCGTGCAGGTCATGTCGATCGGCTTCCTCGTCGATGCCGACCAGGCCATGATCTGGCGCGGCCCCATGGCCACGCAGGCGCTGGAGCAGATGCTGCGCCAGACCAACTGGAAGGACCTGGACTATCTCGTCGTCGACATGCCGCCCGGCACCGGCGACATCCAGCTCACGCTGAGCCAGCGCGTGCCCATCACGGGCGCGGTGATCGTCACCACCCCGCAGGACATCGCGCTGCTCGACGCGCGCAAGGGCATCAAGATGTTCGAGAAGGTGGGCGTGCCCATCCTCGGCATCGTCGAGAACATGGCCGTGCACGTGTGCACGAACTGCGGCCATGTGGAACACATCTTCGGCGCCGAGGGTGGCAAGCGGATGGCCGCCGAGTACGGCATGCCCTACCTGGGCGCGCTGCCGCTGGCGCTGGCCATCCGGGAGCAGGCCGACAGCGGCACGCCCACCGTGGTCGCGGCGCCCGAGAGCGAGGCCGCCGGCCTGTACCGCGAGGTGGCACGCCAGGTGGCGGTGAGCGTGGCGCAGAAGGCCAAGGACTTCAGCGCGAAGTTCCCGACCATCACGGTCAGCAAGAACACCTGACGTGAACCTGCTCGCTTCGCTGCGCTACCTGGCCGCGCTGAGCGAGCACCGCCACTTCGGCCGCGCCGCCGCCGCCTGCCACATCACGCAGCCCGCGTTGTCCAACGCGCTGCGGGCGCTGGAGGCCGAGTTCGGTGTCGTCATCGTCCGCCGGGGCCGCAGCTTCGCCGGCCTCACGCCCGAGGGCGAGACCGTGCTGGCCAGCGCGCACCGCATGTTGCACGAGCACGAGCGACTGCAGCAGCAGCTGCGCAGCGAGGCCGGCCATCCGCGCGGCCACCTGCGCATGGCGGCGGTGCCCACGGCCATGCCGCTGCTCACGCGCTTCGCGGCCAGGCTGCGCGCGCGGCATCCAGGGATCGTGCCCACGGTGCTGTCGATGAGTTCGGTGGAGCTGGAGGCGGGCCTCGATGCGCTCGCGCTGGACCTGGCCCTCGGCTACACCGAACGCATGGACGGGCGCGGCAAGGGCCAGGTGGCGCGGCTGCAGGCCTGGCCGCAGACGGTGGAGCATTACTTCCTGCTGCGGCAGCGGAAGGCGCCGGGCAGGGGTGGCGATGCCCTGCGTCTCGGCCCGCCCATCGGCTGGGCCGACGCAGCCGTGCTGCCGCTGGTGCTCCTCACGCCAGAAATGCACAACCGCGCCATCGTCGATGCCGCCTTCAGGGCTGCAGGCGCGCAGGCCGTGCAGCCCGCCATCGAGACCAACTCGGTGCTCACGCTTGTGCTCGCGGTGCAGGCCGGCGAGGTGTGCGCCATCCTGCCCGGCGCCATGGTCGACACCGTGCGCCGCCATGCCGACCTGGAGGCCCTGCCGCTGGTGGCCCCCGAGGTGCGCACGCCGCTGGGCTTCATGGCGCCCGCGGCGGTGCGGCCGTCGCGCGCGCTGGAGGCGGCGCTGGCGCTGCTGCAGGACGAGGCCTGGCGTGCCGAGGCGGAGGCCCACAGCGGCACCCTGCGCACCGACGCCTGAGCGGGCGACCGTCAAGCCTCACTCGGTTCTGGACCTTGCGCTGAGTTCTGGACTGCTGGTCGGCCACTGCCGGTGGGCGCCGATCTGCGCCATGTGGCAGCATCCGGCCAGCAGCAGAAGCTCGCGTGCCCCTCACATCGCCATCGAGGAATGAAGTCCCATGTTCATCGTCACCCTCACGTACATCCGTCCGCTTGAAGAGCTCGACGCGCTCATGTCCCAGCACGTCGGCTGGTTGAAGAAGCACTACGACAGCGGCCTCTTCATCGCGTCCGGGCGGCAGGTGCCCCGCAAGGGCGGCGTGATACTCGCGCGCTCGGGCAGCCGAGAAGAACTCGATGCCGTGCTGGAGCAGGACCCCTTCGCGAAAAACGGGTGCGCACGCATCGATGTCATCGAATTCACGCCGAGCATGACGGCGCCGGGTGCAGAAGCCCTGAAGGAAATCTAGGCTTGAGGCGATGGCGTGCGGGCAGGAGAGGAAGTCGTCTAGCGCCGAGTAGTTGCCCGGTGGGCATCATCCGCGTCGGCCGCGTCGGCCGCGTCGGCCGCGTCGTCTGCACGCCCGCGCCCGCGCCTGCGCACCGCGCTTATGCTGCGCCCATGGGTCTGTGGGATGCGCTGCGTGCGCTGTGGGCGTTCTTCGTGCTGATCGGCCACTTCTTCCTGTGGCTGTTCAACCTCGGGCGCTGAGGCGCTGAGTCCCTGGCGCCGCACGGCCAGCGCCGGCTCATTGCCTTCGTGAATGGGGCGATGCGCCGAATCCATTTGACCGCACCGACGCGCCCGGCCCACACTGGCCCGATGTCCGAGCAGAAGATCGAGTTCTACAGCGGCCCCGCGGGCGGATGGGGCGCGCTGCGCAGCGTGACGAATGCACTGCTGAAACAGGACATTCCCATCAAGGGCGCGAAGACATTGCTCTCGGCCAACCAGCCCGGCGGCTTCGACTGCCCCGGCTGCGCCTGGCCCGACCGCAACCACCATTCGAGCTTCGAGTTCTGCGAGAACGGCGCCAAGGCGGTGGCGGCCGAGGCCACGGCGCGGCGCGCGGGCCCCGAGCTGTTCGCGAAGCACACGGTGGCCGAGCTGATGCGGCAGAGCGACTTCTGGCTGGAGGACCAGGGCCGCCTCACGCATCCCATGGCCTACGACGCGGCGAGCGATCGCTATGCGCCCATCGGGTGGGACGAAGCCTTCGCGCTCGTCGCGCGGCACCTGAACGCGCTGCCCGACCCGAACCAGGCGATCTTCTACACCTCGGGGCGGGCCAGCAACGAGGCGGCGTTTCTCTACCAGCTCTTCGTGCGCGAGTACGGCACCAACAACTTCCCCGATTGCTCGAACATGTGCCACGAGCCCAGCGGCTCGGCCATGAAGCCGCAGATCGGCGTGGGCAAGGGAACGGTGACGCTGGAGGACTTCGAGCTCGCCGACGCGATCTTCATCTTCGGCCAGAACCCGGGCACCAACCACCCGCGCATGCTCGGCGAACTGCGTGCGGCCCACAAGCGCGGCGCGCGCATCGTGAGCTTCAACCCCCTGCGCGAACGCGGCCTGGAACGCTTCCAGGACCCGCAGAGCAAGCTGGAGATGGCGACCCTGGGCGACACGCCGATCAGCACGCACTATTTCCAGCTGCGCATCGGCGGCGACCTGGCGGCGGTCAAGGGCGTGATGAAGCACGTGCTCGAGCAGGAAGACGCGCGCGGCGGTGTGCTCGACCACGCCTTCATCGCCGAGCACACCACGGGCTTGGAGGCGCTGGCCGCCGACCTGCGCGCCGAGTCGTGGCCGCTGCTCGAAGCCGAGTCGGGCCTGACCGAGGCGCAGATGCGCGCTGCCGCAGAGGTGTACATCGGCGCGAAGAACGTCATCGTCTGCTGGGGCATGGGCATCACGCAGCACCGCGATTCGGTGGCGACCATCCAGTTGCTGGTCGACCTGCTGATGCTGCGCGGCAACCTCGGGCGCCCCGGCGCTGGCGCCTGCCCGGTGCGCGGCCACAGCAACGTGCAGGGCGACCGCACCATGGGCATCTGGGAGAAGCCGCCCGCGGCCCTGCTCGACCGGCTGCAGCAGGTCTTCGGCTTCGCGCCGCCACGCGCGCACGGCGTCGACACGGTGGAGGCCATCCGGCTCATGCAGTCGGGCGGCGGCAAGGTCTTCTTCGCGCTGGGTGGCAACTTCGCGGCGGCCACGCCCGATACCTTCGCCACCTGGGAGGCGCTGCGCCGCTGCGAGCTCACGGTGCACGTGGCCACCAAGCTCAACCGCAGCCACCTCGTGCACGGCCGCGAGGCACTGATCCTGCCCTGCCTGGGCCGCACCGAGATCGACATGCAGGCCGGCGGAGCGCAGGGCGTGACGGTGGAAGACTCGATGAGCATGGTGCACCTGTCGGCCGGCATCAACCCGCCGGCCTCGGAGCACCTGCTGAGCGAGCCCGCGATCGTCGCGCGGCTGGCGGCCGCCACGTTGGGCCACAACGAGCCCCCGGGCTCCCCCGCTTCGCGCGGTCCGCTGCCCCCCGAGGGGGACGCCTTTCGCCTTGCGGCGGCCCGGCGGCGAAAAACCCGCACGCCCTGGCTCTGGCTGGTCGAGGACTACGCGCGCATCCGCGACCTGATCGCGCAGGTCTTCGACGACTTCCAGGACTTCAACGCGCGCGTGGCGCAGCCCGGTGGCTTCCGCCTGCGCAACACGGCCAGCGAGCGGGTGTGGGCCACCGCTTCGGGCAAGGCGGCCTTCATGCCGCATGCCGTGCCGCGCGACACGCCCTCGCACCGGGCGCGCGAGCGGGTGCGAGATGCGCTCGTCTTCACGCTGCTCACCACGCGTTCGCACGACCAGTACAACACCACCATCTACGGCATGGACGACCGCTACCGCGGCGTCTTCGGCCAGCGCCGCGTGGTGTTCATCCACCCCGAGGACATCCGCGCTCTGGGCATGCAGGACGGCGATTGGGTGGACCTGAAGACCGTGTGGGATGACGGGCAGGAGCGGCGTGCTGACCGGTTCAAGCTGGTCGCCTACGACATTCCGCGCGGCAACCTCGCCGCCTACTATCCCGAGACCAATCCGCTGGTGCCGCTGTCGGCCACCGCTGTCGCGGCGGGTACGCCGACCTCGAAGGCGATCCCGGTGGTCCTCGGGCCTCACGAGGCGGCCGTCTAGCGGGCGCGGCATGGACGCGCTGGCGACCGACATCCTGCGCGCCCTGGCGTCCGAAGAGGCGCCGGAGGGAACGTCGTTGGCGCGGCTGGGCAAGCGGCTGGGGCAGGGGGCCAGCGTGCTGATGCGCCAGCTCGCAGCGATGGGCGACGCACCGATCGGCGGCGTGGCCGGGCCGGGGTGGGTGCGGGTGGAGCGCATCGATGCACGGTGGGTGGTGCATCTGACGGAGGCGGGAAGGGAGTTCGCGCAGATGTGAGGTGCCGGGGGGCCGGCGCACATCCCGGCCCCCGCCCCCGCCGGGGGCACACGCCGAGCAAACGCGTTAACGTCGACCCATGACACCTCGCGACGTGGACGCCTTTCTTCCCCCACTGCTGAACCTGCCGGTTCAGGTCCACGGAGAACCCGGGCTTCCTCCCGGCGGCGATTCCCGCACCGACACCCTCGCCGCCGAGGTCCCCGTCGCCCTGGTTTTCAACGGCATCTCGCACGCGGTGATGATGGCGACACCGCAGGACATCGAGGACTTCGCCCTCGGCTTCGCGTTGTCCGAAGGCATCCTCGACACGCCGCAGGATTGCCGCGGCATCGACGTCGAAGCGGTCGGCGCCATCGATGCCGGCCTGCCCGAGGGGATGCCGGGTCTGGAGGTGCGGCTCGACATCTCGACCCGCGCCTTCGAGCGCCTGAAGGGGCGGCGCCGCAGCCTGGCCGGACGCACCGGCTGCGGTGTGTGCGGCGTCGAGAGCTTCGCGGCGCTCGACCTGTCGCCCGTGCCGGTGCCGCCGCGCGAGTGGATCGGGCGCGTCGACCTGTCCACCGTGCTGCGGGGCTTCGAGCAGCTCAAGCCGCGGCAGGTGCTCAACGCCGAAGCCGGCGCGATCCATGCCGCCGCCTGGTCGACGATCGACGGCACGGTGACCGACGTGCTCGAAGACGTCGGTCGCCACAACGCGCTCGACAAGCTGCTGGGCCGCCTCGCGCGGGGCGGGCGGCTGGTCGAACCGGGCTTCGTGCTGCTTTCCAGTCGCGGCAGCCACGAGCTGGTGCGCAAGTGCGCGCGCCTGGGCGTCGCGGCGATGGCGACCATCTCGGCGCCCACGGCCATGGGCGTGCGCATGGCCGAACTGTGCGGGCTCACGCTGTGGGGCCTGTGCCGGGCGCCGCGCGGCGTGCTCTACGCTTCGCCATTGCTATCGAAAACATAGCTGCCTGCGCAAGCGGGGCGGGCGCTGTAGCCCGATTTGGCTTGAATTTCCAGGCCGGGGTGCAAAGCCCTTCGCCGAGTGGCCTTGCGCCGCGGCGGGCGGCGGCCTTCGGCTATCGTCCCCGCCATGACCGCCTCCCTCCGCCTGGGTTGGCGCACGCTCTGGCGCGATCTGCGCGCCGGCGAGCTGCGCCTGTTGATCGTCGCCGTGCTGCTGGCCGTGGCCGCGCTCACGGCCGTCGGCTTCTTCGCCGACCGGCTCAAGGGCGGCCTGCAGCGCGACGCGCGCCAGTTGCTGGGCGGCGACGCGGTGCTGGTCACGGACAACCCGCCGCCCCAGGCGTATGTCGACCGTGCGGCGCAACTGGGCCTGCAGGGCAACACCACCTACAGCTTTCCGACCATGGCCCGCGCCACCGACGCGCAGGGCGGTGCCAGCCGGCTGGTGGCCTTCAAGGCGGTGACCACCGGCTACCCGCTGCGTGGCAGCGTGCAGGTGTCGAGCACGCTTGAGGGTGCCGGCGAGTCCACGCGCGAGGTGCCGGCGCCGGGGCAGGTGTGGGTCGACCCGTCGCTGCTGGGGGCGCTGGAGCTGAAGGTCGGCGATCCGCTGCTGCTGGGTGACGCGCAACTCACGATCTCGCGCGTGATCACGCTCGAGCCCGACCGCGGCGGCGGCTTCCAGAGCTTCTCGCCACGCGTGATGGTCAACCAGGCGGACGTGGCGCGCACGGCGCTCGTGCAGCCCGCCAGCCGGGTGACCTACCGCTTCGCCGTCGCCGGACCCGAGCGCGCGGTGAAGGCCTTCGCCGACGGCACCGACGCGGACCTGAAGAAGAACACCCTGCGCGGCGCGCGGCTCGAGTCCTTCGAGAGCGGCCGGCCCGAGATGCGCCAGACGCTGGACCGCGCCGAGAGATTCCTCAACCTCGTGGCGCTGCTGGCGGCGCTGCTGTCGGCCGTGGCGGTGGCGCTGGCGGCACGCGGCTTCGCGGCGCGGCACCTGGACGACTGCGCCATGCTGCGCGTGCTGGGCCAGAGCCAGCGAACCATCGCGGGCGCCTACGGCTTCGAGTTCGCCGTCATCGGCTTGGCCGCCAGCCTGCTGGGCACGGCCGTGGGCTTTGCGGTGCACTACGCCTTCGTGCTCCTGCTGGCCGGCCTGGTCGAGACGGCGCTGCCCGCGCCCACGCTGTGGCCGGTGGCCTTCGGCGTCGGCATGGGGCTCACGCTGCTCTTCGCCTTCGGGCTGCCGCCCGTGCTGCAACTGGCCAGGGTGCCGCCGCTGCGCGTGATCCGGCGCGACGTGGGTGGCCTCAAGCCGGCGTCGATCGCGGTGCTGGGCGTGGGCATCCTCGGCTTCGCGGCGCTGCTGCTGGCCGCGAGCAGCGACATCAAGCTGGGCCTCATCGCCGTGGGCGGTTTCGCCGGCGCCGTGGTGGTCTTCGCGGCCCTGGCCTGGGTGGCGGTCAAGGTGCTGCGGCGCAGCGTCAACGAGGCGACGGCGCCGCGCTGGCTGGTGCTGGCCACACGGCAGATCTCGGCGCGGCCGGTGTACGCGGTGGTGCAGGTCAGCAGCCTGTCGGTGGGCCTGCTGGCGCTGGTGCTGCTGGTGCTGCTGCGCACCGACCTGGTGTCGAGCTGGCGCCGCGCGACGCCGCCCGACGCGCCCAACCGTTTCGTCATCAACGTCATGCCCGACCAGGAGCAGGCCTTCCGCGCCGCGTTGCAGAAGGACGGCGTGGCGAACTACGACTGGTACCCCATGTTCCGCGGCCGGCTGGTGTCGGTGAACGGCAAGCCGGTCTCGCCCGACGACTACACGGAAGACCGCGCCAAGCGCCTGGTCGACCGCGAGTTCAACCTCAGCAACGCCGCCGACAAGCCGCCGCACAACGCGGTGGTGCAGGGCGCCTGGAAGGCGGGCGAAGCGAATGCCGTGAGCGTGGAAGAAGGGCTCATGGAGACGCTGGGCCTGAAGCTGGGCGACACCCTGGGCTTCGATGTCGGCGGCATTCCGAGCGAGGCGCGCATCACCTCCACACGCAAGGTGGATTGGGGATCGCTGCATGCCAACTTCTTCGTGATGTACCCGGTGGCGGCGATGCCGCCCGAGCTGCCCGTCACCTACATGGGCGCCTTCCGCGCGCCCGACAAGGCGGGTTTCGACAACGCGCTGGTCAGGCAATTCCCGAACGTCACCAACGTCGACATGAGCGCCACGCTCAACCAGGTGCAGCGCGTGCTCGACCAGGTGATCCGCGCGGTGGAGTTCCTGTTCGGCTTCACGCTCGCCGCCGGCCTGGTCGTGCTGTTCGCGGCCGTCACCGCCACGCGCGAGGAGCGCGCCAAGGAGTTTGCCGTGATGCGCGCCGTCGGCGCCCGCGCCAGCCTGCTGCGGCAGGTGCAGCGCGCCGAACTGGTCGGCGTCGGCCTGCTCGCCGGCCTGCTCGCGAGCGTGGTGGCCTCGGTCATCGGCTGGGGGCTGGCGCGCTACGTGTTCGACTTCACCTGGACCGCGTCGCCCTGGGTGCCGCTGGCCGGCGCCGCGGCCGGCGCGGTGCTGGCGCTCGCGGCCGGCTGGTGGGGCCTGCGCGAGGTGCTGCGCCGGCCGGTGGTGGCCACGCTGCGGCAGGCGTCGGAGTGACGCAGCGCAATGAACGCCGAGGCATCCCGCGTGTAAGCTGGTGCGGCCGCGCGGCCTCGTCGTGAGCCGTCGCCGAACTTCGGAGAGCCCCATGCCAGCACCCGACGCCGCCCAGCTCCAACAACTGCGCAGCGCTTTGGCGCAACGCGAGACCGAGCTATTGCAGGGCCTGCACGGCGCGCAGCGCGAACAGCTCGGCGCCGAGCCGCTGGACGGCAGCCACGAGGTGATCGACCCGACGGAGCTGGCCTACCGGCACGAGCAGCAGGAGATCGACGACGACGAAGCCACGCGCGAGCACGGCGAATTGCGCACCGTGCGCGCCGCGCTGGCACGCATGGACGAGGGCAGCTATGGCGAATGCATCGACTGCGGCATCGACATTCCCTTCGCACGCCTGCAGGCCCAGCCCGCGGCACTGCGCTGCGTGCCCTGCCAGGAGAAGGCGGAGCAGGGCGGGCAAAGCGCCTGACACCCGCCGTTCGCTGCGATCCGCTATCGATTTGGTAGCTGTCCGCGCAGGAGGGGCGGGCGTTGCAGCCACTTTTTATCTGAAGTCGGTGTCGTCGACGAGTCCCGCGACGAAGCGGCACGCAAGGGCCGCCAGCAGCGCCGCCGCACCCAGCGTCAGCGCCAGCCGGCGGCCGTGCCAGAGCGTGCCGAGCCAGTCGTTGAAGCGCGCGATCATCAGCGTGCCCTGGCCACCCACGCGCTCGATCTGCTGCGCCTGCCAGCCCGTGGCGCCGCCCGGGTCCGCGAAGGTCTCGCCGCCGACCACGCTGTAGCTTGCCGACCCTGCGGGCCCATCCGGCGCGGTGGCGTACACGCAGGCGGCCGCGACCCAGCCCAGCGCCAGCAGCACCCAGCCGGCGATGCGCCAGCGGCGCGCAAGAGATGAGCGGGTGGCAGCCATCGGCCGAGCATCGCACCGCGGGCCGCGCGCCACCTGACTGGCGTTGCGCCCGCGCCCGGCTACCCGCAGAATGGCCGCGCTGGAGGCCGCCCATGATCCGCATCGGAACCCTGTGCTACGTCGTCGAGAGCTGCACCGCCAGCCCGGCCACCGCGCGCGCGGTCGGCCGCATCGTCGAGGTCTGCTCAGCGCCCTACGAGGCGCCCAACCCCTGGCAGTACCTGCCCGGCACCTACTACGACGTGCTGTTCGAGGGATGGACCTTCTACTGCCATGTGGACAAGTTGCGGCCGATCTCCGATCCCGGCCAGGACGTGGAAGCCGACGCGTCGCTGCCCGCGCGAGCGGAGACCGCCGAACGTCATTGAGCACCCCAGGGCCGGTCGCGCACGGGCGCTTCTTGCTTGCAGTTTCCGTCTACGTATCCCACGCCGGGAAGAGGCGAGGCCCGGCGCGTCGGGGAACGGGTTGGCACCGCGCACGGGCCGGCCGGCCGCCACGCGCGGGTCGTCCGGCGGCAGCTCGGTGCCGAGCCGCTGCGCCAGGGCGGCGTCGACGCCGTGGCGCGCGACGTAGAAGCTGCCGTGCGCACGTCACGCTTCGCCGATCTGCGCGGCGACGGCCTCGGCGCGCATCGACAATCGCCCGATGCAGATCCAGGACAAGCCCCCCTTCGACACGCCCTTCGAGTGGATCGGTGGCGAGGAGAAAGTGCACCAGCTCACCGAGCGCTTCTACGACCTGATGGACCTCGAGCCCGGCTACGCGGCCCTGCGCGCCGCCCATGGACCGAGCCTGGACAACGCGCGCCAGCGGCTGTTCTGGTTCCTGTGCGGCTGGCTCGGCGGCCCGCAGCACTACACCGACCGCTTCGGCCACCCGATGCTGCGCGCGCGCCACCTGCCCTTCGCCATCGGCATCGCCGAGCGCGACCAGTGGCTGGCCTGCATGGACCAGGCGATGGCCGAGACCGGTGTGCCCGACGACCTGCGCGCGCGGCTGCGCCAGTCCTTCTTCCAGACCGCGGACTGGATGCGCAACAAGGGGGCGTGAAGCGGCTGGCGGGTTCGTCGACGGGCGCTGCTCGCCCACCGAATTGCTACGAAATTCATAGCTGCTCGCGCAAGCGGGGCGGGGGCTGCGGGCCTTTTTTGTTTGAATCCCGTGCCCATGCCATCATGCGCCACGCGCTCGTGAACAGCGCGGACAAGGGCTGGCAATGAGTCTGGGCAACTGGGGTGGGCAGGCCGCTGCGAACGCGGTCGGGACGGTGTCTTCTGGGACGGTGGAGCTGTCGCTCCTGGCTGCGCTGCTGCTCGCGGCGATCACCTTCTACCAACGCCGGCTGTCGCCGCACAAGGGCTTCGTCTGCGCCTGGCGCTTCCACACGGGGCGCGCCTCGTGCTCGGAGTACGCGCGGCGCATCGTGCGCCGTTGCGGAGCTTTGGTGCTGTGGGTGGCGCTGCCTCGGCAGTTCGAGCGCTGCCGTTGCGTGCATGCCGCGCAGTCCCACCGAGACGACCGGCGCCGCCCGGGCTCGCGCAGCGACCGTTGCACGGACGCGGTCGATTGCGCCAACCTGCTGCCCGACGTGTCCTGCAGCGGCGTGCCTTGCGACGCACCCTGCGACTGTTCGTTCTGAGGCGGGCCCGCGCTCGGAAGACGTGCTCAGCGCCCCACCGGCGCCAGCAACACCACCAGCGCCCCGGCGCCGCCTTCGGCCGGCTTGGCCTGCACGAAGGCCAGCACCTCCTTCTTCTGGATCAACCAGCGTTGCGCCTTGGTCTTGAGCACGGGCTGCTTGCCGGGTGACCCCAGGCCCTTGCCGTGCACAACGCGCACGCAGCGCACACCCTGGCGGTGGGCGGTGCGAACAAAGGCCGCCAGCGCCTCGCGCGCCTCGTCGCTGCGCAGGCCGTGCAGGTCGAGCTCGCGCTGGATCGACCAGTCACCGGCGCGCAGCCGACGCGTCACGTCGGTCCCCACGCCGGGGCGGCGGAAGCTCATCTGGTCGTCGGCGTCGAGCAGGGTGGTGACGTCGAACTCGTCGGACAGCGCTTCGCGCAGTGCCTGCGCCTCGTCGCGCTGGTGCTGCACGGCGACCGGCGCCGGCGGCGTGGGCGCCAGGTGCACGACCGGCTTGCTGCGCAGCGGGCGCATGGCGCCGGTGTCGGCGCCCACGGCGCGGGCGAAGAGGTTCTGCTCGGCCTGCCGCTGCTTGTCGGCGGCCGCGCGGGCGGCGGCTTCGGCCGCTTCGCGCTCGCGCGTCTCGCTCAGGGCGCGCTGGACCTGCTTGAGGTCGGCCAGGCTCTTGAGGGGAGGGGTGGGGCGGGGCATGGGACGGGGGCCGGACAGGAGTCGTTGCTCAGCGCCGCAGAAGACGCCGGGGCGCGTTCGCCGGGGCGGCGCGCCGTCGGCCAGCGTAACCCAAACCGGGGCCGCTCACAGCAGCCCGCGTTCGGCCATCGACAGTGCCTGGCCCGGGCCGACGATGACGTGGTCGAGCACGCGCACGTCGACCAGCGCCAGCGCGGCCTTCAGCGTCTGGGTGAGCACCTCGTCGGCGCGCGAGGGCTCGACGCTGCCGCTCGGGTGGTTGTGTGCCAGCACCACGGCGGCGGCGTGGTGGTGCAGGGCGCGCTGCACCACCTCGCGCGGGTACACGCTCGTCTGGTTGAGCGTGCCGCGGAACAGTTCCTCCAGGGCGATGAGCCGATGCTGGCTGTCGAGGAAGAGGGCGGCGAAGACCTCGTGCGGGCGGCCGGCCAGGTGCAGCTGCAGGTAGCGCTTGACGGCCTCGGGCGCCTCGAACACGGCACGTTCGGCCAGTTGCTGGGCCATGGCGCGGCGTGCCAGCTCCAGCACCGCCACGAGTTCGGCGCGCTTGGCGCTGCCGCCCAGGCCCTTGATGCGCTTGAGGTCCTCGGCACCGGTCTGCAGAAGTCCGGCCAGCCCGCCGAAGGTGTCGAGCAGTTGCTGGGCGAGCTGCAGCACGTTCGTGCCGGCCACGCCGGTGCGCAGCAGCAGTGCCAGCAGTTCCGCATCGCCGAGCGCGGCAGCCCCGCGTGCCAGCAGTTTCTCGCGCGGACGCAGGTCCGCCGGCAGGTCCTTGAACGCCATGGTCTTTCCTCCCTGGAAGTGCCGTCCGGCAGCCGAAACCCCCGCGGGCGGGCCGGCGGCACCCCTCTTCTAAAATCACGGACCAGTTTATCGGGGCGATCCCTTGTCTTTGAACACCACCGCTGCCGTGGTGCAGCCCGGCTCCTTCCTCACGCTGCACTACCGCCTGGCCGGCCCGGCCGGCGACATCATCAACACCTTCGCCGACAAGCCGGCCACGCTGTCGCTGGGCACCGGCGAACTGTCGCCGGCCGTCGAGCAGCGCCTGCTGGGCCTGGAGGAGGGCACGCACGCCACCTTCGAACTGCCGGCCGGCGAGGCCTTCGGCGAGCGCAACCCCGAGATGCAGCAATGGGTGGCGCGGGCGCTGCTGGCGCAGCTGGGCGATCCCGACGAGCAGTACCAGCCCGGCGACGTGGTGCAGTTCCCCACGCCCGACGGCGCCGGCAGCTATGCGGGCGCGGTGATGGAGTCGAGCGATACCGCGGTGCACTTCGACTTCAACCACCCGCTCGCGGGCCAGCCCGTGACCTTCGAGGTGCGCCTGATCGGCGTGCTTTGACGGATCCCGCCATGCAGGACGTCCAGGAAATCCTCCTCGCCGAGCCGCGCGGCTTCTGTGCCGGCGTGGACCGCGCGATCGAGATCGTCGAGCGCGCCATCGCCAAGTTCGGCGCGCCGATCTACGTTCGCCATGAGATCGTGCACAATACCTACGTGGTCGAGACGCTCAAGGCCAAGGGCGCCGTCTTCATCGAGGACCTGGCCGAGGTGCCGCCGGGGGCCACGCTGGTCTTCAGCGCGCACGGCGTGAGCAAGGCCGTGGAAGCCGAGGCGCAGCAGCGCGGCTTCTCGGTCTTCGATGCCACCTGCCCGTTGGTGACCAAGGTGCACGTCGAGGTGGCCAAGCTCGCGAAGGAGGGCTACGAGTTCATCATGATCGGCCACAAGGGACATCCCGAGGTCGAGGGCACGATGGGCCAGCTCGACCACGGCATCCACCTGGTCGAGGACGTGGCCGACGTGGCGCGCGTGCAGCCCGGCCAGACCGACAAGCTCGCCGTCGTGACGCAGACCACGCTGTCGGTCGACGACGCCGCCGAGATCGCCGCCGCCGTGCGCGCGCGCTTCCCGGCCGTGCGCGAGCCCAAGCAGCAGGACATCTGCTATGCCACGCAGAACCGGCAGGACGCCGTCAAGGTCATGAGCCCGCAGGTCGACCTGGTGATCGTGGTCGGCAGCCCGACCAGTTCCAACAGCAACCGCCTGCGCGAACTGGCGCAGCGCCTGGGCACACCGGCGCACATGGTCGACTCGGCCGCCGAGCTCCAACCCGAATGGTTCGAGGGCAAGGCGCGCGTGGGCCTCACGGCCGGCGCGTCGGCGCCCGAGGTGCTGGTGCGCGAGGTGATCGAGCGCATCAAGGCGCTGGGCGCCGTCTCGGTGCGCAGCCTGCAGGGCATCGAGGAGACGATCAAGTTCCCGCTGCCCAAGGGCCTGAAGCTCGACGACATCCCGCCGCCGCAGCACATCTCATGAATCGCATGCAAGACATCGACTGGCGCTCCGAAATCGATAGCGCCTCCCGCAGGCTGGGCAGGCAGTTTGGCCACTTTTTGCGTGAAACGCCGCTGTGGAGGCTGCCGGCTTCCACCCTCGGCGTGGCGGCGCCCGGCGCCGAGGTCTGGCTCAAGCTCGAGCACCTGCAGGTCAGCGGCAGCTTCAAGGCGCGCGGCATGATGAACCGGCTGCTGGCCAACGAGATTCCGTCCGCCGGCGTGGTGGTCGCGTCGGGCGGCAACGCGGGCATCGCGACCGCCGCCGCGGCTCAGGCCCTGAGCGTGCGCTGCGAGGTGTACCTGCCGGGCGTCTCGCCCGAGGCCAAGCGGGCCCGCCTGCGTGCCCTGGGCGCCGACGTGCGCGTGGTGGGCGAGTTCTACCCCGATGCGCTGGCGGCCTGTCTGGCGCGCCAGCAGGAGACCGGTGCGCTGCTCACGCATGCCTACGACCAGCCCGAGGTGGTGGCCGGTGCGGGCACGCTGGGTGTGGAGATCGAGCGCCAGGGCGGCCTGCCCGACGCGGTGCTGGTGAGCGTGGGCGGCGGTGGCCTCATTGGCGGGCTGGCGGGCTGGTTCCAGCAGCGCAGCCGCGTGGTGGCGTTGGAGCCGGAAGCTTGCCCGACGCTGCACGCTGCGCGCCAAGCCGGCGAGCCGGTCGACGTCGCCGTGGGCGGTGTGGCGGCCGACTCGCTGGGCGCCAAGCGCATCGGCGCCATCGCCTGGGAGATCACGCGGCAGCACGTGCGCGATTCGGTGCTGCTGCCCGACGACGCCATCCGCGCGGCCCAGCTGTGGCTGTGGAAGGAGATGAAGCTGGCCGTCGAACCGGCGGCCGCGCTGCCGTTGGCGGCCCTGCAGACCGGGGCCTACGTGCCGCGCGTGGGCGAGAAGGTCTGCCTGATCGTCTGCGGGGCCAACGTCGACCCTGCGACGCTCGGCTGACGCGCCGGTGGCACTGCGGGGTGCCACCTAAAATCGGCCGATGCTCGACATCACACTGCTACGCAAGGACCTCGACTCGGTCGTGGCCCGCCTCGAAACCCGCAAGAAGAACCAGCCCTACCTCGACGTGGCGAGCTTCACCGCGCTGGAGGCCGAGCGCAAGCAGCTGCAGACGCGCACCGAAGAGATTCAGGCCCGGCGCAACGCCCTCAACAAGCAGATCGGCCCCCTCAAGGCCAAGGGCGAGCCGGTCGATGCGCTGATGGCCGAGGTGGGTGCACTCAAGGGCGAGCAGGAGTCTTCCGCCACGCGCCTGGATGCGTTGCAGCCCGAACTGCAGGCCCTGCTGCTGGCCGTGCCCAACCTGCCGCACGCCAGCGTGCCCGTGGGCGAGGACGAACACGCCAACGTCGAGGTGCGCCGCTGGAGCCCGCAGGGCGGCGAGGGCGGCAACGCCGTACCCCTCGCCTTCACGCCGCGGGACCACGTCGACCTGGGTGCACCGCTGGGGCTGGATTTCGAGATGGGCGTCAAGCTCGCGGGCTCGCGCTTTACCGTCATGAAGGGGCCGATTGCCCGCCTGCACCGCGCGCTCGCGCAGTTCATGCTCGATGTGCAGACGCAGCAGCACGGGTACAGCGAGTGCTACGTGCCCTACATCGTCAACGCCGACACGCTGCGCGGCACCGGCCAGTTGCCCAAGTTCGAGGGCGACCTGTTCGCTGCCAAGAAGGGCGGGCAGGAGGGCGAGCCGGTGCCTGACAACGCCGCGCTGTACCTCATCCCCACCAGCGAGGTGCCGCTGACGAACTTCGTGCGGGACACGGTCGTGCCTGAATCGCAGCTGCCGATTCGCCTGACGGCCCACACGCCCTGTTTCCGTTCCGAAGCCGGCAGCGCGGGGCGCGACACGCGCGGCATGATTCGCCAGCACCAGTTCGACAAGGTCGAGATGGTGCAGATCGTCCACCCCGAGAAGAGCTACGACGCGCTCGAGGAAATGACGCGCCACGCCGAGGCCGTGCTGCAGGCGCTGGAGCTGCCCTACCGCGTGGTGCTGCTGTGCACGGGCGACATGGGCTTCGGTTCGTCCAAGACCTACGACCTGGAAGTGTGGCTGCCGGCGCAGGACACCTACCGCGAGATCAGCTCGGTGTCGAACTGCGAGGCTTTTCAGACGCGGCGCCTGCAGGCGCGTTTCAAGAACGCGCAGGGCAAGAACGAGCTGCTGCACACGCTCAACGGTTCCGGCCTGGCCGTGGGCCGTGCACTGGTCGCGGTGCTGGAGAACCACCAGCGGGAGGACGGCGCCATCGCCGTTCCCAAGGCCCTGCGGCCCTACCTGGGCGGCCTCGAGGTGTTAAGCGCCTGATCTTGCCAACGCGGGCCGGAACCGGCTTGAAGTGCTGCTAGAATCGCAGGCTTCGACAAATTTGCGTCTTGTGGAGAGGTGGCAGAGTGGTCGAATGTACCTGACTCGAAATCAGGCGTACGGTTTCCCCGTACCGTGGGTTCGAATCCCACCCTCTCCGCCACAAAGCTAAGCGCCATGCGGGTTTTGACCCCATGGCGCTTTTTTACTCCCTTTTCTACCCCCTTTATGAGTTGTACTGGCTTGGACAACTTTGGACGGTAAGGCGAAAAATTTAGAGCGCGGGGCGGGGTGTGGCGCGGTAGGAATCGCGCACGACAGGCTGTACTGTCTGGGAATGCCCCAGCAAAACACGGCCGAGACAGACACTCCACCACCAGACGGCACGCGCCAGCAACGCAAAACACGCAGGCGACGCGTGGAGCCGACCGCGCTGCATGCCGGCCGCGGGACGCGGCATCTGCTGCCGGAATCCCTGCGACACATGCAGGAGCTACTCGAACTGCTTCCTCGCTTGAAGTTGGATGCCAACGGCGATCCCGACCCGCGAGCCACTGACGCGGCGGTTCTAAAAAGGCTTGCGGCCCACGCGCAGGCATCGGCCGCCGCCATGAATTTGGGCATGTCGGCGGTAGGCTCCCTGATGGCCTACGCCGCTCCCGAGTGCGAGGACAAGTCCATCAGCGCCGATGCCATCGAGGCGCTTGGCTGGTTGCTGGCCGAGCTGGGCGCCACCACTGCGCTCCTGATCCGCTTGACAAAGCTCTGCACGCCGATGCCAGAGGTTGCACGCTGACGGCGTGCGCGGCAGTTGGATGATGGTCGGTGCCTTGAGTCGAAATCACGCCATGGTCCAAAGTTGTCCCTTCGTTCTGTGGACAACTTTGGGGACAGTCATGGGCTCATCTACGCCAAAGCCAGCACCCGTGCGCCTTGCAGACAGACTGCCCACCCAGTGCGCAGCGCCGGCTCTGTCAGACGGCCGGCCCGGCCAGGCGCTCCTGCAGGGCCTTTCGGCTCAGATGCTTCAGTTCGCCAAGGGCCTGCACCTGCGCTGAGGGCGGACGCGTTTGCCCCTTCTCCCAGAGGTATATCGTGGCGCCGGACACCCCAATGAGCTTGCCGTAGTCCGCTGCAGACAGCTTCAACTTGGCGCGATGCGCTGCAAGCCGCGCAGCACTGAAACGCCGGGGCGTGCCATCGCCAGGATGCTCCGCGACGGGAGCGCTCGCCATGCGGCTGCCCGTCGCGTGCTGCACACGCTTCATCTGCCGATGCACCTCGGTCAGTTCACGCCGGAGCTGCGCAATCGCTGCACGGTGCTGCGCGTTGGCCTTCTTCAGGCCTTCGATTTCCGAACGGACCTCCTTGCGCGCTACGCGCGTGATCTCGGCTTTGAGGATGGATGCAATATTCGGCATTCGCGCATTTTGCGTCCTCAAGCGTTTACCTGACATGGGGCAGCAGCAGATGGCGGCACAAGTCGGGCACCGATGCCAATGGACGGCGGGCGGACAGGCCCATGTTTAGTTTCATGGGCGGCCAGGAAGATCGAATGTCATTGGTCTTGTTCGAGAGCCGCGATGCCATGATTCACCGGAGTCCGCCATGACCATGTTCATCCGCGTCGCCAGCATCTGCGATGCGATGGAAGAATTTTTGCCCGTGCTTTCCGTTGACGCGAGAGACGCCGTGCGAGCGCTACTCGCTACCACCAGCTCTGAGGAACGGGGGTTGTGCTTCGTGCCCATCCGCGAAGGATGCCTGACTGAGCTATGGGAGCACCACATCTTCGCGGCCGAGGGCCGCGAGTCCTCGACCGTCGCAGGCGTCGGCCACGACCTCCGCGAAGCGGGAGTGACACCACCGGCAGGGTGGGTCGTATTTCCTGGTCCCGACGCCAAGGCGGAACAAGTGCGCCGGCTTGCGCGGATTGTGGAAGGCTTTCACTTCTTCGCGCCCCTAGCTGAGGTGACGGAGCTGCTTGACGCCGCTGCGCCACTTGCCCGCGCGCTTGCGGCACTGCGGAGCATTCGTCCTGCTGCGACCGCGGAGTTGCACGGCGAAGCGCTCGCGCTATCCCCCCCGGCCGCGTTCAGGGCTGCCGCACCAGGTCTCATCCGCATCGACGATCCCATGCCACCACGGCCTCAAGGAGTACCGCGCTACCGCGCCAATACGGCGCTCCTGCCGAACTCGTGGTTCGTGGTGCTCCACGCGCCCGGCACCAAGGTGGAGGTGGATGCGATATTTGGCCTAATCGGTCATCCCTAGTTCTGCGTCCAGCGAACATTTGGGTGGCGCACATGCGGCGTAGCCAGCTGCTGCGCTAGAGGTTCACGCGGTGCATCCAACCTGGCTGGAGATGTCCCAAAGCTTTAACCAGCAACGGCGACCAGGCGCGACGCGCAGAGTCGGCAACGTGGACAAGGCCGCCGGGTGCGGCTGAGTGTGTGCTCAAGCGGGCCCGCCTCATGGTCGCCGACACCGCCCTTTCCGCGAGCTACCTCGGTCACATGAGCACGGCGAACTCGACCATTGATCCCGGGGCGGCCAGCAGCTCACGACGTTCTCGAGGTTGCTGAGGTCGTGTGCGAAGGACGTAAGGCGCGTGGCACCGGGACGCGCCGCCGTGCTGGTGACGGAAGACCAGCTGATCGAGATCCATTCGTGCGGCGCTATCAAGGAGATGAAGTGCAGCCTCAACGTGCTTCTACTTCGATCCGGCTGCGCCTGGGAACTCTGTGGCTCTAAAGCTTCTATCGCCAAGGAATCGGCCATTGGTCATGGGCCTCCTGCGATCAAGCCGCCTAGGGAAGGTCTGAACAAGTCCACCGATCATGCCGTTGCGCGTTGATTGACGCAAAGGAACTTGCGCGATGAGCCAACTGAGTTTTTCGGACGCGGAGTACGCCGGCAAGAGGAAGAAGACGCGCCGCGAGGTCTTCCTCGAAGAGATGGAGCAGGTGGTTCCGTGGAAGGCGT
>NZ_CABFMN010000088.1 GCF_901875635.1 Xylophilus ampelinus | reverse complement strand
GGTGCGGGGCCACCGGCCGGCGCGGGCACCACCGCCGGGCCGCCGGCGGAGGCGGTGCCCGGGGCGGCGCCCTGGCTGCGCAGCTTGGTTTCGAGTTCGCTGGCGAAACGGTCCGCCAGCACGATTTCCTCGGTCGCCATTTCGTTGCCGAGGCTGTTGATGGTGTCGGTCGCCTGCTTGGCGCTGGCGCTGCCCGGCACCGCCAGGCGCTGCGCGAGCCGCGCATAGCCCAGCGCCTTGATGTTGTCCTGCGGCGCGCCGCGGCCGCTCTTGTAGAGCTCGCTCAGGCGCTGCATCGCGCGCGGGTCGCCGCGCACCGCGCCCAGCAGGTACCAGCGGTAGGCCTGCCCGATGTCGGACACGCCGCTGCGGTTGCTCTGGTAGGCATCGCCCAGCAGCGTGAGCAGGTTCGGGTTGTTGGTGCGCAGCGCGTCTTCCTTGAGCCGCGCGATCTCGTTCGCATACAGCGGGCCCTGACAGCCCGGGTTGACCACGCCGCGTTCGATGGCCTGCTGGCAGGACTCGACATAGCGCGCGCCGGTGTCGCCACCCGGCGCCACCGTGGCACCCGCCGGTGTGATCGGTGTCGCGGCCGCGGAGAACGGCGCGCCCGCGCCGCCGACGGTGACGGTCGCGCGCGCAGCGGCCGAAGGTGCCGCAGCCCCCGTGCTGGCCGCGGCCTGCGCCCAGGCGCTCGATGCGGCCGGTCCCAGCATGCAGGCCGCAAGCGCCAGCGCGCTGGCGCCCGTGCGGATCTGCGTGCGCCAGGGGTGCGACGAGCGAAGCGGTGGCATCAGGTGCCCACCTTCGCGGGTGCGGCCGGTGTGGCCTGGGCAGCCGGCGCGGCGGTGCCCGCGGTCTGCGGCGGCGGGTCCCACGGCATCGGCACGCCGAAGAACAACGGCTCGAAGCCCTTCCAGCTCAGCACGTCGACGGTGTCGCCCAGCTGCGGGTAGCGCGTGGAGTACACGCGGCGCAGCGCCTCCTTGGTGGGCTCGTCGAGCTGCTGGTTGACGGTGACGTTCTCGCCGTACTTGCGCAGCATGACCTGGATCAGGCCGACCTTCAGCTGCGGCGTGAGGCCCTCGAAGGAGCGTTGCATGTTCTCGACCACCACCGGGTCGGGCACGCCGTTGGGGATGCAGCGCCAGTACGGCGTGTTGGTCGCCTTGCCCATCAGCTCGAGCACGCTCAGGTCGACCAGCGTGCGGATCGCCGAGTGGCGGCCCTGCAGGTACTTGCCCTCGAGCTTGAAGCCGAACGAGTCGCCGTAGAAGCCCAGGCTCGCGTTGTCCTCGGCGCTGAAGTTCAGCACCTTGATGACGTTCGAGGCCTGGATGCGCGGCACCATCTGCTGGGTGCTGAAGCTCACCAGGTTGAGGTCCAGCGCGAGCGCCGAGAGGATGGCGGTGCGCTTGAAGTCGGCGCCGATGTTGGTCTCGCCCTTGCCCTTGCCGAAGTCGACGCTGGCCGAGTTGGAGCGGCCCGCGCCCGAGAGCGCGCGGTCGAACTCGGTGAGCGCGCCGGTGATCAGGAAGTCGGGCATGGTCACGCCGAACTTCGCGCCCAGCTGGGCCTGCGAGATCAGGTAGTCCGGGTGGTAGGGCACGTACACGATGCGTGCGCCGATGCGGTTGACGGCCGTGCGGACCATCTCGGTGATGTCGCCCGGGATCTCCGAACCCACCAGCGGGTTCGACAGGTTGGTGGCGTCGAGGATGTTGCGCGTCTGCATGTAGACCACCGGGTCGCCATCCTTGTAGATGTCGAGCATGTGGCCGAAGCGTCCGAGCGAGACGGCGTAGCTGCTGAGGTTGGCCGTGGGCAGCTGCTTGGCGGCTTCGCGTTCGGCCAGCAGCTTGTCGGCGTCGCTCAGGGCGTTCTCGGTGGTGGCGCAGCCGGCCAGGAGGGCGGCGGTGGCGGCCAGGGCGAGCGCCCCGCGCCGCACGCGTGAAGAGGTGTGCGATGTCATTCGGTCAACCGGACAGGGAGTTGTTGTTCATGCGGGGCCGCATCACTCGGCCCCGGTTCGCCGGACGCTGCCATGCAGCGCAGCACGGTCACTTGCCGTTGTTCAGCACCGTGATGTTCTCCACCCCCTTGCCGTCGACGAACAGCGTCACGTTGCCACTCACGTTGCCCTGAATGGTCGGGCTCGCAATGCGCAGCTGGCCGTCGGACCCCTGCTGTACGTTGCTGTAGTCGGTGCGGATGACCAGGTTGGTCTGGTTGGCCGGCAGCTTGAGCGTGCCGTCCGGCTGCACCAGCGCCTGCTGGTCCACCACCTTGTTCTGCTCCAGCGCGCGCGCCACGCGGGCGCGCGCCGTCACGCCGGGCGTCACGCCGTCGATGAGCTTGACGCCCGCATCCTTGTTGTCCCGGTAGGCCCCGAGGGCTTCGCCGTAGTTGATGAGCTGGGCCGATGCCGCGCCCGACGCGAGCAGCGCCAGCGCACCGATGAGGTGTGTCGTCTTGGTCATGATTCGCTCCTTCCGCGCGGCCTGCGCCGCCCTCACATGTTCAGCACCGTGACCGCCGGTCCGACCGTCACGCTGCGGTTGACCACGCCGGTCGACGGGAGCGTCACGGTGTAGCCCGCGTTCGCTGCCCAGGGCGTGTTGCCCGTCACCCCGGCTGCCCCGGCCAACGCGCCACCCGTGGTGCGTACGCTGCCCGTGGTCATGCCGACGCCGGCCGTGGACTGGTTGCCCACGATGGCCACCGTGCCGGTGATGACGCCGCGGTTGATGACGGAATTGCTCGTGCCGCCTGCCATCGCCGAACCGCGGTTGCCCGCGATCACGATGTTGCCGGCCATGAGGCCATGGTTGACGACGGAGTTGACCGTTCCGCCCTGTAGGCTGGAACCTTGGTTGCCCATGATGGCCACACGGCCCGTGAGCGTGCCGCGGTTGTCGACGCTGTTCACCGTGCCGCCCCCGCGCGCCTCGCCCCGGTTGCCGATGATCGCGATGTTGGCGCTCATGAGGTTGCCGCTGCTGCGGTTGTGCACGCTGTTGACCGTGCCGCCGCCGCGCGCCGACCCGGTGTTGCCCGCGATGGTGATGCTGCCGGCACCGATGCGGCCCTGGTTGATCACGCTGTTGACGGTGCCCCCGCCCTGCGTCGTGCCCTGGTTGCCCAGCACCGTGATCTGTCCGCCGGCGAGGGTGCCGCCGTTGACCACGCTGTTGGCCACGCCCCCACCCTGCACGCTGCCGCGGTTGCCGAGGATGGCGATGCGGCTGCTGCCGATGGTGCCGCTGTTGTCCACCGAGTTGATGGTGCCCTTGTGCGCGCTGCCCTGGTTGCCGGTGATCGCCACCTGCGAGCCGGCGATGCGACCGCTGCTGCGGTTGCGCAGGCTGGCAGCGCTGGCGTCCTCGCCGTCGGCGCGTGCGCCGCTGCGCAGGTTGCCGGTGATGGCGACCTGCGAGCCGCTGGTGCGGCCCTCGTTGAAGACGCTGTTGGCGACGGCTGTCTTGCCGTCGCGGGTGCTGACTTCGGCCGCGGTGTTGCCGCTGATGGTCGTGGGCGTGCCCTCGGTGGTCGCGCCCTCGCCCACCATCACGCTGTTGGCCAGCGCGATGCCCTTCTCGGCCGACACGTTGTCGGCGGTGTTGCCCAGCAATTGCATGCTGCTGGCGCGCAGGGCGCCAAGCACCTGCACCGCGTTGGCGCTGGCGGCCCCGACGCCCTTGCCGATGACGGCGTGACCGGCGACGGTGCCTTCCTTGCCCTCGCTCCTGACGTTGCTGGCGCGGTTGTCGGCCAGTGTGACGGGGCTGCCCTGCACGTCGCCGCGGCCGTTGACCGCCAGCGCGTTGGCGTTGATGCGGCCACCGTCGGCATTGAGCGCCTGTGCACGGTTGCCTCGCACCGTGACCGGCGAGCCCGACACCCGCACGCCGTTCTCGCCCTCGAGGTACACGCCGTTGGCCACGAGGATGCCGTTCTTCGCATCGCCGATGCCGGCGACCTGGCCGTAGCCGCCGCCGGTGCGCACGTCGCTGGCCGTGTTGTCGGTGATCGTCACCGGGCTGCCCGACAGGCTCGCGTCGCGGTAGCCCGCCAGCGCGTTGACCAGCGCCGTGCCGCCGATGGCGGCCACCTGCGTGGCGCGGTTGTCGCGCAGCGTGAGGGCCGAGCCGCTGTCGATGCGCGTGTTTTCGTACAGCACGATCGCGTTGGTGGCGGCGCGCGCCACGCTGCGTTCGCTGAACGCGTTGCCCGGGCCGGCCATGGAACTGGCACCGGTCGACACCTGGGAGGCCGTGTTGCCGGACAGCTGCGTGGTGGCCGACAGGCGCGAGCCGGCACCCTCGCCCTTCTCGACGCTCACGCTGTTGGCGACCAGCTTGCCGCCCTGCGCCGACAGCTCGCGCGCGGTGTTGTCGCGCACGCTCACGCTGCCTGCGTCGACGGTGGAGCCGAACACGCCCAGGCTGTTGGCCAGCGCCATCGCGTTCTGCTTCGACGAGAAGAGCAGGCCGCCGGCGGCGCTGCCCGAGAAGCCGTTGGCGCGCACGTTCTCGGCCGTGTTGCCGGCGAGGTCGATGCGCCCGTTGCGCACCGCGCCTTCGCTCACCAGTGCGCTGTTGGCGGCCGCCAGGCCGCCCGACCCCTGCACGCCGCGCGCCGTGTTGTTGTTGATCGTGACGGGCGTGTTGTCTAGCGTGGCCTGCCTGTCCAGCGCCACGCTGTTGGCCAGCGCACGGCCGTTGCGCTCGAACTCGCCGACGAAGCCGCCGCCGATGGTGGCGCGGCCGCCGGCCGTGTTGATGTCGGTGGCGCGGTTGTCGGTCAGCGTGATGTTGCTGCTGCGGGTGGTCGCGTTCTGCAGCCAGATGCTGTTGGCCGCGGCGGCACCGCCCACCGCCTGCACCTGGTCGGCCTGGTTGCCCGACAGCGTGTGGCGCGTGGCGCCCTGCAGTTGCCCGCCCTGCACCGAAATGCTGTTGGCCAGTGCCGCGGCCGACATCTGCACGTCGGCCAGCGCGCCCTTGAGGATCGAGCCACTGCCGCCACTGGCCTCGACGCGGCCGGCCTTGTTGTTCGACAGCTGCGCCTGGTACTGGCGCAGGTCGCCGCCCTGATAGCCGGCGAAGTTCACGGTGTTGGCCAGGGCGCTGCCGCCCAGGGCATTCATGCCGTCGACCTCGTTGCCCTGTTGCGTGATGCGCGCGCCCTTGAGCTGGCTGCCGGCCGCCGTGACCGCGTTGGCCGCGGCGACACCGGTGAGGTCGGCCTGCGCCACCGCGCCCCAGCCCGCGCCGCCCGAGCCGCCGCCGGCGCGGACGTTGCGCGCCGTGTTGCGGACCTGCTGCGTCTGCAGGTCCTCGACATTGCTGCGGGCGAGCGTGGTGCCGTTGGCGATGGCCGCGCCGCCGAGCGAGGCGATGCCCTCGGCGGTGTTGTTCATGACGTCGATGCGCGCCCGGCGCACGTCGGTTTCGTCGCTGAGCAGCCCGTTGGCCGTGGCGCGGCCCGGCAGCTGCAGCGAGCCGGCGCCGAGCAGCACGGACGCCTTGGCGCCGTGGGCCTCGATGCGCGCGGCCTGGTTGTTCTGGATGTTGACGACGCTGTCCGTGAACGGGCGGCGCCCCGCGCCGCCGGAAACGAGCGCCGTGTTGGCCGTGGCCGCGCCGCCGATGGCGGTGACGAAGCCGGCGACCTGGTTCTGCAGCACGTTCAGCTGCGAGTTGTTCACGTCGAGCGCGGACAGCCCCACGGTGTTGGCCTGCGCCGTCGCGATGAGGTCGACCGAGGCACCCAGCCCCGCGCCCACCGTGGCCTTGCCGCCGCCGGCCGTCACTTCGGCATTCGCCTTGTTGCCGGTCGCGCGCGCGGCGCTGTTGCCCTTGAGCTCGGTGCCAGGGCGCTGCGTGACCCAGCCCAGGCCGTGCAGCACGCTCTCCTGCGCACCCGCAGGCGGCGCCATGAGCAGCGAACTGCCGCCGCACAGCGCGGCGATGAGGGCAACGGTGTTCTTTCGTCGAAGGGACTGGGTCACAGCGGTCTCCGTGGGTCAGGACGGGGGGTGAGGCTCACCGCGTCCACAGCGGCCGGCGCGCACGCGGCACCGGTCCCGGTCGAAGCGCGCGGCCACGCAGGCTGCGGGCCGCCGAAGGCCGGGCGCGCTCAGTTGATGTTGACGCTGTTGACGTTGGCGGTGCCGCCGATGGCCTTGACGTTGGTCGCCTCGTTGCCGCTGATGGTGATGTCGCTGTCCTTGACCTTGGAGCCGGTGATGTTCACGGTGTTGACGTTGGCCATGCCGGTCATGCTGACGTTGGCGCCCACCTTCAGCACGCCGGCTTCGCCGCCGCCGGCCAGCACGTCGCGCGCCTTGTTGTTGCTCACCGTGATGCGGGTGTTGGTCACTTCCGAGCCCAGCGAGCCGTTGGCCTTGCCCACGCCCGGGATGCTGATGGCCCCGCTCTGCGCGAAGGCGGCGCCAGAGAAGGCGGCGACGAGCGCAACGGCGCCGGCTGCAACGATTTTCTTCATGTGTTCACTCCTGGTAGTGCGAAAGATGGAAGGTGTTGAAGCGCGGTCCGGTGCGGACCACGAGGCGCAATCTACCGATGCAAAGTGACATGCCCTGTCTTATTTGTAAGTCGCTGTTGAGGTCACGCCTGCTTACGAAATCGTGCATGCATCGCGGCGATGCGTGAAATTTCTCGCACTTCTTGATGCAGGCCTCGGAACTTTCAGCGAGCGCTCACACATGGTTTTCTAGCGATTCCGGACCCTCTTTTTAATGGGAAGGTCTGCAGTTGCGCCATCGAAGACACGTCGTGTGGGAGTGATCTCACAACGCGATGCCGACAAGTGCTGTCAAGGCCACTCGTCGCACCTGCAACCGGAGGCAAGGCTTCACGCAGCGCGTATCGAAACATCGATTCACAAACACGCCGCCTCGCTGGCGGCTCCTGTCGGACAGGTCTGACAAGGTGCACGCACTCACTCGCAGACACTCGGGGCCCTCCAAGCCACGACCACGCACTTCATGCGCTTCAACATCTGCTTTTACTCCGCCGTTTCCTCGTTGCGAATCGCACGCACCGCCGCCCTGTTTGCGGCCGGTGTGGTCGGTGCCGTGGTGCTCACGGCCTGCAAGGACGGCACCGGCAATGGCAGTGCCAACGGCATCCGCTTCCCGGACGACGCGCAGATCACGCAGGCGCTGCAGGCCAACTTCGGCGAGGACCCGAACAATGCCAAGGCGCGCGAACTGATCCAGGTGCTGGGCGGCGAGAAGGGCCAGCTCGACTACAAGATCCGCCGCGTGATCTGGCGCCAGGGCGCCTTCGAGGCACAGTACGACGTGAGCCTGAAGATGGGCCAGCCCGGCGCCGTGAGCCTGCAGAAGCTCTACGCCACGATGGTGCCGAAGGACGAGGCAGCCAAGCTGCCCGAGCAGACGCTGCAGGCCTACGAGGACTGGCTCAAGAACAACGCGGCCACGCTCGAGAAGAGCAACCCGCAGCAGGCGCAGGCGCTGCGTGCCAGCCTCGAGAGCCTGGGCAGCTGCTACCGCGAGGCCAAGCCCGACGACCGCGTGGCGCTGATGAACGGGCTGGGTGCGTTGATCTCGCCGGCGCGCGAAGGCTGGTACGCCGACCGGCTGCAGTCGCCCAGCGTGGAGCTGCGCTGCCTGCCGTTGTAGGCACGGCCCCCGCTGCGAACGGACTCAGCGCAGCAGGCCGCGCCCGGCCAGGTTGCGCATCAGCGCGCCGATGCCGAAGTCCCAGCGCGGCGCGTCGTGCGCGTGCACGACGCGGTTGACCAGTGCGCCCAGTTCCGGCGCGGCGATCATCACGCGGTCGCCCACCACATGCGTGAAGCCCTGCCCGGGGCCATGGCGGTCCTGCGTGGGCGCGAACATGGTGCCCAGGAAGAGCATCAGCCCGTCGGGGTAGGCGTGGTGCGGGCCGATGGCCTGCGCCGCAAGGTCGAGCGGGTCGCGGCTGATCTTCGCCAGCGAGCTGCTGCCCTCCATGACGAAGCCTTCGGGCCCCTCGACCTTCAGCGCCACGATGATGCGGCGCACGTCGTCGATGCCGAAGTGCGCGTCGAACAGGCGCACGAAGGGGCCGATGGCGCAGGAGGCGTTGTTGTCCTTGGCCTTGCCCAGCAGCAGCGCGCTGCGGCCTTCGATGTCGCGCAGGTTGACGTCGTTGCCCAGCGCGGCGCCGACCACCCGGCCGCGGCTGTCGATGGCGAGCACGACCTCGGGCTCGGGGTTGTTCCACACCGACTTGGCAAGGATGCCGACGTCGGCCCCCGTGCCCACCGCCGCGAGCACCGGTGCCTTGGTGAAGATCTCGGCATCCGGTCCGATGCCGACCTCGAGGTACTGCGACCAGGCGTTCTGTGCGATCAGCACCTCCTTGACCTTCGCGGCCTGCGGCGAGCCGGGCACGATGCCCGCGAGGTTGTCGCCCAGCACCTGCGAGAGGCCGGCGCGGATGGCCTCGGCCTTGGTCGCGTCGCCGCGCGCCTGTTCCTCGATCACCCGTTCGAGCAGGCTCGCCACGAAGGTCACGCCGCTGGCCTTGACGGCCTGCAGGTCGCAGGGCGCGAGCAGCCAGGGTTGCGCGTCGTCGCGTGCGGTGGCGTCGCTGTTGCGCAGCACCTCGGCCAGTGACGCGATGCGCGGCGCCCCGCCGGCATCGAGCAGGCGCCGCACCGCCGCGGCCGGGTCGTCCTGCTCGAACAGTTCGCTGGCCGTGGGTGCCAGGGCCGACAGCTCGTGCAGCGCATCGCCGCGCACCGCGACCAGCACCGGGCCGACGCCGGGCTGCCAGAGCCGCCCCACGAGCATCGCGCGCTCGGCGTCCTGCGGCAGGCTGCGGGTGGGGTCGAGGGGCATGGGCTGGGTCATCGGTGTCTCCGTGTCGTGTGAGAGGCAGAGTGTCGCCGCAGCTTCTCTGTCGCGAATTGCTATTGAATTGATAGCTGCTCGCGCAGATGGGGTGGGCGCTGCAGGCCGATTTGGCTTGAAACTTCGTCAGCGCACCGGTGCGCCGTGGCCCGGCGCCGCGCGCACGCGGGCGACCTGCGCCGGCAGGTCGGTCCACGGCGGAGCCTGCGGTGCGAAGCGCGCGCGCATGTAGCCGGCCAGCTCGGCGATCTGCGCGTCGCTCAGGGCGTCGCGGAAGGCGGGCATGAAGCCGAGTTCCTTCGTCGCGGGCTCCCGCACGCCGTCGAGGATGGTGCGGATGAGGTTGTCGGGCCGGTCGCCGGCCAGTTGGCTGTTGAGCGCCAGCGGCGTGTTCACGCCCAGCAGCGTCGGGCCGCCCGCGCCTGTCTTGTCGTGGTGGCAGGCGGCGCAGGCCATCTCGAACATGCGCTGCGGCGCGCCGAGCAACTGGCCCTGCCGCGCCGCGGCGGCCTGCACCACGGCCTGCGCCTGCCCCTGCGGATCGGGCGCCGGCGCGGGGTTGAAGGACGCGAGGTAGGTGGCCATGGCGCGGATGTCGGCGTCGGACACCTGCTGCAGTTCGCGCACCACCTCCGCCATCGGCCCGCCCGCGACACCGTGCCGCGGCGAATGGCCGTGTCGCAGGTAGGCGTAGAGCGCATCGGCATCCCAGGGAACGGGCGACGTCGACAGCGACGTGAGCGCGGGCGCTTCCCAGCCGTCGATGGTGGTGCCCGCGAGGAAGGCGCTGCCGCCCTGCTCCGCCCCCAGCGCGTTGCGCGGCGTGTGGCAGGCGCCGCAGTGGCCCAGGCCGTTGACGAGGTAGGCGCCCCGGTTCCACTCCGCGCTCTGCGTTGCAGCGGGCACGTAGGGCGTGGCGTCGTGGAACAGCGCGTTCCAGCCCGCCATCAAGGGCCGCAGGTTGAAGGGGAAGCGCAGGTCGTTGGCCGGCAGGATGGCGGGCGAGCCGTCCTCTCTCGCCCCCGCCTTCACCGCGGGCAACGACTGCAGGTAGGCGTACAGCGCCTGCAGGTCGTCGTCGCTGGTCTTGGCGAAGGCGGTGTACGGGAAGGCCGGGTAGAGGTACCGGCCGTCGCGCGAGATGCCCTCGCGCATCGCGCGCTGAAAGGCCGTGAAGGACCAGCGGCCCAGGCCCGTCTCGGCGTCGGGCGTGAGGTTGGTGGTGTGAAGGGTGCCAAAGGGCGTTTCCATCGCGCGGCCGCCGGCGTTCGGTGTGCCGCCGGGCGCGGTGTGGCACACGACGCAATCGCCCAGCGCAGCGAGTTGCCGGCCGCGCTCGATGGTCTCGGCGCTGTAGGCGGGTGCACTGAAGGACACGGGTGCGATGGCGGATCGCCAGCCGAGCAGGCCGGCGATGGCGCCGAGGCCACCGAGGAGCAGCGCGGCGCCCGTGGCCCACAGGCCCTTGCGGCGCGGCAGCGGCGCTTCGGCCGGCAGCGCGCGTGCCGGAACGGGCAGTGCCTGCGGCGCTTCGTCGCGCGCCGTGGCCTCGCCCGCAGGTGGCAGCGGATTGAGCGCAGCCCGCACCACCTCGGGCGTGAAGGGCGGCGCGCGGAAGCGCACGCCGGTCGCGTCGAAGATCGCGTTGGCGATCGCCGCCGTGCCGGGCACCGAGGCCGACTCGCCGGCGCCCAGCGGCGGCTCGCCGGGGCGCGGCATCTGCAGCACCTCGACCACCGGCACCTCGCGGAAGCTGAGGATCGGGTAGCTGCCCCATTCGCGATTCGCGACCACGCCCTGCGGCAGCACGCCGGGCAGCTGCTCCTTGGCGGCATCGGTGCCGGCGGGCGGCGCCGGTGCGAACTGCACCTGCTCCTTCAGGGCGCGGCTGGTGGTCTGCAGCACGTTGCCGTGCACCTGATGCTCGACACCCGCCGGGTTGATGGTCAGGCCCGCATCGTGGCCGACGACCACGCGGCGCACATGCACCTCGCCCGTCCTGCGATTGACCTCCACGTCGGCCACCCAGGCGGCCCAGGCGGCGCCGAAGCCGGGCCACTTGCTGTGGATGTAGCGCGCATACGCGAACCCCTGCCCGAAAAGGATGTCGCCGCCCGGCCCCAAGCCGCCATCGCTGTTCTCCTGCGGCCCGGTACGCATGCGCCATCCGGCCTTCTGCGCCGTGGCCTGCACGAGTTCGACGGCGCGCGGGTCGTCGAGGTGGCGCAGGCGGAACTGCACCGGGTCCACGCCCGCGGCCGTGGCCAGCTCGTCGATGAAGGACTCGTGCGCGAAGGCGTTGGGCAGCGCCGACACGCCGCGCAGCCACGAGGCGCGCACGATCGGCGCCATGTCGTTGACCTTGACCCGCAGGTGGTCGTAGGCGTAGGGCGGGCGCGCGGTGCGGTCGCCCATCTCGTAGGCGTGCGGCTGCGCGTCGACGGTGCCGGTGAGCAGCAGCGCCAGCGTGGGTGCGCCGTTGCTGGGGTAGGAGGTTTCGAAGTCGTAGGCGCCGATGCCGCCCTCGGGCGACAGCGCGCCGGCCACCGTCATGAGCTGCGCCGTGCCCTTGGGCTCCCAGGCGTGCTCCTGCTCGCGCGTGAGCTGCACGCGCACCGGCGCGCCGACGGCACGGGCCAGCAGCGCCGCGTCGGCCGCCACGTCGTCGGCGCCGTTGCGGCCATAGCAGCCGGCGGCCTCCATGCGCACGACGTCGACTTCGATGTCCTGCACGCCCATGAGCTTCGCGAGGTCCGCACGCAGCACATGCGGGTTCTGCGAGCCCGCCCAGCAACGCAGGCGCACGCGCTCGTCGGGCGTCCATTGCGCGACGGCGCACGACGGCCCGATCGACGCATGCAGCTGGTACGGCCACAGGTAGGTGCGGCGCATCGCGTCGCCCGCACCGGCCAGGGCGGCATCGACGTCGCCCTCGTCCACCAGCAGGCGCTGCGTGGCCGGGTTGTCGCGGATCGCCTGAGCCACCTTGTCGGGGTGGTCGAGGTCGGGCATGCCGGGCCAGGACTTCCAGCGCACGCGCAGTTCGCGCATGGCCTGTTCGGCGTGCTCCTCGCGCTCGGCGACGATGCCGACGAAGTCGCGGATCACCACCACCGCGCGGATGCCGGGGATGTGCGCGATGGACGATTCGTCGACCGACTCGAGCGTGTTGCCGACGAAGTCGCCATGGTCGGCGCCCGCGTAGGGCGGCCGCACCACGCGCCCGTGCAGCATGCCGGGCAGGCGCATGTCGTGCACGAACACCAGTTCGCCCGCCAGCTTGGCGGGAATGTCGATGCGGGGCTGCGGCGTGCCGACGAGTCGGTAGTCCTCGGGGCGCTTGAGCTGCGCGGCGGTGTCGAGCGTGAGCACGGTGCTCTGGCCGGCCACCAGCGCGGCCAGCGACAGCCGTGCTGCGTCGCCGTGGTGAACCGTGCCATCGACGACGCGCAACTCGGCCGCCGCGACGCCCAGCCGCTCGGCCGCGCGCGCAAGCAGCCAGGCGCGCGCCTGCGCCGCCGCGACGCGCAGCGGCTGCGCATGGATCTGGATCGACGCGCTGGCAATGGTCGCGCCCTGGTTGGGCGCCCGTGCCGTGTCGCCCAGCACCATGCAGACAGCATCCAACGGGGCGTCGAGCTCCTCGGCCACGATCTGCGCCAGTGCGGTGGCGATGCCGGTGCCCAGGTCGACGTGGCCGTTCAAGGCCGTGATGCTGCCGTCGTCCCACACGGCCAGCAGGACCTCGTCGCCCTCGAGCGGGTTGCCCGGCACCGCGGCTGGCTGGCCCTTGGCAGGGGGCGGTGCCGGTGGCGTGGGCCGCACGACCACGAGCATGCCCTCGGCCGCCAGGAAGTCGGCCCGGCTGCGGGGCTGGCTCGCACGCATGGGCAGGGTCATGCCGACGCGAGGCGCGCGGCGGCGTGTTCCACGGCGCGCAGGATCTCGATGTGCGTGCCGCAGCGGCACAGGTTGCCCGACAGCTCGGCGCGGATGCGTGCGGGCGTGGGGTGCGGCTCACGCGCAAGCAGCGCCGCGGCCTGCATCACCATGCCGTTGAGGCAGTAGCCGCACTGCGCGGCCTGGGCCTGCTCGAAGGCCTGCTGCACGGGGTGGAAATCATGGCGCGTGCCGAGCCCCTCGAGCGTCGTCACCTGGCGACCCGCCACGCCGTGCGCCGGAATCACGCAGGCCCTCGCGGCCACGCCGTCCACATGCACCGTGCAGGCGCCACATTGGCCAAGGCCGCAACCGTACTTGGGGCCGTTGAGACCCAGCCCGTTGCGCAGCACATGCAGCAGCGTGGCTTGGCGAGAGGCGGGCACCGACACCGCGCAGCCGTTGACCTCGAGCGCCAGCAGCGGCTCGACCTCGGCGGCGGGCGTGAACGGCGCCTGCACCTGGCTAGCGTCGCAACTGCCCATCGCCGGTGTACATCTCCAGGTCGACGAAGGTCGAGCCGTTGTGGTTGCGCGCGCTGTATTCGACCGGGAACTCGCCGAAGCTGGTGCGTCCGATGCTCTCCAGCCCGGCGATGAAGCTGTCGCGGGTGAGCGCGGACCCGCCGCGCCGCAGGCCCTCGGCCATGACACGGCCGACGATGTAGCCTTCGAGTGCCGTGTAGCTGTCGATCTTCTGGCCGAAGGCCGCGCGGTCGCGCTGGTAGTCGGCCACGATGGGCACGCGCAGCGCCTGCGGCGGCGGCACGATGCTGGCCGTGACCAGGCCGGCGAGCTTGCCTTCGAGCCGTTGGGCCGAGCCCCTGGCGTCGGTGATGCCCACCGACAGCGTGTAGAGCTGGGCGCCGGACCCGCTCGCACGGTAGTCGCGGATGAAGACGTCGACCATGCGGCCGGCCATGACCATCACCACCGCGCCCGGCGATGCGGCCTTGAGTCCCGCCACCACCTCCTTGGCATCGGTCGCGGCGATGGCCATGGGCAGCTTCTGCACCACGTTGACCTTGAAGTCGGCTGCGAGCTGCTCGCAGGTCGCGAGGTTGGACTTGCCGAAGGCGCTGTCCTGGAACACCACGGCGATGGACTGGATACCGATGGTCGAGAGGTGGCTGATGATCTTGCGCAGTTCCAGGTCGTAGCCCGCCCGCACATGGAACAGCAGCCGGTTGACGCTGGTGCGGAAGGACGTGGTGCCCACCAGCGGCGCGAACATGGGCACGCCGGCCTTCTCGCACAGGGGCATCGCCGCCACCAGGTTGCCGGTGGCCACATAGCCGGTGAGCGCGAAGGCCTTGTCCTGCTCGATCAGGCGCGTGGTGTTGGCCGCCGTTTTCGCAGGTTCGTAGACGTCGTCGTACGACACGAGTTCGACGCGTCGGCCGTGGACGCCGCCCGCCTTGTTGAGCCGGTCGAAGTACAGCTGGATGCCGGCGCGGTAATCGATGCCGAAGTCCTGCGCGGGGCCGCTGAACACGGCCGATTGCCCGAGCCGGATGACACCCTCGGCGACGCCGTTTTCGGCACGGGCGGCACGCAGCAGCGCCGGGCCGAAGGCGAGCGCGGCAGCGCCCGCGCCGAGCGTGCGCCGCCTGGAGAGATGGGTCATGGAATGGTGGCTTCTGTCAGGCGGCGGCGATGTCACTGGACTGGATGCGCTTCACGCCCTTGGCCTGCATGTCCTTCCAGGCCTTGGCCAGCGAGCCGTTGAGGTCGATGGCGCGCGTGGCGTCCTCGATCACGTAGGCGTCGAAGCCGGCCTTGCGCGCATCGAGCGCGGTCCAGGCGACGCAGAAGTCGGTGGCCAGGCCGGTGACGTACACGGTCTTGATGCCGCGCGCCTTCAGGTAGCCGGCCAGGCCGGTGACGGTCTTGCGGTCGGCCTCCTCGAAGGCGGAATAGCTGTCCACGCCCTTGTTGAAGCCCTTGCGGATGATGAGCTGCGCCGTGGGCAGCTTCAGGTCCTTGTGCAGGGCCGCGTCGTCGGTGCCCTGCACGCAGTGGTCGGGCCACAGCACCTGGTTGCCGTAATCGAGCTTGATGCTGGAAAAAGGCTTCTGGCCCGCGTGTGCGCTGGCGAAGGAGGCGTGGCCGGGCGTGTGCCAGTCCTGCGTGACGACCACGTTGTCGAAGCTCTCGGCCAGCTTGTTGATGAGGGGCACCACCTCTGCACCGCCCTTGACCGGCAGCGTGCCGCCGTCGACGAAGCAGTTCTGGACATCGACCACGATGAGCGCGGCCTTGGGGCCGGGCTTGATCTTGCCGGCCGCCCACAGGGTGGGCGCGAGGCCGGCCGCGCCGAATGCGGCGGCGGCCTGAAGGAACTGACGGCGTTGCGGGATTTGCATGGAAAAGCCCTCCGGGGTTGGAATGGATCTGTGGAGGCCGCGGGACGACAAGGGGTGCTCACACGCTCAGGTAGGCGCGTCGCACGTCCTCGTTGGCTGCCAGCTCGGCCATGCTGGCGGCATATCGGATCTGGCCCTTCTCGAGCACGTAGGCGCGGTCGGACACCAGTTCGGCGAAGTGCATGTTCTGCTCCGACAGGAGGATCGACACGCCGTGCGCCTTCAGTTCCAGGATCATGTTGGCCATCTGCTCGACGATGACGGGCGCCACGCCCTCGGACGGCTCGTCGAGCAGCACCAGGTAGGGATTGCCCATCAGCGTGCGGGCCACGGTGAGCATCTGCTGCTCGCCGCCGCTCATGCGACCGCCCGGGCGATGCGGCATCTCGCCGAGGTTGGGGAAGAGCTTGAACAGCTTCTCGGGCGTCCACAGCGGCGCGGCGCCGCCGTCGCTCCACTGGCGGCCGGCCTGGCGGCCCACCTCGAGGTTCTCCATCACCGTGAGGTCGGTGAACACACGCCGGTCCTCGGGCACGAAGCCCAGGCCCAGGCGCGCCGCGTGGTGCGGCTCGGTCTTCGAGATGTCGTGGCCCAGGAAGCGGATCGCGCCGCGCCGCTTGGCCAGCATGCCCATCAGCGCCTTGAGCGTGGTGGACTTGCCGGCGCCGTTGCGCCCCATGAGCGCGACCACCTCGCCGCGCCGCACTTCCAGGTCGACGTCGTAGAGGATCTGCGCGGCGCCGTACCAGGCACACAGGGATTTGGCTTCGAGGAGGACGTTGTTCATGCAGTCGCCTTGAAATCCGGACTTCCGTACGCGAAGGCCGCGAAAATTCCGCGAAGGTCGCCAAAGGAACAGCCGACATTTCCAGTTCTGGACTTCTTCGCGCCTTTCGCGTGATCTTCGCGTCCTTCGCGTTCGGTACCCGTCTTCATACGGCCTCCGCGCTGGTCATCTTCTTCTCGAAGGTCTTGCCGGTGCCGAAGTAGACCTCCTGCACCTTCGGGTGGTCGCGGATCTCCAGCGGCTTGCCCTGCGCGATGAGGCGGCCGCGGGCCAGCACGATCATGCGGTCGGCGTATGCGAACACGACGTCCATGCTGTGCTCGGTGAAGAGCACGGCCATTCCACGGTCGATGACGAGTTGCTTGGTCAGGGCCATCAGAGAGTTGCGCTCCTTGGGCGCCATGCCGGCGGTGGGCTCGTCCATCAGCAGCAGCTTGGGCGAGTTGGCCATGGCGATCGCGAGCTCGACACGCTTGACGTCGCCGTACGCCAGCACGCTGCAGGGCCGGTCGGCCTGCGACTTCATGCCGACCTGATCGAGCAGGGCCAGCGCCTCGTCGCGCTTGTGCTCCGCGGCGGGCTTCCACATCGAGAACAGCTTGCGGTCGTGCGAGATCAGCGCCATCTGCACGTTCTCGACGACGGTGAGCGACGAGAAGGTCTCGGCGATCTGGAAGGTGCGGCCCACGCCCAGGCGCCAGATGTCGCGCGGGCGCTTGCCCACGAGCTCCGTGCCATCGAGCCGGATCGAGCCCTGGTCGGCCTTGAGCTGGCCGTTGACCATGTTGAAGGTGGTCGACTTGCCGGCGCCGTTCGGGCCGATCAGAGCCAGCAGCTCGCCGGCGGCCAGGTCGAAGGTGATGCCGTCGACGGCCTTCACGCCGCCGAAGGACTTGCCGAGGTTGCCGACCTGCAGCAGCGGTGTGGCGACGCTCATCGTGCGGCCTCCCCGGTGGCGGCGTTGGCCCTCAAGGGCTGTTGGCCCGCGGCATCGGCGGCCGCATCGTCGGCGCGCCCGCGCCAACGGTCGGCCAGCAGCTTGAGCGAGCCGGCGATGCCCTGCGGGAACAGCAGCACCAGGATCAGGATGATCGCGCCCAGCGTGGCGCGCCAGTAGTCGGTGTTGCGCGCCACCGCGTCGTGCAGCCAGGTGAAGGTGACGGCGCCCACCACCGGCCCGGCCAGGGTCTGGATGCCGCCCAGCAGCACCATCACCAGCCCGTCGACCGACTTGCCGACCGAGAGCGATTCGGGCGAGATGCTGCCCTTGGAGAACGCGAAGAGAGCGCCTGCCAGCCCGGCCACCAGGCCGGCCACCACGAAGGCGGCCCACTGCATGCGCTTGACGTCGATGCCGATGGCGTCGGCGCGCAGCACCGAGTCGCGGCCCGCCCGCATGGCGTAGCCGAAGGGCGAGAACAGCACGCGCCGCAGCCACCACACCCCGGCGCCCACCAGCACCAGCGTGAGCCAGTAGTAGTTGCGCTTGTCGGACAGCCAGGCCGAGGGCCACACGCCCGTCAGGCCGTTGCTGCCGCCGGTGAAGCTGTCCCACTGGTAGGTGACGGCCCAGGTGATCTGCGCAAAGGCGAGCGTGAGCATGGCCAGGTACACGCCCGAGAGCCGCACCGCGAACCAGCCGTAGACGAAGGCGCCGATGGCCGCGACCAGCGGCGCGACGACCAGCGCGAGTTCCATCGGCAGGCCCAGCGCGCGCACCAGCAGCGCCGCGCCGTAGGCCCCGAGGCCGAAATAGGCCGCATGGCCGAAAGAGTGCATGCCCGCCGGGCCCATGATGAAGTGCAGGCTGGCGGCGAAGAGCGCAGCCACCAGCAGGTCGATCATCAGCACCGTGGTGTAGGGCGAACCGGCCGTGAGGAAGGGCGTCACCGCGAGCAGTGCCGCGAAAGCGGCGGCCGCCAGCACATAGGTGCGGCTGGCGCGGCGCAGCGGCTCTTCCTGCATGCCGACATAGCGGCTCGGCGCCTGCGCACGCCCCATCAGGCCCCAGGGGCGCCACACGAGCACCACCGCCATGACCAGGAAGTCGACCACCAGCGTGAGCTTGGAGAAGGAGATGGACAGGCCGAACACGTCGACCACGCCGAGCCAGATGCAGATGGCCTTGATCTCGGCAATGAGCAGTGCCGCCACATAGGCGCCGGGCAGCGAGCCCATGCCGCCCACCACCACCACCACGAAGGCGGCACCGATGGTGTTCAGGTCCATTTCGAGCGTGGCGGGCTCGCGCGGCAGCTGCAGTGCACCGCCCAGGCCCGCCAGCATCGCGCCCAGGGCGAACACGGCCGTGAAGAGCCAGGCCTGGTTCACGCCCAGGGCGCTGACCATCTCGCGGTCCTGCGTGGCGGCGCGCACCAGCGTGCCGAAGCGCGTGCGCGTGAGCAGCAGCCATACCAGGCCCAGCACCACGGGCCCGACGACGATCAGGAACAGGTCGTAGGACGGGAACTGGCGCCCCAGGATCTCGACCGAGCCCTTGAGCCCCGGCGCACGCGGGCCCAGCAGCTCGTCGGGGCCCCAGAGCCAGAGCACCGCGTCCTTGATGACCAGCACCAGCGCAAAGGTGGCCAGCAACTGGAACAGTTCGGGCGCCTTGTAGATGCGCCGCAGCAGCACCACCTCGATCAGCGCACCGAGCACGCCGACCGCGATCGCCGCCAGCGGAAGCGCCAGCCAGAAGCCGCCGCTGCCCAGCGCGCCGCCGAGCTTGTCGGCCAGGGTGTAGGCCAGGTAGATACCCACCATGAAGAAGGAGCCATGGGCGAAATTGACGATACGCGTGACGCCGAAGATCAGCGACAGCCCCGCCGCCACCAGGAACAGCGAGGACGCGGACGCCAGCCCGTTGAGGAGCTGGACGATCAGGCCGGAAAAACTCATGGCTCTCTTCTTCTACCGTGGGACGTCGCGGCGGCTCAATCCGCGGCGCGGGACTTCTTGACGTCGGCCGCTGGGGGCTGGAAGCGCGCGTCGGCGCCGTCGAAGTAGGTGTAGTTCACCATCACGCCCTTGCCGCCCTCGTTCTTGGTGCGACCGACGAAGGCGCCCATGGTCGACTGGTGGTCTTCGGGGCGGTAGCTGATCTTGCCGAAGGGGGTGTCGACCTGCAGGCCCTTGAAGGCCGCGACGAGCTTGTCTGAATCGGTGCTGTTGGCCTTGGCCACGCCGGCAGCGGCCGACTTGATCATGCTGTAGCCCACCACCGAGCCCAGGCGCGGGTAGTCCTTGAACTTGGCCTGGTAGGCCTGCTCGAACTTCTTGTGCTCGGGCGTGGTGATGCCGTACCACGGGTAGCCCGTCACCAGCCAGCCGTTGGGCGCCTCGTCCTTGAGCGGGTCGAGGTACTCGGGCTCGCCGGTGAGCACGCTCACCACTTCACGGTCCTTGAAGAGGCCACGCGTGTTGCCTTCGCGCACGAACTTGGAGAGGTCGGCGCCGAAGAGCACGTTGAAGATCGCGTCGGGCTTGGCATCGGCCAGCGCCTGCGCCACGCTGCCGGCATCGACCTTGCCCAGCGGCGTGGCCTGCTCGGTGACGAATTCGACGTCGGGCTGCGCCGCCTTGAGCAGCTGCTTGAAGGCAGCCACCGCCGACTGGCCGTACTCGTAGTTGGGGTAGACGATGGCCCAGCGCTTCTTCTTGAGCTTGGCTGCGTCGGGCACGAGCATGGCGGCCTGCATGTAGGTGCCGGGACGCAGGCGGAAGGTGTACTGGTTGCCGCCCTGCCAAGTCATCTTGTCGGTGAGCGGCTCGCCGGCCAGGTAGAAGAACTTCTTCTGCTTGGCGAAGTCGGCCAGCGCCAGGCCGGTGTTCGAGAGGAAGGCGCCGGCGAGGATGTCGACCTTCTCGCGCGAGACCAGTTCCTCGGCCATGCGCACCGCATCGCCGGGGTTGGCGTTGTCGTCGCGCGTGATGAGCTCGATCTTCCTGCCGTTCACACCACCAGCGGCGTTGATCTCGTCCACCGCCAGTTCCATGCCCTTCTTGTAGGGCTCGAGGAAGGCGGGCTGCGCCTTGTAGCTGTTGACTTCGCCGATCTTGATCACGCCCTGGGCGTGGACGGCAGGCGCCAGCAGCGCAGCGAGCGCGGCGACGGTGAAGGCGGGACGCAGTGCATTCATGGAGACTCCTTTGAGAAATGAAGCGAAAAAAACAGGGCTACCGGACGCAGCTATCGCAAACCATCTTCGCCCTTGATCTCGGACACCTGCAGCCCGCCGATGCGCGGCAGCGGCCGGCCGCTGTCGGTCACGGCCACGGCCACGACGATCTCGCCGGCGCGCGGGGCATCGCTCACACGCGCCTCCACCGCGTCGAAATGGCTGCGCACGAAGGCGGCGTCCTTGTGGCCCAGGGGCACGTCGATGGCAGTGCCCAGCGTGCCGCGCTTCTTGGCCGAGGGCACGAGGGCCGCGCCCTTCTCGACGGCGACGCGCAGCGGTGCACCCAGCTTGGGGTGCAGGATGGCGGCCGCGTGCTCCAGCTCGCCGCCCTCGCCGACGATCGCGGCCTTGCCGTAACTCTGGGCCTGGCCGGGCTCGATGCCCAGCGCCTTCACGGCCTTCTGGCCCAGCAGCGCGCCGAGTTCCTCACCGATGGCGATGAGCTCGTCGAGGTTCTCGCTGTAGCGGCCGGCGTAGGGGTTGGCGATGACGGCGATCGCGACCGCGCGGCGGGTGGGCGGGTCGATCGTCTTTCCCATTTCCTTGCGGGTCTCGTCGACCTGCACCACCAGCTTGCGAATATCTGCTGACATCATTGATCCTTCACTTGTCTTTTCTGCGAGCTCTGCGAAATCTTCGCGTCCTCTGCGTCCGGCAGTCCGAATTCGACGCCTGTCGAACTCACCGCAGGCCGTCCCATTTGGCGATGTTCTCCGCACGCAGGCCGCCGACGCGGTCGTGCACGCGATAGCCGGTGCTCATGGCGAGGATGAAGACGATCTCGTCCGATTCGGGCGCGCCCGGCACGCGCACCTCGATGGCGTCGAACTGCCCGCGCACGTAGCTGGCATTGATGTTGGTGAGCGGCACGTCGAGCGTGGCGCCGGGCGGGCCGACTTTCTTGGTCGAGGGCACGATCGACAGCGCGTTGCCGGGCTGCCCGGTCTTCTTCTCGTCGACGGTGCCGGCCTTGTACGCGGCGCGGTCGCCCTTCCAGCCCAGCAGTTCGCGCATGGCGTAGCCGCCAGGCACGTGCCACAGCGCACCGTGCTCGAGTTCGCCGGCGGCGCCGACGATGGCGCCCTTGCCGTAGGTGGCGATCTGCTCGAGGGAAACATCCATCGCGGCACGCAGCCGGTGGGCCATGTCGACACCCACGGGCTCCAGCAGGTCCATCATGGGCAGGATGTCGGGCTCGTAGCGGCCTGCGAAGGGATTGGTCAGCACCGCGGCGATCGCACCACGCACCAGCGGCGTCGCCGCGCGCGGGCCGAACTCGTGGTGGATGGTCTCGACCTGGGTGAAGACGCGTCGGATGTCGATCATGGAAAGGATGCCTTGCTTTTCGTTAAGCAAATACTGAACCAAGTGCGGGCTGCGCGGCCTCGCCGGACGCCGAGCTTAAGGGCTGCACAAGTCGCCATTGCCCCTGGCAAACGAGTATCGCGGCGAAGGCTTGTCCGGCCGCCTGCACCGCACGGGCGCGCTGCGCGCCCGCATCCAGTGCCTGTGCGACGGCCTGGGGCGGCAAGGCCGGGACTTCCACCGTGACGGGCGTGTCGCCCAGGTCGCTGCCGTCCTTGCATTCGCTGGCCGGCAGGCGGCGGATGTCAGGGTGCGACACGTCCACGGCATTGGCGATGACGGTGGCCGCGGCGTCGGCGCCCGCCGCGGTCGCGGCGAGCACGGTCACGCTGTCGGCGATGCCCAGCGAGAAGCTGCGGCCGCGCCAGCCACTCGTGGCCACGCCGCGCACGGGCTGGGCGGCATGCACGTCGAACTGGCCATCGGTGCGCAGGGCCGCGGCGTCGGCCGGGTCGAAGCGCGCCAGGTCGGCGTACAGCCCCACGCGTGCCGACGTACCGGGCGCCAGGTGGAAGGCGATGTCGCCGCCGTTGTTGGCCCAGGCGCGCATGATGCCGGCACGCCGGTAGGCGGCGATCAGTTCCTGCGCGACCGCGCCGGCGACGGCGGCCATCGGCGTCATGAAGATCGGCGCGTGCACCGCGCACGCGTCCCACATGCGGCGGGCCACCGGGCCGGCCGGCACGGCACGGGCCGCGATGGGCTGCTTGAGCAGCGGCAGCTCGGCCACGAGCTCGTCGAGCAACGGCACGAAGCGCGCCCAGGCATCGGCATGCGCGGCCGCGACGGCCTGCGGCTCGCCCTCGGCCTGCAGCACGACGTCCATCGGGCCGTGCTGGAAATGCCAGCGCCCGCCGTCGAGCAGGGCACGCGTTGCTGCCACGGCCGCCCCGTCAGCCCAGCATGGGGCCATGTCCCAGCGGCCACGGGTTGATGCGATCGGCTGTGCGCCACTCGCGCGCCGTGGGGGCGCCGTCGTCCTGCCAGGCGCCACGCGCCAGCGCCTGGTCGAGCGGCATGACATGGTCGACGTGGCCGCCGAGCGCGGCGTAGTCGTCCAGGCGCATGCTGAACTCGATGGGCGCGATGATGGCCGGCGTGGGCACGGTGCCAAAGCTGTTGTCGGGCATGCGCATCACATCCACCATGACGGTGATGCCGCCGCCCGGCCACACATAGGCCGGCGCACCGCCGCAAGTCACGTTGACCAGCGCCTGCTTGATGGCGCGCGTGAGCAGGATGGGGTTCTCGGTCACGCCGGCGCGCAGGCTGCCGCCCGCGCCGCCGAGGAAGAGCACGGTGCACAGGGACGGTTCGCAGTTCTCGCCGATGCGGTCGACCACGCGCTGCACCGCAGCGGGCATGGGCTGCTCCACGGGTTGCAGGTCGTCGTCGAGCACGTACCACTGCGCCTGCTCGCCGGTGGTGGAGGTCATGAGCAGGCGCAGGCCGGGCTTGGCGACGCCGGGCTCCCAGCCCTCGATGATGGACAGCGGGTCGGCGATGTCGGTGCCGCCCCAGCCGCTGCCGGGGTTGGCGACCTGGAAGTAGCGCCCCGGCGTGGACTTGCGCCCTCGCATCTGGATGCCCGAGGGCGCCATCGACAGGCAGCGGCCGGCCTGGTGCTCGGTGAGCACGCCGGTGATGTGGTCGTCGACCACCACCACCTCGTCGGCCAGGTCGAGCAGCTGCTTGGCGAAGATGCCCACCGTGGCCGAACCGCAGCCCACGCGCATGCGCTGCTCCTCGACGCCGTTGACGACGGGCGCCCTGCCCGCCTGGATGACGAGGCTGGCGCCGCCGTCGATGGTGCATTCGGCCGCCTGCTTGTTGCACAGGTTCTGCATGAGCTCCAGCGTCATGCGGCCTTCCTTCTTGCTGCCGCCGGTGAGGTGGTGCACGCCGCCGAGCGAGAGCATCTGCGAGCCGTATTCGGCCGTGGTCACGTGGCCTACCACCTCGCCCTTGTAGCGGACGTTGGCCTGCTCGGCACCGAGGAAGCGGTCGGTGTCGATCTTCACCTTCACGCTGCAGTAGCTGAAGATGCCTTCGGTCACGACGGTGACCATGTCCACGCCGTCGGCCTTGGAGCCGACGATGAAGGGCGCCGGCTTGTAGTCGGGGTAGGTGGTGGAGGCGCCGATGCCGGTGACGAAGACCTCGTTGGCGTGCAGCAGGTCGCCGTTCCAGTCGGCGGGTGCACCGGCATCGGCGGCCTCGCCCTCGGCGCCAGGGCGCGCGAAAGGCACCAGCGCCGGTGCCTCGGCGACCAGCTCGCGGCGCAGCAGCACCACCGGGTCGACGCGCACCAGCACCCCGGCGCGGTTGGCGTAGCGGTCGCAGGCGCCGGTGCGGCCCTCGGAAATCTGGCAGAGCACCGGGCAGGCGTTGCACTCGACCTTGGCCGCGCTCATGCGCTCGTTGCGCGCCGGCGACTTGCCGTAGCCCAGGCCGGCCGCATCGGGCACGACGGGCAGGTCCATGCTCGGCAGCCCGTCGGTCTTGGTGTGTTCAGTCATCGTGGTCATCCGTGAGATGAAGCGACCCAACCTGCAACAAGCGTGCCTGCGCGATGCTTGAGCCGCCACATCGTTTTGTGTAGCATTTGCTCCACTTTCATGTTGTATTCGCTACACCAACCGCAATGTAGCGGTGCGGCGCGAAGCTTGCATGGGTGTTTTCCTGAGGCGCGCACTCCCCGACTCGGTGCACCGTGAACGACAATTGGGCGGCCACGGCCGGTTGACGCGCCAGCCCTCGTTCGCAAGCATTCCGTCGCCCGCCCCTTCTTCTCATTCAACAGCTTTTCGACTTGCCATGAGTGCCTTCAGCGAAGAACGCGTTCTCTCGGTCCACCACTGGACGGACCGCCTGTTCACCTTCACGACCACGCGCGACCCGGCGCTGCGCTTCTCCAACGGTCACTTCACGATGATCGGCCTGAAGGTCAACAACAAGCCGCTGCTGCGCGCCTACAGCATCGTCAGCCCCAACTACGAGGAGCACCTGGAGTTTCTCAGCATCAAGGTCGAGGAAGGCCCGCTCACCTCGCGCCTGCAGCACATCCAGGTCGGCGACACGATCATCGTCGGCCGCAAGCCCACGGGCACGCTGCTCATCGACTACACCCTGCCCGGCAAGCGCCTGTACATGTTCGGCACGGGCACGGGCCTGGCGCCCTTCATGAGCATCATCCGCGACCCCGAGACCTACGAGAAGTTCGAGCAGGTCATCCTGGTGCACGGCGTGCGCCAGGTGGATGAGCTGGCCTACCACGACCTGGTGGTCGACCACCTGCCCAAGCACGAGTTCCTGGGCGAAATGATCGAGAAGCAGCTGCTGTACTACCCGACGGTCACGCGCGAGGAGTTCCGCAACCAGGGCCGCATCACCGACCTGATCACCGCCAACAAGCTGACCGACGACCTGGGCCTGCCGCCGCTGAACCCGGCCGAGGACCGCGTCATGATCTGCGGCAGCCCCGGCCTGCTGGTCGACATGAAGGAAATCCTCGAAGGCCGCGGCTTCAAGGAAGGCAACACCAGCACCCCGGGCGACTACGTCGTCGAACGCGCCTTCGCAGAGAAATAAATGCGGACTGCCGTACGCGAAGGGCGCGAAAGTTTCGCGAAGGACGCAAAAGGGTTCCCGAGAATTTCCTTGGTTTCCTTTCGCGTCCTTCGCGTGAACTTCGCGCCCTTCGCGTACGGCACCCGCTCCCGTTCCCGGATCCATACCGCATGACCACCCGCAAGACCGTCGCCAAGCCCCAGCGCAAGACCGGCGTGCGGGAGGCGGCGGCGCAGGCCACGCGCGACGCGATCCTCAAGGCCGCCACCAAGGTGTTCGCGAAGTACGGCTACGACGGCGGCAGCGTGGAGAAGATCTCCAGGGCGGCCAAGTCGTACGACCGGATGATCTACTACTACTTCGGCAGCAAGGAAGGCCTGTTCGTCGCGGTGCTCGAGGGCATCTACCAGCGCATGGACGAGGCCGAGGCAGCGATCGCGCTCGATGCCTCGCGGCCGGTGGAGGCGCTGACCGAGGTCATCCGCTTCGTGCACGGCTACTACCGCCGCAACCCCGACTTCGTCACGCTGCTGAACACCGAGAACCTGCACAAGGGCCGGCACATCGCCAAGTCGGTGCGGGCGCGCGAGTACTCCTCGCGGGCGGTGGCGATCATCGCGGACATCCTGGCGGCGGGCGCGGCGCAGGGCCTGTTCCGCAGCGACCTGGTGGCGCGCGACGTGTACCTGCTGATCGCGGCCTCGGGCTACTTCTACACCTCCAACCGCTACACCCTCACGACCTTCCTGGACGAAGCCCTGGACGCGCCGGACAAGGTGGCGCACTGGGAGGACTTCGTCATCGAGGCCGTGCTGCGCACCGTACGGCTCGAGGACGCGGCCGACAACGACACCCCACCTCACGAAGAGAGCAAGTCATGGCAGAAATCGCAACCGGCGGCAAGTCGGGCAAGGTCGTCATCCAGAACATAGGGCTGCTGCTCTCGGGCGACATCGACCGGCCCATCCTCGATGCCGACACGATCGTCGTGAACGACGGCCTGATCACGGCCGTCGGCAAATCCAAGGACTGCGACACCGAGGGCGCGAAGACCGTCATCGACGCCAAGGGCGTGTGCGTGGCGCCCGGACTCATCGACAGCCACGTGCACCCGGTGGCCGGCGACTGGACGCCACGCCAGAGCCAGCTCAACTGGATCGAGTCGAGCATGAACGGCGGCGTGACCACCATGATCTCGGCCGGCGAGGTGCACTATCCCGGCCGGCCGCGCGACATCGTGGGCCTGAAGGCGCTGGCAATCACCGCGCAGCGCGCCTTCGACGCCTTTCGCCCCGGCGGCGTGAAGGTGCTGGCCGGCGCGCCGGTGATCGAGAAGGGCATGGTCGAGAGCGACTTCAAGGAACTGGCCGAGGCCGGCGTGGGCCTGCTCGGCGAGGTGGGCCTGGGCACGGTGAAGGCCGGCTACGAGGCCAAGGAGATGGTGGCCTGGGCACGCAAGTACGGCATCCAGAGCACCATCCACACCGGCGGCCCCTCGGTGCCGGGCTCGGGCTACATCGACAAGGACACGGTGCTGGAGGCCGACGCCGACATCATCGGCCACATCAACGGCGGCCACACCTCGCTGCCGCTCAAGCACGTGTGCGAGCTGTGCGAGCAGAGCACGCGCGGCATCGAGATCGTGCACAACGGCAACGAGCGCGTCGCCATCGGCGCCGCACGCGCGGCCATCGAACTCAAGTGCCCGCACCGCGTGATCCTGGGCACCGACGGCCCGGCCGGCTCGGGCGTGCAGCCGCTGGGCATCCTGCGCATGGTGTCGCTGATCTCGTCGATGGCGGACATCCCGGCCGAAGTGGTGTTCTGCTTTGCGACCGGCAACACCGCGCGTATGCGCAACCTGGACTGCGGCCTGATCGAAGTGGGCCGCGCCGCGGACTTCGTCTTCATGGACCGCGCGCAGCACACCGCCGGCAAGACGCTTCTGGAGAGCGTGCAGCTCGGTGACATTCCCGGCGTGGGCATGGTGATGATCGACGGCATCGTGCGCGCCGGCCGCAGCCGCAATACGCCGCCCGCGACCGAGGTGCCGGTGGTGGTGCCGGCCGGCCACTGAGCGCCCGGCCAGATCGTAACGAATGTGACGAATTCGGCTGCAGCGCCCACCCGACGGGCGCTGCAGGCCGATTGCACTTTGCCGGATCAGCGCCCCGTGGGGCGTGCGGCCGCCGCGTCGGCGCGCGCCTGCGCGTCCTCCGACAGCGCCCGTGCGCAGCCGGCCGACAGGAGCAGGATGGCCGAGGTGAAGTAGATCCACATGAGGATCACCACCAGCGAGCCGGCCGCGCCATAGGCCGAGACCACCGCCGCCGTCGACAGATACAGCGCCAGCGCCTGCTTGCCCAGCGTGAACAGCACCGCGCCCACCGCCCCGCCCACCAGCATGTAGCGCATGCGCGGCTTGGGGCCGGTGCTCAGCCGCATCAGGCCCGCGAACAGCCCGGTGCAGAAGGCGAAGGAGATCAGCTCGTTGATGCCGCGCAGCAGCGGCTTGAGCGACAGCCACTGTCCGGCCCAGTCGGCAATGAAGTTGATCGCCGTGGTGGCGGCCAGCGACATCAGCAGCAGCACGCCGAACACGAGGATGTAGCCCAGCCCGCGCAGCCGCAGCGAGGCCGTGTACCACCAGGGCGTCTCGGGCGCCGGCTCACCGCCCTGGCGCCAGAGCCGCTCGAAGGCCGACTGCAGTTCGGCGAACACGCCCGTCGCGCCCGAGATCAGCAGCACGAAGGCCAGCACCGACGCGATGATCCCTTCCTTGGGCTGCTGCGCGCTGGTGAGCGCCTGGCGCACCGCTTCGGCGCCGCGCTGGCCGACGACGGCGGAGATCTCGCCCACCAACCGCGTCTGGACGAACGCCGGATCGAGCCACCAGCCCAGGATGGCGACGATGAGCACCAGCAGCGGCGCCAGGCTCAGGATGCCGTAGAAGGACATCGCGGCGCTCATGCGCAGGCCGTCGGCGTCCTTCCACAGCATGGCGGCGCGCCACAGCGGCGTGAGCGGCCGCAGCGGCACCAGCAGTTTCTGGACGAAGGGCGGGAGCGAGTGGGTGGACACGGCGGACATGCCCCGACGCTAGCGGCCTTCGGCGGCGCTGTCGATCAGCGCGGGCCGCGCGAGCGGAACACCAGGTGCCGGGCCGAGAGATAGTTGACGACCATGCCGCCCAGGCTGCCCAGCGCCACGCCCAGCGCCGCGGCCCAGGGGCCCTCGACCGAATGCAGCGTGAGCACATAGACCGCGTAGTTCACCGCCGCGCCGCCGAGCATGGCGGCCACGTACGAGGCGTACTCGCGCCACAGCGAGGCAGGATGGCCGACCGCGAAGGTGAAGCGGCGGTTGAAGGCCCAGGTCGCGGTCGCCGCGGCGAGGAAGGACAGCACCCGCGCGGCATACCAGCCCAGCCAGGGTGCCAGCAAATACAGCACAGCCACGTCGACGATCAGGCCGAGCACGCCGGCCACCGCGAACAGGGCCAGCCGGCGCGTGGTGCCGTGCGCTTCGCCGCCCTGCGGGCCGGATGCGCTCATGGCCGGCGCAGCGCGTTCCGCACGCCCGGCGTGGCCAGGTAGCGCAGGCGCTTGACCTCGCGCCGCCCCAGCGTCACCGTGCGCAACACCGCGCCGCAGGCGGCCGACAGCATGGCGGCCAGCATCATGCCGGTGGCCAGCACGGCGGTGGGCAGGCGCGGCACCAGGCCGGTCTCGACGAAGGTGATGAAGAGCGGAATGGCCAGCACGATCGCGCCCAGCGCAAGCAGGCCGCCGATGGCGCTGAAGAAGCTCAGCGGCCGTTCGTTGACGTACAGCCGCAGGATCATCAGCAGGATGCGCCAGCCATCCCGGTAGGTCGACAGCTTCGAATGCGAGCCCTCGGGCCGCGAGCGGTACAGCGTGGGCCGCTCGGCATGGGGCATGCGCAGCTCGAGCGCATGCACGGTGAGCTCGGTCTCGATCTCGAAACCTTTGGCGAGCGCCGGAAAGGACTTCACGTAGCGGCGCGAGAACACCCGCAGGCCCGACAGCATGTCGGTGAAGTGGCCGCCGAAGAGGTGCGCCACCGCGCCGGTGAGCAGGCGGTTGCCGAAGCGGTGGCCGGGCCGGTAGGTGTGCGCGTCGTGCCGGTCGTCGACGCGCGCGCCCACCACCATGTCGAGGTTGCCCCCGACCAGGTCGGCGATGAGCTCGCGCACGGTCGACAGGTCGTAGGTGGCGTCGCCATCGACCATGACGTACACGTCGGCCTCGACGTCGGCGAACATGCGGCGCACCACGTTGCCCTTGCCGCGCAGCGCCACGTGCGTCACCTGCGCACCGTGCGCGCGTGCCACGGCAGCGGTGTCGTCGGTCGACGCGTTGTCGAAGACGTGGATCTCCGCCTGCGGCAGCGCGGCGCGGAACTCCGCGATGACCTGCGGGATGGCCAGCGCCTCGTTGTAGCAGGGAATCACGGCCGCGATGCGCAATGCGGCGAGGGGGTCGGGGGCGCTCATGGTGTGGCCGGCAGTATGCGGTACGCCTTCACGCTCCCCTGCTCCGTGATGAGCTGGAAACGGCGATCGAAGCCCGGCTTGGTATGGATATAGGGCGCCAGGTCGGTGCGGATCACGATGCGGCCGAAGCCCTGGGCTGCCAGCTTGCGCGCGAGTTCATCCGCGGGCAGGTACACGTAGTCGGCATAGCGGTAGGGGCCGAAGACATCGCCCCATGCCGGGAAGCCGGCGTAATACAACGCATCGTTGAGCACCACCTGGTAGAGCTTGTCGGGCACCGGATGCGCGCGCAGATAGCTCAGGACCTCATAACCCGGCACATGCTGGCGAAGAAAGGCTTCCCGCGTCTGCGGCGTGGGCGAAATGATGCGCCAATGCGCGGCGAACCGCGACAGGCCGGCCGCCGCGAGCACCGCCACGAGCGCGCCGGCGGCCATCGCAGGCCTGCGCCCGCCGGCGAGCACTGGCGCCCGGCTCCGGACGAGGTCCGCGCCCCAGAGGTAAAGCTGTCGCCAGCCCATCGCGCCCAGCCAGGCGAGGATGGGAAACGACGCCATCATGTAGCGGGGATAGCGCGAGGTCAGCACCCACACGACGAGCGACCAGACGCCGAACGCGAAGGCGGCGCGCACGGCTGGCCTCGCCTTCCAGAAGACGCCGAAGGGAACCACGAGCAGGGCCCAGAACATCACGTTGGGCAGGCTGGCGTGCGCCCGCACGTCGTCGAGCTGCTGCTGGTAGTCGGCAGGGTTCCAGTTGGTGAAGCCGAACACGCGCGCCCCGATGGGGTTGAACGGATCGCCCGTCTGCAGCCAGTTGCGCGCGTACCAGTAGATGCACGGCAGCAGAAAGGCCGCGAGTCCCAGTGCCAGCGGGCCGGGCCGGCGCTCCCGCCACAGCACCCACAGCCCCAGGAGCGGCAGGAAGGTGAGCGCCTGGTACTTGCTGCCTGCCGCCACGCCGAGGAAGAAGGCCGCCAGCACCAGCCAGCGCGTGGGCCGGGCTGCGCCGCCGCCTGGATCTTCCTGCCAGATCCACAGCGCGGCGCAGGCCGCGACGACGAACAGCGCCACCGCCATGTCGATCAGCGCATTGGCGTACTCGCCCACCGCGAGCAGGATGACCACCGCCATGCCGGCCACGATGCGGTCGGTGTACAGCACGGCCAGCCGATAGACGATGGCCGCCGACAGCCAGCCCGCGAGCGCGTGCAGCAGGTGCGGGAACACGTCGCCCATCCACGGCAGCGCGGCCGCGTAGAGCAGGTTGTAGTTGTAGGGGAACCAGGGGTAGCGCAGCCAGTCGTGGATGCCGATGCGCCCGCTCATGGCCGTCTCGCGCGCCCAGGGCAGGTGGTACATCATCTCGTCGAACGCGAAGGGCGGGGCCAGCGGCTCGATGAGGCACACCAGCGCCGCACCGAGGACGACCCAGCGCATGGTGCGCTCGGCCAGCGTGGGCGCCGGACCGGGCGGAACGGCGCGCAGCCGCCGCCATGCGGCCGGCGTGCGCGCCGCCGCCACGGCCAATGCTGCGAGCAGCAGCGCCATCGTGATCGGCGGACGCAGCCACCCCGCGATGCCGAGGCCCTGCAGCAGCACCACGAAGACGCCGATGCCCAGTGCGGACGACAGGGCGAGGCCCAGCCAGGGGTCGCCCTGGGCCATTCCGCGGCGTGCGGGTGGCACGGCACGAAGGCGGGCGCCGGCGAGGTCGCCCACGCCCCAGGCGGCCCAGAGGAACAGGGCCAGCGCCGCGAGGTGCTGCGCCGCGAAGATCAGCTTCTGCAAGGCCAGGGTCACGGTGCCGGTCGCGTCGGGATCACAGGTTGGGCGCCAGCAGGCGCTCGAGTTCCGACTCGCTGGCCTGGCGGCGCGCCGCTTGGTCGACCAGCTGGTCGTGGCCGATCTTGCCGACATTGAAGTAGGTGCTGTCCGGGTGGCTGAGGTAGAAGCCCGACACGCTGGCCGCCGGCGTCATGGCCAGGCTCTCGGTCAGGCCCATGCCGATGTCGGCGCACTGCAGCAGTTCGAACATCGGGCCCTTGACGCTGTGGTCCGGGCAGGCCGGGTAGCCCGGCGCCGGGCGGATGCCGCGGTAGTGCTCCTTGATGAGTGCGTCGTTGTCGAGCGCCTCGTCGGCCGCGTAGCCCCACAGGTCGGTGCGCACGCGCTTGTGCATGGCTTCGGCAAAAGCCTCGGCCAGGCGATCGGCCAGGGCCTTGAGCATGATGGCCGAATAGTCGTCGAGATCGTCGGTGAAGTACTTCTCCTTCTTTTCGACCCCGATGCCGGCCGTCACCGCGAACATGCCCACGTAGTCGGCGAGGCCGCTGTCCTTGGGCGCCACGAAGTCGGCCAGGCAACGGCTGGGACGCATCACGCCGTCGATGGCCTGCTTCTCGGTCTGCTGGCGCAGGCCGTACCAGGTGAGTGCCGCTTCGCTGCGCGATTCGTCGGTGTAGAGCACGATGTCGTCGTCGCGCTCGGTGTTGGCCGGCCAGAAGCCGACCACGCCGCTGGCCGTGAGCCAGCGCCCCTCGATGAGCCGCTGCAGCATGCGCTTGCCGTCGCTGAAGACGCGCTGCGCCTCGGTACCCACCACCTCGTCCTTCAGGATGGCGGGGAAGGGCCCGGCCAGGTCCCAGGTCTGGAAGAAGGGACCCCAGTCGATGTACTGCGCCAGCTCCGTCAAGTCGAAGTTGCGGAACACGCGCCGGCCCAGGAACTTCGGCACTGGCGGGATATAGCCGGCCCAGTCGATGGGCGTCTTGTTGGCACGCGCCTTCGCCAGCGGCCACAGCGGCACCTGCTTCTTGTTGGCGTGCTGGTGCCGCACCTTGTCGTAGTCGGCGTTCAGCTCGGCGATGTAGTTCGCCGCCTGCTCCGACAGCAGCGATTGCGCCACGCTCACGCTGCGCGAGGCGTCGGGCACGTAGACCACCGGCCCCTCGTAGTGCGGCGCGATCTTCACCGCGGTGTGCACGCGGCTGGTGGTGGCGCCGCCGATGAGCAGCGGGATCTTCCGGATGCGGAAGTGCTCGTCCTTTTGCATCTCGCCGGCCACGTACTGCATTTCTTCCAGGCTGGGCGTGATCAGGCCCGACAGGCCGACGATGTCCGCACCCTCGACCTTGGCCTTGGCCAGGATCTCGTGGCACGGGACCATCACGCCCATGTTCACGACCTCGAAGTTGTTGCACTGAAGCACGACGGTGACGATGTTCTTGCCGATGTCGTGCACGTCGCCCTTGACGGTGGCGATGACGATCTTGCCCTTGCTGCGCACGTCGCGGCCCGCGGCCTCGTCCTGGCGTTTCTCTTCCTCGATGTAGGGGATGAGGTGCGCCACGGCCTGCTTCATCACGCGCGCCGACTTGACCACCTGCGGCAGGAACATCTTGCCGGCGCCGAAGAGGTCGCCCACGATGTTCATGCCGTCCATGAGCGGCCCCTCGATCACATGCAGCGGCCGGCCGCCCTTGGCGAGGATCTGCTGGTAGGCCTCTTCGGTGTCCTCGGTGATGAAGTCGGTGATGCCGTGCACCAGGGCGTGCGACAGGCGCTGCGCCACGGGCACCGGCTGCTCGGGCGTGCCACGCCACTCGAGCTTCTTGCTGTCGTCCTTGGCGGCGCCCTTGGCGCTTTCGGCGATCTCGACCAGGCGCTCGCCGGCGTCGGGGCGTCGATTGAGCACCACGTCCTCCACGCGCTCGCGCAGCTGCGGCTCCAGGTCGTCGTACACGCCCACCATGCCGGCGTTGACGATGCCCATGTCCATGCCGGCCGCGATGGCGTGGTACAGGAACACGGTGTGGATCGCCTCGCGCACCGGGTCGTTGCCGCGGAAGCTGAAGCTCACGTTCGACACGCCGCCCGACACCTTGGCGCCCGGCAGGTTCTGCTTGATCCAGCGCACCGCCTCGATGAAGTCGACGGCGTAGTTGTTGTGCTCCTCGATGCCCGTGGCCACCGCAAAGATGTTGGGGTCGAAGATGATGTCCTCGGGCGGGAAGCCCACTTCATGGACCAGGATGCGGTACGCGCGCTCGCAGATCTCGATCTTGCGCGCGAAGGTGTCGGCCTGGCCCTGCTCGTCGAAGGCCATCACTACGGCAGCAGCACCGTAGCGGCGCACCAGGCGGGCCTCGTGCTTGAATTTCTCGACCCCCTCCTTCATGGAGATCGAGTTGACGATGCCCTTGCCCTGGATGCAGCGCAGGCCGGCCTCGATCACCTCCCACTTGGAGGAGTCGACCATGATCGGCACGCGCGCGATGTCGGGCTCGCTGGCGATCAGGTTCAAAAAGCGCACCATCGCGGCCTTGCTGTCGAGCATGGCCTCGTCCATGTTGATGTCGATCACCTGCGCGCCGTTCTCCACCTGCTGGCGCGCGACGGCCAGCGCGTCCTCGAACTGGCCGTTGAGGATCATGCGCGCGAAGGCCTTGGAGCCGGTGACGTTGGTGCGCTCGCCGATGTTGACGAACAGCGTCCCCTCGCCGATGAGCACCGGCTCGAGGCCGGACAGCTTCATGGGAGGAGGAGGAAGATCGCGCGGGACGGAGGACATGGGCTCACCTGCAGGGGACACGGGAGAAACAGGCGAGCGTCGTTGCGGGTCCCAAGCCTGACGCGGCGGCCGGCGCCCGCGGACGCGGCCCCGGCGCTGCAACGCTCCTTGGGCGAGCGCGGATTTTAATGAGCGCGGGCCGGACGGCCTCGCGCCGGGGTCATGCGGGCTGCGCCGAGGCCGGCAGGCCGAAGACGCGGTCGAAGCCCCAGTTGAAGCAGAAGGTGTAGACGAGGAAGAAGAGCATCAGCCCGGCATCCATGACCAGCGCATGCCAAAGGCTCACGCCGAGCCACCAGGCGAACACCGGGATCAGCACCACGGCCAGGCCCAGTTCGAAGCCGATGGCGTGCGCCACGCGCCGCGCCACGCTGCGCCCGCGCACAGGCTGGCGCGCCTCCCACCACTCGAAGGCGCTGTTGTAGCCGAGGTTCCACACGATGGCGATGGCCGAGGCCATGACCGCGGCGACACCCGAATGGCCCAGACCGTTGTCGGACAGGACGGCCAGCCCGAAGGTGGCACAGACGATGGCCAGCCCCTCGTAGAGGCTGATGTAGACGATCTTTCGCTGGATTCCTTGCATGGGGGCAGAATTTATGTCTTCTTGATTGACATAAAAAGTCATCTTCTTTCAGATTAATTGATAGATCAGGCGATGGCCTTCGACAGCGACAGCGTGGCGGTCTTTCTGGCGGTGCTCGACCACGGCTCCTTCTCGGCGGCCGCCCGCGCCCTGGGCAAGGTACCGTCGGCCGTGAGCATGGCCATCGCCCAGCTGGAGGCCGAGCTCGACCTGCCGCTGTTCGACCGCAGCGGGCGCGAGCCGCGCCCCACGCCCGCTGCGCGCTCGCTGGAGCCGCAGGCGCGGCTCATGGCCGACCAGCTCACGCAGCTGCAGGTGCAGGCCCTGGCGCTCACGCAGGGCCTGGAGCACCGGCTCACCCTGGCCATCGCCCCCGAGCTGCTGGGCGCCGCCTGGGGCCCGGCCCTGGCCACGCTGGCCGCCGAATACCCGGCGCTGGAGATGGAGGTGCTGGCGGCACCGCAGGCCGACGCATTGGCCATGCTGCACAGCGGGCGGGCGCAGCTGGCGCTGGTGTTCGAGCGGCCCGGCATGGACGGGCGCGAGGGCTTTCAGGAGGTGGCGCGCGAGACGCTGGTGCTGGTGATCGCGCCCGGCCACCCGGTGCTCGCCGCCGCCGGCGGCCGGCTGCGCGAGCAGCACCTGGCGGCCACGCGGCAGATCGTCGTCGCCGGCCGCGACGTGCCGACGGCCGACCCGCGTTTCGTCTTCGCGCGGCAGGTCTGGCGCACCGACAACGCGCTGGCGGCGCTGAACATGGTGAGCGCCGGCCTCGGCTGGGGCTGGCTGCCACGCAACGTGGTGCGGCCGCACGTGGCGGCCGGCACGCTGGTGGAGATTCCTTTCGAGAACCTCAGCAACGGGCTTAACCTGTGGGTCGACGTCGTGTGGTCCAAGGAGCGCCCGCTGGGGCTGGGCGCGCGCCGCTTCGTGGCACTGATGGGGCGCACGCCCGGCTGAACACGCTGCGCCGGCTCAGGGGCGGTCCGGGTTGTTGCCGTTGTAGGTCGCGCCGCCGCCCGGCGGGGGCGGCATGTGGCCCATCGGGAAGCGCGGCTGCGGTGCCGCCTGGACCGGCATCGGCGGTTGCGGCCCGGCACCGGGCCGCCGTTGCGGCTGCACAGGAAACTGAGGCTGCGGCCGAGGCATCGCCGCCGGCGGCGGCTGCACGGTTGCCGGAGGGGGACGCCCATTCCAGTCGGGTCGCTGAGGCGGGGGCCCGCTCCAGCCGGGCCGGCCCGGCGCATTGTTCCAGTCGGGCCGTGCATGCGGCGGCGGACCGTTCCACTCCGGCCGCGGCGGTGGACCGGACCAGCCCGGCCGGGGCGGCGGCGGACCGTTCCAGCCCGGCGCGGGGGGCCGGGGCGCCCAGCCGATGGCGGGCGGGGGCGGTGGGCGCCAACCCGGCATGGGCGGCGGCGGAGGACGGTTGCCCCACCAGCGCGGCTCGCGGTACCAGGGCCGGTCGCGGTAGTAGTTGCTCCAGTAGTTGCCGAGCGCGAAGCCGACGATCGGCACCCCGATGGCCGCGCCATAGGTCGCCATCGGCAGGGTGTCGCCGGCATAGTCGTATTCGAGCCTGTTCGCCGCGACCCAGCCGCGCAGGCCGTCGGGCAGGACCACGTCGCACCAGCCATAGCCTTCGGTGCAGCCCACGACGCTCAGCGACTGGCCGGGCGCCAGCCGTGCGACGGCCGGATAGTCCGCGGAAGGGCCGGCAAAAAGCGTCGGCGATCCGCGCGTGTAGGCTTCCTGTGCCGAGGCGGCGAGCGGCACGGCAAGCACCAGTGCCGCGATGGCGAGCCAGCGACGCGGGCCTGATGGCTGGGACATAGGGATCATGGGCGGTCCTTTGTTGATGCAGGTTAGGCGGGCGCCGAACGCGCTGTCCATAGGACACCACCCTGCTTTCCGCCAACGCCACCGGCCGCCGCGCGGTGGACCGCCGCTACCTTTGGCTACCGCCTTCATCCTCGCTTCACACGAGCTCCGGGCAGGATTCCCTGTCAGGCCGCTTCGCGGTAGGCCGGTGGCAGCGCCCGGCCACGCAGGGGCGCGACGGCACGGCCGATGGCGGCGATGTGATCCGGCGTGGTGCCGCAGCAGCCGCCGACGATGTTGACCAGCCCCTCGGCCGCGAACTCGTGGATGAGGCGCGAGGTGACTTCGGGCGTCTCGTCGAAGCCGGTGTCGCTCATCGGGTTGGGCAGGCCGGCGTTGGGGTAGCAGCTGATGAAGGTGTCGCCCGCCACGCGGTTGAGCTCCTGCACGTAGGGGCGCATCAGGGCGGCGCCCAGCGCACAGTTCAGGCCGATGGCCAGCGGCTGGGCATGCCGCACGCTGTGCCAGAAGGCGGTGACGGTCTGGCCCGACAGGATGCGGCCCGAGGCGTCGGTCACGGTGCCGCTGATGATGATCGGCAGACGCTCGCCGCTGGCCTCGAAGTACTCGTCGACGGCGAAGAGCGCGGCCTTGGCGTTGAGCGTATCGAAGATGGTCTCGACCAGGATCACGTCGGCCCCGCCCTGCACCAGCGCCTCGGTCTGCTCATAGTAGGCGGCGCGCAAGGTCTCGAAATCGACATTGCGCGCGCCCGGGTCGTTCACGTCGGGGCTGATGCTGGCGGTCTTGGGCGTGGGCCCGAGGGCGCCGGCGACGAAGCGCGGTTTGTCGGGCGTGCTGAACTTGTCGCAGGCGGCGCGGGCGAGCTTGGCGGATTCGAGGTTCATCTCGCGCGCCAGGTGCGCCATGTCGTAATCCTCCTGCGCGACGGTGGTGGCGCCGAAGGTGTTGGTCTCGATCAGGTCGGCCCCCGCGGCCAGGTAGCCCTCGTGGATGTCGCGGATGACCTCGGGGCGCGTGAGCGACAGCAATTCGTTGTTGCCCTTCACGTCCTTGTGGAAATCCTTGAAGCGCTCGCCGCGGTACTGCGCCTCGCCGAGCTTGAAGCGCTGGATCATCGTGCCCATGGCGCCGTCGAGGATGGCGATGCGTTGGGCGAGAATGCCGGGCAGCTCACGGGCACGGGTGTAGGCGGGCAGCGTCATGCGGCGATTGTAGGAATCGCTGTTGCGGCGGCGCCCCGCGCATCCGGCTGGCCCTGCCAACTTCCTGGGCGTCGGGCCGGTGTTTGACCGCTGTCATGACACCGTCCACAGGCCTCGGTTAGGGTTGCATGTCGCGCCCTGCCGGGCTGCGGCCTGATCGCCCTCTCATTTGTCCTCTTCGTCCACCGTGCGCGCGGGTCGCGCCCTCTTCAGTTCCATGTCCGAACCGACTCTCCAGCCGGCGCCCCGCCCGCTGCCCCCCGAGGTGCCGCTGCCGCACCGCAAGACCATCCGCGGCTGGCTGCTGCCGCTCGTGCAGCGCAGCACGCTGCGCCCCGTCCTGCTGCTGGTGCTGGACTACCTGCTCTTCTTCGCCCTGGCCGCCGCCGCCGTGCTGCTGGAGGCCGGCTGGGCCCGCGCCCTGGCCGGGCTGGCCTGCGGCTTCGTGATCGGACGGCTGTTCATCATCGGCCACGACGCCTGCCACCAGAGCCTGACGCCGCACCGGCGCCTGAACCGGTGGCTGGGCCGCATCGCCTTCCTGCCCTCGCTCACGCCCTACAGCCTCTGGGACATGGGGCACAACACGGTGCACCACGGTTTCACCAACCTCAAGGGCGTGGACTTCGTCTGGGCGCCGCTCACGCAGGCCGAGTACGAGGCGCTGCCGCCCGGCCGGCGGCTGATGGAGCGCCTGTACCGCAGCGGTTGGGCGCCCGGCGTGTACTACATGGTCGAGATCTGGTGGCGCCGCATGATCGCGCGCGACCGGACGGCCAACGCCGAGCGGCCGGTGTTCTCGCGCGACTGCGCGCTGGTGCTGGGCTTCGCCACGGCGTGGCTGGCGGTGCTGGCGGCGGTGTCCTTCGCCACCGGGCGCGCGCTGCTGCCGATGCTGGGCTTCGCCTTCGTGCTGCCGGTGCTGTTCTGGTTCGCGATGATCGGCTTCGTGGTGTACGTGCACCACACGCACGTGAAGGTGTCCTGGCACGACGACCGCGCCGCCTGGCAGCGCGCGCAGCCCTTCGTGTCGACCACCGTGCACCTGACCTTCCCCTGGCGCATCGGCGGCCTGATGCACCACATCATGGAGCACACGGCGCACCACGTGGACATGAGCATCCCGCTCTACAAGCTCAAGGCGGCCCAGGCCCGCATCGAGGAGCTGCTGCCCGGGCGCATCGTGATCCAGCGCTTCTCGTGGCGCTGGTACTTCGGCACGGCGCGCCGCTGCAAGCTGTACGACTTCACGCGCCGCTGCTGGACCGACTTCCAGGGCCGCGCGACCAGCGAGCCCGCACCGCTGCCGCTCGCAGCGGCCTGAACCGGCCGACTGGCTTTTCAAGCCAAATCGGCCTGCAACGCCCGCCAGCCGGGCGCAAGCAGCTATCGATTCGATAGCAAGCCGAGCAAAGCGCTCAGCGCGGCATCGGCTGCCCGCGCGCCCAGCCGGGGCGCATCGGGAACATCGGCTCGCCCGGGCCCCCGCGCGGCGCGAGCTCGATGACGGTGGCGCCGCCGTGGTAGCCGTAGCCCCAGGGCTGCACCACGTAGACGCCGGTGACGGCGCCGTTGTTGATCACGCCGCGCTGCGGCAGCGGGGTGCTGGTGCGGTGGTCGAGGCTGTCCTCCTCCTGCACCGCCTGCAGGCGGCTCTCGGCCACCCAGCCGCGCGCGCCGCCTTCGAGTTCGACCTCGCACCAGCCGCGCTGCTCGGTACAGCCATAGACCCAGGCAGGCACCGTGCGCGGCACGCGCTGCGTGACCGCATCGCGGGTGGACGGCCCGGCCCGCAGCACGCTGCCGGCGCGCAGGTCGGCGTCGACGGGCTGCGGCGGCTGCTGGGCGGCCGCGCCCAGCGGCAGCCCCAGCGCGGCGGCGCACGCGGCGGATGCGAGGAGGATTCGGCTCGGATGGCGCATGCGGTGATGCCTCCTGGATGTTCGAGGCCGCGATGGTAAGCGCCGGATCGCGGCCGGGGCCCGCGGTCAGGCCTGCACGAAGGCCAGCACCGCTTCCAGCATGCGCCGCACCTGCGGCTGCACGCCGGCCGCCACAGCGGGGAGGTAATCGAAGGGCAGCGCCTCCTGCATGTAGCTGCACTGCGTCATCTCGAGCTGCACCGCGTGGACGCCGCCCGTCGGGTCGCCGTAGCGGCGTGTGATGTGGCCGCCCTTGAAGCGGCCGTTCAGCACGCCGGTGTATGCGGGGTTCGACTGCGCGATGGCCAGCAGCTGCGCCGCCAGTGCCGGGTCGCAGCTCGCGCCGTCGGCCGTGCCGAGGTTGAGGTCGGGCAGCTTGCCGTCGAAGAAGCGCGGCAGCACCGAGCGGATGGAATGCGCATCCCATAGCGCGACGACGCCGTGCGCCGCCTTCAGGCGCGCGAGTTCAGCCGCCAGTTGCGCGTGGTAGGGCTTCCACAGAGCCTCTCGACGGGCGGCTATCTCAGCCTCGTCCGGCGCGTCGCCCCGGGCATACAGCGGCGTGTCGTCGAAGGTATCGACCGGGCACAGGCCGGTGACGCTCTGGCCCGGGTAGAGGCTGGCGCCGTCCGGCGGGCGGTTCAGGTCGATGACGTAGCGCGAGTGCGTGGCAACGAGCACCGAGGCGCCGAGTTCGTCGGCGAAGTCGTAGAGCCGTTCGAGGTGCCAGTCGGTGTCGGGCACCTGGCGCGCCTCGTCCGTGAGGCGCGCGGCCAGCGCGGGCGGCACGTGCGTGCCCACGTGCGGCATGGAGATCAGCAGCGGCCGGGTGCCGGCGCGGAAGCGGAAGGGGGGTTCGGTGGTGGCGAAGAGGCTCATGGTGTGTTCAGCAATTGCCGCCGCGCGGCGACGAAGCCGGCCGCGGCGCTGTGGTGGAGCGGGTGCCGCCCACCCTGCGCGCGCGGCCGTCCCGCCACCCACACGGCATCGATGGCGCTCGTGCGCTGGCTGGCGAAGACGTGCGAGGCCAGCATCTCGGGCGCGGGCAGGCCGGCCAGCGCGGTGTGGCCTGCATCGAGCACGACGAAGTCCGCCTGCTGACCCACGGCCAGACCGGCGACCGGGCGGCCCGCGGCCTGCGCGCCGCCCTGCACCGCGGCCAGGGTCATCGCCGTGGCGACCTGCGGCTGCGACACATCGGCAGCCACGTTGCGCTCGCGCCGGGCGAGGCGCTGGCTGTACTCGAGCATCAGCAGCTCCTCGGCGGCGTTGACGCAGACGTGGCTGTCGGAGCCCACGCCCCACGCGCCTCCGGCAGAACACCACGCCGGCAGGTCGAAGATGCCGTCGCCCAGATTGGCTTCGGTGGTCGGACACAGGCCGGCGACGGCGCCGCTGGCGGCCGCGCGGCGGTACTCGTCGGCGTCCATGTGCGTGGCGTGCACCAGGCACCAGCGTGCATCGACCGGTGCATGGTCGAGCAGCCAGGCGACGGGGCGCTGGCCGCTCCAGGCGAAGCAATCGTCGACCTCCTTGGTCTGCTCGGCGATGTGGATGTGCACGGGCGCAGTCGGGTCCAGCGCATGCAGTCCGGCCAGCGCCGCGCGCAGGCTGTCGGGCGGCACGGCGCGCAGCGAATGGGGTGCGAGTCCGAGGCGGCCGCCCTGCGTCTCGCACAGCGGTTTCAGGCGATCGAGCAGTGCCAGCATCGAGTCGGTCGAGCGGATGAAGCGCCGCTGGCCGTCGCCGGGCGGCAGGCCGCCGAAGCCGCCGGACTGGTACAGCACCGGCAGCAAGGTGAGGCCGATGCCCGCCTCCTGGGCAGCGCGCAGCAGCGCGAGCGCGAGCGTCGCGTCGTCGGCATAGGGCCGGCCATCGGCATCGTGGTGCACGTAGTGGAACTCGCACACCGAGGTGTAGCCCGCCTCGAGCATCTCGACATAGAGCCACAGCGCGATCGCCTCCAGCTGCGCGGGATCGAGCCGCAGCGCGAAGCGGTACATCAGCGTGCGCCAGCTCCAGAAGGAATCCTGCGCCTGGCCCCGGTATTCGGTGAGCCCCGCGATGCCGCGCTGGAAGGCGTGCGAATGCAGGTTGGGCATGCCCGGTAGCAGCGGGCCGCGGGCCCGGTCGGCGCCCGGCAGCGGCGCTGCATCGGCGTCGACGGCGACGAGACGGCCATGGTCGTCCCAGGCGATCGACACGTTCTTTGCCCAGCCGCCCGGCAGCAGCGCATCGGCGGCATGCAGCGAGCGCGTCATGCGCCCTCCCCTTCGGCGATGCGGCCCTGGCGCACGACGGTACGCACCGGGCGCTGGCCGAACCAGTAGGCGAGTTCGGCCGCTTCGCGCACGTCCCACAGCACGAAGTTGGCGGGCTGCCCGACGATCAGCGCGCCGTGGGTGCCCTGCAGGCCCAGCGCGCGCGCCGCGTGGCGGGTGACGCCGTCCAGCGCCTCGGGCACGGTGAGGCGGAACAGCGTGCACGCCATGTTGACCATCAACAGCAGCGACAGCGCCGGCGAGGTGCCGGGGTTGTGGTCGGTGGAGACGGCCATGGGCACGCCTGCCTCGCGCAGCGCGGCGATGGGCGGCAGCTGCGTGTCGCGCAGCGTGTAGTAGGCGCCCGGCAGCAGCACGGCCACGGTACCGGCGGCCTTCATCGCATCGATGCCGGCCTGCGACAGGTGCTCGATGTGGTCGCACGAGAGCGCGCCGTAGCGCGCCGCCAGCGCGGCGCCGCCCATGTCCGACAGCTGCTCGGCATGGAGCTTGACGGGCAGGCCCAGCGCCTGGGCGGCCTGGAACACGCGCTCCGTCTCTTCCAGCGAGAAGGCGATGCGCTCGCAGAAGACATCGACGGCGTCCACCAGTCCCTCGGCCGCCAGCGCGGGCAGCATCTCGCGGCAGACGAGCTCGATGTAGTCTCCGCTGCGGCCGGCATATTCGGGCGGCAGCGCATGCGCGCCGAGGAAGGTGGTGCGCACCGTCACGCCGTGCGACTGCGCCAGCCGGCGCGCCACGCGCAGCTGCTTGCGCTCGTGTTCCAGCGCCAGGCCGTAGCCAGACTTGATCTCGATCGCGCACACGCCCTCGGCCAGCAGGTTCTCGAGCCGTGCCGAGGCGCTGGCGAAGAGTTCGTCCTCGCTGGCCTCGCGCGTGGCGCGCACGCTGGAGACGATACCGCCGCCGGCCTTCGCCACCTCCTCATAGCTGGCGCCGGCCAAACGCATGGCGAATTCGTTGGCGCGCTGGCCGCCGTAGACCAGGTGGGTGTGGCAGTCGACCAGGCCAGGCGTGACCAGCGCGCCGCCGCCGTCGTGCACGCGCGCTCCGGCCCAGGCGGCGGGCACGGCACCGGGCGGGCCGGCCCAGCGCAGCACGCCGTCGGCCACGGCCAGCGCCAGTGGCGCGCCGCCAGGGTCGCGCAGGCCCGTCCACAGGCCGTCGGCCGAAGGTGGCAATGCGAAGGGTCTCATGGATCGATTTGCTCTCTTTTTGATAGCTAAAGCCGCACAACCGGCTTGCGTTTCAGCCATTTTTCATTCAGTAATCCGTGGCTCCCAGCGCACCGCAATCAGGCGCGCGTCGCGGCTGGCCGGCGTGAGCATCCATCCCCGCGGCTGCTCGGCCCACCACAGGCCGTCCCCAGTCTTGAGCAGGCCCGCGCCGCGCAGGTGATAGTGGCCCCGCACGCTCAGCAGCAGGCCGTAGGTGCAGCGCGGCATCACATGGGCCTGGCTGAACACCGAGACGGTGGCACTGCCGCCCTCGCGCCGCGTCATCACGTTGAAGTCGGTCGACGGGCCGCCGAGCAGCTCGCAGTGCAGCGCCACGTCGCCGCTGAACGCAAAGGGATCGTGCAGGACATCGAGGCGGTGGCTCACCCCCTCGCCCTCGAGCCACACGCCATCGCCTTCGAGCAGCACGATGGTGCGGTCCACGCCCGGAAAGGGCGAGAAGGGGCCCGGCGCGGCGATGCTGGCCACGCTCACCCGCCAGTCGAAGCCGTGCATGTCGGCGCCGCGCGGCCAGCACAGGATCTCGCGCGTGCTCCCGCCGCCGTTCTTCCACGGGCTCACGGGCAGTTCGTGCAGCTTGAAGCGTTCGTAGGGCATGCGGTGTTCTCCGTTCTGCAGGCCCGGCCGGTGCGGCACGGGCACCGTGCCACTATCGCAGCGCCGCGGCCGCGGAGCCAGCACGGCGAGCGGATGGCCGGCGGGCCGACTCGGCCATCGGCAGCGTCGTGGCGGCCGTCTCCGCCGCTCGAGGATCGGCGCTCAATTGGGCTGGATGCCGGCCTGCCGGACCACGGCGGTCCACTTGACGGTTTCGGACTTGATGAAGCTGCCCAGTTCCTCGGGCGTGCTGCCGATCGTGAACGCGCCGATGTCGTCATACCTCTTCTTGAATTCCGGGCTTTGCATGATGGCGTTGAGTTCCTTGGACAGCTTGTCGACGATCGGCCTGGGCGTGCCGCTGCGTGCCACCAGCGCATACCAGGACGTGACCTCGAACCCCGGGAACCCGGCTTCGGCGAAGGTAGGCACATTGGGCAGCCAGGGCGCGCGCGTCCTGTAGGCCACGGCCAGCGGCTTGAGCTTGCCGGCCTGGATGTGAGGGATGGCGGTGACCACCTCGTTGAAGATGAACTGCGTCTGCCCGCCCAGCAGGTCGTTCATCGCGGGCGCGGCGCCCTGGTAGGGAATGGCGGTGAAGTCCGCACCGGACTGCGTCTTGAGCAGTTCCCCGGCCAGGTGTGCATAGGAACCCAGCGTCACGCCGAAGTTGACCTTCCTTGGGTTCGCCTTGGAGTACTCGACCAGTTCCCTGGGCGTGTTGACCGGAACGGCGGGGTTGACCAGCAGGACCTGAGGCGTCAACACCAGCAGCGAGACCGGCGTGAAGTCCTTGTCGAGGTCGTACGACAGGCTCTTGAAAAGAGCGGGCTGGACCGTGAGGTTGGACGCCGGAGCGAGCAGCAGCGTGTAGCCGTCGGCAGGCTGGCGCGCCACCCAGTCGAAGCCGATGTTGCCGGCGGCGCCGCTGCGGTTGTCGACGACCACGGACTGCTTCCAGCGGCGGCCCAGCTCTTCGGCCGTCTCGCGTGCCACCTTGTCGGCGATGCCGCCGGCCGGATAGGGAACGACGATGTGGATGGTCTTGGCCGGGTAGTCCTGGGCCACGGCGGCGCCGGCCAGGAGCACAGCGCCCAGGAGGGCCGGCAGGCGGATGAATGAGAGCTTCATGAGACGCTTCTTTCGCAAGGACGGGACTTGGGTGACGAGGGGTGAAAACGGGCTACCAACGCGGATGCCGGGGATCGAACACCGGCCTGAACATGAACAGGCGTGCGATCTGCAGGTAGCCGCGGTAGTAGAAGTTGTTGTTGGTGGCCAGCATCTCCTCGCGGTTCTCGTGCCAGCGGCGGGGAATGCGGTACCACGGCAACGTCGGCTGGCGGTGGTGCACCAGGTGCAGGTTGTTGTAGAGGAAGAGGATGCCCATCAGCGTGTTGGACTCGACGATCGCCACGCGCTCCATCGGCCGTTCCCCCCAGCGGTGCTCCGTGAAGGTGCGCAGCATGCCCAGTGACATGCCCGGCCAGGCGAAACACAGCAGGTATGTCGACATCGGCATGCCGCACACGTCCAGCACCCACCAGAGGATGACGGCGAGGCTGAGGAGGTGGGCGCCCCAGTGCGGGAGGTTGGAATAGTCGCCTGCGCGCACGCGCAGCGTCTCCCGCCTGGCCAGCTTCCAGAGCCGCAGGAACGGGCCGAACACCAGCCGGAACCACAGCTGCTGGTTGAGCAGGATGATGCGGCGCTGCAGCGGGTTCCGCGGCGGCCACGCGTCCTGCATCTGGTAGTTGCTCTCGGTGTCGCGCTGCGGGTGCGTCATGTAGAAATTGACGTGGTGCGTGCTGTGGCTGCGGTGGTAGATCGGGTAGGGCATCCACAGGCCCAGCGGCGGCCACACGAAGGCGGTGCGCAGCCACGCCGGCCAGTGGCGCATCCCGTGGATGCTTTCGTGCTGCAGCGAGAAATGCCATTGCGTCACGTAGCCGCCGGCCAGGAAGAGCAGCAGGGTCGGTATCGACGCATGCCACCAGGTGAGCGCCAGCCAGGACCCGTAAAGAACCAGGCCCAGGAACACCGTGGGAATCTCGTAGCGATCCCACAAGCGCGCGGCAGGGGCAGCGGTCATCGTCACAGTTCCTCGAAGGGCGGGATGGTCTGTTCGGCCAGATCGGCCAGCGGCGCATAGGCGGATGCCTCGGGCACGGCGAAATCCGCCAGCAACAATCGTTCCCTCACGGCGGCCAGCGAGGGCTCGGCGATGGCTGCCTTCAGCGCGGCCCGAAGCGCCGCGATGGCGTGCTCGCCCGTGTCGGCGGTGGCCACCAGCGGCGGAATCGGCCGTGCCTGGGTCGTTGCCACGGTGCGCACCTGGCTGGCGACCGCGGGGTCGTGCAGCGCCAGCAGGTCGTGGCAGTAGCTGTCGAGGGGGCCCACATCGATCTCGCCGCGCGCCAGCGCCTCGATCACGCCGCGCGCATGGACGAGGTTGCCGGCGGCCCGTGTGTACAGGCGCCCGCCCCGCGCCGCATGGAAGGGGGCGAGATGGTGGCGCAGCGCCACCCCGCCGGACATCGAGTCGGCCAGGGTGTAGCCCACCGTGCCGCCGAAGGTGTCCTCCAGCGTCCGGGCCGGCGCGTCCGCGCGCACCACGATGTCGGTGAAGTACACCGCCCGCCCCTGGTAACGCGCGGGCGACGGCACCGGCGCCGCCACCAGCCTCGGCCGCGGCACGGCGTTCTGGCCCGGCCGTACGCGCTGCGCGAAGGGCAGGCCGCACATCATGACGAGCCCGAGGTCGCCGCGGGCCCACAGCACGCTGAGCGGAGCGGGCGCGTCGTAATCGATGACGGGCCAGGGCAGCCCCGCACGCTCGAGCACCCACGCCAGCAGGGTCTTCCAGTCGGTGCGCACCTGCGGCGCGACCGAATACATGCGAGCGTTGGCGACGGGCGTGGCGGTGGTCATGGGGCCTCGCTCGGCGGTTGGCTCAGCGGTAGCGAAGCGTCTGGCCGATGCCCAGCTGCTTCGCCTTGTCCAGCATGAAGCTGCCCAGGGCGATGTCCGACAGCGACAGGCCCCGGTGCCAGAACAGGTTCGTCTCGTCGTCGCGCTCGCGTCCCGGCTTCAGCCCCGCGACGATCTGGCCGAGCTCGGCGTGCAGGTTGTCCTTGTTGAGCCTGCCGCTGTCGACGTGGGCGCGCAGCGCCCCGAAGGGGCCGGCGTGGGCCTGGCCCCAGTCGTCCATCACCATCTTGTCCATGATGTCGGTGAGGGAGAGCTCGACCGCGCTCTGGGTGCCGTAGGGAATGACGCACGCCCCCTTCTTGATCCATTCGGTCCGCAGCATCGGCGCGGGCTTGTCCAGCCGCGAAGCCTCGACCACGATGTCTGCGCCGCGCACGGCGTGCTCCCAGTCGGTGGTCACCACGATCTTCTTGCCCAGATCCTTTTCGAGCCGCGCCGCGAAGGCGTCGCGGCTCTCGGGCCGGCGGGAGTGCACGCGGATCTCGTCGAAATCGAAGATGGCATCGAGCAGGCGCACGTTCCAGTACGAGGTGCCGCGAGCACCGATGTGGCCCAGCACCTTCGAGTCCTTGCGGGCCAGGTGGCGCGCGCCGATGGCCGTGACGGCCCCGGTGCGCATGTCGGTGATGTCGCTGGCGTCGATGATGGCCAGCGGCACCCCGGTCTTCGGATCGAACAGGTTGAGGATGGCCAGTTCGGAAGGCAGGCCGCGCTCGTAGTTGCGGTAGAAGTCGCCCACGGTCTTCACGCCGGCGATGCCATGCTCGCCCAGCGTGCGGACGTAGCCCCGCAGCACGTTGAAGTGGCCCGGGTAGTCCTTCTCGGGCACCAGGTGCACGCGCGGCTCGATGGTGGTCTGGCCCATGCCCTGGGCGCGCAAGCCTTCCTCGACCGCGGCAACGATCTCGGCGTCGGTCAATGCCAGCGCCTGGACGTCGGCATGGTTGAGGTAGGTGATGTGAATCGGGTTCTCTGTCATGGTGTGGCATGCGCGGTCGGCGCAAGGCTCCGGATGTTGGCTGTTTCGATATGGCGAACCGCGTCTTTGCTCATGCGCCGCACGAGCCGCCGCGAAGGGCGGCTCACTCGACCATCGGCAGCTTCAGCCCCTGCCGCTTCGCCGTGGCGACGGCGATGTCGTAGCCCGCATCCGCATGGCGCATGACGCCGGTGGCCGGGTCGTTCCACAGCACGCGCTCGATGCGCCGTGCGGCCGCGTCGGTGCCGTCGCACACGATCACCACGCCGCTGTGCTGCGAATAGCCCATGCCGACGCCGCCTCCGTGGTGCAGGCTGACCCAGGTGGCGCCGCCGGCGGTGTTGAGCAGCGCATTGAGGAGCGGCCAGTCGGAGACGGCGTCGGTGCCGTCCTTCATCGACTCGGTCTCGCGGTTGGGGCTGGCGACCGAGCCGGTGTCCAGGTGGTCGCGGCCGATGACGATGGGTGCCTTGAGCTCGCCGTTCTTCACCATCTCGTTGAAGGCCAGGCCGGCCCTGTGCCGCTCGCCCAGGCCCAGCCAGCAGATGCGCGCCGGCAGGCCCTGGAAGGCGATGCGCTCGCGCGCCATGTCGAGCCAGCGGTGCGTGTGGGTGTTCTCGGGGAACAGTTCCTTGATCTTGGCGTCGGTCTTGTAGATGTCCTCCGGATCGCCCGAGAGCGCGACCCAGCGGAACGGGCCCTTGCCCTCGCAGAAGAGCGGACGGATGTAGGCCGGCACGAAGCCGGGGAAGTCGAAGGCGTTCTTCACGCCCTCGTCGAAGGCCACCTGGCGTATGTTGTTGCCGTAGTCCACGGTGGGGATGCCCATGGCCTGGAAGTCCAGCATGGCCTGCACGTGCACGGCGCAGCTCTTGGCGGCCGCGGCCTTCAGCCCGGCATGGCGCGCCGGGTCCTGCGCGGCGGCGCGCCACTGCTCGACGCTCCAGCCCACGGGCAGGTAGCCGTTGATGAGGTCGTGCGCCGAGGTCTGGTCGGTGACGAGGTCGGGCTTCAGGCCGCCGGCCTTGGCGCGCTTCACCAGCTCGGGCAGGACCTCGGCCGCATTGCCCAGCAGCGCGATCGACACGGCTTCCTTCGCGTCGCAGTGCTGCCGGATGAGTTCGAAGGCGTGGTCGATGTCGCGCGCCTGCTTGTCGACGTAGCGCGTGCGCAGGCGGAAGTCGATGCTCGACTGCTGGCACTCGATGTTCAGCGACACGGCACCCGCCAGGGTGGCCGCCAGCGGCTGCGCGCCGCCCATGCCGCCGAGCCCCGCGGTGAGGATCCACTTGCCCGACAGATCGTTGCCGTAGTGCTGCCGGCCGGCCTCGACGAAGGTCTCGAACGTGCCCTGCACGATGCCTTGGCTGCCGATGTAGATCCAGCTGCCGGCCGTCATCTGGCCGTACATGAAGAGGCCCTTGCGGTCGAGCTCGTTGAAGTGCTCCCAGTCGGCCCACTTGGGCACCAGGTTGGAGTTGGCGAGCAGCACGCGGGGTGCGTCGGCATGCGTCCTGAACACGCCCACGGGCTTGCCCGACTGGATGAGCAGGGTCTCGTCGTCGTTCAGTTCCTTGAGCGACGCGAGGATCTGGTCGTAGCACGCCCAGTTGCGCGCCGCGCGGCCGATGCCGCCGTAGACCACCAGGCTCTGCGGGTTCTCGGCCACCTCGGCATCGAGGTTGTTCTGCAGCATGCGGAACGGCGCCTCGGTGAGCCAGCTCTTGCAGTTGAGCTGGCTGCCGCGCGGCGCGCGGATCACGCGGGTCGGGTCGTGGCGGGGATCGGCGGTGACGAATTTTTCGGGGGCGTTCATGGCAGGGCTCCTTCAATGGCGTTCAGGCGTGGCTGGGCAGGATGTTCAGCAGCGCGTCGGGCAGGTCGGCCTTCAGCGCCCAGAGGCGCATGGCCTCGAGATCGGGAGCGAGGTAGCGGTCGCGCCCGACGAAGGCGACCTGCTCGCGGATGCGGGCGAACTCGGCCTCGACCAAAGGCGAGGATTTCAGGCCGTTGTCGCGCTTGAGCTCCACGCCCTGTGCGGCGGCCATCGCCTCGATGCCGACCACCACCGCGGTGTTGTTCACCATGTCGGCCAGGCGGCGCGCGGCGAAGGTGGCCATGGACACATGGTCTTCCTGGTTGGCCGAGGTGGGCAGGCTGTCCACGCTGGCGGGATGGGCCAGCGACTTGTTCTCCGAGGCCAGTGCCGCCGCCGTGACCTGGGCGATCATGAAACCGGAATTCAGGCCGCCGTCGCGCACCAGGAAGGGCGGCAGGCCCGACAGCCCGGTGTCCAGCAGCAGCGCGATGCGGCGCTCGGCGATGGCGCCGATCTCGCTGACGGCCAGCGCGATGATGTCGGCGGCGAAGGCGACCGGTTCGGCGTGGAAGTTGCCGCCCGAGATCACCTCGCCGGTGTCCGTGAAGACCAGCGGGTTGTCCGAGGCGGCATTGGCTTCGATGACCAGCACGCGCGCGGCGTGCGCGAGGTTGTCGAGGCAGGCGCCCATCACCTGTGGGATGCAACGGATGGAGTACGGGTCCTGCACGCGGCCGCAGTCGGCGTGCGAGGGCACGATCTCGCTGCCTTCGAGCAGCGCGCGCACCACACCCGCCACGGCGATCTGCCCCGGCTGGCCGCGCGCGGCGTGGATGCGCGCATCGAAAGGCTTGATCGAGCCCTGGATGGCTTCGAGCGACAGCGCGCCCGACATGAGCGCCGAGGCGAACACGCGCTCGGCGCCGAAGAGGCCCGACAGCGCGAGCGCGGTGGACACTTGCGTGCCGTTGAGCAGCGCCAGGCCTTCCTTGGGACCGAGCACGAAGGGCTCGAGCCCGACGGCGCGCATCGCCTCGGCGCCCGGCACCGTGCGGCCCCCCATCGATTCCGGCAGTTGCGCCGCGCCCTCGCCGATCAGCACGCAGGCCAGGTGCGCCAGCGGCGCGAGGTCGCCCGAGGCGCCCACCGAGCCCTTGGCCGGGATGACGGGCGTGACGCCGGCATTGAAGAGCGCGAGCAGCGCCTCTGCCAGCGCGGGCCGCACGCCGGAGTGGCCTCGCGCCAGGCTCACCGCCTTGGTCGCCAGCACCAGCCGCACCACCGCGGGCGCGAGCGGCTCGCCGGTGCCCACGCTGTGCGACAGGACCAGGTTGCGCTGCAGCTCGGCCAGGTGTTCGTGGCCGATCTTCGTGCTGGCCAGCTTGCCGAAGCCGGTGTTGATGCCGTAGACCACTTCGTCGTGGTCGACGATGCGCTGTACCGCCGCCTGCGCGGCCTGCATGGGCGCCGCCGTCGCTGCATCGAGCGCGAGCCGAATGCCGCCTGCGTGAATGGCGCGCAGCTGCGCCAGCGAGACATGGCCGGGGTCGAGGGTGAGGGTGGCGGTCATGGCAGCCTGTCTATACAAGTAGGTGCGTGAAAAAGATCGATACCTGCGTGATGTAGGCACGCGCGCGCCTCACGCCAGGGCACCCGCGGAACTGGCTCCGCCAGGCCGCCGGGTGCGCCCCCTTCGCGCAGCGGAAGGGGGAGCGACGAAGTCGCTTGGGGAATGTCATCCGAATACTGGGTTGCCGTCCGCGCGGAAGCGGCTGCCGAGCCGATAGCGCGAGGCGGGGTGCAGGCAGCGCACCACCGTGACGGGCACCGTGCGCGTCCACGTACGTCGCGTGAGCAGCAGGCAGGGGTCGGCTGCGGCCATGTCGAGGCAGTCGGCCTGCTCGGCGGTGGGGAGCACGGCGTCGACCAAGTGCTCGATCTGGTCGAAGGGCACATGGCGCACCAGGTAGTCGCTCGGCGGCGTGGCCGCGAGGTTCTGCTCCAGGTAGTCGGGCACGACGCGCGGGCTGACGTAGCGGTCCTCGAGCTGCACCGGCACGCCGTCTTCAAGGTGCAGGCAGGTGGAGTGGAAGACCGATTCGCCGGCGCGCAGGTCGAGCCAGGCGGCCACGTCGGGCGAGGCCGCCACGCGTTCGGCCGACAGCAGCTGGTAGCCGTAGTCGTGGCCGCGCGCGCGGATCTCGCTGGCGATGTTGGCGATCTGCAGCAGCGTGGACTGCGGCTTGTTCTCGGCCACGAAGCTGCCCACGCCCGCCACGCGCACGATGCGGCCCTGCTCCACCAATTCGCGCAGCGCGCGATTGATGGTCATGCGCGAGATGCCGAACTGCGCCACCAGCTCGTGCTCCGACGGCAACCGGTGGCCCGCGGGCCAGGTGCCGTCCTGGATGCGGCGGGTGATGTGCTCCTTGACCTGCTCGTAGAGGGCCAGGGAAGGCTCCTGGGTACGGGCAGCCGAACGCAGAGGACGCGAAGGTTTCGCAGAGGGCGCAGAAGAAACAGCCGAATTTTTATGGGCTTCTTTTGCGACCTTTGCGCGCTTTTGCGTGCTTCGCGTCCGGTTGTCCGCTCCCGCCTTCATCTCAATGCTCCGCCGCCGCCATCGACTCGGCACGGATCTCCTCGGTCAGGCGCGCCTTGAGGTCCATGAACTCGGGCGAGGTCTTGATGGTGTAGTGGCGCGGGTGCGGCAGGTCGACGGCGAGTTCGGTCTTGATGCGGCCGGGGCGCGCGCTGAAGACGGCCACGCGGTTGGCCATGAAGATGGCCTCGTCGATGTCGTGGGTGACGAAGAGCACCGTCTTGCGCTCGGCCTCCCAGATGCCCAGCAGCAGCTCCTGCATGAGCACGCGGGTCTGGTTGTCGAGCGCGCCGAAGGGCTCGTCCATCAGCAGCATCTTGGGGTCGTTGGCCAGCGCGCGCGCGATGGCCGTGCGCTGCTGCATGCCGCCCGAGAGCTGCTTGGGAAAGTGCTGCTCGAAACCGCGCAGCCCGACCTTGGCGATGAAGTAGTCGGCACGCTCCTTCTGCTGCGCTTCGGGCAGGTTGCGCTCGCGCAGGCCGAAGCGGATGTTCTGCTCGATGTTGAGCCAGGGAAAGAGCGTGTAGCTCTGGAACACCATGCCGCGGTCGGCGCCCGGGCCGTCGACCGGCTGGCCGTCGAGCAGCACCTCGCCGGTGCTCGGGAAGTCCAGGCCCGCGACGATGCGCAGCAGCGTGGATTTGCCGCAGCCCGAGGGGCCGAGGATGGTGACGAAGTCGTTCTCGCGCACCTCGAAATCGACCGGGAGCAGGGCCTGGGTGGCCTGGCCCTTCGCGCTGGTGAAGGTGCGGGACACGCCGCGGATGGACAACTGACCTTTCATAGAGACGCCCATCCAAACAACTTGCGGTTCACCGCCTTGAACACGAAGTCCGACACCAGCCCGATCACGCCGATGACGATGATCCCGAAGATGATCTGGCCGGTGTTCAATAGCGCCTGGCTGTCGGTGATCATGTGGCCGATGCCCGAGGACGAGCCGATGAGCTCGGCCACGATGACGTAGGTCCAGGCCCAGCCGAGCACGAGGCGCAAGGTCTCGGCGATGCCGGGCGCGGCGCCGGGAATGAGCACGCGCCGCACGATGCCGCGGCTGTCGGCGCCCAGCGTGTAGGCTGCCTCGACCAGGTCCTTGCGCGCGCCGCCCACGGTGACCGCGACCATGAGGATGATCTGGAACACCGAGCCGATGAAGATGACCAGCAACTTCTGCGTCTCGCCGATGCCCGCCCACAGGATGAGCAACGGGATGAAGGCCGAGGCCGGCAGGTAGCGGCAGAAGGAGACGAAGGGCTCCAGAAAGGCCTCGACCGGCTTGTAGGCGCCCATCGCGATGCCCAGCGGCACCGCGACGACCGCGGCCAGGATGAAGCCGCCGAGCACACGCCAGACGGTCATCCCGATGTCCTTGATGAAGCCGTACTCGGTGAAGAGCAGCCAGGCTTCCTTCACCATGGTGACCGGGCTGGCCAGGAAGGTGGGCGACACGAAGCCGCCCAGCGTGGCCGCCGACCACACGGCGACGAAGAGGACGAAGAAGCCGACCCCCAACATCCAGCGCGCGCGCGGGCTCACCGGCTCCAGCGGTGCCATGCCGCGCGAGCGGCGCACCGGGCGCGGCGTGGCGATCGAAGAAGGCGATGGCTGCATCGCCGTGGAAGTCGCTTCCATCGTCCGTCCGCGCTTACTTGATGAAGGAGGCGTCGTAGGTGACCTTCAGGTCTTCCGGGGCCTTGCGGATCACGCCGGCCTCCAGCAGGATCGGCACCGAGTCCTTCATGAACTGCTCGAGCTCGCCCGCAAAGAACTTCTGGTTGGCCGCCTTGTCCTGCCAGCGCAGGTACTTCGACGAGTTGGCGAAGGCTTCGCCGGTCTGCTTCACAGCCGAGCCCATGAGCTCGTTGGACTTGGCCGGGTCGGCCTTGATCATCTCCAGCGCCTCGAAGTACGAGTTGGTCAGCGCCTGGGCCGCCTTGGCATTGGCCTTGAGCCAGGTGGGCGCGCAACCCACGGTGTCCATGACCATCGGGTAGTCGAGCGTGGTCGCGAGGATCTTGCCGGACTGCGGTGCGTTGCGCACCGTCGAGAGGTAGGGCTCATAGGTCATCGCGGCGTCGTTCTGGCCGGCCACGAAGGCCTGGGCCGACGCCTGCGGCGCGAGGGTGACGGTCTTCACGTCCTTCAGGCTCATGCCGTTCTTGCTCAGCATCCAGGCCAGGCCGAAGAAGGGCGCGGTGCCGGGCGCGTCGACGCCGACGGTCTTGCCCTTGAGGTCGGCGAAGGACTTGATGTCGTTGCGCACGGCGATACCGTCGGCGCCGTAGGACTTGTCCATCTGGAAGATCTGCACGATCGGCACGCCGTTGGCGTTCCAGGCCACATGCGTTTCCACCGTGGTGGCGGCGCACTGGATGGCGCCGGAGGCCAGCGCGAGGTGGCGGTCCTTCTGCGGGATCATCTTGATCTCCACGTCCAGGCCGTTCTTCTTGAAGATGCCCGCCTTGTCGGCCAGGGTGAGCGGCGCGAAGCCGGTCCAGCCGGACATGCCCAGCGCGATCTTGGTCTCCTGCGCGGCGGCGGAACCGGCGGCACCGGCCAGGCAGGCGGCCGCGGCGGCCAGGGATGCGATCTTGTGGAAGACGGTTTTGGCCATGCGGCCCTCCTGAATCAAAGGACGAAGAACGTGGTTGGAAGCGCCCGCCGCGCGCGGCCACCTTTCGGGCGGCCTGGCACGCGACGGCGCAGTCTGGTCCGCCCATCCATTCCTGTATATACAGGCTAACCCGCCAATGGACGCCCCGCAAGGCACCATCGGCCGGCCTGCCTTGGTGCGCATCCGGTCGGGAATGCACCAGAATGCTGTCTATACAGGTTCGTCGGGCGAATGGCGGCATCGTTTGCAAGCGCCGTGCCAGTGCCCGCCCGCACGGCCGCGGGGCGTGCGGCGACAATCGGCATCGCCTCTGTACGGGCTGCGCCGGTTCGAGTGCCGAATCGGCCTCCAGCGCCCGTCCCATCTGCGCGAGCAGCTATCTATTTCATAGCAACCCGTGTCCGCCACCTTGTCGCCCGCTTCCACCGATCCGCTCGAAATCCTTCACGAGGTGTTCGGCTACGCGGCCTTCCGTGGCCCGCAGGCGGAGATCGTCGGCCATGTGACCGACGGCGGCGATGCGCTGGTGCTCATGCCCACGGGCGGCGGCAAGTCGCTGTGCTACCAGGTGCCGGCCATCGCGCGCCAGCGGGCGGGGCACGGCGTGGCGGTGGTGGTGTCGCCGCTGATCGCGCTGATGCACGACCAGGTGGGCGCGCTGCACGAGGCCGGCGTCGACGCGGCGTTCCTCAATTCGACGCTGGACTGGACCGAGACGCAGGAGGTCGAGCACCGCCTGGCACGCGCCGAGATCACCTTGCTCTACGCCGCGCCCGAGCGGGTGACGACACCGCGCTTCCTGGAGCTGATGGACGGCCTGGCATCACGCGGCAAGCTGAGCCTTTTCGCCATCGACGAGGCGCACTGCGTGAGCCAGTGGGGCCACGACTTCCGGCCCGAGTACCGCCAGCTTGCGCTGCTGCACGAGCGCTACCCACAGGTGCCGCGCATCGCGCTCACCGCCACGGCCGATGCGCTCACGCGGGCCGATATCGTGGAGCGGCTGCAGCTGCAGGACGCCGGCCAGTTCGTCAGCAGCTTCGACCGGCCGAACATCCGCTACACGATCGTCGAGAAGAAGGACGCGACCACGCAGCTGCTGCGCTTCATCGAGCGCGAGCACGAGGGCGAGGCCGGCGTCGTGTACTGCCAGTCGCGCAAGCGCGTGGAAGAAGTGGCGCAGGCGCTGGTCGAGGCGGGCATCAGCGCCCTGCCCTACCACGCCGGCCTGGACGCGGCGGTGCGGCAGAAGCACCAGGACCGCTTCCTGCGGGAGGAAGGCATCGTGATGGTCGCGACCATCGCCTTCGGCATGGGCATCGACAAGCCCGACGTGCGCTTCGTCGCCCACCTGGACATGCCCAAGAACATCGAGGGCTACTACCAGGAGACCGGCCGCGCCGGCCGCGACGGCGAACCGGCGCAGGCCTGGATGGCCTACGGCCTGCAGGACGTGGTGAACCAGCGCCGCATGATCGACGAGAGCCCCGCCGGCGAGGAGTTCAAGCAGGTCATGCGCGGCAAGCTCGACGCCCTGCTGGCGCTGGCCGAGGCGACCGACTGCCGGCGCGTGCGGCTGCTGGGGTACTTCGGCGAGCACAGCACGCCCTGCGGGAATTGCGACAACTGCCTGACGCCACCGGAGCTGTGGGACGGCACCGAGGCCGCGCAGATGCTGCTGTCCACCGTCTACTGGATCCGAAAGCAGCAGGGCATCGGCTACGGCGCCGGTCACATCATGGACGTGGTGCGGGGCAAGGACACGGAGAAGGTGCAGCAGAAGGGCCACGACGGTTTGTCGACCTTCGGCCGCGGTGCGCAGTACAGCGAGGTGCAGTTGCGCGGCGTGCTGCGGCAGCTGATCGCCATCGGCGCGCTGCACGTGGATGCCGAGAAGTTCAACACCTTGCAGCTGACCGAGGGCTCGCGCGCCGTGCTCAAGGGCGAGGTGCCGGTGCGGCTGCGCGCGTCCATCTCGGCACCGCCGGCCAAGCGCACGCGCAGCCGCAGCGGCGGATCATCGTCCACCAGCAGCACGGCGCCCGCGGCCGCGGCGCTCGACACCACCGGCCAGGCGCGCTTCGCCGCACTCAAGACCTGGCGCGCCGAGGTGGCGAAGGCCCACAACCTGCCGGCCTACGTGATCTTCCACGACGCGACGCTCGCCGCCATCGCCGAGCGCGCACCCGCCACCCTGGCTGACCTGCAGGGCATCAGCGGGATCGGGGCGAGCAAGCTGGAGAAGTACGGCGAGGACGTGCTGCGCGTGTGCGCCGCGCTTTGAACGAAAAGTGGCCGCAGCGCCCGCGGGACGGGCGCGAACAGCTATTGATTCGATAGCAATTCTCAGTGCATGAAGCCCATCGAGCGCGACTCGCGCACTTCGGGCTTGATGCGGTGCTCGGCCTCGAGCTGGTCGAGGAATTCCTCGGGCGAGAAGGTGGCGGCCAGGATGTCGGTCTGGCGCTTCACGGCGGCGAAGTCGCCGGGGCAGAGCTGCTCCAGCCGCCCCAGGCGCGTGCGCAGTTCGGGCGTGAGCGCCGCGGCGTCGCCGGCCAGCGCCTCGGTGACGAACATGCGCTCGCGCTGCTCGGCGGTGAGCGGCATGAACCTGATCTTGAAGGTGAAGCGCCGCAGCGCCGCCTGGTCCAGGCGGTCGAGCAGGTTGGTGGTGCAGACGAACACGCCCTTGAAGCGCTCCATGCCCTGCAGCATCTCGTTGACTTCGGTGACCTCGTAGGTGCGCTGCGCGCCGCGGCGGTCCTGCAGGAAGGAGTCGGCCTCGTCGAGCAGCAGCACGGCCTTCTCGGCCTCGGCCTCGCGGAACATGGCGGCCATGTTCTGCTCGGTCTCGCCCACGTACTTGCTCATCAGGTCGCTGGCCTGCTTGACGATGAGCGGCCGCCCGATGCTCTTGGCGATGTGCTCGGCCAGCGCCGTCTTGCCGGTGCCGGGTGCGCCGTAGAAGCACAGCGTGCCGTGGCCGCGCGCCTTGAGCGCCTCGACGATACGCGGGATCTCGAAGCGGGTCTCGACATGGAGCATGTCGAGGTCCCAGGTGGTGACCTGCAGGCGCTCGTGGCGCGCGGCCTGGCTGGTGCCCAGGGCCTGGTCGGCGTTGCGCAGCTGGCGCTCGATCAGCGCCTCGGTCGAGAGCGTATCGCTGGCCGCCAGCCCCGCGAAGCGCACCGCGGTGCGGATCTGCGCCGGCGTGAGGCCCTTGCGTTCGGCCAGCTGGACAGTGAAGGCCTCGGACACGGGCACGCCGGCCAGCGCCTTGCGCACGATCTGCTCGCGTGCACCGGGCGGCGGCGACTTCAGTTCCAGGTGGTAGGCGAAGCGGCGCCGGAAAGCGGGATCGATCTGCTCGATGCGGTTGGTGACCCAGATGGTGGGCACGGGGTTCGATTCGAGGATCTGGTTGACCCAGGCCTTCCCGCTCACGCTGCCGCTGGCCGGCGCGGCGATCTGCTCGGCGCGCGCGAGGAACTGCGCGGCCTCGGTGCTGATGGGCGGGAAGACGTCCTCGACCTCGTCGAAGAGCAGCGCGGCCTGCGCACTGCCCTTGAGGAAGACCTGCGCGATCTGCAGCGAGCGATAACGGTCGCGGCCACTCAATGAATTGCCGTCGCGGTCGGCGTACTCGACCTCGAAGAGCTCCAGCCCCGCGGCCTGCGCCACCACTTTGGCCAGCTCGGTCTTGCCGGTGCCGGGCGGGCCGTAGAGCAGCACGTTCACGCCCGGCTCCTTGCGCGAGATGGCGGCGCGCAACAGGGTGACGAGCATTTGCGCGTCCTCGGCGACGAACTCGAAGTCGGTGGCCGTAAGGCTGCTCTTGGCCGAGGGCCGCGTGAACACGGCCATCAGTTCGTTGTGGTCGCGGTATTCGCGCATCAGCACCGGCGGCAGCTTCTCGCTGACCTTCATCAGGTCGGCCAGGTCGGTGATGTTGTGCTCGGAGATGAGGTTCTCGACCAGGCCGATGCGTTCCAGCCGCGAGCCGGCGCGCAGCGCCTCGCCCACCTCGCTGGCGTTCACGCCGGCCACTTCGGCGATGGCGGCGTAGGCCTCGGGCGCGTTGTTGACCTTGAACTCCACCAGCAGCGAGCGAAGGTCGCGCTGGTAGCGCGCGAGGGTGCCGTACAGCAGCAACGCGCGCTCGGCCTTGTTCAGCTGCAGCAGGCCGGCCAGGGCGTCGATGTTCTTCTCGACCAGCGTGGACTGCTTGCGCAGCGTGTTCGACAGCCAGTCGCGCGTGAGCGAGAGCACGGCCAGCAGGTCCTTGGGCTGGTCCTTGGCGTACTCGTCGAGGTAGAAGAAGAGCGTGCCCTCTTCGTAAGGGCCGCGCCAGACGCCGTGCCGCTCGAGCAGGGCGCGGTTGTCCAGGTGCTCCACATCCTTCCACACCTCGTTGCCCGCGCAGCGGCGGCCCAGGAACTCGCGCAGGCGCTGCAGCGTCGATGCCGGCCACACCAGGTGGCGGCCGGTGAGCGAGAGCAGGCCGTTGAGGTCGCGACGCACATTGAACTTGGGTCCCTGCTTGGCCGCGAGCGTGAGCACGAAGTGCGAGCACATGAGCTCGAGCACCGGGGCGTCCTTCAGGCCGGGCGACGGCAGCGCCTGGCCACGCGGCAAGGCGGTCAGCACATCGACACCGGAACGTTTTGCCATGGGGCAACCTCCAGAAGCTCAGGCGGTAAAAGAGCGCAATGCCACCGAAGAACAGGACGGTTCGGGAAGAAGTCCCGGGCCGCTCCGGCAGGCACCTGCGCACGACCATAACGCAGAGTTTTGGGTTGTGGAAGACAGGACCAGAGGAAAAACCCTGAGCATGGGAAGCGATCCACAATGGCGCCCATGGTTGCCATCGACGACATCGAACTCGCCGCCCAGCGCCTGCGCGGGCAGGTGCTCGACACGCCCTGCGTGGAATCGCGCACGCTCTCGCAGATCGTCGGCGCCCAGGTCTTCCTCAAATTCGAGAACCTGCAGTTCACCGCGTCCTTCAAGGAACGCGGCGCATGCAACAAGATGACCGAGCTGGCTGAGGCGGGGCTGACGACCGGTGTGGTGGCCATGTCGGCCGGCAACCATGCACAGGGCGTGGCCTACCACGCGCAGCGGCTGGGCATTCCGGCGACCATCGTGATGCCGCGCTTCACGCCCGGGGTGAAGATCGAGCGCACGCGCGGCTTCGGCGCGAACGTGGTGCTGTTCGGCGATTCGCTCGAAGCCGCGCGCGGCCACGCTTACGAACTGGCCGAGCGCGAGGGCCTGAGCTTCGTGCATCCCTACGACGACGACGCGGTGATCGCCGGCCAGGGCACCGTCGCGCTGGAAATGCTCGAGGCGGTGCCCGACCTCGACACGCTCGTGGTCTCCGTGGGCGGCGGTGGCCTGATCGGGGGCATTGCCATCGCGGCACGCACGCGCCGGCCCGGCATCGAGATCGTGGGCGTGCAGACGGCGCGCTTCCCCGCCATGGTCAATGCGATCCAGGGCACGCAGCATCCGGGCGGGACGAGCACGATCGCCGAAGGCATCGCCGTGGGCACGCCGGGCGAGCGCAACCGCGAGATCGTGGCGCGCCTGGTCGACGACCTGCTGCTGGTCGACGAAGGTGACATCGAGCAGGCCGTGCTGATGCTGCTGGAGATCGAGAAGACGCTGGTCGAGGGCGCCGGCGCGGCGGGCCTGGCGGCGCTGATCCGCCACCCGGAGCGCTTTCGCGGCAAGCGCGTGGGGCTGGTGCTCTCGGGCGGCAACATCGACCCGCTGCTGCTCGCCGCCATCATCGAGCGCGGCATGGTGCGCGCCGGCCGGCTGGCGCGGCTGCAGGTGGGTGCGCGCGATGTGCCGGGCGTGCTGGCCCGGATCACGACGACCGTGGCCGAAGCGGGCGCCAACATCGACGAGGTGCACCACCAGCGCGCGTTCACGATGCTGGCGGCGCAGAACGTCGACATCGAGCTCGTGCTACAGACGCGTGGGCGCGAGCATCTGGCCGCCGTCATCGACGCATTGCACCATGCGGGATTCCAGGCCGAGGAAAAACGCTGACAAGGCCGCGGAAGCCGGACTTGTAAAATCCCGGAAGTTTGAGTACCTGAGGTTCCGGATGTCCAACCCCACCCCCGTCGAGCCTGGCCACGCCGCCAGCGTCGAGCAGGATGCCGTCGAAAGCATCGTCCCCCTGATGCCCATCGTGCTGCCCTTGGCCGGCGGCGTGCTGATGTTGCTGCTGGCCTCGATCGCCATCTACATGGCTTGATCGCCCCGCGGGGCCCGTTCAGCCCCGCCCACTCCCGCGCTGGAAGACGTTTTCTCCAACGGCTCTCGCCGCCCCCACGGGGCCGAGTCCCGTTCGAAAAGACGATTTTTCTATCCAGGAGTTTTCCGATGAACGCACCCGTGGTGAAAGGGCTGGCCATCCAGGCGCCCGCCTACGTCAAGAACCAGAAGCTGATCGCCTGGGTCGCCGAGATGGCGGCCTTGTGCAAGCCCGAACGCATCGAATGGTGCGACGGCAGCCAGGAAGAGTACGAGCGCCTGTGCCAGCAACTGGTCGACGCCGGCACCTTCAAGAAGCTCAACCCGGCCAAGCGGCCCGACTCCTTCCTCGCGTGGTCCGACCCGAGCGACGTCGCGCGCGTCGAGGACCGCACCTTCATCTGCTCCGCAAAGAAGGAAGACGCCGGCCCGACCAACAACTGGATGGCCCCGGCCGAGATGCGCGCCACGCTGCAGCCCCTGTTCGACGGCTGCATGAAGGGCCGCACCATGTACGTGGTGCCCTTCAGCATGGGCCCCCTGGGTTCGCCGATCGCGCACATCGGCGTCGAGCTCTCCGACAGCCCCTACGTCGCGGTGAACATGAAGATCATGACCCGCATGGGCCAGGCCGTGTACGAGGTGCTCGGCGCGGACGGCGAGTTCGTGCCCTGTGTGCACACCGTGGGCGCGCCGCTCGAAGCCGGCCAGAAGGACGTCGCCTGGCCCTGCAACAAGACCAAGTACATCGTCCACTACCCCGAGACGCGCGAGATCTGGAGCTACGGCTCGGGCTACGGCGGCAACGCGCTGCTGGGCAAGAAGTGTTTCGCGCTGCGCATCGCCTCCAACATGGGCCGCGACGAAGGCTGGCTGGCCGAGCACATGCTCATCCTGGGCGTGACCAGCCCCGCGGGCAAGAAGCACCACGTGGCCGCGGCCTTCCCCAGCGCCTGTGGCAAGACAAACTTCTCGATGCTCGTGCCGCCGGCCGGCTTCGAGGGCTGGAAGGTCACGACCATCGGCGACGACATCGCCTGGATCAAGCCGCAGGCCGACGGCTCGCTGCGCGCCATCAACCCCGAGGCGGGGTACTTCGGCGTGGCGCCGGGCACCAACTACAAGACCAACCCCAACTGCATGGCCAGCCTCGACAGGGGCGTGATCTTCACCAACGTCGCGCTGACCGACGATGGCGACGTGTGGTGGGAAGGCATGGAAGCCGATGCGCCCAACAAGGCACTGCCCGACCACCTGATCGACTGGCAGGGCAAGGACTGGACGCCACAGATCGCGCGTGAGACCGGGGCCAAGGCCGCGCACCCGAACGCCCGCTTCACCGTGGCCGCCACCAACAACCCGGCGCTGGACGAGGCCTGGGACGACCCCAAGGGCGTGAAGATCGACGCCTTCATCTTCGGCGGCCGCCGCTCCACCACCGTGCCGCTGGTGACCGAGGCGCGCAACTGGGTCGAGGGCGTGTACATGGCCGCCACCATGGGCAGCGAGACCACCGCCGCCGCCGCCGGCCAGCAGGGCATCGTGCGCCGCGATCCCTTCGCCATGCTGCCCTTCATGGGCTACAACATGAGCGACTACTTCCAGCACTGGCTCACGCTGGGCAAGAAGCTGCAAGCCTCGGGCGCCACGCTCCCGAAGATCTACACCACCAACTGGTTCCGCAAGGGCGAGGACGGCAAGTTCGTGTGGCCCGGCTATGGCGAGAACATGCGCGTGCTCAAGTGGATGATCGACCGCGTCGAGGGCCGCGGCCAGGGCACCGAGCATGTCTTCGGCGTGAGCCCGCGCTATGAAGACCTGAACTGGACCGGCCTGGACTTCAGCCCCGCCCAGTTCGCCACGGTGACGAGCATCGACAAGGCCGCGTGGCAGGCCGAGTTGAAGCTGCATGCCGAGCTGTTCGAGCAGCTGGCGCACCACCTGCCGCAAGAGCTGCCGGCCACCAAGGCAGCCATCGAGGAGCGCCTTGCGGCCTGATCGCGCAGCGCGCCCAAAGAAAAAGCCGCCCGAGGGCGGCTTTTTCATGTGCCGTGCCGCCCGCGCGAGCGGGCGGCGGCGGATCAGTAGTAACGCGCGCTGTTCATGCGGCGCATCGCTTCGTACAGCGTGGGCATGCGCACGTCCTGCGAGCGGCGGGCTGCTGCATCGACCGAGGCCGGACGGGTCGGCGCGACATGCACGACGAGCTCGTCCTGGCCTTGCTGGCGGGTCATGGCGGCGCGCAGGTCGTTCATGACGCGCGGATCGCTTTGCGCGGTGGCCAGGAACTGCGCGTCGGCACGGGCGACGGCCATGCGGCGGTCCAGCGCCTTCCAGCCGGCGAGGGCGCGTGCGGCCAGCGAGCGGGCGGCGCCGGAGAACATCGCCAGCGCGAAAAACGCGACGGCCCACAGCACCATCCAGGCGGCGAGCAGGCTGCCATCGGTCCATTCGGACACGAACTTGTCGGCAACGGCCAGCAGGGCCGCCAGCACAGCGGCGAGCAGCACGGCCGCCAAGCCGCGGGTTCCGTCGCTGCCCTGACGGCTGTCGCGCACATAGTCCATCAATGCCTCGGCGCGGCGCACGCCGGGGTGGGAAGCAGGTTGGTCAACGTGGACAAAGGTGGTCATGGTGGATCCCTCCAGTGGGACGAGTGGCCGAAGCCGATGACGAGATATTAGGGTTTGCCCTAGTAACTTTCAAATTTATATTGCTGATGCTTGTCATTCGCCGCCGTGATAGACGTCAATTTCCGCACACTCGATCTCAACCTCCTGCGCGTGTTCGACGAGGTGATGGCCGAACGCAGCCTCACGCGGGCGGCGCGCAACCTGGCACTCACCCAGCCAGCGGTGAGCAACGCGCTGCGCCGGCTGCGAGGCGCGCTGGGGGACGAACTGGTACGCCGGGCCGGCGCCGGCGTGGAGCCCACGCCCCGCGCCCTGAGCCTGTGGCCGGTGGTGCGCGATGCGCTGCGCCAGCTCGAGCATTCGCTGGTGCCGGCCAGCTTCGAACCGTCGCATGCCGACAACAGCTTCGTCTTGGCGATGGCCGACGCCACGGCGTCCGAGGTGATCCCCGGCGCCGTTCGCATCCTGGAAGACGAGGCGCCCGGCATTTCGCTGCGCGTCGTGCCGCTGACCACGCGCGACCCGCGGCGCCTGCTCGAGGACGAGGCGGCCGACGTGGCGCTGGGCTACTTCCCGGCCGTGATGACCGACCTGACCGGCCGCGCCCAGGCGGGCGAGGCGGTGGCCTTCGAATCGCACCGGCTCTACGTGGGGCAGTACGTGTGCGTGATGCGCACCGGGCACCCCCTGGCGCAGGGCGTGCTGACGCTGGACGCCTTCTGCCATGCGCGACATCTGCTGGTGAGCTTCTCGGGGCGGCCGTGGGGTTTCGTCGACGAAGCGCTGGGCGCGCTCGGGCGCGAACGTCGCATCGTGCTGACGGTGAACCAGTTCTTCACCGCAGGGCGGGTGGTCGCGAACTCCGACCTGCTCACGGTCCTGCCGCGGCATTTCGTGAACACGACGGGAATGGCCGAATCGCTGGCGGTGCGGGAACTGCCGCTGAACCTGCCGCTCGTGCATGTCGATGCGCTCTGGCATCGGCGTACCCATGGCTCGCCGGCCCATGCCTGGCTGCGGGACACACTGGTGCGTGCAGCCAGCGACGCGTTTGCGCGATCGCTGCGTGAGTATGCGCTACCTTATGGCTGAACCCTTGCCAGCCGGAGCAATGCAGATTGGATCCGAGGAAATCCGTCGCCCGCTCAGCGGACGACGCGCAGCCAGGCGGAGGCGGCTTCGCGCAGTTCCTGCGCGTGATGCGGGTCGAAACCGACGCGGGCTTCGGCGCTTTCTAGCAGGGCGGCGGCCGGGCTCATCGGAGCCTGGACCTGCTGCGGCCGGATCGAGCGAACCAGATGCGAGAGCATGTTGAACATGATGGTGCGCGGCACCGAGGCCACGCTGTTGTAACGATGAAAGAAGAATAAGGGTTTCCCCTAGTTTTTACAGCCCCTCTTGATGCATGACGTGCATACGGTGCGGGATATGCAGACATGGGCCGTGCGAAGGTTGGCAGCGGAGCGCCCCTTTTCGGGGCTTCCTACACTCGGCGGGCCATGAAGATCCAGTTGCTGTCGGACCTGCACCTCGAAACCCACCCGCATTTCGTGCCCACGTGCGCGCCGGGCGCCGACCTGCTGGTGCTGGCTGGCGACATCGGTTCGTACCAGGACGGCTCCCGCCTGGAGAACGCCGATTTCGGGCTGACCCGCTTCTCGCCACGCCACGGCTGGCCGACGCCCGTGCTCTACGTCCCGGGCAACCACGAGTACGACAACGACGACTTCGATGCCGTGCATGCGCGCCTCCAGGCGCAGTGCGAGGCCCTGGACATCGGCTGGCTGGAACGCGAGGTGCGGGTGATCGACGGCATCCGCTTCGTGGGCACCACGCTGTGGGCCGACTTCGAGGCGCTGATCGAGCCCCGGGATGCGCCCGCCGAGCGGGACCGCAAACGCGGCAAGGCGATGCGCGCGGCGAACCACTACCTCGAGCAGGCCGCCACCTGGCGCCAGGGCCAGCCCTTCATGGCCCAGGAACTGCGCGACCAGTCGCTCGTCTGTCAGGCGTGGCTTCGCGAAACACTGGACTGCCCTTTCGAGGGCCCCACGGTGGCGATCACTCACTTTGCGCCGACGCTCGCCAGCGCCGATCCCCGCTACGGCCTCACGCCGGGCACGGCGGGCTTCTGCAATGCACTCGACGCGCTGCTGCCCATGGCAGAGGTGTGGCTGCACGGGCACCTGCACTGCGCCTTCGACTATGTGAAGGACGGCTGCCGCGTCGTGGCGAATCCCCTGGGCTATGCCAGCAAGGGCGAGCAGGAGGGCTTCCGGCCCGGCCTGCTGATCGAGGTCGCGGCCTGAAGAGCGCGCCTAGCGCGCGGCCAGGCCGTCGAAGCAGGTGCTCAGCACCAGCTCGACGATCTCCTCGTCAGTGTGCTGCCCGCCCGCCTTGAGGAATTCCAGGACCGGATCGCAGGCGCGCGCGTACAACGTGTAGAGCACCGCGATCGGCGGCAGCGCCCGGTTGATGGAGCCGTCGGCCTGCGCCGCCTGGATCCAGCCGCCCAGCCGGTCGCTGACGGCGATTAGCCGGTCGAGGTACCCGCGATTGGCCACCAGCGCCGCGCGCAGGCTGGAGTTCTGGCTCGGCAGCGATGGCATCTCGCCCGCCAGCTGCACCTGCAGAGCCCAGCGCACCACGGCGCGCAGCTGGTCGATCGGTTTGGCATCCGCCGGCAGCGCGGCCAGCATGTCCTGCGTGCGCTGCATGATGCGCACCATCGCCGCGGCGGCGAGGTCTTCCTTGCTCGGGAAATGCTTGTAGAGGCTCGCCTTGGCGATGCCGACCGAAGCCGCCACCTCGTCCACCGTCATGGCATCGAAGCCCTTTTCGGCGAGCAGGCGGTTGACGGTCTGCACGATCGCGTCCTCGCGCGCCTGCAGCATCTGGGCCTTGAAGGACGGTTTGGCAGGCGGGGCAATGGCGGACATGCGGCCATTCTAGGCGCGCGCGTCGCAGATTGGACGCATCGACTGCGAGTAGACGATGCAGTCACAAGTCAAACCACGTCGTCCACATCGAGACATTCGCTATCGTTTTGATAGCTTACTGCGCCCGCCTGGCGGGCGTTGAAGGCCGATCTGGCTTGAAGCGCGGCCCTACAGCAGGTCCTCGCCCACGATCGGCAGCAACAGCCAGTTCTTGAAGCGCAGCCAGAGGAACTCGCCCGGAATGTCCTCGTGGACGATGTCGCCGCCCTGCTCGTCCAGCTCCAGCCACTGGGCGCGCCGGCCGTCGGACGACAGGCGCAACCGGTAGCCGAGCTGGTCGCGCCGCTTGGACACCACGCTGTAGTAGTCGCCCACCATCGCCGGGCTGTCGATCAGCATGCCGGACTCGGTGTTCACGGCCGCCGACCGGTGGTCCAGGTTCATCGATCCGACGAAGATGCGCTGCTCGTCGATGAGCGCGAATTTCGCGTGCAGCCGGCTGATCGACTTGCCGAAGTTGCCGAAGCGTCCCGAGCGGGCGGTGAACTCGGGCGCGATCTCGTACAGGATGACGCCCGCGCGCAGCATGTCGACCCGGTAGCGCTCGTAGCCGGCATAGGCCAGCGGCTCGTCGGTCGCGCCGAGCGAATTGGTCACCACCAAAGTCTCCACGCCCTGCGAGCGGCTCTGCCGGATCATCTCCATGCCCATCGGTCCCGGGATGAAGTAGGGCGAGATGATGCGCACGTTGTGCCGCGCGCCGGCGATGGCCCACAGCGCGTACTGCGACACGCTGTCGGCGAAGGCAGCCTCGGCGTTGCGGCCGATCTTCTCGGGGTCGTCGGCATAGAAGCGGGCCGGCGCCCAGTAGCGCTTCATCTGCCCCATCACCAACTCCTGCCCAACCGGCGGCTGGCCCAGCGAATCGGTCGGCTGGATCGGCACGTCGGGCCGGGCCTGGCGCGCCAGTTCGTCGAAGCGGGCCTGCGCCTCGGGCGGCGACAGGCGCGGTGGCACCACTTGGCGGATCGGCCAGCTGGCCTCGCTGTTCCAGTAGCGGTCGAAGGCGGCCGACATCTCCTTGACCACCGGGCCGTTGCTCACCACGTCCATGTCGATGAAGTTGGCCGAGGTGCTGCGCATGAAGTACTCGTTGGCGATGTTGCGCCCGCCGGTCACCGCGAAGCTGTTGTCCGCCAGCAGCATCTTGTTGTGCATGCGGTGGTTGATGCGCCGGAACTCGTGGGCCGAGAAGATCAGCCGCGTCACCAGCGAGCCCGCGCGCGAAGGCAGCGGATTGAACAGCCGCACCTGCACGTTGGGGAAGGCGTCGAGCGCAGAAAAGAGTTCGTCCTCGCCCGCGGTGTAGAGGTCGTCCACCAGCAGCCGAACGCGCACGCCGCGCTCGGCCGCGTCGCGCAGCTCGCGCAGCAGCAGCAGGCCCACGTCGTCGTTGGCGATGTGGTAGTACTGCACGTCGAGCGTGTTCTCGGCGTTGCGCGCGAGCGAGATGCGGGCGTCGAAGGCGAAGGCGGCGTCGGGCAGCAGCCGAAAGGCCGAGAGCGGCCCATCGCGCCCGACCGGCGTCTGCGGTGCGCCGGCGCGCGCGAGCTTGCCCAGCGTGGTCTGGCCGACGTCGGCCACCGCGCGGCTTTCGTGGCGCGGCTGCGGGGGCGGCAGCGAGGCGCAGCCGGCGAACAGCACGGCGGCGAGCAGCACGAGCAGGCGCCAGGCGCGCGAGAAATGGTCGGTGAGGAACGGCATGCGCTCCGAAATGTAGTGGGAATGCGCCGCCCGCGTCGCCGTGCGGCGGGCATGCCCGCGCTTCTATGATCGGCCGCCCGCTGCTTCGCCCCTTCCCATGCTCAACGGCCTCTGGCTCGCCTTCTTCCTCGTCGCCGCCGTCGCCGGATTCGGCCGCTGGCTGGTGGGTGGCGACGCGTCGGCCTTCGCCGCCATGGTCGAAGCGCTGTTCGCCATGGCCAAACTGTCGGTCGAGGTGATGGTGCTGCTCTTCGGCACGCTCACGCTGTGGCTGGGTTTTCTGCGCATCGCCGAGCGCGCCGGGCTGGTGGCGGCGCTGGCGCGATGGCTGGGGCCGCTGTTCGCGCGGCTGATGCCCGAGGTGCCGCGCGGGCACCCGGCGCTGGGCCTGATCACGATGAACTTCGCGGCCAATGCGCTGGGGCTGGACAACGCCGCCACGCCGATCGGGCTGAAGGCGATGCGCGAGCTGCAGACGCTGAACCCGCGGCCCGAGGAGGCGACGAACGCGCAGATCCTGTTCCTGGTGCTCAACACCGGCTCGCTGACGCTGCTGCCGGTGAGCATCTTCATGTACCGCGCGCAGCAGGGCGCGGCCGACCCGACGCTGGTGTTCCTGCCCATCCTCATCGCGACCGCGGTGTCGGCGCTGGTGGCGCTTCTCACGGTGGCAGTGGTGCAGCGGCTCAAGATCTGGGACCCGGTGGTGCTGGCCTGGCTGGTGCCGATGGCGGCGGCGCTGGGCGGCTTCATGCTGCTCCTGGGCACGCTGTCGGCGGCGGCCCTGGCGGCGCTGTCGTCGCTGCTCGGCAACCTGGTGCTGTTCGGCATCGTGATCGTGTTCCTCGTCGCGGGTGCGGTGCGGCGGGTGCCGGTGTACGAGGCCTTCGTCGAAGGCGCGAAGGAAGGCTTCGAGGTGGCGAAGAACCTGTTGCCCTACCTGGTGGCGATGCTGTGCGCCATCGGCGTGCTGCGGGCGTCGGGTGCGCTGGATGCCGCGCTGGACGGCATCCGCTGGCTGGTCGGGCTGACCGGCTGGGACACGCGCTTCGTCGATGCGTTGCCGACGGGACTGGTCAAACCCTTCTCGGGCAGCGCGGCGCGCGCGATGCTGATCGAGACGATGAAGAGCCACGGGGTGGACAGCTTCCCCGCCCTCACGGCGGCGGTGATCCAGGGCAGCACCGAGACCACCTTCTACGTGCTGGCCGTGTACTTCGGTGCCGTGGGCATCCAGCGGGCGCGGCACGCGGTGGAGTGTGCGCTGTTCGCCGACGTGGTGGGGGTGGTGGCGGCGATCGCGGTGAGCTACTGGTTCTTTGGCTGAAGATCGTCACGTTTGTGACGAGTTTGGCTGTGATGCCCGGATGGCTTGGGCTGGCGGGCGATTGCACTTTGAACTTTTTAGGGCTGTCGGTCGGATCGTCTGGGCTTCGGCTGGTCGGCTGGTGGGCTGGTGGGCTGGTGGGCTGGTGGGCTGGTGGGCTGGTGGGCTGGTGGGCTGGTGGGCTGGTCGGCACGAGCGCTGTGGGTCTGAACCCGGCCGGCGGCGCCGGTATGCGTTCTCCGGCGCTGGCTCGCGCTGACTGGCGTGCGGCACCACGGATGTG
>NZ_CABFMN010000087.1 GCF_901875635.1 Xylophilus ampelinus | reverse complement strand
CCTGCCGCCACCGGGCGAAGAACTCAGGAAGACGGCGGCCAGCTCCGGATGCTGGACCGATGCGATCCGGAACCCTCAGTTGAGGGCTCTGAATCTAGGAATCCGGCACGTGCTTCGTCCATTCAATCCAACCACCGAAAGGAACGGAAATGACCGCAATCGCCACCCCCTCGTCTGTGTCCCGCAAGACCTCGCGCGTCGTCAATGGCGCCTCCAGCAAGGCCCCAACCTCCGCGATCGTGCCCAAGGCGCCCAAGTCCAAGAAGGCGCCGAAGGCTGTGAAGGAGAGCAAGGCCGCTCCCGTCGCGACCGGGACACCGACACCGGCCGTGTCCGCCCCGCGTGATCTGCTGGTGCCGTTGGAGAATCTGGTGCTCAGCGAAGCCAACGTGCGTCGGGTCTTCCATGCCGAGGGCATCGAGGAACTGGCGGCGCTGCTCGAATCTCAAGGTCAGTTGCAGCGGCTGGCAGTCGTCGCCCACGCCGAAAACAGCTATGCGGTGGTGGCCGGTGGGCGTCGCCTACGGGCCATGCAGCGCCTTGTGGCGCAAGGCAAGTGGGCCGCCGATCATCCGGTCGAGTGCAAGCTCTACGAGAGCGAGCGCGCCGCCGAGGTGTCGCTGGCCGAGAACTCGGGCCGCGAAGCCATGCACCCGGCCGACGAGATGGAGGCCTTCCGTGGGCTGGTGGAGCAAGGCTTCACCATGGCGCAGGTGGCCGGACGTTTCGGGGTAACGGTCCTCACGGTGGAGAAGCGGCTCAAGCTCTCACGCCTTGCGCCCCGGTTCCTCGCGATGTACCGGGCCGACGAGATCGATCCCGATCAACTGCAGGCGCTCGCGCTGACCGAAGACCCTGCCGCGCAGGAAGCCGTCTGGGATGGGCTGCCCACCTACGACCGTGACGCATGGTCGATCCGGCGCGCGCTGACGGAAGAAGCCTGCCGGGGGGACAGCCGGCTGGCCCGCTTCGTGGGCATCGACGCCTATGAGGCGCGAGGCGGTGCCGTGCGGCGCGACCTGTTTGCCGAGGACAGCGATGCAGGGGTGTTCCTGGACGACTCGGTGATGCTTCAAGTCCTCGCCATGGAGAAGCTGCGGGCGTCGGCCGAGAAAGTGCGCGCCGAGGGCTGGGGGTGGGTGGATTGCCTCATCGAGGGCGACCACCTGGCCTTGCGCAGATACGGACGCGAGCAGCAGGGCGAGCGCGAACCGACCCCCGAGGAAGCCCAATCCCTCGCCGCCTTGGAGGCGGAGCGCGATGAACTGGACGCGGCCTATGGGCGCAACGAGAACGAGGACCGGGAGTCGGAAGCCTACGAGGCCGAGGAGCAGCGACTGAGTGGTCTGCTGGAGGCCGTGGACGAGCGCATCGACGCCGCCTACGAAGCATTGCAGCAGTGGAGTGCCGAGCAAATGGCCCGCAGCGGTGCGCTGCTGCGCATCGACCACGGCGGCAAGCTCACGGTGGACCGTGGCCTGATCCGGCCCGAAGACCGCAAGGCACCCGCCGAGGGCGGTGACACCGATGGCGCGGGCATGACGCCGCGTCAGGACGATGCGCCGAAGAAGCGGCCGGACATCAGCGAGAAGCTCATGCGGGATCTGACGGCCCACCGCACTGGTGCGCTGCAGGCCGCGATGGTCCAGAACCCGCACGTGGCACTGGCGACGCTGGTCCACCGGCTGGCCGAGACAGTCTTTAGCCACTACGGGCGCGGCAACGATGTGGTGAAGGTGCACCTGACCATGACCAGCGACTATTCGCTGGCCCAGCAGGCCACCGACTTCGAGAACTCGCCCGCCGGTGCGGTGCTGGACCGGGCGACGACGGAGTGGGGCGACCGCTTGCCGGGGAACCCCGAAGCGCTGTTCGGATGGTTGCTGGCGCAGGAGCGGGACACCCTGCTCGATCTGCTGGCCTTCTGCACGGCCCGCAGCCTCGATGCGGTGGTCGGGCGTGAACGCCGCCGCGACCAGAGCGATGCCATCGCGGAGGCGCTGGGCGTGGACATGGCCGACTGGTGGGTGCCGACGAGCGCCAGCTACCTGGGCTCGGTGAGCAAGGCAAAGGCACTGGAGGCCGTGAAGGAGGCGACGGGCGCCGACGAAAGTGGCGCAGTGTCCGGAATGAAGAAGGACCAGGCCGTTCGCCACTGCGCCGCAAAGCTGGAGGGTTCGCGCTGGCTGCCTGCGCCGCTGCGGCCCCTGCCTGCCGCCGCCACCACGGCTGCCGAAGAAGCCGACGAGTCCTGAGCGGTCGGGAAGCCACGCCCCTGCGATGGGGTGGTGTGGCTTCCCGGCTCAAGTTGCCATTGCTCTTATGAAAGGAAGTATGTCATGTCCAAACGCGTTGCCCAAATCGCTGCCGTCGACGCAACGGCTTCGGTGCTCGTGGTCGTGGTCGTGGTCCTCGTTCGCCCTCTCGATGCCGACGCGCCCGCTGCATCCGTGCCAGCATCCAAATCGGCGCCCGCTCACGGTGACTTCCACAAACGACTGCAGCCCAAGCTCGACGGGATCGGCAGCGCGCGGGAGCTGCCTCGCGTCGCCCTGGCTCCTGATCCGGCATCTAAGCGGGGCGTGCAGAAGCGGTGATGTGGATCGAGGCCGGAAGATCGGAGGGGTTGCCATTGAGCGAGGGGAGAGCGGTGGAAGGTGTAGTCGGCTGCGATGTGTTCGGCACCGCGAACTCGGTGCGGGCCGATGGACGTGGTTCGATGGAAAAGCGGTCGGGCTCGATGGTGAGGAAGGCGGAAAGGGCCGCTGGACTGGCGAGAGGCGAAAGTGTTCGCGGTGCCGAACGCAGAGTCCTTGTGCGGCTTTGAGGGCAGGATAGACTGCCGTCACATGGTGTTTACAGACCTGTGTTGCTGATGGCCCCCGCCTCTCAATCCGCATTGATTTCGACGCGTCTGCCCTCTGAAATGAAGGCCCGGTTTGCTGCATTGGCGGCGCGGCACGGCCTCACGGAGTCGGGCCTCGTGGCCAAGCTCGTGGGCGAAGTTCTACGTGGCAACGCGTCGGCGAAGGTCGACAGTCCCCGCGTTGCGAGTGAACGCGTTGCCGGTGGCGGGGCGCGTGGCGAGGACCGGCTGACCGTGCGCCTGCGGCAAGGTGACCGCGGGCGGGCCGAAGACCTTGCGGAGGCTCGCGGCATCAAGCCCGCCACCTACCTCACGCTGCTGATCCACAACCACGTCAACGCCACGGATGTGCTGCCATCGCATGAGCTGGACGCGCTTAAGGCGTCGACCGCGCACATGGCGGCGCTGGGGCGCGAACTCAGAAAGTTCGCGGTGCCGAACTCTCCGGATGCCGACGACCTCTCGACGCTTCGGGATCTGCTCGAGCACGTGGGCCATGAAGTCGCATCGGCGCGCGAGGCTTCTTCGGCCGTCGTGAAGCGCAACCTCCAGAGTTGGGAGGGTGCACATGCCTAAGCAGATGCTGAAGGTGGCCCGGACGGCCGGCGTGACGCGCGACCTGGCGCTGGACATCGTCAGCCACGGCCGCCGCGGGCCGGGTGGAACACTGCGGCTCGGCCAGGCCCAGATCGAGCAGGTCCAGCGTACCGTGGGCCGCACGCCGGAGGTCATGGTCAAGGTGTCCGGCGGCGGGCGCGACTCGGGCACCGTGCGTGCGCACCTGAAATACGTGGGCCGGCACGGCAAGCTGTCGATCGAGACCGACGAGGGCGTCGAAATTCAGGGCAAAGGCGCCGCCGATGAGCTCGTCGAGGAGTGGGCGCTGGACGAGTGCCGCGGCGCCCATCGACCCAAGCCCGCCGAGGGCGAGAAGGACACCCGGGCCAAGCTCGTTCACAACATCGTGCTGTCGATGCCGGCAGGCACGCCGCCGGAGAAGGTGCTGGCGGCCGCCAAGGTGTTCGCCCGGGAAAACTTCGCGCTGCAGCACCGCTACTCGATGGTGCTGCACACCGACCAGGCGCACCCTCACGTGCATCTGGTCGTGAAGTGCGAGCACGAGTACGAGCCGCGCAAGCGCCTGTACATCCGCAAGGACACACTGCGGCGCTGGCGTGAGCAATTTGCCGAGCTGATGCGGGAGCAGGGCGTTGCCGCCAACGCGACGCCGCGGCAAATCCGTGGCCAGATGCGTCAGCCTTTGCGCGATCCGATCCATCACCGCGTGCGCGCCATGCGCGCCTTCAACCAACTCGATGCGCAAGAGCGCGATCGTCGTGCGGCGCCCAGTCCCTCTCGCTTCATGCGAAGGAAAGTGCTGGATGCTCTCGAGCGGTGGGAAGGCGGCGGCGTTTCATTGGACGAAGGCCAGTCGACGATGCAGAACACGCGCGATGGCGTCACTGCCGACTGGGGGGCGACCGCTGACGCCCTACGTCGGCAGGGTCGACAGGAGTTGGCTGCGCAGGTGGAGCGGTTCGTGGCCGAGATGGCGCCGGTCCAGACTGATGCCGAGCAGTTGGCAAGACGGTGGGAACGCGATCAGAACGCACCCACCCCGACACGGTCCCGTTCGCCCGACTCTCCCAATCGTTGATGGGTGGCGATCTGCTCGCTGCGCTGGTGAACCCCCAGGTCCGCGCTCTTCATCGTTTGTCGGGGTGCCGCGCGTCTGACGCAATGCCTGCGCGATGGCGCATCAGCCGAGCTGGAGTGCCTCAGCCGCTTGCCGCGTCAAGTCCGGAAACGCATCCAGCTGGTAGCGGGTGAAGGCCCATGCGGCGCGGTGGTCGCCGTGATAGACCGCCTACACCTCGTCGACGCTCGGGCGTTCTGGTAGCGATCATTTCCATCGCCGAGCGATGTCCACCACCGGCGCCGACAGGAGATCAGCTGGCTTCAACATTGAGAATGTGCCCAGGGGCCCAGGCGCCCGATCGAGGTTCACTTCGACCTGCACGCCTGACAGTGGGCGCTTGAGCGGCGTGCTCAGGCCGCCGGACCGAATGACCTCGAGGATTGCGTCCGCCTCATCCGCCGCGTCCGTGAGCCAGTCGCCCGTGGCACTGCGCAGTTGCTGCGTGAAATGGCTGGGCGCGGCGACTCCCAAGCCGATGTCGTGCCGCTGCGATTCGGGAATGAGCGAGTGGACGGCTTCTCCAGCGGCGTCGACCGCGTCCCAGTACACGCGCGCCGTCGCCTGGTCTTCACGCGTGGGCTTGATCCGTTACGGTTAAGTTTCGATGACGCCCTCCAATTCGATGTGGTCGCCGCCCTCAGAAAAGCCGAGTTCATCGCTCTGGATGACCTTTCCCATGGCCTCGATCGCACTCCACGGATCCACGTCGGCTCTGCTAAATACGGCGAGCGCCGCGGCCGCACCTGCATTCAAGGCTTCGGCGGGCGCGCCGCGAGACACGACGTTGAGTTCCTTGGCATTGCTCCAAAAAGGTCGGGTCGCCTGGCATCGGAGGTGTGTCGATGGAGGCACCCGAGATATGGCAACTGCAAGGATTGAGGTTAAACGAATACTGTATACCTGTACAGTATTTGGGTGGGTGCCGTGAACGGGGCAGCATGTGGCTGCTGTGTTCGTGGCTCGCATTCGAGCGCCGCGGTAGCTCAATTCATGCCGCAGCTGTGTCTGGCCTTCGCGCGCGAAAACCGCACGGCACAATCGCGCCCCTCATGGATTTCTTCGATTCTTCTCCCACGGTGCTTCGTCACCCCGTCTGGTACAGCGACACGGCATCGGAAGCCGCGACGCTGCCTCTGTCTGCAGACAACTACTCGGTGGCACCTGTAGTTGGTGCCGATGGCCGCTGGACCGTCACCTCGTCCACTGGTGAACTGGTGTACCGCGGCATCGGCCAGGTCACCGTGACGCAAGGCTGAGCCATCGCATGGAGGAAAGGCTGAGCCATCGCAGGGAGATCGAGCGACGCTACCGCAGGACGCGTCACGAATGACCCCCGCAAAGGATCTTCCACATGGCGTCGATTCGCCGGGAGGAGTGGAAAGACTTGACCAGCGGGCCGTCGCCGACGCACCGCTGCCGGCGGGGGACTTCTCGTCGACCGCTAGCGCGAGGGGCCGTCAGGGGTGCGCGGATTTCGCGATCGATCCGGGTTCGGTGGTTCGGGATAGTGCGCCTGGGCCTTGGCGTCCTGCGATTTCTGGCGTGCCGCGATACGGGCCATGTCGCCGCGCTCGATGCGCTGCGCGATGTTTTCGCGCGCGTGCACCATCAGGCGATCCGCTTGCTCCTTCGGGAACCGCTCAGCTTCAGTCGCCGCGATGCCCAGTGCCTGAACTGCGCGTTCGTGGTGCGGAAACTCCTTCAGGAACTCGAAGCGGTTCATCACCCGGAACGCGCCGGCTTCGCGGGCCCACTGCAACGCCAGGGCAGTGGACGGCTCCTGTTCGCATCGGCCGATGGCCTCGTTGCGCCACTGGAGGACCTGGCTTGCTACCTCGCGCGGTACGGTCGGGTCGGTGCCCAGTCGCTGGAAGAGCGTCTCCCAGCGCATGGCTGTCCGAACCATCTCCTTGGTGGTGGGCGTCTTGTCGAGCAGCGCGCTCAGCGTGGCGGACGCACGGGGTGGCCGATCCCATTTGTCGCCATCCAACCGGCCCTCGTAGATGTGGTCGCCGTTGCTGGCGATGACGCGAAGCCCATCGACCGATCGATCGAACTCCATGCGCCCGAGCACATCCACCACGTTGCCGACGGCGAAGTCGTGGTCCTTGATCGATGGCGGATCGACGGCCAGGCCATGACGCCGCCGCATCTCATAGCGCGCCATCATGGCAACATGACTGTCTTCGCGTGACGTGGCCACGAAGACCACCTGGACCATGTATCCGCTGCGTCGCAGGTCGCCAGCCAAGGCGGGGACGGCTTCAATCTGCGTCGTCTCCACCTCCGCGATCAGGTTGTGGCGCTGCTTTTGCGTGTCCTTGACGAGGCGATCGAACCAGGCAGCGCAATCCCCGGAAATCCGTTCCGAGGCCTGAAGCGCAATGTCCCCGCCACGCGCCCAGAGCGGGTGGTAGGCGCGTAGGCGGTTCATCGACACGTGAGCGGCCGACGCCACCGTCTCCAGCAACTGCTGCCGCAGCTGCACTGTGGCGAAGGTGAGGCCAGCACCCGGCTGCCCGGTGATGATCATCGCGGCAGGCTGGACGGCCGGCTGTGCGCCCACGGCCAGGTCTGGGCTCACGCAGCGCTCGTAGAGGCGACGCAGCTCCCGGTCCGAGGGTTGGCGCGGCTCAGCAGATCGTGCCGACAAAGGGGAGCGCGCCATCAGGACGCCTCCTCATCGTCGATGGCGCGGCGTGTCCAGTCCTGGCGCGGCGGTCGTTTTGCGGCGAAGCGCTCGATGACCGTCCGGGTGGCGTCCGGATCTTCCGGGTTGAAGGTGGACAGCACCTGGCGGGCTTCGTCCCGCTGCCGTCTGAGCTCGCGAATTCGTGCGGTGTCGAGCGGATTGACGTCCATCAGCCGCTCGATCTCGATGGTCTGGTTGGCGACGAACTGGTTCACGAGCGCGAGCGCCAATTCGCCGTCCAGGGCTTCCTTCAAAGGGGCCCACGGGCTCTCGTCGTAGGCGAAGAACGCGCGCGTCTCGCCGGCTGGCGCCGGCGCGGGTTGATCGAGATCGATCGCGAAGTCGCCCGTGAGCACCGCCTTGGTGAGCCACATGCGCATCACGTCGGCCAGTTCCAGGCCGCGGTCCCGAGCCATCGCCATGGCCTTGTCGGCGATGTCGCGCTCGATGCGGATACGAAGATGGTGGGCGTCCATGCGAGCGCGATTTATAGCAGCCTGCTACAGCAAACTGGCGCATCTCGGCGACTCGTCCGAGGAGTCGCGCTCGCCGCGCGCTGCGGGGCTCAGTGCAGCGCCACGTACACGGCCAGTGCCGTCAGGTGGGCCGGGTAGAACGCGTAGAAGGCCCAACGAGACCTGGGCATCGGGATGTCCACCTGCCTGGCGCCCCAGATGAGCGGGATCGCCACGAGCGCGGCGAAGTTGCCGTTGATCAGGGCCAGGGATGCGGTCGCGCCGACCCAGAGTGCAAGCCGCGCGGCGCTGGGCCGCCTGACGAAGTCCCAGGCGCCGAGGCAGCAGAGCAGGGCGGGCCACCAGAACTCGACGATGGCGCCGCCGACCAGAAAGACCGCCATCGCCAGGAGGCGCCGTGGCACGCCCCCGCGTTCCCAGAGGAAGACGATCGACGTCGCGGCCAGCAAGGTGAAGAGGATGTTCAGGGGCCACCAGCCCACCAGGACCACGAAGGCGGGTGTCGCCAGGGCCCCGAACACGGCGAGGCGCTTCATGACGCGCAGGTGCACCCCTTGAGCGAGCGCGCCGGGCCGGCACAGGTTGTACATGAGCACGAAACCGAAGATCGGCATCACCAACCGGCCCATGGCGTACAGGGACGCGCTGGCTTCGCCCAGGACGTACTTGTTGACGTGATCGGCGGCCATGAGCACGAGGCCGACCCACTTGAGTGACTCGAGCGAGCCGGCGCTGATGGCCCAGGGACTTTCGAGCGCATGCGCCGACCGTCTGGTCACAGGAGCGACGGTCACCTCCGTGTGATGCCTGCTGGCCATGTTCAGTACGCGGGTGGCATGACCACCCCCTCATCCCAGAGGCGGCGCCACTCTCGGGCGTACTGCGCGCCGAGTGTTGGGTCATTGCGCACGACGAGCACGTTCTCGGCATTGCGGCTGGCGGCGGACGAGGTGTAGTTGAAGCTGCCCGTCTGGACTGTGGTGCCGTCGGCGACGATGAACTTGTTGTGCTGCAGGGCGTAGCGCGCGTTGGTGCGCACCGGGACCTGTTCGTTGGCCAGGAACTGGGCGGCCGAGTAGCCCTTGGTGGCTTCTGCGGCATCGATCACGACGAACACCTTGACGCCGCGTCGCTGGGCATCGCGCAGCGCCGTGGCCACTGGCTTGCTGGTGAACGAGTAAGCGGCCACGAAGAGCGTGTCGCGGGCACCGCGGATGGTGTCGAGCACGAGCGGCAGGGCCTCACCGGGCGTGAATGCGGCCGAGATCTCTGCCGCACTGGATGTCGGAAGCTGGGCAGCCGAGGTTTCAGCCTGCGACGCTCGACCAGCGGGCTGCGCTCCAACTGGAGCTGGATGCAGAACAACAGCGAGCCAGACTCCACTGACGAGCGCGAGGCGGTGCACAGTGCGCTGCCGCCTGTGGGCACAGGGGGACTGGCGATCAATGGCGTTCATGGATGGGTTCCTCGCGCGTGCGCGCGCTGCGTTGTCGGACATGGTGAACCTGGGACGGGACACGGTCCACCGGGAGGTGGATGTCGCGGCCCTGTGCCACGGCCTCAGCCAGCCGCTCCCGGATCGCCTGCACGAGGCGCTGCCGGGATGCGCCATCGGTCGTGGTGCGCTCGGCGTACTGCTCGGCAAGGCGGACGCCCGCGGCGGCCGCTGCCAGGTTGGGCTGGGCCGCCAGGTGCTCTTGGGCCACCGGCTCGCCGTCGCGGATCATTCCGGCCGCCTGCTGCAGCGTGCGCATGTGCTCGACCGTCTCGATGCCCCAGCGTGCGCGCTGCGCCACGATCTTCTTTTCACCGACCAGGTCGCCTGCCTCGTCGCGCTGCGGCACCCGGACGTCCACCGCCGTGGTGCCCTGATGGGTCAGGACGACGGATGCGCCGACGCGCGGCTGGGATGCCGACTCGGCCAAGGCGCGCTCCAGGTCGGTGCCCCAAACCGTGCGGTCGCCGACCTCGGTGCGGACCATGACGTAGAAGGACAGCCGCTCCTGCGGGTCAAAGCGGTAGGGAGCCGCCGCCGCGGCCACCAACACGCCCACGATGGGCGTGCGCGCGCCATTGCGGGCCGGCCGTAGGGCATCGTCCGTTGCGCTGCGCGCCGAATCGCCATTTCGTTGGGTGCCGGGTGCAGCTTGTCCGCTGGTGTGCCCTGCGCGCGAGGGATCGCCACGCCTGCCATCCGGATCGGTTTGCGTGTATGCATCGCCAGGGCGGCGGTGGTTCTGGGAACTGGCCACCTGGTGGTGCTCCGCCTCCGAGGGTTCATAGCCCCTGACGTCGATCCCCTGGAGCGCGGCCTCGCGCCACATCCCCTGGCGAAACGCTTCGGTCCCACGCACTGCGATCGTCCGCCACCCGCGCTGCTGGGCGATGGCGATGACGCTGTGCATCACCTCGCGGTTCTCTGTCCGCACCCGAATCCGGCTGCCGTCGTCGATGAAGGCGAGCGTCCGGTCCGGAAACAGGTAACTGTCATCGATGCGCAGGTACCGGCGCTCGATGGCATCCGGAACAGGTGGGTGATGGCGATTGGGCGCGGCAGCATTGCCCTGGACGGTGCCGGCGAAGTTGCTCGCGCTGGTGGCCTGCTGGTTGCCGGTTGCGGCAGAGGAAGAAGCAGAAGCGTTGGCGGTGGCCATGGCGTCTCCTTGATGTGTCGGGTCCGGTGCGTCAATCGAGCAGGCGCGAGACGAAGGCGTCCGCGCGCTGCTTGATCTCGTCGTCGGTCAGTGGCTCGGTCGGGATTTCGACATCGTCGAAGTCGAAGGAGAAGTCGCTGAGCTTTAGTTCATTGTTGAGTACGGCTGCGGACATGGCAGAAGCCTCCTTGGTGATGGTCGAACCTCCGCTCGGGCACGCCGGGCGAGGAGCGGCAGCAGTGGCAGGCGTGCCGCCTGCGTGGGTGGGGCGGGGTGGGGGAGAGGCGGGGCGCGAGGGGACCGGCCCGGTCGTCATTGGTCCCGCACGGTTTGCCGCGAGGACGTCGAGCTTCGGAACCGCGGGCGGCGGCAGTTCGCGCTTGGCGAAGGATTTGTCGTCGAAGTAGCGGATGCGATGCGCCAGGACAGGGCGCAGGCCTTCGTAGAACAGGATCATTCGGGTGGGGCCGAGCTCCTTGACCTCCTGCGGCAGCAGAAGCCGGCGCGGCTGGTCGCTGATGCTGACGGAGCCGCCTTTGTGCGTGCCGCCGAACATGGGCCGGCTGATGCTCTTCTGCCGCACGGTGTAGGTGCCCAGCTCGCGCGAGATGGCCTCGGCGTCGTCGTACTCCTTCGGCGGAAACACGATCCGGGCGGCCAGCATCTTGCGGATCGACTTGGCACCCTCGCCGCCGTATTTCTCGACCAGCTGGGAGTTTGACTGGACGATCACCACCGTGCGCACGTTGTAGCCCGGCAGGAAGGCCGTGGACTCCGCGATGACGGGAATGCGGCCGAGGGCCGGGAACTCGTCGAGCATGAGCAGCAGCTGGTGCTTGAGCGCCGGGTTGGTCTCCGGCAGCTCCCGGGTCTGCAGGCCGATGGCCTGCTGGAAGAAGAGGTTCAGGAGGGGTTGCAGCCGTGCGATGTTGTCCGGGTTGATCTGCACGTAGATGGAGATGGGCCGCTTCCTCAGGTCCCGCAGGTCGAAGTCGTTGGCCGAAGTCGCTGCGTCGATCATGGGGTTGAGCCACAGGTCCAGCCGGCTCGTGAAGGTCTTGCGGATGCTTGAGGCGGTGGTGGGCGCCAGGTCGATCACGTCGTACAGGCTCTGCACGGCTTCCTGGGACAGTGGGTAGCCCGCGCGCTCGCAGGCGTCGATGACCCGCTTCCAGTGCTTCTGGAAACCTTCGGCGTCGCTCGCCATGCCTTGGCGAAGCACCTCTCCGAGCGTCCGGGTGGCATCAGGCACCTCGAACAGGTACAGCGCGATGCCCAGGAAGAGTGACCGGGCGGACGAGGTCCAAAACGGATCGCCTGCGAGTGGGTCCGGGAACAGCATCGTCGCGATGCGCTGGAGGTCGTCGATGCACCGGTACGGCTCCTCGGACACGTAGCCCAGTGGGTTCCAGCGCGCCGAGCACTCCTTCTCGGAGAGGGGATCGAAGAGATGCACATCCTGGCCGTGCGATGCCCGGAAGCCCGCCGTGCGCATGAAGTTCTCGCCCTTGATGTCGCTGGCGATGGTCGAGCCGGGCCAGTTCAGTAGGTTGGGCACTACGACGCCGACCCCTTTGCCGCTGCGTGGCGGGGCCTCCAGCTCGACGCCTTGCTGACCGGGCAGGACGAGATAGCGGTTGCCCAGCCGCCCGAGAATGATCCCGTGCTCTTTGAGGAGGCCTGCCTTCTCGATCTCGCGGCGCGAGGCGAAGCGCGCCTCGCCGTGAAGCGGCCGGCGGCGCGGGAGCATGGCGACGCCCACCAGACCCAGGCAGACGCCCTGCGCACCCCCGAGGCAGATCAGCAGCGCCTGACGCACATCGGGGCGGTCGCCGTAGGCCTGCCAGTAGTCGTGGATGGTGAGAAGCGACGCTTCCTGCGGCGGCAGCTTCATCCGCATGAGGAAGGCATAGCCCGCCACGTAGACGCCCATCACCGCGGCCACCAGCAGCGCGACCGAGATCTTGAATGGGCTAGGAAAGCCCTCGTTGCTTGGTGCCAGGGTCATACCAGATCTCTCGGACGATGCGCGGGCTGCCGGCGTTGCTGCGGTCGCGCGCGCACTGGACGACGATGTCCACGCTCATCTGCGCGAGCTCGACGCCTTCGCGTGTGCTCATGCCCTGGCCGGCCTGGCTGCGTTTCATGAGCTGGGCCAACGCGACGAAGGCCATTTCGGCGCTGTCCGCGTGGACGCTCGTGATGGAGCCAGGGTGCCCGGTGTTGACGGAGACCAGGTAGTCGTAGACCTCGTCCCCCGTGCGCAGCTCCGAGACGAACACCCGGTCGGGCCGCTGACGCTTGGCGCTGGCCAGCAACTGGCCGGGGGTGACCTCGGCCTGGCCCTGAGCGCCCTGCGAGTAGAAGAGGCGCACGTGGTTGGGCTGGTTGCGCAGCGACAGCTCCTTGACGTCCTCGATGGTGATGAGGCGGTCCTCGGCCGGCACTTCCAGGATGAGTGCTTTGCTGACGGTGGTTTTGCCCGAGCCGGTCGCGCCGGAGAAGAGGATGTTCTTGCGCAGCAGGACCGCGCGCCGCAGGAAGGCGGCGAACTGCCGGCGCGCGAGCATGCCGGTCAACTCGCGGTCTTCGGGCGACAGGTGTTCGACCTGCACCTGGTGGCTCGGCAGGGCCGGCACGCTGCGCGTCGGGCCGAAGATGCCCTTGGCGTCCAACTCTTCGAGCGTCCACAGCGCGTTGGAGGGCCGCCGGATCGTGATGGAGACGGTGCGCTCCTGCGTGGCGGGCGGCAGGACGATCTGGATCCGCTCGCCACCCGGCAACGTCGCCGAGAGCAGCGGCTCGTTGGTGGAGATGCGCTGACGCGTGAAATTCGCCACCAGCTTGGCGATGGCGAGGCACCAGTCGTAGCTGGCGAACGGAAGGTCTTCGCGCGACCAGCCTGATTGCCGCTCGACGAAGGCGGTGCCCGGCTCGTTGATGCAGATCTCAGTCACCTCGGGGTCTTCCAGCAGGCGGGCGAGCGGCCCGAGGAAGAGCGAAAGCGACGAGGGCGCCCTCTCGATGGCGTTCGAACGCGGGCCGGCAGACGCTCCACCGCTGTCGGCTCCTTCGCCGCCCGCGCGGTCAAGGAGATTCGGGATCGGCTCGAACCGCATAGACATTCCTGAAATCGACGTCGCGGGCCACGAGGATCTGGATGCGCTCGCCCTGGTTCTTGATGACGGTGGGCGGGATGGCGATGGTGTTGCGTAGGACCTCGGTCATCACTTCGCGGCTGCCCTGGGCGCCAAAGCTCACACCGCCGCCGCTGCCCACGCTCGTGCTGCTTTGCTGGTTCGCGGCGATCGCCTGCATCGCCCCGTCGACGACCGAGATCAGGAGCGCTGCGCCGAACCGATCCCAGAAGTGGTTGTCGACGTAGCCGGGAAGCCCGTTGCGACCGAGCTCGTCGGTGCCGGGGGACGCAAGCTGCACGACAACCCCCGTAGGCGTCCGGGCCTCGTTCCAGGCGACGAACACCCGGCCCTGGCCCTGCCGCGGAGAGCCCTTCTGCTCGCCCACGTATTTGGTGCCGCGCTCCAGGAGGACCACCTTGCCGTCAGCGCCGTAGATGTCGCTCGCGCCGATGCAGGTCGTCATGCCCTCATACGTGGAGTCAATGGCGGTCTCCAGCGTGCAATCGATGAAGGCCCCCTTGGGAAGGAGCATGCGACGGGTGGGCAGCTTCTGGGCCATGACGGCCGGCGTGGGCGTCGGCGTGAGGTTCGCGGCCAGAGTGCTGGCGCCTGAGGTGGCACCGGCAGGCGTGCCCTGCATGGCACCGATCAGCTGCGCGACGTTGGGTATTCCCGGCTGGCGAGGGCCGCCTACGCTTCCGATCCCGCCGGGCATGGCATCCGCACCACCGAACGGCGTGGATCCCCCTGCGAGGGACTGCCCTCGGCGCAGGACCGGTGTACCAAGCTGCCGTTCCAATGCCAGCTGTTCGGGTGTCTTCTGCGGCGGCCCGCCGGGCGTTGCGGCGGTGGGCGCGGGTGGCGCAGCTGGGGCGCCCGCTGCCGCGGCGGTTGGTGGCTCTGGAGGCTTGGGTGGGTCGATCCGTCCCAGAGGCGGAACCTTCATCTCACCGCCGGCGCGGGCTGCGGCCGCCTTGCGCGCGGCCTCCTCGGCATCCCGGGTCTTACCGTACTGGGTGTTGTAGTACCAGAACAGGAACCCGGCGCCGAGCAGCACCATGGTGGCCAGCGCCAGGCCGCCGCTCACGCGGGACTGGATCGAGCGTTCGCGGTTGACGGAGGGGATGGCACGCTCGCCCTGTACCGTTGACGTCCCGGAGTCGCGGGCCGGGCCGCGGCTGGTCGATTCGGCACGGGCCTGCTGGCCGGATGGGAGGATCTCGCCGGTGTCCAGGTCCACGCGCCCGTCCGCTTCAGCCCTGCGGGCTGGGTCGTCGGCCGATGTCCCAGTCAGGCGGTCATCCTGTTCGAGCCGGCCGCGGTTGAACCCTGTCATGGTGCTTCTCCCGCCGTGGTGCGGTGCACGCCGGGCGCATTGGTGTTGGTGGGTGTCCGGGCGCCACCGCCGGCAAACGACTGGTTGACGACACACCCGACCAGCTGGCCGCGGCGAAGGACGAGGCGACGCGCGACGCGATGGATCACGACCTCGTCAGCCTCGACGTTGAAGTTGAGCAGCGACTCGGAGCCGTCGTCGTTCTGGACGAACATCGCGGGGAACTCCGAGCGCGCCTGGAAGCGCAGCCGGGTCTGCACCCCGTCGTCGTATGCGCTCATGGGCTTGAGCGAGTCGCTGCCGCAGAACCAGTAGTTGATGTTGCGCGGCCGGTCCGACGCCTGATTCATCCGCGATTCGGCGCGGCGGCGCTCGGTGTCCGCTGCCAGCGCCCGGGCTTCCTCTTCGGGATAGGCAAAGCGGATGGAGTACACCATCCGCCTGGCCGCGGCACCCTTGGGCGCGTTGGCGGAGACCGTGTAGTCGAAGTGGTAGGCCCGCCGGTTGGTGAGTACCGTGAGGTTGGTGGAGGCGCGTGCTTCCTTGGGTTTGATGAAGAAGTGGTTGCGCTCTGCACCCACGTCGAAAGCCGCGTTGTCGCCCGATCCGAGGTTCACGAACTCCTCTCCCTCGGCGAACTGCAGATGGATCTGGTAGCCGACGTAGCCCTGGAGGGTGACCACGTCCTCAGGGTTGTAGTTCACCACTCGCACGCGCGCGTCGACCTTGCCCGTCGGCGGGATGGTCGCGGCCATGGCCGCCGGCGCGATCACCCAGAGACAGCCGGTCAACGCCGTCGCGATCATCCCGCGCGCGATGACATCCATCAGCCTCATCGGACGTCCTGCTTTGCGCCAGGCGTCGGCGCGGTGCTGGAGGACACCGTCTCAGGCTCGCGCCGGTACTCGACCACGCGGAACCCCAGGGGATTGAGCGAGCGCCACTTCTCGTCCTTGGACGGCGCCACGTAGGCAAACTCGATCGTGGACACCCAGTGCGTGGCCTGCTCGTCGCCCGTGCCGCCCGGCCGGGCGTAGCGTGTGAAGCGGACCTGGGCGAGTTTGTCCTTGCCGCTCTCGAGCTTGAGGAAGGTCACGGACCGAACCTGCGTCCGGATGGCGGTGCCGTCCTTGTAGACGTTCAGCGGCGATTGCGGATTGTTGGCAGCCCACAGGGCGGCCCAGTCCTGGTTCAGCTTGGGCGAGTTCTGGGACGCGACGAGCTCGTAGTCGGGCTCAGCCGTGCCGTAGAAGTAGCGCTCACGCGAGATGACGTAGTTCTGCAGGAGGTTGCGGGTGACGATCTGCTCCACATCGGTCGTGCCTTCGTAACGCGGGACGACGTCGACGATCCCGCTGCTGCTGTCGACCCGAATGACGACGGGCACGGGTTGCTTCAGTGGCGTGAGGCCGGCCACGGCCCCGACGGAAAGCAGGGCGATGAGCGTGGCCGCGCTCGCCACGCCCCAGGCGACCTTGGCGGATCGCTCCGAGCGCTTCGCGCGGTCAAGCTCCCAGCTCTGCGCCTGAGCGAGGTAGTTTTCAAGCGCCGGATCGCGCTTCATGGGGGTGCTCCGGACGTCGAGGTGCCGTTGATCGGCGTGAGTTCGCCCTGGCACTCGGGGGGCAGCGGTGGGCGCGTGCCGCAGGCGGCGAGGAGTGCAAGAACGGATGCAGCTAGGAGGGATTTCATTGTGTCTGCGCTCATTGGCGGTGCGCTGGGTTCGGCATCACCTGTTCACGAGGGATGACGGTCCCTCCGCGCCGCGATGGCGCCACTGCTCTGGAGGCCGACGAAAGGCCTGAGCCGAGGCGGTTGCCCGCTAGGCGTCGGAAGGAATCCCAGCGACTTCCAGGTTCACGGCGGGCGCCGTCGATGACACCGCGGCCAAATTCATAGGTCGACCGCTTGGCACCGCCAAGGCCCCAACGGATACCACTGCTTACAACCCCGTAGCTGCTCAGTGCGACGCCGCTTGCGAGCCCGGCGGCAATCGGCATGACCTGGCGCATGACCAGAAAGACGAGCGCAGATGCCAAGCAGACTCGGACGCTCTCGGCGATCGTGATGCCTGCACCTGTGGCAGCGGCGTTCGCCGCATACGCTTTGACGATGTTCAGCAGCAGAGATGCAGTCAGCGTCGTGAGAACGCCGATCAGCGCGTAGTTGGCTAGTTGAGCGGTCCAGGCCTCAAAGAATCGTCGGGTTGACTCAAAAAACAGAAGAATGATGAACACTGGGCCAAGCGCCAGCAGAACAGCAATCGCAACCTTGGAGAGGCCAAGCAAGAACGCCGTGACGACGACCGACAGGCCAACCAGGATGTAGACGAGAAACCCGGCTGCATAGAAGGCGAAGTCACTGTCAAGAATGCTTCCCTTTCTTAGCAGCCGCTCGGCCACGGACGCACCGTCCAGCCAGACCTGATCGATGACGCCAACGACAGTTGACGAACCAACAATGGTCTGGGCGAGTTGTTGGGGTGCTTTGAAGAAAGTGTCGGCGATTACTTCGTTGTACGCCCACAGTCGAAGTCCAACGCCGAGGATGATTGCGATCGTGAGGACGCGCTTGATGCCTTCCCAGATCGGCTCCTGAATTCGGCCAGTCATGCTCATGTATCCCCACAGCATCACGTAAATCGTGGCGAGGGTGACCGCCGCCGGTTCGATCGCAGACGCGACCTGGCTGGTGTGCGAACTGACGTAGCTGGCCAGTTGCCCATCAAGCCAAGCGAAGAACTGAGCAAAGAATCCCATGTGGCATTCCTAGCGCACCGGCCCTTGCGGGATCTGAACCGGCTTGAGCGATCGCGTGCTCCCGATGCCGTCGAGCTTCTCGTCAGTCTTGTCAACGGGCGGCGCCGGTGATGCGATTGAAGGCGAGGGAGGAGCGGGGGGCGCAGCGGCGGCGCTGGGCTCCTCAGTCCGATGGTTGAGGACGTACACGGCCCCGCCGCCGCCTGCAGCGGCAACTACGAGCGCCACAAGAGTCCAGGAGATCTTGGTCATCAGTTCGCTGGCTAGTAGTTGATTGAGGGCAGGGATTTCACCGTGCCGATGTCCGAGGCGGATTGCTCACGCATCCGTTGCCTGCGGGTCATCTCCTCGGACTGGGCGATCTGATACAGGCTCTGAAGCTTTGTCTGTTCGTTGGTGAGCATGTTCTGCTCGGCCTGGATGCGCGCTTGCAACTCTTGGATGGCCTTCGGATCGTTGGTGCGCCCGATGGCACCAATCAGCTGCTGCAGCGCGGAGAACCTACCGCTCGTGTTCTCGTACGCATTGCGCGTGAGGCCGTTGAGCATGGCTGATGCCTGCCGTCCCTTGTCGACCATCTGTCGCAGATCTGGGCTCAACGCATCCATCTGTGTTGTGGAAAGGATGTTGTTGGCATCCATGATCGACTGCACCTGGCCGGACAGGCCCGAGTAGCCTGAAGTCGAGCCTTTGACTACGCTCATCAGGTCGTTGTAGTTCTGAGGCAGGTAGTTCCGGTCCATGTTGGACATCGGCAGGAGTTGATCCATGCCGCGCGTGCCGGTCATCGAGCTGTAGGTCTGCTGCAGCTGTTCCTTGGACGCCTTGAGCTGGTCGAACTGCTTTTGCATGGCAGAGATCTGCTGCTGCCAGTACATGACCTGCTGGATCAGGTTGGCAACCGCCGTGACGTCGATGACCGGAATGCCTGCTTTCGCGTGGAGCGGTGCGAGGAGGGCGGACGCGGCGAGGAAAATCGCAAGGAACTGCTTACGCATGGTTCACCTCAGGGGTTGAAATGGGCCGGCGCGATGCGCCGGAAAGGGCTTCGCGGAATGGTTCGAGCCATTGGCCGGGCTCTGACCCGTGCGTCTCCATGAGATCGCGCATGAGCCGGACGTTGCCGGTGCGGCCCGAGATCACGTGCAAGGCGTCATCGAAACCCTTGAGATCGAGCTGCGCGACGACGCTCACGTGGTTCTGCTTGATCAGGCACTGGCGGGAGCCTGGCTCCAACTCCTGCTTGATGAGCGCGAACTCACGGTCGGTCAGGTTGAACCCCTCGGTGTACTCGCCGTAGTCGGCGTCCGGGTTCGGGAAGAGGATCTTGGTCGGCGTCTGCTCGATGATGGCCCGTGCGATGCTCGAGTCCAGGACGTGGCTGGTGCTCTGGGTGAAGGTGGCCAGGTTGGCGTTCTTCTTGCGCCAGGTCTCCAGACCGTTCTTGGCGAAGCGGGCGAAAGCTGGATCGCTCAGCAGCTTGGCGAATTCGTCCATCCAGCACACGAGCGGCCGACCGTCGACCATTCGATTCACGAGGTGGAACAGGTACATGGTCAACGGCGCCCGCACCACCTCGTTGTCGAGGAAATCGGTGACGTCGAAGCCAACGAGGCTGTTCTGCGCCAGGACGGGCGCGATCTCGTCGTGGTCGTTGTCGAACACCCAGGCGTAGTCGCCATCCTCGGACGCGCACCATTTGCGCAGCCGGGCGTACATGCCCTCCGGGTCGGTGATGTCCAGGAAGGCAATCAACCGGGAGAGTCGCCGGAAGGGCAGTTCGAGCTTGAGCGTGCCGCGCAGCGCCTGGTCGAGGTCATCCTCTTGTTGCACCGTCAGCGGCTCGGAGGGCGATCGCAGCACCAGCCGGCGCAGCCAGTGGCGCATGAATTCGACGTTGTCGGAGACGCCGGCGTCGAGTTGCAGGGGATTGCAGCCGGTGGGTACACCGTTCTTGAGCGGCAAGTACTGGCCGCCGAGGGCGCGAACAAGGATGTGGAGGCCCTCGTCCTTGTCGAAGACGACCTGCGTGGCATCCAGGCGGTTGCAGATCGCGATCATGCAAAAGCCCAGGAATGTCGTCTTGCCGGTCCCCACGGGGCCGACCCCGGTGACGTGGCCGACATCCCGCCGGCTGCCGCCGTCCGGGCTTCGCGGGTCACTGGCGTGCAGGGAGAAGTAGTAGGGCGACCCCGCACGCGTCATGAACATCGTCAAGGCGTCGCCCCAGTAGTTGCCCGTGGCCCGGCCCGTCGGGAAGTTGTGGAAGGGGGACATGGCCGCGAAGTTGCGGCTCGTGATCGGCGCCTTGCGCGTGCGGTACCCGAAATTGCCCGGCAGCTGCGCCCAGAACGCGGCTTCCATCGCCAGATCCTCCCGGGCGACCACCATGCCGGTGTCGCCGAGCAGGTAGCGGGCCCGCGCCACGTTGTCGTTGAGCTGCTTGAGGCGGGGGCGCCCCTCGGCCTCGCTCACGCCGTCATAGGTGTCGGCCAAGACGTGGAGCGTGAAGTGGTGATCGCCGACGACAAACCGGTTGCTCATGAGGTCGTCCAGGGCGTCGCGCAGTTCGTCGGCCTGGGAGACGGCCAGGTCGCCCGAGGAGGCCATCCGGTTGTGCTGACGGCTCATCATGTCGGTGGCCGTGCCCTTGGCCAGGAACGTGAAGCTTTGGGTCAGCACGAAGGGGAAGGGCGCCGTCAGGAGCGCGCCGAACATCCCCGGCGCCGTGGGCGTGGGGTATTCCTTGATGCCCAGGAACGCTCCGATCCGGGTCTGAGTGCCGGTGCGGTACTCCATCGCCTCGTTGCCGAAGAAAGGGCGGCTCGTGGCCAGCACCTCGTTCAGGGGTGAGCGTGGCAGGGGCATGCGCTGCCACTCCCCGTTGATCAAGAGGCCATGGAACTCCGCGAGCGAGGAGAAGAGGACATCGACCCCGTCGATCCGGTAGACGCCGAGCGGCTCGGGGTCGTAGCGTTCCAGGGAGGCAAGGAGCTCCTGACGCAGCTTCGCGCAGGCATCCAGCGAGTCGCGCAGTTCTGTCCGGGCACCTTCAGCGTCGGTGCGCTTGAGGATCCGCAGCGCGGCGTTGCCAAGCCGTGTGGGCTGCGGGCGGTAGACCACCGAGAGGTAGAGCTCATTGACCATGAGCCGTTCGTCAGCCATCTTCTGGCGGTACCGACGCTCCACCTCGTCGGCGAAGCCCGCCACCGTCCGCCCTGCGGGGTATCCGGTTTCCCGCCGCCGCACCACGTGCGTCCAGATGGCGATATTGGGCGAGCCGATGTTACGGTAGGTGACGTTCAGGCGCTCGTGCCAGCTGTTGATGTCGTCGTCGTCTGCGCTCTCGAAGCTCGCACCGGACAGACGCAAGGTCTGGACGTAGTCCCCCGCGCGGGTGCGCGCAACGTGTTCGTCGACGTGTGCGACCACCGGAATCATGGCCGCGCCGCTGACCTCGCGGCGCAGGGTGGCTTCGGAGCGGGACAGGAACTGCATTGCGTGCCTCAGATCACCGAAGGCAGGGTGCGCGCTGGGCGCCGGCCGGTGAAGCCGGGCAGGTCGATGGCGAGCGGACAGTACGAGTTGGCCTTCCAGAACCGGAGGTTGCCGCTGATCATGGCCGGCAGCCGGGTTTTGCCCCAGAGTTGCAGCAGATCAAAGAACCGCGGCTCGTACAGGCACACCAGGTACAACACCCCGTGGATGGGCAGGAAGCCCAGCAGCCAAACGAGGTTCTTCGTCACGATGAAGGACTCGGTCGTGAGGATGATGTTGAACATCATGGCCGAATAGGTGACGCCCCAGACCATCGAGGGGCGCGTCATGCCGACGAAGAGGGTGTCGGCCACGATGCCTTGGTTGCGGCTCATGCGACGGGCTTCAGACGCCGAACATGCCGCGGATCCACGAGACGATCTGCGGACCGCCGAACACCAGCACGGTGCCGATCACAACGGCCACCATCCACCACCAGCTCAGGCGCCCGAACCATGCCATCGCGCCGGTCACCATGACGGCGACCGCCGCGATCGGGGTCAGGATCGAGGTGAGCTGTTGCTGCGTAGCCTGCGCGCCAGTGGCGAACGGACTACCCGCAAGGACCAGTTCAGGCGATAGCGCACCCAGTGCCGCGACGACCAGCATCGCCAGGTGCAGGGCCCAACCTGCAACCCCGGCGCCGCCTACGGGGTCTAAGGCAGCAGCTCGAGGCGGACGAGTGTCTTGCCCACGCCGAGCGTCTTGAGGTGCCTGCGCAAGGTGTCCAGGCTGCGGAAAGCTCGCGGCTGGCGTGTCGCCGTCATCAGCGTTCTGCGCCCGGCGTGCAGCGCCACCACAAGCTGCAATTGATAGCTGCCCTGCGCGACCTCCGCGATCACCACCTCGATGGCGGCACCCTTGTGCAGCAACTGGGCGAACTCGAGCTGACTGACGGTTTGCGCCGGCGTGGCACGGGCACTCGGCCCGTCCGCCGGTACCGCCCTGGCGGGCGACGGTGCGTTCGTCGCTGTTGTTTTGGGTTTGGGACTGGTGGGCCGTGCCGCTGTGGCCATGGCGGGACGCGTGTGAGTGAGTGCTCCCTGAATTGTGAGCCAAAGTGAACTGTTCTTTCATTACGCGCATGGCACTACTCCAGTCGACGGCCTGAGACGGGGGTTGGCGCTGGCACTGCTGCTGGCGCCTGGGAAACGGATGAGGAAGAGGGCAGCGCCCGTCCGCGTCCGTAGACGTCCCACCACGGGGCGGGGGATGGGGTGGGGGGTGCGGTGGGCTTTGACGCGGCGGCGACGGGGGCGGCCGCGCGCGAGACCGGCTGGACCGATGAGGGGTCGGCATTGGGAGTGGTGGCCTGGCGAGAGGTCAGGGCCAACTCTCGCTTCAGGGCCGCCACGTCCCTGAGCGTTCTTCGGTGCTGCTCTTCTGCCTCGGCGGCAGCGGTCACATCGGACGCCGCGAGTCGCTCGGCCTTCCGCCTGGCCAGCGAAGCGAGCAGATCCTCGGACTTTTTTAGCTCCTGACGCAGTACCTCGACTCTGTCGCTGTCGCGAGCGCGTTGTTCCGTAGCGAGGACCGTTCGCTGCTCGGCAGCTGAACTCGGCCCAGCCCATGCAAATACGCTGGCGGCGATCGCAAGCGTTGCTGCCAAGACGGGCCGGGCTGCTCGCCACCTATCGCGTGACTCCCTGAACAACAACTGCTGAGACTGCATGGCGCGAAATGTCGGCCACGCGCTTGCATTGTGTCAATGAACGCAAATTTCTACATTGCTATAGCTTGCTATAGCAACTATGGACACCGTGGACGCATCGCGCTAAGCTGAGTACCAGTCCGGCCGCGTCGACAACGCGATTCGAAACCTATTGGTTTATTTGTGTCGAGATGGCGGTGTTGAGCAACTAGCAAAGGCCTTTACGTCTTGTAGCGAAGTGGTCGATGCGGGCAGCCGTGCATCCGCACTGTTGCCAACCTAAGGAGGTTCTCCTATGGGCCATGTGATCGTGTTCGGCAATCAGAAGGGCGGTGTCGGGAAGTCGACGCTGTCGGTGCTCTACGGGCTGTGGCTGGCCGATGTGCATCGGCAGTCGGTGTGCTTCATCGATCTGGACACACAGGGCAACGCCTCGAAGACATTGCGCAGCAGCGATACAGGCGAAATAGCGGCGAACCTCTTCGGTCCCAAGCGCGCGATCGATGCGTGCACGCATGCAGACGAGAGGCAGCGTCGGGTTTCACTCTTCGCCGCTTCGAAGCGCCTGGCGGATGTTGAGCTGGCTAGGCCCGAGGAGGTCATTCCAGCGTTCAAGGATGCAGTGTGCGGCCTTGAGGAGAGATTCGATGCCGTGATCATCGATACGCCGCCGGCACTCGGACTGCGCATGAGTGCTGCTCTCATCGCGGCCACGCGCGTGGTGTGCCCGATTGAGTTGGAGGAATACAGCATCGACGGTGTGACCGACATGCTGAAGACCGTGTTTGGCGTACGGCAGCGGTACAACCCGCGTCTCGAACTCGCCGGCATCGTCTTGAACCGCTTCAACGCGCACTCTGCGCGGCAAAAGGCCGCAGTGCAGCAACTGGCGGCAAGCTACCGCGACTTCGTGGTGCCCGCTCGGATCTCGACGCGCTCCGCGATCCCTGAGGCGCTGGCGGAGGGCAAGGCGGTGTGGGAGCTGGGTAAGAGCTCTGCCCGGGAAGCCAGCCTCGAGATCAAGGAAGCGTTCCGGGTCCTTCATCAGCGGATGCAGATGCGGTCGCTCGTCGACGCGCAAGGAGTGACGGCATGAGCGATCTGGAAGCACTCGATCTGAGCGGGCTTGCCCAGTTCCGGGCCTCGGACTTTCTGGCGGCGGGGGCGGGCGTTTCCGATCCTGCTGCGGCGGTCCACGTGGATCTGTCGCTCATCGACTTCGACCCGAAGCAGCCGCGCCGGAGCTTCAAGCGAGAGTCGATCGAGGAATTGAGCGTTTCGATCCGCGAGCACGGGGTGCTCGAGCCGGTCTCGCTGCGCCGACACCCGGAGCGGGCAGGGCGGTTCGTCGTCAATCGAGGCGAGCGTCGGGTGCGGGCCGCACGGCAAGCGGAGCTGACCACAGTCCCGGCGTTTCTGGATGACCGAGCCGATCCGTTCGCCCAGGCCGCGGAGAACCTTCATCGCGAGGACATGTCGGCGATGGACCTCGCCCTGTTCATCGCCGAGCGCGAGAAAGAGGGCATCAGTCGCGCGGAGATCGCTCGTCGCCTAGCCAAGGCGAAGTCCTTCATCACGGAGGCCGCTGCGCTCAATGACGCGCCGCCAGAGTTGATCGACGCCGTACGGAACGGGACGGTGAGCGAGGACGTGCGGACCCTTTACCGGCTGGTGTCGGTGGGGCGCCAGGAGCCCGAGGTGTTACGCGCGGTGCTGCAGCGCCAGGAGCCGGTTTACCGCGGGAATGTGGAGGCCGTCATCGCAAATGCGCGAGGAGAAGGATCGGTTGGCTCTGGGTACCCAGCGGCGACGCGCACGCCTGCTCGAAGCGGGGGCAAGACGGTGCTTGTCGTGGAACATGAGGGCAAGCGCGGCTCGCTTCGCATGAAGGCGCATGACGGGGACGTGGGTGAAGTGCGCTTCGGCGACGGGACCTGCAGCGCCTTGCCGCTGGCGGCCCTGAAGCCGGTGTGCTGGGCAACGGAGGAGGCGAAATGACAAGGACATCGGAAATGCAGAGTGCCAATGTCGACGGCAGCATCGCTGGCCGCACCAGTGATCTGGCGATTGCCAGTGCGTGGTGGGTCGCCTTTGCGGTCTTTCACGTTGTTCGTGTGCTGGTGAGCGCCGTTCTGGTGCTCGCCGAGCCCGTGGTGAGAGCGGTGCTGGTACCGATCGCCTTGCTCGGGTTCCTGGTGACGCTCGTGTTCGGGGTCCTGATCGGTGACCCGAACTTCCCGCGCTGGGGCATGCTGGCGTTCTCGGTGGGCGCGCTCGTGCTCTACTGGGCCTATCTGGGATTGATGAGCCTGTTCATGATCTTGCCTTGCCATGACCGTCACCATTGACGAGGAAGAGTTGGCGCGCATCGCCAAGCTTCGGCGATTCGACGCGCGCACCCTGGAGATCGCCAGGCGCCTGTTCATCGACAAGGATGCGCCGATGCTTCTGACGGCGGAGTACGGGGTCATTCACCAGCGCATCTACGCCATTAAGCGTGCAGTGCTCAAGGACGCATTGCCGGTTGGGATTGCCGAGATCACCCTGCGCGGTCCCAAAGAAGCCGTCGAGGCCGCGCGGCGCGCGTTCGACCGGCATATGGAGAAGCACCGATCTGTGGGTGCCTGACGCGGCGGGCTCAGATGACCTCGACGGCCGCCGGCAGGACGCGTTCATAGCGTCGCATTTCAGCGGGCTCCACGCCCATCCAGGCCGCTACGTGACCGGGTGGTGTGCCGCGTCGCAGCTGGCGCATGGCGAAGGTGTGTCTCAGCCGGAACGATCCCCCCTCGCGCGAATCCATGCCAGCGTCCTCAAGGACCTGGCCGGCGTTCTTGTACTGGGAGTCCGCCAGCGAGGGCTTGCCCATGCGCGTCGAAGTGACGAGATGATTTCCGACGACACCCGCGTCGCGCCGTACCTCCTGCCAAGTGATGGATGCCAGTGCGTCGCGGTTGCGGCCGGGACGCGGGCGCGCTGCAGAGAGGTGGTTGATCAGCTGGCGCGCTTCCGGCACAGAGAGGTTCCGGCAGGGGATCCTTCGTCTCCGCCTCCGAAAAGCGGACCACAGGGTTGGCCGCTATCCAGTCCGAGGCCGCGGTGTTGGGCGGAGTGTCGCACTGTCCAGCGTGGTGCCGCAGCACGCGGTCGATCAGCCGCATGAGGCGCAGCGCGTAGCGGGGCGATAGCGATCGGTCCGAGGCCTTCTGACCGATGCGCGCAGCCGGATAGGTCACCAGATCCTCCAGCGTCAAAGTTTCGAGCGTGACCCTGGGGCGCTTGAACAACATGACAGGCGCCTTGTCGAGGGCGACGCAATAGCCGCCTCGCTGCAGCAGCTTTAACTGGGCAGCAATCAGGGCCTGCATTGGCGCCCGGCGCGACATCTGCGCGATGAGGCCGTACTCTGCCGTGCTGGGAGTGAACATCGAGATCAGCTACTGCTCGCTGAACTCGTACTTGAACCGCGGGTCGGTGGTGTCGTTGATGCGGCTCAAGTGAACTTGGGGCGCTACCCGCGAAAATGAAGATGCCGCACTCTACCGGCCTCAAGGAATTCTGAAGGTGGAACGCTTGCACGCTACGCGGCTTTGGGCGCGTGTCGCTGCACGGGGAAGCAATGAGTAACACCCATGTGCATGGGCAGACCGCCCAAAGCCAATCGCAGGGCAGTAGCGGGATCGACCCAATTCCAGCGGATCAACCAAATGACGACCGCGTCGAAAAATTCAAGGACGCCGCTCTCCGTCCCTACATCCCTTAGGTGGATCTTCCATCAACATGCGACTCAGGGGTTTGGCTTGTGGTTCCTCTCAATCGCAAGGCATTAGTGATCACAGACGCCGAACTCAGGCTCATCGCCAGTGCCGCGATCATCGGCGACAGCAGCCAGCCCGTGAACGGGAACAACACTCCTGCGGCCAGCGGCACGCCCAGCGTGTTGTAGAGGAAGGCGAAGCCGAGGTTCTGTTTCATGTTGGCAATGGTCTGCTCGGAGATGGCACGCGCCTGCGCAATGCCGCGCAGATCTCCTTTGACCAGCGTCACCTGGGCGCTGTTCATCGCGACATCGGTGCCGGTTCCCATCGCCACGCCGACGTCGGCCTTGGCGAGTGCGGGCGCGTCGTTGATGCCGTCGCCGGCCATCGCGACGATGCGGCCCTCGCGTTGCATCTTGTCGACCAGCGCGAGTTTGTTGGCGGGCTTGACTTCGCCGTGCACCTCGTCGATGCCCAGCTTCGCGGCGACGGCCTGTGCTGTGGTCAGCCCGTCTCCGGTAGCCATGATGACACGCATGCCCGAAGCCTTGAGCGCGGCCAGCGCCTCCAGCGTGGTGGTCTTGATCGGGTCCGACACCGCGAGCAGGCCTGCCGCCTGGCCGTCCACCGCCAGGAACATGACGCTCGCGCCCTCGGCCCGCAGGGCCTCGGCCTGCGGCTTGAGCGCGTCGACCCGCACGCGCAGCTGCTCCATGAGCGCCGTGTTGCCCAGCGCCAGCTTCCGGCCCGCCACGGCGCCGTTCACGCCGATGCCGCTGCTGGATTCGAAACCCTCGGGCGTGTCCAGCGCCAGCTGGCGCTCGCGCGCCGCCCGCACGATGGCGTCGGCCAGCGGGTGCTCGCTGCCCTGGTCCAGGCTGGCGGCCAGACGCAGCACCTCGTCGGCGGTGAAGCCCGGCGCAGGCACCGCGCGCTCGAACTGCGGCCGGCCTTCGGTCAGGGTGCCGGTCTTGTCGACGATGAGCGCGTCGACCTTGCGGAAGTTCTCGATCGCCGCGGCATCGCGGAACAGCACACCCTGCGTGGCCGCCTTGCCGGTGGCCACCATGATCGACATCGGCGTTGCGAGGCCGAGCGCACATGGACAGGCAATGATGAGCACGGCCACGGCATTAATGAGGCCGTAGACCCAGCTGGGCTGTGGCCCGAAGAAGCCCCAGGCGAAGAAGGTCAGCACCGCGACGGCGATCACCGTCATCACGAAGTACCCGGCGACCTGGTCGGCCATCCGCTGCATCGGCGCGCGCGAGCGCTGGGCCTGCGCCACCATCTGCACGATGCTCGCGAGCACGGTCTGCGAGCCGACTTTTTCCGACAGCATGACCAGCGCGCCATTGGTGTTGAGCGTCGCGCCGATGAGCTTGTCACCCACGCGCTTGGTCATGGGCAGCGGCTCGCCGGTGAGCATCGACTCGTCGACCGCACTGCCGCCTTCGACCACCACGCCGTCCACCGGCACTTTCTCTCCCGGGCGCACGCGCAGCTTGTCGCCAACATGCACGTGGCCGATGGGCACGTCTTCCTCGGTGCCGTCGGCGCCGATCCGGCGCGCAGTCTTGGGCGCGAGCCCCAGCAGCGACTTGATGGCCGCGGAGGTTTGCGAGCGCGCCTTGAGCTCGAGGATCTGGCCCAGCAGGGTGAGCGAAATGATCACTGCCGCCGCTTCGAAGTAGACCGACACGCGCCCCATCGACACGAACGATGTGGGGAACACGCCGGGCGCCACCGTGGCCACGACGCTGTAGACAAAAGCGGCGGCCGTGCCCAGGCCGATCAGGGTCCACATGTTCGGACTGCGGTTCGCCACCGATTGCACCGCACGCACAAAGAACGGCCAGCCGGCCCACAGCACGATGGGAACAGTGAGCACGAGCTCGATCCAGCTTTGCGTGGCCATCTCGAACCACTGCAGGCGGTGGCCGGCCATGGCGAGCACGGTGACGACAACGCTGAGCGGCAGCGTCCAGAAGAAGCGCCGCTTAAAGTCTTTCAGTTCGGGATCTTCGCCTTCATCGAGCGTTGGCATCTCGGGTTCCAGCGACATGCCGCACTTGGGACAATTGCCCGGGTGATTCTGCCGAATCTCCGGGTGCATGGGGCAGGTGTAGATCGTGCCTGCGCGGGCGGACTGAGTGGTATCCGCAGACGGAAAAGCGGACGGTTGCTCCGGCTGCATGCTGCGCTTCGCGTACTTGGCCGGATCGGTCTCGAACTTAGCCTTGCAACCCGCGCTGCAGAAGTAAACAGGCTGGCCCTCGTGCGACAGGACGTGGGAAGACTGCGCGCTCACCGTCATCCCGCAGACGGGATCCTTCAATGCCGCATCGGACTCGCCGTCCGATGTTCCAGTCATGGCATGGGCGTGCGGCCCACGATGGCCTTCGTGGTGCTCTGTTTTTCTTGTGGGCATGTCATTCATTCGCGCTCTCCGGCGGTAAATTGGGGCCGCGCACCTTCAGCGCCGCTATGACCAACTGCTACCTTACAGCGGCAGTTGGTCAGGGTTGACGGGCTGATCGGGGGCCGCATGGAGTGCCAAGTTTGGGGCGTAGCCAGCTTCCGTGAGAGCTGCTGCGACGTCGGCGCGGCTCTTGGTAGTCTCGACTCGAACCCTCTTGGACTGCAGGTCCACTTCGATCTTCGCCTGAGCGTCCAGATTCTTGACCGCCTGGGCCACCCGGCTGGCGCAACCGCCGCAGGACATTGATTGAACTTCGAACTCTTGCATGGAAACTCCTTCATTGAAAGTGGCTTCCAGTTTCAAGCTTGACGCCGTGTGAAGGTCAAGGGGGCATGAATTCCCGGGAAACATCGGAAAAAACGGTCTTCAGGCCTCTACATCCAGCACCATCATCAGCCCACCGCCGCCGTCCTTCTCGACGTTGTTGTTGGTGGTGTGGTGCGGGATGTGGCAATGGACCAGCCATTTGCCAGGCCGCAGCGCTTTCCAGATGACGTCATAGCGCTGACCCGGGCCGACGTTCACCGTATCCGCCTGGAACCGCGCAGACTCTGGTAGCACATAGCCGTCTCTTGCAACGACGGTGAACGGACCGCCGTGGACGTGCATCGGATGCACGAAGTTGTTGTTGCTTCCCACGAACCTGAGCTTGATGGTTTCGCCGACTTTCATCTTCACCGTGTCCGTGGCGGGAAATGCCTTGCCGTTGATGGTGAAGTAGTTCGGCAAGCCGCCTTCCATCAGCATCGCCGGGTAGGTCAGGCCTTCGCGTTTGAGCCATTCTTGCAGCTGGATCACATATTCGTGATCCGCCTTTGGTGCCTGTTCGGCCTTCTTGGGATCGATGATCAGGGCCCCGTACAAACCGAAGGCCTGCTGGCGGTCCACATGGTCGTGCGAGTGATAGAAGAATGTGCCTGCCTGCTCGGTCGTGAACTCGTAGGTGTAGGAGCCGCCGGTCGGGATCGGCTGCTGGGTGATCTTGGCCGGTCCGTCCATCTCGTTCGGCAGGATCAGCCCATGCCAATGCACGGTGGTGCTCTCGGGCAATCGGTTCGTCACCTTGATGCGCACCCGATCGCCTTCCGTGACGCGAATCCTTGGCCCCGGAATCGTCGCGTTGAATGCATAGCCCTCGACCGTCACCTCAGGCAGGATGTTCCACCGGATGACACTGGTTTCGAGGTTGAAGACCTTGATGCCGTTGTCCAGCGTGGGGACAAGGTCCACGTCGCCGCGGGTCTGCGCCCCAGCGATGTGCGTGATCTCGCGCGGGTGAATGGCCGACATGTCGCGCATCGCCTGGCCGGGTGTGTCCCAGCCCATGATCATCGACGGCGGCATGATGGCGCCACCCACGTCCCGGTTCGACAGACGCATGTTCACGAACATCGCGGGCATCGTCATGCCGGCCAGCAGCATGAGCGTGGTGGTCATCGTCACGGCCGCCAGCTGCGGCCGCGTTACATTCGGCTGCATGCTGTGGCCGCCATGACTCTCGCTCACATGGTCAGAGTTGTCGCGGGCGGACTGAGCCCCGTGTACACGGCCTGCATGCGCGGTCTGGCCCTGTTCGCCATGGGCTACATGTTGGGCTGACGAAGCGTTTGCGGGGGCCGGCACAGGGCCATGCGCTTGCCCATGGACGTGTCCGGTGTGCACATTGGGAACTTTGCTCGGCCGGCGTTCGGTCATCAGTCCATGCTTCATCTTTCGAGAAACCATCCAGACGTTCACCGGATACGCCACCGCAAAGCCGACGGCCACGCCCAGTGACATCACGCCCCAGAAGATGAGTTCGGTCGGGTCCATCGCCCGCATGTCGCGGCCCATCATGAGCAGTGCCATCACCGGCGCCATGCCCGCCATCATTGCATTCATGCTGATGAACTCTGGCATGAACGACTTTTTGACGTTCTCCCAGTAGGTTCCACCCATCATGTTCTTCATGAAAAGCGACTGGAAAATGAACAGCCCAAACGCGAAGCCGGCAACGTACTCGACGATCAGATCGATCCACATCGGCAGGCCCAGCACCGCAGTCACGACCGCTGCCAAGATGATCCCAGTCGCATCGCCTGCCACGCAATGGATCGTGGAGCCAACCCCCTGTTTCCACAGCGGTTTGACGAACTCTTCATGCTCGCCAGGGACCGGCTCTTTGTCCGCCATTACGTATAGCAACAGGCCCACCGGCCCCAGGTACAACGTGACCAGGATGAACCCCCACTTCATCACCACGGGCTCCGGGTTGTTCCTCAACTGGTCCCAGGCGACGTAGGCTGTCGACAGAGCCGCCAGTGCAAACCAGACGGCCAGGAAATAGTCGATAGGCTGAGCGAACATGGTGATCTCCGTTGTGTGGCTTACGGTTCGCGCAACGCGCTCACCGTTGACGATGACCTGCAAGGAGCACACCGATAGAAGCCCCGACCTTCGATGTGAGCGAGCCCTGCGCAAAGGTAAACTTCGCCGTCCCGGTTTGTGCACCTGCTGAACCTGATCGCGGCGTGCCTAAGACCTGAACATGCGTCTGTCGGACGACAACCCAGCCGCGGTCGTAAGTTGTCGGCAGCCTCATCGCCTGTCCCGTCTTCCTGGATGTACGCGAGCGAGATGCTTTTCGGTGTCTGTCGCGGTTGACTGGCCTTCTACGATTTTTGCGGCGCTGCCAGTACACGAAAGCCAAGAACGTGATCACACCCAAGATCCAGGCAATGAACATGGTGCCCACCGCATTCGCGGAGACCCAGCGGCCAGTCACGTACATGCGTCCCCCTTGGCGAGGGAACCGACGCCGTGCGCATCTGGCCACAGCAGGCACGTGAGGGAAAATCGCTGAGTCGGCTGCACGTTGATTTACGGCAGTTCGCTGATCGAGGCTTAGCGCAGGCCTGCGATGTAGTCGGACACCGCCTTGATCTCGCGATCATTGAGCTTCGCAGCAACACCGCTCATCGGCACGCTGTTGAGTCGTGTCCCATCACGAAACGATATCAGCTGCGCAGCGATGTACTCGGCATGTTGCCCGCCCAGACGCGGGTACTGGATCGGGATGCCAGCGCCGTTTGGACTGTGGCACCCTGCGCAGGCCGGCACTGCGCGGTCACCAATGCCGCCACGGTAGATTTTCTCGCCCAGTGCCACCAAGTCCTTCTCTTTCGCGAACCCGGGCTTGATGGGCTTGGACCCAAGGAACCAGGCGACATCGCGCATTTCCTGCTCGGAAAGCATAGCTGCCATGCCAGCCATGATAGGGCTCTTGCGCTTGCCGGACTTGAACTCCTGAAGTTGTTTGAGCAGATATTCGGGATGCTGCTGGGCCAGCTTTGGATTCGCGGGAATGGCCGAGTTGCCATCAGCGTTATGGCACGCGGCGCAGGACTTTGCATTGAAGACGACTTCGCCGTTTGTGATATCTGCCTTGACCGCCCTGACGAGTGCTTTCTCAGTCGCGGCCATGGGCATGGAATCAGCTGCGAAAGAGGAAACAGAGGCAAGCCCGCCGAGAGCTGCGAGCAAAAAGGGAACGAACAATTTCATGGGTGCTCAGGTTGTGGATGGGCTGGCTGCAAAATGATGAGTGGAGGTCGTGTGGCGGCCGCGTCACCCGCGCCTCGCTTGTGCGATAAGACGCGAATGGGCGCGCCGCACCTGACGACGTTGGTCGAAACGATGTCGCCCAACTCGACGGATATCGCCGGATTCAGCATCACGATGTGCGCGTGGCGTTGCCCCGTGGAACGATCGATCAGGATGGCGAAGCGACGCAGTGCAAGCTCCTCGTGGCTGACCTTCTTCCTGCAGTCCGTGCGACCGCTGCGCTGAATCTCGCTCGCCCGGGCGATCTCGACAATCTCGCCCGTCCGCCAACCATCCTGGAAATCGCGATGCTGCTTGTAGAGATCGGCGCAGCCCGTCAGGCCGGCGCAGATCGCCACACCAAGAATCCCGCCTGCGACAGGATGCGCCATGCCGATGATGTGATGTTTCATCTTCGCCATATCGGCGGCGGACAATGTGCAGCCTGATACCCCATGATCGGCTAGGTCGCGCATCGACGCTTTGGTTTACGCCATTCAGCGTGCGGAAGTAAAGGCCGCTGTGCGCAGAGATGCAAAGCTCGGGAAACCCCGGCAGATAGAGCGAGCGTTCGGGAACTTGCCATTCGTCGCACAAGGCGTAGCCCAACGCTTCGACCTCGCTGATCAAGCGCTGACGGTTGTAGAGATTTATCGGCGCGAAGCAGCCGGCACCGATGTTCTGTGCCGTGACGTAGTCTTCGCCGTCATAGAGCGGAAGCTTGTTCAGCAAGATGTGTCGTGGACGGCTCCCGCACTGCTTCAGCAGATCGGCAGGGCGCGCATAGTCCACATAGTGCAGGGCTCCAGCGGAAGGCCAGATGTCGTTGCCCGCCAGCGCCTGCCCCAGGGCATCCGTGTGGGTGAAGCTCAGCGCGTCGACTTGTGCCTGCCTGACCACTTTTCGGCCGATGGAAGCAATCGCGGGCACTTCGACGACGTGCCACGACAACGCCTGCGGCATCTCGAAAAAAAGACGTCGGTACGCGTAGAAATGGACACCGACAGATCCGCCGATATCGAGCACTTTGGTGGCGCCGTCCCGAAACGCGCGCTCGAGCCACCACATCACCGGATAGTCGTAGGCAAAGATCTTTTTCGTGCGGATGTTCACATCCTCGGCCGCCAAAGCCGCATGATCGAACTCCGGGTTTTCAGGAAGCCAGTGCCGAGCCTCGGAAAAGTCCCTGAAGACGCCGAAGTAGCCGGCAAAACCGGCCTCGGAGAAGAACTGTCGGCGGCGCCACCGCAGCAGCGCCGGCCGCGTGACCGGCCCCTCAAGGATTTGCCGAACGACTTGCGAAGCACTGGAGTACGTCATGTCTCTCTCCATCCGTTCGGCATTCACCGCCGGCCAAGGCTAGGTTTTCCGATGCGTTCAGCGGGCGGCTTCGATCTTGGTAACGACGATCTTGCCGTCGATCTTCTCCGCCTGGAAACGAACCTTGGCGCCCGTCTCGACCTTGTCAAGCATGGCGTCATCTTTGACGCCGAACACCATGGTCATGCCGGGCATGTCCAGGTTCTTCAGCGGACCGTGCTTGATCGTGAGCTTCTTGTTGTCCTTGTCCACCTTGCGGACCTCGCCCTCTGTGAGCTCCGACGCCGCAGCCGAATCGGCGGTGCCTGCCGCCGGTGCCTTTTCAGCCATGCCGGACATGTCCGATGCAGGTTTGGGCGATTGCGCGCCGGCCGTGCCAGCAAACAAAAGTGCCGCAGCTAATGCCACGAGTGAGATGCGAATGTTCAACATGAGGATCTCCTTGGAGATGAATGAATCTGGAGTTCCGCTGCGCCCAAGTGAAGGTAGCCGCGGAAGCTTTTGTACTTACTTGCCGACGGTGGTCACCTTCACGGCGCCCTTCATCCCGGCGTCGTAGTGGCCCGGTTGCAGGCACGCGAAGTCGACCTTGCCTGCCTTGGTGAACTGCCAGACGATCTCACCAGTCTTGCCGCCGGCCAAAGTCACCATGTTCGGGTCGGCATGTTCCATCTCGGGGTTCTTCTTCATTACTTCGTAATGCTCTTTGAGTTCTTTCTCGGTTCCGAGCACGAGCTCGTGCTTGATCTGCCCCGAGTTCTTGATCACAAAGCGCACGGTTTCGCCTTGCTTGACCGTAATGTCGGCAGGTGTGAAGCGCATGCTGTCCGTCATATCCACGTTGATCGTGCGCGTGGCTTTGGATGCGACGCCTGGCTTGCCGATCGCCTCGTCGGCATCGTGGCCGTGGCCGCCGGCATGAGTGCCTGATGCGGAAGCGCCAACAGCGGCCAGTGCCGTCAAGGCGGCAAGCGCGGTATTGCGGAGGACGTGTTTCATGTGGTTTCCTTTGCGAGTCGGGGGTTGGAAGAAAAAAAATCAGTGACCGGAGTGACCACTGGCGGGTTTGCGAATCTGGACTTCGATGTTCTTGGCGGGCATGTTTTTGGCGGGCATCGCGGCGGCGCCAGCGTCGCGTTGCCGAGAGGTCTCGGGCGCAGGGCCATCCAGTTCGTAGGCCACAGTGCCCTTCGGGTGCTTGAACCAGCCGGGATTCGAGTAGTCACCCGCCTTCTGGTTTTTGCGCACCTTGACCACGCTGAACATCCCACCCATCTCCACCGAACCGAACGGGCCTTCGCCTGTCATCATTCGTGCGGTGTTGTCGGGAATCGGCATCTCCATCTCGGCCATATCGGCCATGCCACGCTCGCCCATGACCATATAGTCCGGCACCAGGCTGGAGATCTGCTTGGCGACGTCTTTGTGATCGAGACCAATCAGCGTGGGGACGTCGTGCCCCATGGCGTTCATTGTGTGATGGCTCTTGTGGCAGTGGAAGGCCCAGTCGCCTTCCTCGTCGGCCAGGAACTCGATCTGGCGCATCTGGCCCACCGCCACGTCAGTGGTCACCTCGTACTGGCGCGAAGATTTGGGCGTTGGGCCTCCATCGGTGCCTGTGACGAGGAATTCGTGCCCGTGCAGATGGATCGGGTGGTTCGTCATCGTGAGGTTGCCGATACGGATGCGCACCTTGTCGTTGAGCTTCACGTTGAGCGAGTCGATGCCCGGGAAGATCCGGCTGTTCCAGGACCACAGGTTGAAGTCCAGCATCGTCATGATCTTGGGCGTGGCACTGCCGGGTTCCACGTCGTAGGCATTGAGCAGGAACACGAAGTCGCGGTCGACCTTCTCGATAAGTGGGTGCTCGGCCTTGGGGTGCGTGACCCAGAAACCCATCATTCCCATCGCCATCTGCGTCATCTCGTCCGCATGCGGGTGGTACATGAAAGTGCCGGGACGGCGTGCCACGAACTCATAGACGAAGGTCTTCCCCGGCCGGATCGGTGGTTGGTTCAGGCCGGCCACGCCGTCCATGCCGTTGGGCAACCGCTGACCGTGCCAGTGGATGCTCGTGTGCTCGGGCAGCTTGTTGGTCACGAAGATCCGCACCCGGTCGCCTTCGACGACCTCGATGGTCGGACCGGGGGACTGACCGTTGTAGCCCCAAAGGTTGGCCTTGAAGCCCGGCGCCATTTCGCGTACCACGGGCTCGGCCACCAGGTGAAACTCCTTGACGCCGTTGTTCATGCGCCAAGGCAGGGTCCAGCCATTGAGGGTGACCACAGGGTTGTAGGGACGCCCGCTCGAAGGCATGAGCGGGGGCATGGTGTTCGGCGTGGACTGGAGCACGGGCTCCGGCAGTGCGGCCATGGCCACCTTGCTCACGCTTGCCGCGGCGACGGCCCCGGTGATGGCACCGGCGCCGGTGATGAAGTTGCGTCTGCTGGTCATGTCGTTCAATTCGTTGTGAGGTCAGTGCGCGGCAGCAGAAGAGGCTTCGCCTCCGCCGGTAGCTACCGAGCCGCCCGCGGCAGTGGGTTTGCCCATCACCGAGGCGGACAAAGCCGCGTCGGCCAGCCAGAACTGCTGCTGGGCGTTGATGGCGTTGGTCACGCTCGCGATCTGGTCGCGTGCTTCGGCGAGCAACTCGAACACGCTGATCAGCATGCCGTTGTAGCGAAGCACGTTCTCTTCGCCCATGGCCTGGCGCAGCGGAACGATCTCGTCGCGGTAGTGGCGCGCGATGTCGTACGCGGTGCGGTAGGCCGAGTACCCCTCTCGCAGTTGCGAAGTCGCGCCGCGAATCGTGGCGTCGTAACGGTTCGCTGCGGCCAGCGACTGTGCATTCAGCATGTCGCGTTGCGCTGACCCCCAGTCGAACAGCGGCAGGCGCATGTCGAGCTCGAAGCCTCGGCGAGTGCTCTTCGTGTTTTCCGCATTGTCGAACACGGTGTCGCGACGACCGCCCACCTCGACGTCGATGAAAGTCGACAGCAGGTTGATGCCTTGGGACTTGCCGGCCACGTCCAATTGCGCGCGCGCAAGCTGGACATCGAGACGTTGCTCGGTGGCGGTTGCAGCGACTTCCTTCGCCTCGCGCGGCGCTTTCGGCAGATCGGGAAGGCGCTGCGGCAGGTTCAGCTTGGCGGCCTGACTGTCGTCCAGGCCCAGGGCTCGGACCAGTTCCTCGCGCGCCGCGGTCGTTGCGTGCTGCGCAGCAGCAAGTTGTGTCGTCGCATCGGCATAGAAGACCTGCTGGCGTGCGCGCTGCAGCCTGGAGAAATTCCCGATCTGCTGCATGCGTCGTGCGAGTTCCGCGCTGGCTTGGGCCGACTTGTTGACCTGTTCGGCGTACTGCAGCGACTGCTGAGCAGCGACGGCACGGACCCAAGCTTGCTTCACTTGCGTCACTTGGTCGACGACAGTGCTGGTCAGCTGAACCTTAGCCTGGTTCGCTTGGCTCTTCGAGATCGAAAGCCGCTGCGGCAGCAGGATAAGGTCCACCAGACCGAAGGACAGCAACCTCTCCAGCTCGAGTTCGCTGTTCAGGCGCGTGCGCGCAAAAGAGAGAATCGGGTTGGGCAGTCGGCTGCTCTGGTTCGCCGCGGCGATGTCACCCCAGCTTTGGGCGATCAGCGCCTGGACGGACGGGCTGTTGGCCAGCGCGAGCTGCACCGCGTCGCTCTGCGACAGCGGCTTGGCCAGCAGTTCCTGCGTCAGTGCAGAGCGACGATCACGCTGTTCGGGGGTGCGGCTGAGCTCGAGCTTGCCTTCGGTGAACTGTTGCGCGCTGGAGTTCGTTTCCTTCAGGGCGTCGTCGATACCGACCGAGGCGCATCCCGCCAGGAAAACGACTGCGACCGCGACGGCCGTCAAACGCAGAGCGCGCTTCATGGCTTCTCCTTTTTCGCAGGCATGGGCATCGAGTGACCCGGCTGTGCGCCAGGTGCAGCTGCTGGGCGCTTGGGCGATTCGGCCTCTGCCGCGCTGGTGCCCGATGCTTCCTTGGCGTAGGCCTGCCAGCCACCGCGGCGATAGACCGTCTCGTTGGCTTCCTTCCAGGGGATGGTTTTGTCGTCCGCAAACGGGCGATAGCCGTCGAGTGCGGACTTGTAGGTCAGAACTGGGGGCGAAGCCTCAGTCGCGGCTGCGCTGGCTGGTGCGGGGGACGGCGCAGGCGCAGGTTGGGCCACAGCGGACAATGCCGCCACGGCGGGAAAAACGGCCAGCCAACGGGCCGGCGAAAGATGGAACATGGAATCCTCGCAAGTTCATGAACGGAGTGCGTCAGTGCTGCCCGAAAAGGCATGACGCAGACGATGCATGAGCGTTCGCGGCTACCCGTGACAAGGGTCACGGGCGCACGAACGCGTTAGGCGCGAGGAGGTTTGTCGAGAACGCGTAGCGCGAGCGTGGCCACCGTGATGGTGGGCTCCGCCAGATCAGCGCGTGGAAGATGGTGGAAAACGGCAAGTTCCACCGTGCTGGTCAACGCCGTGGCATGGCACGCGCCGCAGGTTCCGCACTTGTGCATGGAATCGGGTTCCGCGCTCGCAGCCTTGGCAGTGCTGTCTTTCGCGGGTGGTTTGGCCGCCTGCGACGCCTCGTGGTGATGGTCGCTGCGCCTGTCCGCATGCGGATGTTGGGCGTGGTCGTGCATCCTAGACCGCTCAACAGACATTTCTGCCATCGCACCGGCATGTCCAGGTCCGCAAAAGACCATGGCTGCCGCTGCGTACCCCTGGAAGGGTACGGCAAACATCATGATCCAAAGGACAAACAGGCGAACCCGGTGCATAAGGCGAATTCTAGATCGAGCGTTGTGTCAGGTGGCCTGTACGTGTATCCAGTCCTACGCGTAGCCCTCAGGGCCGTGCCTGTGCGGGAGCCTTGCTCGCGTCACCCTTGGGCGCTGGCAGGGGCGCACCGAGCCTTGCAGCGGCATCCCAGTTGGGCTGCTTCTGCGCGGCTTCCAGTTCGGCCACCACTTCGGCGCGCGACTTGGAGGCGCCCACCTTCGGCGTGCTCATGGATCCCCAGCGCAGCAGGCTGGCGCCGGCAGGGGTTTTCTGGGCGTCCGCGAGTTCAGCCAACACCTGCGCTGCGGTCTTCCCCGGTCCGGCTTCACTCGGGTGATAGACCACGCCGGCTTCGCTGGGTGCGAAATGCGACGGACCTTCCGCATACGCCGCGAACGGCGCGACGAAGGCGGCGCCCACGCCGGCGGCGAGTGCGAACGAGAGGATTTGACGGTTCTTCATGACAGGTTTCCTTCAATGAATTGTTCGGACATCGAGAACTGCACTGAACACGCCAGCATCGACAACTGAGCCGGCGGTGCCAGTCGACTGGCTGGCATGCAATGACTCTAGGAAGCAAGTCCGCCAACTACCCGCCACCTGGATTACAAAGAAGTAATCCACACACGCGCCCCCGCGCGTCACATTGAATGATGCGAATCTTGGTCGTCGAAGACGAACACAAACTGGGCGACTACCTCGTCAAGGGCCTGACCGAAAGCGGCTTCGTGGTCGACCTCGCACGCACGGGCATCGAGGGGCGCAGTCTCGCGCTCGATGGGGACTACGACCTCCTGGTGCTGGACGTGATGCTGCCAGGCATCGATGGTTTCGCCGTTCTGGAGGCGCTGCGCAAATCCAAGTCGATGCCGGTGCTGATGTTGACGGCGCGCGACGAAGTAACCGATCGGGTGCGAGGACTTCAAAGCGGCGCGGACGACTACCTTGCCAAGCCGTTCGCCTTCTCCGAACTGTTTGCACGGATCCAGGCGCTGCTTCGGCGCGGCAAGCTCCATGAGGTTTCCAATTACACGCTCAAAGACCTGAACCTCGATGTGGTGGCGCGCAAGGCGACGCGCAACGGGCACCGCCTGGAGCTGACCGCCAAGGAGTTCGCGCTGCTGACGCTGCTCATGCGCCGCCAGGGCAACGTGCTGTCGCGCACGCAACTGGCAGATCAGGTCTGGGACATGAGCTTCGACAGCGACACCAACCTGGTGGAAGTGGCGATCCGGCGACTGCGCAGCAAGATTGACGATCCTTTCGAAGAGAAGCTGCTGCACACGGTGCGCGGCATGGGCTACGTGCTGGAGAGTCGACAGGGCAATTGATCGTGAACGCCGCTGAAACCATCTGCGAGCCAAGTGCCTCGGTCACCACTGCGATCGTCAAGCCGGCGGCAACCGAGGCAGTCTCCAACACCGAAGGCACCGGATCCATTCAGGCCGCGCTGTCTCGCTGGTTTGCGGCGCAGGCATTGATCGGCCTCAGCCTCGTCTGCGTGGCGATCTACGCCGTCACGGCGTGGAGCTTTCAAGTCAAGCAGGCCAGCGAGTTCGAACGCCAGTCCGAACTGATCCGGCACCTGATTCAGGAGTCCGGCGGCGATATGGGACCGGACGGGTTGCGTCACAAACTGGATGACTTCTTGCTCACACATGCCGAGATCAGTCTGGTGCTGCGCCGCGGCGACGAGACCATCTACTCGACCACACCAACCCGGACATCCGCTCGCTGGCTGTGGAATCCGACAGAAGGGTTTCAGGCTCGGCCGGATGATGCTGTCATGCAACTGCAACTCGGCATCGACATCCAGGAAGACAATCGGCTCCTGCGTCGGCTAGCCTGGACATTGTTCGGCGCAGTCGTACTGGGGTCCATGATGATCTCCCTGACCGGTGCGCTGCTGGTGCGTCGAGGCCTGAAACCCTTGAAAAAACTGATCCAGCAGACCGCCGCCACAGGACCGGCGCACCCGGGACTGCGCATCGATCCCTCCCCATATGCTTCCGAAATCACGCCCTGGGTCGCACAATTCAATGCGGTGCTTGACCGGGCGGAACAGGCCTATCAGCAGTTGGAGTCGTTCAACGCGGACGTTGCGCATGAACTGCGGACACCGCTGGCTAACCTGATCGGCATGGTAGAGGTCGAGCTGGCGCGGCCGAGATCCATCGAGGAGTTGCGTGACGCGCTGCTGTCGGCGCTTGAAGAGGCTCGGCGCGTATCCGCGATCGTGATCGATATGCTCTTCCTTTCCCAAGCGGACCGCGGCGCCATCGCCCGCCGCTCAGCGCCAGTCAGTCTGGCTGAACAGGTACGCACAGTGCTGGATTTTCACGAGGCTACGCTCGAAGACGTGGGGCTGAAAGTGCATGTCAGCGGCGATGCTCGAATTGGTATCGACACTGGTCTGATGCGCAGAGCGTTATCGAACCTGCTGAGCAACGCGAGCCGGTATGCAGCGCCGGGATCGACCATCGCGGTCGTTATCGACACACAGGCAGACGGGGTCTGGATCAAGGTTGCCAACCGTGGCGAGCCGATCGCTGCCGACATGCTCCCCAATCTTTTCAAACGCTTTTTCCGGGCGGAGCGGTCTCGCACCGACTCCTCAGAGCACCATGGGCTGGGCTTGGCGATCGTCGCCGCGATCGCGCGAATGCATGGAGGCCAAACCCGCGCCACCTCCCGATCGGGCGTCACTGAGATCAGCTTTTCCATGGCGGTGTCGGAAAACTGATCCGCGGCCGACCTGGTCGGCGCGCCGAGATTGCACATCGGCTGCAACAGGGACCGTGTTTCAATCGGCGCTATCGCGCACTGCGCATTGCTCCTTTCCCCCATGACTATCGGTCTTGAAGTTCTCATCGGTCACTGGAAGACCGATTCGTTGAGTACCTACAACTCGTGGTTTCTGTGGGATGAGAGGCTCAAAAATTTCCGATCCATTCGCCGCGGCCTGGCCCAGGTGGTCAAGGACATCGATGCAGGCACCTTCGGCAGCGCATTCCGCGGCTCCTCGCTCGAGACGGTCGTGGGTTCGGTCGCTGAGCAGCGCCAGATCTTCAAGGGGGCCGACCACGCGTTTCTCTGGAAGCCCAAGCTGCGCATTCCCGACATCTATGAGAACGCCGCCAACCAACGTGCCTTCGCCCGACTGCTGCACGCCTGCGACTGCTGTGACAGCGCCGAGGAAGTGGTTGAAGCCATCCGGCGGATCGACGCGCATCAGATCAAGGGCCTCGGGCCGGCCGTGGCGAATCTGCTGTACTTCGTCCATCCCACGATCGTGATGCCATTCAATACGGCGATCGTGAAGGGCTACAACGCGCTCACGGGCAGCAACGTCAAGCTTGGCAAGTGGGACCACTATCTCTCGATGCGCGAAGGCTGTCTCCGCCTGAATGCGCAGCACCGCCGGCTGCTTTCCAACGACATGGGCGCCTTGGCTGGCCTGCTCTTCGACATCGGTTCGGGTCGGTACACGGCACCGCCGCGCGACGACGATACAGCGGCTATCCGGGACTGGGAGGCCGATCTCGAGAAAGTGCGCGAGGAATCGGCCGCCGCTCACAAGCGGTGGGCCGCCGAACGCGAGAGCGACGCGACCCACACGGAAATTCAGGGGTGGTTGCGCGACCTGGGCAAATTGCTCGGCTTCGGCGTCTGGATCGCATCCAACGACCAGGGTCGCAGCTATGCAGGAGGGCGACTCGGCGATGGCTGCCTGACGCAGTTGCCTTCGGGAGCTCAGCCCGGCGTGGACTCGGTGCGCCTGATCGACGTGATCTGGGTAGAAGCCGACGGCTCCAAGATCGCCGCAGCCTTCGAGGTGGAGCACTCGACCTCGATCTACTCGGGCATTGTGCGAATGCTGGACCTTGCGCTGGGCACGGAACTGGGCGCTGGGGTGTCGATGTTCCTGGTGGCGCCCGATGCACGACGCGACGACGTACGGCTGCAACTGCGTCGCCCGGCGTTTTCGCGTGTCGCCGAACTTGGCATCCGGTATCTGCCCTACAGCGAACTCGGCAACCACCGCGAAGCAATCGGCCGCTTCGGTTCGGGGTTGAAGCCCGTGAGCGCGATTTCGCATCTGCTTTGAGGCCCGCTGGCTGGAGCGTTGATCCCCAGTACCGAGATGAACCCTAGATAACGCAACTGTAATCTTCGCGTGCGGGAATTCGCCGACCTGCTACTTAGAGTTGGATTCACGGAAAGAGAAGCGCACATTAAATTGCGCCTCCTCGACCGGGAACATTGCCCACTTCTTTGCCAAAGGATCGAATCGTGAAGACCTCCCTCAAGACCTCATTGACGTTGGCTGCGCTGCTCAGCGCGATTGCCGGCCCGGCGCTCGCTGGCAACTATGCAGAAGGTGACCCGCGCCCCGCACCGCTGACCTCCAGCACCAGCCGCGCCGCTGTGGCCGCCGACACGCGAAGCTGGCTTCAAAATTCGCCGGACCAAGGCTACCCCGAAGGCAATCCGCGGGCTGTCGCGAGCGTTAGCGCCAACAGCCGTGCAATGGTTCAGGCCGACACGTTGACCTGGATTCGGTCGGGCTTGGCTGCGGCCACCAACGGCGAAGCAGGCGCCGACCTGTCTCGCCCCGCGTACAGGCAGGCCGCCGCCGAATACGCGCGCCTGCGCAACGGCCCTGAGTTTGGGGCCTTGGTGGAACGCATCACGCAACAGAGCTCGCGGTCGGCTGCAACCGCCAGCCGCTGATGGATTGGCGCACAGCCTCGGTGCACTCGCGACCGCGAGCCGCGCATATTGCCGCAACTTGCGGCCTGTGCTAGACCACAACGTCTAGAATTCGCAGAACTACCTCGCGCAGGCCAGTCCCACACACAGCGTTCCAATGCGTCCTTTCATGGCCTCTATTGCAAGCGTTTCCGAGCTCGTTTGTGGCGCACCTCGCGCCACGAATATGCTTTGGTCTGCATTGCCAAGGACGCAGTCATGACACGCCGCCTGGTGCAATTGATCGCCCGCGGGCTGATCGGTATGCTGCTATTCGCGCAGTTGTCGATCGCCGCCTATGCCTGCCCAGCACTCTCGTCGGCCGCGATGGACACGACCCCAGTTGCCTCGATGCCGATGGCCGGCGATACGACCGCGATTGTCGAGGTAAGCGATGACGTGACCACGCAGTCGCCCCCTTGCAGGGACATGGTCGGCATGACAGATGCGGCCTCTGCCAATCTCTGTGCCGAGCACTGCAAATTCGGCCAGCAAAGCGACCATGCATCCACGCTGACGATCCCCGTCGCGCTGCTGGCACCGCTTCTCGTGACGCCTTGGGCGCCCGACACAACACAGCCTCCACGCCCTGCGGCGGCTTCCTTGAGTGCACTGGTGGCGGCATCGCCCCCGCACGCCATCCTGCACTGCGTCTACCGAACCTGATCCACTGATCGACGCTGCGCCGACGGCTCTCGCGAGCCGGGACGGCGCACCGGTCGTGCCTTGCCGTCCGCACGGGTTTCACCTGTGCGTGGCGCAGCGGCCCGACACCTGCCCCACGGGGTTTGTCGTCAGGAGATCTCATGTTCACCGTTTCTTTCCCCGCCAGGCCGAGCGCAGGGCGCTGGCCCCGTCACTGGGCCATGGCGTTGGCGCTGTGTGCCGGCACCCTCAGCCTCGACGCCCGAGCGCAACAGGCCTCTCAGGCGCTCACACTCGACTCGGCGCTGCGGCTTGCCGAGGAGCGCTCGCGCCAGCTCGTCGCGCAGAATGCGGCTGCTAGCGCAGCGCGCGCCATGGCCGTGGCCGCTGGGCAACTGCCCGACCCGGTGCTGAAGGCCGGCATCAGCAACCTGCCGGTCAACGGCAGCGACCGTTTCAGCCTCACACGCGATTTCATGACGATGCGCTCGATCGGGGTGATGCAGGAGCTCACCCGCTCCGACAAGCGCCAGGCTCGCGCGGCGCGTTTTGACCGTGAAGTCGATGTCGCCGAAGCGGGTCGCGCCGTGGCCTTGGCCAACCTTCGACGCGACACCGCAACTGCCTGGCTCGATCGCTACTACCAGGGTCGAATGCGAGACCTCCTGCAAACACAACGTGCCGAGCTGAGCCTGCAGATCGAGGGCGCCAACGCTGCCTACCGTGGCGGTCGTGGCACGCAGGCCGATGTGTTTACTGCGCGCTCCGCATTGGCGCAACTGGACGACCGAATCCTTGCGCAGGAGCGCCAGATCGCCACGGCTCAAACGCGCCTGGCGCGCTGGGTTGGGCCGGGCACACCCCAGCCCTCGACGGTGCTCCCGGATCTGGGCTCCGTCCGCCTGGACGCCCGCAATCTGGAGGCTTACATCGGTGAGCATCCCCAGATCGCACTGATGGCACGGCAGGAAGCCGTAGCGCGCGCGGATGCCGACGTCGCGCAGAGCAACAAGCGCTCCGACTGGACCGTCGAGCTGATGTACAGCCAGCGTGGTCCAGCCTACTCGAACATGGTTTCACTCAACGTGTCGATCCCACTGCAGCTCGACCAGAAGAATCGCCAGGACCGGGAGCTCGCAGCCAAGCTTGCGACGGCCGAGCAGATGCAGGCCCAGCGGGAAGAGGCCACCCGAGAAAGCACCGCCGAAGCACTCTCCCTGCTGCAGCAATGGCAGAGCAACCGGAAGCGGCTGGCTTTGTACGACAGCTCCCTGATTCCGCTCGCCTCCGAACGCACGCAGGCTGTACTGGCCGCCTACCGCGGCGGCGCAGGAACCCTGAGCGCCGCGCTCGAGGCGCGACGCATGGAGATCGACACGCGCATGGAACGTCTGCGCCTCGAGATGGAAACCGCCAGCCTATGGGCTCAGCTCGAATTCCTGATTCCGGCCGGCCACGCAGCACTCGCTGCCAGTGAGTCGACAACGACGGTGGACGTCAAGGAGCCTCAACAATGAAAACCCGACCCTTTTTCCTTGGATTGATCGCTGCGGCGATCCTCGCTGCGGCCGCCCTTGGCGCGTACACCTTCGGGTTGCAGCGCGGCAGGAGCATGGCCCCGTCACCCACCGCCAAGGGGAGTCCGGCGGCGTCCATGCCCACAGCGAGCGCCCCGATGGCATCACCAGTTTCCGCCAACGAGACCGGTGAGGACGCCACCCGGCGCCACATCGCGGCGGGGCTGAAGGCCGGCGACACCGATCCGGCCAATGGAAAGAAGATCCTCTATTACCACGACCCAATGGTGCCCGGGAACAAGTTCGACAAGCCGGCGAAGTCGCCCTTCATGGACATGATGATGTCGCCCGTCTACGCAGGCGGTGACGGCGACCAGAATAGCGTGACGGTAAGTGCACGGGTGCAGCAGAATTTGGGTGTACGAACCGCTCTTGTGTCCGAGGGCAGCGTGTCGCCGCAGGTGGCTACGGTCGGCAGCATCGCCTTCAACGAGCGTGACCAGGTCATCGTGCAGGCCCGGGCGACCGGCTACGTCGAACGCCTGAACGTGCGCGCAACGCTCGATCAAGTGAAGAAAGGCCAGGCCCTGGCCGAGCTCTACGTCCCGGAATGGATTGCAGCACAGGAGGAGTTCCTGTCGGTGCAACGCATGCGCGGCACCGACCTGGCCCCACTGGTCGACGGCGCGCGTCAACGCATGCGCCAGGTCGGCATGAGCGACGGACAAATCGAACTCGTCGCACGCAGCGGCCGCACCCAGCCTCGCATCACGCTGGCCGCGCCAATCGGTGGCGTCGTCACTGAACTCGCCGCGCGCGAAGGCATGACGGTGAGCGCTGGCACTACGCTGTTTCGCATCAACGGCCTGGCCACCGTCTGGGCCAGCGCCGAAGTCCCCGAGAGCCAGGCGGCGCTGGTTCGACTGGGCGCCAGGGTGCAGGCCAGAACGCCCGCCGCGCCCGGCGAGACCTTCGATGGAAGAGTGCAAGCCATTCTTCCCGATGTGAATCCGGCGACGCGCACCCTCAAAGCACGCATGGAATTGGCAAATTCGACCGGCAGGCTGTTGCCCGGCATGTTCATCTCGATGAATTTCACGGATACGCGCGCCGACAAGGCGCTGCTGATCCCGACCGAGGCCGTCATCCAGACGGGCAAGCGCTCGGTCGCCATGCTCGCAGAGGACAACGGTCGGTTCCGGCCGGTCGACGTCGAGATCGGACTGGAGAGCGGCGGCCAGACCGAGATCAAGCGTGGGCTGCAGGCCGGCCAGCGTGTCGTGGTGTCCTCGCAGTTCTTGATCGACTCGGAGGCAAGTCTCAAGGGTGTCGAGGCGCGCCTGAACGCCGCGCCTACCGCGGCAGCGCCTGCAGTCAGCACCCCCGCCACAGCGGCTACAGGGGTTCCAAAGCACTTGGGGGAAGGCAAGGTGGAAAGCATTACCGCGGACACGATGACCTTCTCGCACGGTCCGATTCCAACGATGAAGTGGGGCGCGATGACCATGGAGTTCAAGCTGCCGCCTGGCGGCGCGCCGGGCAACGTGAAGGCCGGCGACCGCGCGAGCTTCGAGTTCTTCATCGACAAGGACGACCTGCCGCAACTCACCCGCGTGACGCCAGACGCGCCTGGCGCCGTGCCCGCCTCACCGTCCAAGCCGGGGGGCAAGCCATGATCGCCAGGCTCATCCGCTGGTCTATCGCCAACCGGTTCCTCGTCCTGCTGGCCACCCTGATGGTCAGCGCCTGGGGCGTGTATTCGGTGCTGCGCACGCCGCTGGATGCGTTGCCCGACCTTTCGGACGTCCAGGTCATCATCCGCACGACCTATCCGGGCCAGGCGCCGCGCATTGTCGAGAACCAGATCACCTACCCGCTCACCACGACCATGCTGTCAGTGCCGGGTGCGAAGACAGTGCGCGGCTATTCGTTCTTCGGCGATTCCTTCGTCTACGTGCTGTTCGAGGACGGGACCGACCTGTACTGGGCGCGCTCGCGGGTGCTGGAGTACCTGAACCAGGTGCAGTCGCGCCTGCCCGCCGGTGCCAAGGCCTCGCTCGGGCCCGATGCCACCGGCGTCGGCTGGATCTACCAGTACGCGCTGGTCGACCGCGGCGGCACACAGGACGCTTCGCAACTGCGCGCCCTGCAGGACTGGTTCCTCAAGTACGAACTGAAGACCGTGCCCAATGTCGCCGAGGTGGCCTCCGTGGGCGGCATGGTGCGTCAGTACCAGGTCGTGCTCGATCCCGAGAAACTGGCGGCCTACCGGATCCCGCATACCCAGGTCGTCGAGGCCATCCAGAAAGCCAACCAAGAAACCGGCGGCTCAGTGCTCGAACTTGGCGAGGCCGAATACATGGTGCGAGCCACGGGTTACCTCCAGGGCCTGGAGGACTTTCGCAAGATCCCCCTAATGACCACCGACGCCGGCGTGTCCGTACGCCTGGGCGACGTGGCCCGCATTCAGGTCGGGCCGGAGATGCGTCGCGGCATTGGCGAGCTCGATGGTGAGGGCGAAGCCGTTGGCGGCGTGATCGTGATGCGCTCGGGTAAGAATGCCTTGGAAACCATCACCGCCGTGAAAGAAAAGCTCCAGACGCTGCAGGAGAGTTTGCCCCAGGGGGTGGAGATCGTGCCGATCTACGACCGGTCCAACCTGATCGAGCGGGCGGTGCGCAACCTCGGCTTCAAGCTGCTCGAGGAATTCCTCGTCGTGGCGGTCGTGTGCTTCATCTTCCTATTCCACCTGCGCTCGGCCTTTGTCGCGATCGTCTCGCTGCCGATTGGCATCCTGGCGGCGTTCATCGTGATGCGCTATCAGGGCGTCAATGCCAACATCATGTCGCTGGGCGGCATCGCGATCGCCATTGGCGCGATGGTCGATGCGGCGGTGGTGATGATCGAGAACGCCCACAAGCACATCGAGCAGTGGAACCACGAGCATCCCGGGCAGCGTCTGCAGGGAGAGAGCCACTGGCGCGTCGTCGCCGACTCGGCAGCCGAAGTCGGGCCGGCCTTGTTCTTCTCGCTGCTCATCATCACACTGTCGTTCATCCCGGTGTTCACGCTCGAGGCCCAGGAAGGACGCATGTTCTCTCCACTGGCCTTCACCAAGACCTACGCGATGGCTGCGGCAGCCGGACTGGCGGTCACGCTGATCCCGGTGCTGATGGGCTACCTGATCCGCGGCAAGATCCCCGACGAGAAGACCAACCCGCTCAACCGGCTGCTGATCACGGTCTACCGGCCGCTGCTGGACTCGGTACTGCGCTGGCCGAAGCTGACGCTGTCGGGCGCCGTGGTCGTGCTGGTCCTGAGCCTGTGGCCGCTGAAGCACATCGGCGGGGAGTTCATGCCGCGCCTGGACGAGGGCGACCTGCTCTACATGCCCTCGGCACTGCCGGGCCTGTCGACGGGCAAGGCCGGCGAGTTGCTGCAGCAGACCGACCGCCTGATCAAGACGGTCCCGGAAGTGGCCAGCGTCTACGGCAAGGCTGGGCGCGCGGAGTCGGCCACCGACCCGGCACCGATGGAGATGTTCGAAACCACCATCCAGTTCAAGCCGCGCGAACAGTGGCGCGCCGGCATGACGCAGGACAAGCTGGTCGAAGAACTGGATCGCATCGTGAAGGTGCCGGGCCTCACCAACATCTGGGTGCCCCCGATCCGCAACCGCATCGACATGCTGGCCACCGGGATCAAGAGCCCGGTGGGTGTGAAGGTGGCGGGCACCGACCTGGCAACCATCGACCGCATCACGGTCGATATCGAGCGCGTGCTCAAAGACGTGCCGGGTGTCTCCAGCGCGCTGGCCGAACGCCTCGCCGGCGGTCGCTACGTGGATGTGAACATCCGGCGTGACGCGGCAGCGCGTTTCGGCATGAACATCGCCGATGTGCAGTCGGTCATCGCCTCGGCGGTCGGCGGCGAGAACGTCGGCGAGACAGTGGAAGGGCTGCAGCGCTTTCCGATCAATGTGCGCTACCCCCGCGAGATCCGCGATTCGCTGGAGCGGTTGCGGACCTTGCCGATCGTCACCGCGCGCGGGGCACGACTGCTGCTCTCCGATGTCGCGGACATCCGCGTTGCGGACGGGCCGCCCATGCTGCGCAGCGAGAACGCGCGGCTGTCGGGCTGGGTCTATGTGGACATTCGCGGACGCGATCTGCGCTCGGCGGTGCAGGATATGCAGCGCGCGGTCGCGAAGGACGTGAAGCTGCCGCCGGGCTACTCCGTCTCCTGGTCCGGCCAGTTCGAGTTCCTGGAGCGGGCCACCGCCAAGCTGAAGGTGGTGGTGCCGTTCACGCTGCTCATCATCTTCGTGCTGCTGTACCTGACCTTCAAGCGGTTCGGCGAAGCGCTCCTGATCATGGCCGCGCTGCCGTTCGCCCTGGTTGGCGGCATCTGGCTGCTGTACCTGCTGAGCTACAACCTGTCTGTCGCAGGGGCGGTCGGTTTCATCGCGCTAGCCGGTGTGTCCGCGGAGTTCGGCGTGATCATGCTGCTGTACTTGAAGCACGCCTGGGACGACCGGGTCGACCAGGGCAAGACGAGCACGGCCGATTTGTTGGACGCGATCCGCGAAGGCGCGGTGCTGCGCGTGCGTCCGAAGGCGATGACGGTGGCCGTCATCTTGGCGGGCCTGTTCCCGATCATGTGGGGGACCGGCACCGGTTCCGAAGTGATGCAGCGAATTGCCGCGCCGATGGTGGGCGGAATGATCACAGCCCCGTTGCTGTCGATGTTCGTGATCCCCGCGGCGTACCTGCTGATGCGACGGCCGCGCGAGCCGGCTGATCAGCATTCGTCTCGCCAAGCGTAATGGCGAAAAGTCCAAGCACGGCACCTTGTCGACATCAGCAATCACAACAAGCCTTCCGGCGCGAATTGACTGGTGAACAGCAACCAGATCTTTTGCCAGAATTCCGACTCGGGTTCATCCACATGAACGGGCCCGTCGCCGTCGGCCGGTGCAATCCATTGGAGAGTCTGCCCTTCGGGCAACCGTAGTTGATGCGCCGCCTGCATTTTGGACAATGTAGCCAGACGAGCAGCGTCTTCGGCAACTTCCGCAACATGAATCGCCAGCGCGCTTTCCGTGTTGATGCGATCGGAGCGGGGGTCGAAATTCATGGAGCCGACGAACAATTCCTTTCTGTCGATCACAAGCGATTTGGTATGTAGTCCCCCAACAGACAGTCCAAAGAGCTTGCGTTGCTCGTCGCGTCCGGCGCGCTGCGGGCTTAACTCGAATAGTGCAACACCGGCCGTCAGGAGCGCGGGTCTATAGCGACGATAGGCCCCGTGCACGAGCGGCTGATCGGTCGATGCGAGTGAATTGGTCAACACACTGACCTTGACACCCTTTCGAACCGCCTCGGCGAGGAGGTTGACACCAGCTCGTCCCGGGATGAAATATGGTGAAGTAAGCAATACTTCTCCCGATGCGGCACGGATGTGCTCCAAGGCGTTGAGCCTCACGGGGTTGGAGCCATGCTCTTGCCGTCCTCCGGTCTGTGATGCGGAGAGCGCTTTGCCAGGAACGTCCGCATAGGATTCGCCGTCGCCCCACGCCAGATGTACACGGCCAACATTGAACTCCGTCGCCACTGGGGGACGGCCCAGCGCGTCAGGTACATCGGCCCCCGCCAGCGCCGACACCGATGCTGACGCGGATAGGGTCAGCGTCTCAAAGCGATCGCATAGCGCGGACACAGACGCCGATCGTGCCGCGACGTATTCGATTGGCACAGCGGCGGCACTGTTCCAGTAGAGGTCGAACTGGCGAGACATATCACCGACGATCTTTCCTGCAGCCAGCACATCGAGGTCGATGAAGTTGCCCGCGTCATTGCGCGTGAAATATTCATCGCCAATGTTGCGGCCTCCGGTGATCGCCCAGACTGCATCGGCGACAAACAACTTGTTGTGCATCCGATGATTCAAACGCCCAAAGAAGAATGGCGATGCCGCGAATCGAGCGAACACACCACCAGCCCTTAGAGCGAATGGGTTGAACAACCGAACCTCGACTCGCTCGTGCGCGGCCAGGCAGCCCAGCAGTTCGTCTTGACCTTGTGTATATAGATCGTCGATCAACAGGCGCACTCGAACTCCACGGGCCGCAGCATCGCGCAAAGCCCGTATCATCTCGCGGCCGGTAGAGTCGGATTGAAAGATGAAGTATTGAAGGTCCAGCGACTTAGTCGCCAGCCGAGCGAGCTCTAGGCGCGCCTGTAGAGCGTCCGTACCAGACGGCAGCAAACGAAAGCCGCTGCTGCCTTCTCCCGCCCGTGAATTTTCTGCGACTTTGAAAAGTGGCGCTGCCGGTGACGCGGCAAGTGCGTCACTGGGCGCTGACGGTGGCGCCGGCGGTAGCCCGAGGCAACCAGACAAAGCGAGCAAGGTGCTCGCCATTGCAAGGCGCCAACGGCAGATCAGTCCGCTAAAAATCTCTTGCTTCATGTCGAGCAGTTTGTCGCTCATGCGCGCGATTGAAGTCCAGCAACTCTGTAGTACGCATATTCATGTCCAGGCGATTCCGTCAAGTCCAACAGTACGCCTGCGAGCATCAGTGCCCACTACTGCCATCAACCAACTGCTTGAACGGTCGTCCAAGACGATGGCGAGTGAGACGCCAAGGAAAGGGGCAAATGCGAAGGCCGAACCGGTCCGCGCAGCCCCAAATGCACGTTGCGCAAAGCAGAGAGAACCGTAGGCTCAAATCATAGCCCGTCACAGCCCGTGACGCCGACCGCGACAGCTGCCGTGGGCCTACGCCATGGAGCTGGCCCTCGAGCCTCACTTGGTGCGTCGTAGCTAGGGGGCCAGTAGCGGCCGCGCAAGTGGGAGGCGTATGAAGCCGGCCGCCGAGCGCCCAAGCACCGCGAGGACGGTATGGGTTCCATAGAGATCACAGAGGCACGGTGTAATCGGATTTGCCGCTCAAAACGGCTGCATCAGTTGAAGCACAAGAAGTGAATGAATCAAAGCAACTATTGCGATAACTCTTCTTATCACAATAGCTTTTTTATCTGAGCAAACTCGTGCGATGAAAACGCACCAGGTTGCGAAGGCCGAGGCTGAATCGGGGGGAGTCGAGTCTCCCATCGGATTCCCGAGGTCGGCGTCTTTGGCTGCGCTGCGGGCTTGGTATGTCGGCCTGAACGCCCTTGCTGCCGTCGCGCACTACCTCGGCCACGACAACGCGGATGGTCAGTCCTCGCGCGCGATGCTGAGCGTGATCCGCAAGCAACTGGCCGGCTTCGCACGCGCTCGCCATCGCGAAGACCTGGCCAGCCTGTTGGAGCATCCAGCCGCCGAGCGGCTGCGGCGTGCTCGGGATGTTCTGCAAGCCATTGAAACAGTGCGTCTTCTGCCGACGCCGGCGCCGCTGGTGACGGATCGCGTGGACCAATGGCTACCGCCGCGTGCGGCTCGAGCGCTTGAGGCGCATGGCATCAAGACCTTGGCCGACCTGACGGTGCGCGTGCCGCGCCGGCGTCGCTGGTGGGCTCCAGTCCCGGGCCTTGGCGCGACCAGCGCCAAGCACATCGAGGCCTTCTTCGCGGAGCACGCGGAATTGACCGAGCGCGCACGCTCGCTTGTTCCTATCGCCGCGCAGCACGATGTGGTGCCTTGAGAACGGCTCTATGTTCCGCAGGATGTCGACGGCTCGCAGGGAACCTTCCGGGCGCCGGCGTCGACCTGCACGCTGAGTGCCAACAATGACTATGAGGTAGTGCGGGTCTGGCTCGGACTTCACGAGTCCGAGGCCACGCAGCGTGGCCTATCGCAAGGAAGCCGAACGGCTGATTCTCTGGGCCGTGCTCGAGCGCGGCCGGGCGTTGACTTCTCTCACCACCGAAGACGCGATCGCCTACCGCGCGTTCCTGCGGCATCCCACGCCGTCCCGGCGCTGGGTGGGTCCAGCGCGGCCGTGCACGGCCAGCGACTGGAAGCCATTCACGGGCGATCTGGCACCACGTTCCGTGGCCTACGCCTTGTCGGTGGTGGGCGCGATGTTCCGCTGGCTGATTCAGCAGCGCTACACCCTGGCCAACCCGTTTACCGGCATCAAGGTGCACGGTGCATCGCGCTCGGAATCGACCGCCATCACGCGGGTTTTCAGCGAAGGTGAATGGTCTTTGGTCCAGGCGGTGGCCAACGGTTTGGAATGGGGGCACCACTGGGACGCGCCAGCGGCGCAGCGCCTTCGATTCGTGCTCGACTTTGCGTATGCCACAGGCCTGCGGATCAGCGAGTTGGTGGCCGCCACCCTGGGACAGATCGAGATCGATGGCCAAGGCGATCACTGGCTGCACCTGGTGGGCAGGTCCAGCCGCTGACCTGCGCGAGTGGCGCGTCGAGTTGTCAGGTCGAGTTGCAGGTCTGACAGCGCGTATCGTGTGGCCTCCTGCATCGGGCTGCGCCGCAAAAGCGCTCGTACGCGCGCCAGAAGCTCCGTGAAAACGAACCGCTTGGCGAGGTAGTCGTCGGCACCCCCTTCCAAGCCTCGCACGCGGTCGGCGACGTCGTCCCGCGCAGTGAGCATGCGCACGGGTACCTTGCTGGAATTGCGCAGTTCCTGAAGGACGGCAAAGCCACCTATGCCGGGCAGCATGATGTCCAGCACGATGGCGTCTAGTTCCCGGTCTGGGCGAGGGCAAGTCCGTGAGGCCCCTCTCGGGCAAGCTCTACGTTGAAACCGCTTTCGACAAGGCCCTTGCGAAGGTAGTCACCGAGCTTCTCTTCGTCCTCGACCACTAGCAGATGCATGTGTCAATCGGATCGCTCGTCGGGCTAGGGCCCAGATTACATTCCTGTCATCCGGGCGCGAGCGGCGCAGCGGCCGCTCGCGAGCATCCTCATTGCGCACGCGGCGCGTTCACTTGGGCGGCTTGGCTCGCACGGATGCTATTGAAGGCCTGCAGGGCGCTCTTGTATGCAGGTCCCATGCTGTCCATGCCGACCTCGCCATAGGCAATCTGTGACATGCCCGAGGACGCCCAAGCCACTGCTTCGGCGTTGACCTGTGCGCGGGACTGCTGACTGACCTGAACGCTGCCGCGCGGGTTGCCTTCGGGGTACCCCACCGTAGGTGCGGTGGCCATCCACTGACGCGTTTGAGTGGCCACATCGCCAGCGGACGCTTGTGCGGTCAGCGGCTGCGGGCGGGGGTCACCCTCGGCATAATTGCCGGCAAAAGCCGGTGCACAGGTGATCGCCAGCGTGGAAGCAAGTACGGCCATGGTCTTGCGAGTGATCTGCATTTTGAAAAACCCTTTCAATCGGTTGCAGGCGCCATGAAACGAAGCGCCATGACGAAACTTTAGAAAGTGGGTTCTCTGAATTCCCGACCGCCGGATTACGAATGCGTCATCTGCACGCATCGCTGCAGCGATGCAGCGCCGCTACCGGGCTTGGTCCGCCTACAGGTCCGAACTTGGCGGTTGCTCTCGATCACGACTTTGGTGCTCGTCGGACTCGTTTCACGGCAGGGGCCTGCGTCGCTTCATTTGATGTGAACTTGCGTGAAAGTGAGGCACCCAGCATGTCGCGCGTCCGCTCGTGCGCGGACTTTTCTTCCTCGAGGCGCCGCTTCAGAGCATCGATTTCCGCCCGCGCGGTCGCTGTGGCCGAATGAGAATGAGCGAGTTCTGCTTTCTGCGTAGAGATCTGGTCGCGCAGGCGTGCTTCCGACTCGCGGGATGTCTCGCGAAGCTCGGCCTGCCTGCCGAGCTCGGCCTCCAAGCGTTTCGCCGCCGACTCTTCGAACTTGGTGCGCCGCTGCTGCTCCTTTGCCAAGTCACTCTCCAGCGCTCGAGTCGCCTGCCGTGCGCGGTCGACCTTGGCGAGCATGTGCTTTTCCTGGCCAGCATGCCGTTCCAGCGCCTGGCGCAGATCCTGATCCTTGGCTGTGACGATCTGTGCGTGGTCCTGGCGCATCTGCTCCTGCGCACCGGCAGCTTGCGCGAGAAGGGCGTTGAGCCGCTTCACCTCGTCCTCCAAGCCTTTGCGCACCCGCTGCGCTTCGAGGACATGGTCGTTCAACTGTCGATCCAGCGTTTCGCGGGCTTGCTGCGCGGAGGTGAGGGCGACATCCAGGCTGGTGCGTGCCAGCGCAAATGCGTCTTCACGCTGGGTTAGGGTCACCTGGGCGGCTGCCAGCGCTTCCTCTCGGCCCTGTAGTTCGTCTCGCGCCGATTCGAGCGCCGCACGCTGGACCTCTTCTGCCTCGCGCCGCGCGGTTTCCCACAGCAGCCGCGCCGCGTTGCGCACGCTCGTGGGCATGCCATCTGCATCGTTGCCCGCAGGGCTCCCCGCCGCGGGCTTCACGCCCACGAGGCGATCGGCCAGCGTCGTAAACCAGCGCTCGAGCATTGGGCTGACCGTGTTGGGCGATCCACGGCCCATCTTCAGCCGCACCCGCTCGATCGTGGGCCGCCTTCCCTCGGCGAGCAGGGCGTCAGCGGCCGTAAAGACGTCGACCTCCTGGATCCCGCGCCCACGCGTTTCGTTGAATTCGATCATGGTGACCTTTCGCTCCAGAACTGCGGAATCGCTGCCGCGCGCCGACCCCGGACGCCGGATGCGCCATTCATCTCAAAATCGCTGGAATAACCCTCGATAAGTCAAAGTTATCGAGACTTATCAAGATATGATGTATTAAATCATATGTCGCACATATGATAAATGCCATAAGAGCGCCCTCCGCGGAACAGCCGAGCCCGGAAATCGCCAAGGGGGTCGTGCGCGGCCCCGCCAGCGAGGTCCAGGGCCCGGACGTGCACCCGCTGGCCTCGCTCGCGGCCCGCCGCGCGGTCCTCGAGCCGCATCGGCTGGCGGCCACGACCGAGATGGCGGCGCGAGCATTGCTGCGGCAGGGCGAGGCGACGAATACACGGTTCTCGTACAGCTCCGCCATGCGCTACTGGTGTGCATGGTTCGCTGCGCGCTACGGCCAGGCGCTGTCGCTTCCCGTGCCCGTGCCAGTGGTCGTCCAGTTCATCGACGACCACGCCGCCCGGCGGCCGGAAGCGGAGTCGGCTGAGGACGCGTCCTCAATCGCCGACCAGGCGGAGGAGAGCGAAGATCCGGAGGGCGATGGCCAGCCGGCTGAGGCGGTCGCCACGCCGAAGCCCAAAAGATTGCAAAAAGGACGTGTCCTCACGGACGTCATTACCGAGCTGCCGCCCGACGTCGACGACGCGCTCGTCGCCGGCGGCTACAAGGGAAAAGCGAGCGCGCCGGCGCTAGCGACCCTGGTGCATAGGACGCCGTGCTCTCCAAGGCCCACCAGATGGCCCAAACGGGCCGGGCATGGCACAGCGGCATTGAGGACGTACTGGGCGCCTCCAGGGCAGGCATCGAAGGCCTGGAAGGGGTGGCTGGCCAGCCACTAGGCAGCCGCACGCCCGGCGCCGAGGCCGGCCTGGTGAACCCCTGCGCCGATCCGCTTGTGCGAGAACTCCTCGCGCGCACGCGTCGCGCCTACGCCAAGCGCGGCGTGCGGCCGCAGAAGCAGCGCGCCCTGACGAAAGACCCGCTGCAGCAGATCCTGGCGACCTGCGATGAGTCTCCGAAGGGAGTTCGGGACCGGGCGCTTCTTCTTTTTGCCTGGTCAACAGGCGGGCGCCGGCGGTCCGAGGTGGCCTCAGCCCGGATCGAGCATCTTCAAAAGGTGGAGGAGGGCGGCTTCATCTTCACGCTGCGGCACTCCAAGACCAATCAACGCGGCGAGCTGCGGCCCGAGGACATGAAGCCACTCACAGGCACCGCGGGCCAGGCGATGCAGGCCTGGCTCCAGCTGCTTGCGCAACAAGGATCAAGGAGGGAGCGATCTTCCGGAGGATTCGGCGGGGCGGGCATGTCGGAGAAGCGCTGGCAGCCGCGGCTGTCCGGGATGTGGTGAAGGAGAGGTGTCTGGCTGCGGGATGGAGGAAGGGGGGTTTCTGCTCACTCGCTCCGTTCAGGGTTCGTAACCGAGGCGGGGCGCCAGGCCATGCCGCTTGCCGAGACGATGGCACTTACGGGGCACCAAAGCGTGGATTCAGTAGTGAAATACTTCAGGGCCACAAGCAATACCGGCGCAAAGATTCACAACTGAAAACAGGACGCTTGCTCGCAAACCAGTTGTTTACAAGTCAACTTTCAGGACCTGCAGTCGGAGGCCTGAATTAGGGCACACAAGGACACTGAATGTTTATCTACACCGTCAATACACCTAGAGGTGTCGAAGTAAATTTCGGTATTCCCAGCCGCTTGCGGGAAAACCACATCTCGCTGCTGACGGGGCCTAACGGCGCTGGAAAGACCGACGCATTGGCAACTATCGCTAACGTATTTCATGGTCGAACACGCAACCCTTCTGGCGCGAGAATCACATGGGGTCGAAGCACCGAATTTAGGCACTCGACCTCTCCTGCCGACCAGCTTGACGATGACCATGACCGCGAGCGTGTTCACGTAATAGCTCAAACGTTCAGCCCGTTTTCTCGCTTCCCTTCGGGGCGCCGCACTCCGCCGAGATATCATATCCCCGTCTATTCAGACAGGCAGCTTGAAATTGATGAGTATTCGTGCGTCGGTTTCCATCAAAGCTCCAGAGTTCAAGTCAAACAACTCCCTTTCTCCATAGTCGAAAGAGCGATTCTTCGATTAAGTGACCGACCGGCGACCGCAAAGGTCACATTTGATGTACTTGAGGAGCTTGGCTTTAAGGAAGGCATACGACTTAAATATCGAGCCGAGCAATTCTTTGGCCATATTGCGGACGCCGCGGGAGACTCGGAAGCGCTTGCCCGCGATCTATATCGATTCTCGCAAACTGGCGAACTAACTCTTAACGATCATTATGTTGGCAAGAATGTACTGCAGCGACTTAGTCGAGAGTTGTCAAATGGCGATTGCGAGGAAGTCACTGAGTACATCGTGCATGCAATCAATATGATTCGCGGCCACGAAGGCGAAGGGACTAGCTTAAATCGGGAGGGATGTGAAATTTTCGAGTTTCATGCGTTTAAGGATCGTCATGGGATGACCTCAGATTTTCCATACTTGCAAGCATTTTCCATTTTGGCTAGGCTGGAATTAATTAAAGCCACCGGTGCAGAGCTTAATCCTGTAGGCGGGCGGGCCGTCGATTTGACGCGCACAAGTTCTGGACAGCAACAAATGCTTTGCTCGATGTTTGGACTGGCTGCAGCGCTAGAAGACGATTCAATCGTACTAATCGATGAGCCTGAGTTAAGTCTTCATCCGCGCTGGCAAATGAATTACTTTCGTCATCTCGCAACTGCGCTCGAGGCAGTTAAAGGCTGCCATGTAATAATCGCCACGCATTCGCCGCTCATTGCGCAGTCAGCGGCTGCTCATAACGTCGCCATCATTGCTATGGACAACGGATTGGCGCAAACAGGTCTACTGAACGATGGAGTCGCGTTGCCTTCGAAGTCCGTCGAAGGATTATTGGCGGACGTATTTAAGACACCAATTCCGAATAGTCTCCACATCTCAAAAGAGATATTTGGTATTATTACTCTCGCTGAGACAGGAACTGACCTTGACAGGCAGTATTCTCTCGACAAGCTCGACGAGTACCTTGCGCTTTATCAAAGCTTTGGAGAAGGGCCTCAAGAGATGCGGGCTCTACTAGAAAAGGCTCGTCGCGTGGTCGTTGGGTCTCACTCAAAGGAACAATCCAAATGACTTATCGTCATCGAGCAAAAGTCTTGGCCCCTGTGCACTCGCTGACAGAAGCTGAACACACGGAGATCAAGCAACTCGCGCTTGAAAGTAAATTGGATTGGTCGACTTTGGACGGTGAGTATGCGCCGCTAATCGCAAAATTTCGCTCTGAAGCAAAGGAACACTATTTTAAAAATCAGCGCCGCCGCTGTTGCTATTGTAGTATCGAACTTCACGACCATAAGCTTACTTATGATGCCGAGCATATTCTGGATAAATCCACATATCCAGAATACATGTTTGACGCCGGCAACCTTGCAGTGGCATGCAAATTGTGCAATGGCCATAAATCAAATCAGTCTATCTCCAGCAAGGGTCTGCGGTTTGAAGCTCTATCAAGTGAATCAGGCGATTATTCGATAGTACACCCTCATCTAGACGAGTGGTTTGATCATTTAGAGTTTGATTCAATAGGTCGAATAGTGTCAAAAACAGAGTCGACGAAAGGCCGCACCACAATATCCGTCTGCGGCATACAAGCTCTGAACTCCGCTCGTCTTGCAGACAATTTCGATGTCGATGCTTCAGAAGACGCAGAAATTGCATTGCGTGCTTTTCATGAGATTGAGAGTCTTTCTCACAAGGAGTCGGTCCTCGAAGTCATTGAAGAGTTGGCGCGTCGCTATGACCATCCTGGGTCACGAGCTGTCGTTGTTGCGCTAAGGGAGGATGTCCGGCGCCAACAATCTGGGCCTTTGGTCCCGGATAAAAAAGCGTAAGCTGATTGAATGAGACAACGAGCTTGCTAAAAAATTTCAGTTAAGTGGTGACTACGCAATTCGATGTTGTTGGGCGCACCGAGGTACCGCCGAGTAGTCGAAATAATGGTTGTCGGGCCCCGTAGCGCACAGTCGCAGGATTCGTTCACGGAGGCGGTGCCGTGGATCCGGCGCAGGAGCCCATAGAAGGTCTGGATCGACGGTACGCGCCTGAGACCGACGAAATCCTCCAGCACACGGGTTCCGACTGCCGTCTTAAATTGACGAAACCCGCGGGCCCAGGGCGCAGCCCGTTGTATGGGTGCACGCGTGGGGTCTGGACGCCTTCCTCCGACTGCAATATCTCCGTCCGTTTTCTCCCTCTCAGATTGCTGTTGCGGTGCGTGCCCGGGCGACCGTTGCGGGCGACCGTTGCGGGCGGCCACGGCCACGAACACCGAAGCGTCACGGCCGCGACCAGGCAGACCGCTCGGTCGGCCTGTTCGAACTACATTGTGTGCGTCCACGATGCATGGAAGAGGGAACGATTGCCGATGCCACATGACCATCCGCCGGATTCACATCCTCATTTGCCCATCGAGCGGGGGCCGCATGGCCGCGGTGTCGGACGATGGGTACCCGAGCAAAAGCACCTGTACCTCACGCGATACATCAACGCCACACGCGAAGCGCGGCGCAAGTTCAAGCGACGTGTGCTGATCGATCCCTTCTGTGGGCCAGGTCGCATCCAGGTTGAGGGCGAAGGTTTCACGCGGGACGGCGGTTCCATGGCGGCCTACCGCGAGTCTGTCGGGTGCACGGTGCCGTTTACCGACGTCCTGGTGGGCGACATCGAGGCCGAGCGCGTCCAAGCTAACCAGTCGCGGCTGGCCGCGGCCGGCGCGAACGTGCAGGCCTTTGTCGGCCCCGCCCTCCAGACGGTCGACGACATGGCACGCGCAGTGCCCTTCGGCGCGCTGGCGCTGGCGTACATCGATCCCTACAACCTCGAGTACCTCGCCTTCCCCATCATCGAGAGTCTGGCGCAGCTGCAGTACGTCGATTTCGCGGTCCATTTCAGCCTCATGGATCTGACGCGCAACATCGACATGGAGCTGGACCCCCGGCGGGCTCGCTTCGACCACACCCTGCCGGGCTGGCGGGCCGCGATCCCGAGCGATTCGATGTCGAAATCGAGCCTCCCGTCCTGGTTTTTCAGTGCCTGGTGCTCGACGATCACATCACTGGGCTTCACGGTCAGCGGCCAGATGCCACTGATCACCAACGGTCGGGGGCACTCCATCTACCGCCTAGTGTTCTTCTCGCGCCACCCGCTGCCCGACCGCATCTGGGGTGACGTCGCGCGCAGCGCCACACCCGATCTCTTTTGAGGATGCATCCCTGGCGCGGCCCGCGTGCCGCGCCTCCACCGCATTTTCTTGATTAGTGGACGGTTGGCCACTAATATTGCGACATGGCCCGACCCAACCACGATGCCGTGCACCTGCGCCGGCTACGCGACACCTACGCAAGGATGGGCTGCCTGCCGTCGTACAGCCAGATGGCCATGGCACTGGGCTTCAAGGCAAAGAACGCGGCGTTCAAGCTCACGCAGCGGCTGATCGCATCGGGCCATGTGACCAAGGTGGCGGGCGGGCGTCTGGCGCCCGGGCCGAGCTTCTTCACGCTGGAGCTCAGCGATGACGAGATTCGGGCGGGATTCGGTGCGGAGAGCAGTGCGACCGGCGTGGTGCAGGCTCAGGCGCTGGACCAGATCCTGCTCTCCAGGCCGTCGAAGACCGTGTTCGTGAAGGTGCGTGGCGAATCCATGGTCGACGCCGGCATCCTGAGCGGCGACGTCGCCGCGGTGCAGGTGGGATTGCCCGCCAGCGACGGCGACATCGTGGTGGCGGAAATTGACGGGCGCTACACCATCAAGGAATTCAGGCGCCAGCACGGACACCCGCGTCTCGTAGCCCATGGCCATGGCGGAAGCCGACCATCCATGGTGCCGACGTCGTCGTTGACGGTCGTTGGCGTCGTCACGGGTATCGTGCGCAACTACAGATCAGAGGCAGCGGGCAGGGCCCTGGCGACGAGAGGGACACGCAGATGACAACGGTCAGCAGCATCGAATGGACGGAGCAGACCTGGAATCCGACGATCGGGTGCACCAAGATCTCGCCCGGGTGCAAGCACTGCTATGCGGAAGCCATGGCCAAGCGGCTCAAGGCCATGGGCACGCCGGGCTACGAGAACGGATTTGCGCTCACGCTGTTGCCCGACCGGCTCGGTGATCCGATCAAACGCAGAAAACCGACGGTCTACTTCGTGAATTCGATGTCGGACCTGTTCCATGAGCGGGTGCCGGATGCGTACATCGCAAAGGTCTTGGCGGTGATTGACCAGACGCCGCAGCACACGTACCAAATACTCACCAAGCGGGCCGCGCGCATGGCCCGCTACTTCAAGACGCGCGCAGTGCCCAACAACGCCTGGCTGGGCGTCTCGGTGGAGGATCGCAAGTACGGCGTGCCGCGCATCGACCATCTGCGCAAGGTGCCGGCCTCCATTCGTTTTCTGTCGGTGGAGCCCTTGCTGTCGGATGTGGGCGAACTCGATCTGGCGGACATCCACTGGGTCATCGTGGGCGGCGAGTCCGGGCCGAAGGCGCGGCCGATGAAGATGGAGTGGGCCGAGGCGGTGCGGCTGCAGTGCCAGGATCAGGGTGTCGCCTTCTTCTTCAAGCAATGGGGTGGCTGGGGCGCCGACGGCAAGAAGCGGGCGAAGGCCGCCAACGGTCGCGAACTGTGCGGCAGGACCTGGGACGAAATGCCGATTCGTGTGATCCGTCGCATTTCTGCGGACCCGGGGGCCGCGGCGCCCCCTTGATTCGACGGCTACCGGCTGGCACATTGGGCGCCCGAGGAAACAAGAGCGCGCCCAGCGCACCGCCGAATGTCGCACTACGATTGGATCTGGGGGAACGCGCCGCCGCTGCTGAAACGACACAGTGAAGTCAAGCACGCATTGCTGCGTCAGTACCTGGTCGAGTATTTCCTGACGCTGGTGCCGCTGCCGCATCAGGAGCGGATCCAACTAACCATCGTGGACGGCTTCTGTGGGGGAGGTCTCTACCTTAACGAGACGGGCCGTGAAGTCCTCGGATCACCGCTCGTGATTCTTGAGGCCGTCGCGGAGGCCAAGGCGCTGATTATGGCCCGACAGCAGCGCCGCAAGCCGCTGGAGATCGACGTGCAGCTCATCTGCATCGACGAGTCTCGCGCCACCCTGGACTACCTGGACAGGCTGTTGAGGCAGCGCGGCTACGGGGCCGAACTCGAATCGCAGAAGATTCAGCTCGTCTCCGGTGCGTTTGCAGAACGGTGCGACGCACTGGTCCGACGGGCCCACGAGCGCAGTCCGAAATCGGGCCGTGCACTTTTCATCCTCGATCAGTTCGGCTATGCGGCCGTGCCGGTGGACTGTCTGCGGCGCATCTTCGCCAGGCTCAAGCGCGCGGAGATCATCCTCACCTTCTACATCGATGCCTTGCTGACTTATCTGGATGGCAAGAATCTGGCGAGCTTCGAACGCGCGACGGGCATCGTCGGCAGTGTCTCGGCAGATGAGCTGGATGCCCTGAAGCAGAACCCGCGGTGGCGGGTTCACCTGCAGTCCTCGCTCTACCAGAGCCTGACCGCGCAGTGCTCGGCGCGCTTCTACACGCCGTTCTTCATTCGCCCGGAGCGCGGTCGCGGTGACTTCTGGCTGCTGCATCTGTCCCAGCACTGGAAGGCGCGCGACGTCATGACCACCACGCACTGGTCGCATCACAACCACTTCGCCCACTACGGCGGCGCGGGCCTGAACATGTTCAGCACGGGCTACATCGGGAAGTTCGACGACGAGAACCGGCTGCAGGCCGGTTTCGATTTCAGCGACCTGGCGGCAGCCGTGAGCCAGGAAAAGATGCTGGCGCAAATTCCGGCGATGCTCGCCGAGGGCGGCGAGGGCATGACGGTCGAACAGTTCTTTCTGAGTCTGATCAACACGACTCCGGCGACGCGCAGCATGGTGGAAGCTGCGCTGCTGGCGCTCCATCACGGCGGTGAGATCCGGGTGGTGGATGAAGCCGGAGATGCCACCCGAGCGCGGGTCAGCCTGCAATCGGACCATGTCTTGACGTTGCCATCGCAGCGCACGTTCCTCTTCCAGTTCGGGGCGGCTTAATGAGCATGTCGATCAGTGCATGAGCGCGACAGCTTGCCCGACGGACATCAGAACTCGTCGCCACTTATGACGACGACATCGACGCCAACGGACTTGTGGCTCACGCAACTGCGGCCGGGATTTGAGCAAGATCTGGGACGCAAGCTGTTGTCCAAGTTCAGGTTCGTGACCTACAGCCAGCTTGCCCAGACACTAGGCAACGCTTTGCATCGGATGGGCGATCACGAGCACGTGGGCGTGTTCATTGAGCGAGAGATTCCGCACCGATGGACCCACGAGAAGCAGAACATCCCGACCTGGTCAATGAGGAGCGAGCGTCGCCGGACTGGATTCAGGCCGATCTCTCGCAAGGTGCTGCGGCCGGTGCGCATGTACAAGGAGCAAGCGCGGAAAGTCGCGCGTGGAATGAAAACGAGGCTGAGGGCAGTCGGCGCGGCACTGCCGCCCGTGCGTTCGGTGCGCAATGATCTGCAGACCACTGGGAGCGAGGGGATCCTCGCCACCATCGCGAGCTCCGCAGCGTCAACCCAGAGCGCCTTGCACGTGCATCCATCGGCCAACCACGTGCGCAAGCAAAAAATTCGCCACTTTGTGGTCCTCACCGATTTCATCGGATCGGGTACGCGCCTGACGACCGTTCTCGATTCCCTGTGGCGGGTCCGCTCGGTGCGCAGCTGGTGTTCTGGCCAACTGGTCAAGATTTCCGTACTCGCCTACAGCGCTACGCAGGCGGGCATCGACCGAGTCAAGGCGCACCCCTGCAGGCCCGTTGTGACCGCCCTGGTGCCATGTCCGACCGTGCACAGTGCCTTTGCTGGCAAGGAATTGGGAGAGATCATCCGGCTTTGCGAGCGCAGGGCACCTGCCGGCTCCCAGGCCCTTGGGTACGGCAACGTCGGGGCGCTCATCGCGTTCGAGCATTCGTGTCCGAACAACGTGCCTGCGATTTTCACGGAGACCAGCACCTCGCGTCTTGCCCCATGGCAGGCGTTGTTCCCGGCGCGCTCCACACGCACCGTGTTCCAGCAGCTTGGCAACATGACGCGCAGGCAGCGCGATGCCCTGGCCCTGGAAACCTTGGGCCTGCCCGCCATTGCGCAGCGCGCGACCTTCGAGCGGTCATCGGAGTCGGCGCGCAACATGGTGCTCGTGCTGGCGTCTTTGCACCGAGGGCACCGAAGTCTGGACGAAGTCGCCACCACCACGCTGCTGGTGCTGTCCGAAGTCGCGGCTGCCATCGAGTGGGGCACGAGGGACGGCTACCTGGACCTCAACGGCCAGCTCAGCGCCGCGGGCCTGAGCCTGCTGCGCAAGCTCAACCAGAGCGGCGGCAGCAAGCCCGTCACTGCCGTCGAATCCCTGTACTATCCGCAGTCGCTGAGAGACCCGGTGTAGAAAATCTAGTGTCCCCTGGCTATGTCCAGGGAGGCGGACCCGAGTGATCGGGTCTGCGGGACGCGGATTCCGCGCAACCTCGGACGAACTGCCGCTTTACTGGAGGATCAGAACCGCCAACACTCGCCGCGTGGCCTTGCGGTTCTGGCGGTCCTGGCCCGCCAGGGCGGGCTCAAAGGTAGATGACTTCCTGGGACTCTCAGCACTATCTGTCGAGCGGCTTGGTTGCCGGAATCGATGCAGGCCTCCTGGCTCGCGTGGATGCCACGGCGCGCCGTATGCTGGCGGTCAATCCGACCGCGACCGTCATCGTGTCGTTGGGTCATCTCGCCAGTCTGTGCGACGTGCCCTATGGCTACCTGCGACGCGTCATCCGCAGGGATGCCACGCTGGAGCCCTATCGCGTCTTCGCGCTGGCGCGCGGCGGCCACGGTCCGACGCGACGTCCCCGAACGATCTGCGCGCCCGAACCTCTGCTGCTGAGGGCGCAACGCTGGATCCACGCCAACGTTTTGCAGCATGCCAAGGCCCATGCTGCCAGCACCGCCTATGCCAAGGGATGCAGCGTGGTGGAGGCGGCCCGTGTGCACTGTGGCGCATCCTGGCTCATCAAGCTGGACGTGTCGAACTTCTTCGATTCGATCCTTGAGCCCAAGATCTACCAGGTTTTTTTGGCGCAAGGCTATCAGCCGCTGGTTGCGTTCGAGCTCGCACGGCTGTGCACCCGGGTGCGGTCGAAAGGCAACGTTGCGCGGAGCACGGGATCCGGGGTACCAGGTCCCTATGTCTACCCTTCTATCGGGCACCTGCCGCAGGGTGCACCCACGAGTCCGCTGCTGGCCAACCTGGTGTCGTTCGCCTTCGACGAAGAAGTCAGCCAGCTCGCGCGACGCTTCTGCCTGCGCTACACCCGCTATGCAGACGACATGACCCTGTCCTTTCGAGGGACAGGGTTCGACAGAACCAAGGCTCGGGAGGTGATCGGGGCGTGCTACCGCATCATGCTTGACCACTCTCTCTGGCCGAATCGAACCAAGACACAGGTAATTCCGCCCGGTGCGCGTAAGCTCGTGCTGGGCCTGCTCGTCGACGGCAACCGCCCTGCGCTGACGCGCGAGTTCCGGGAACAGATGCGCATGCACCTGCACTTCCTGGAGACTCAGGGCCCGGTCTCCCATGCGCAGCATCGTGGCTTCGGTTCGGTCATCGGCCTGCAGAACCACCTATTCGGCTTGGCCGCCCACGCGATGGGCGTCAACAAGGCGATCGGCCGCGACTGGATGTACCGATTGCAGCGGCTTCCATGGCCTGCCGCCTTCGAAATGCCGGTTTAGGCGGGGGACATGCTCTCGGCGAAACGCCAAATGAGGCTTGCGGACAATGCCTGCGATTGCGTCCACGTCGCCGCAATCAACCGAACACAATACTCGATTGTTTTTCCTTAATGAAGTACAAGAACAGTTATGTCATACGACCGTCTAGCAATCCGCGGAAAGTACGTATTAACCCAACCCGGAGCCAACGCTCGTTACTTAGGCACAAAGCTAGCGGGCAAGCTTCCCCAGCAATTGCCCGGCTGACGCGACAATAGGTTCAGTTTGCTCGGGCATGAAGCGGAGCGCATCCAGCATTTCTTCGGTCGTTAGTGGTCCTTCCCTGCTGGTGGCCCATCGCGGTCTCGGCAGGCCGACGAGGGTGAAGAATTGCCCACCAGGAACTGAGATTTCGAAGACGTGGTTGATCCTCTCGAGGAGGTCGTTGAGGGGGTTGGGCCGTACCTGCCCGATTAACTCAAGGATTTTGTCTGCTACATTGCGAGCCAAGTCGAGTAGGTCCGCGAACAGTGGAGTACTGCTCCAATCGATATCCAACAGTGTTTTAACTGTCGCCATCCAGTCGTGGATGTTTGAAAGTTGAGCACAAGACTGATCTCTTAGACTAAAGTTTTTATTGATGAGGGCTAGAAGACTCCTGCCTGCGGGGGATGAGATGGCATGTCTAAGAGCATTTGAGCTGAGGAGGTCTCTCGCCTTTCCGACGTGAAGGAAAAGGAGGATGGTCGCAAGTTCGGCGACAACTGGGGCGGGCGTGTGCTGCAGAGCATCAACCAGATCACCGATCCGGCGCTCAAGAAGATCTGAAGCAAGCAGCCCCACACTGTCTTCTCGGTGCATGGCCCAAAGATGTTGGTAGGCGGCACTGCCACCTGCTGGCCCGAGGCGTGCAGAGATCCGATACAGGCGAGCCTTTTCGGTTCCATTGACGCTGTCGAAGCTCATGGACAGACGAATGGGTGTCTGTTGATGTAGGTCTGTCGGCATTGCGAGCGCGAGACGCGCGCGAGGTATGTAGTCTTTGCCTTCGAAGACCATGAGCACGCCGCCCGCTCGAGGCGGCAGCGTCAAATCAACGGTGACCAATGAATTGGAAGCGTCGCGTTGAACGGCATCGATGATGATTTGATCATCGAGTCTGGCGCGGTCAGCGATCGCGTGTGAAGAGACACCGTTTCGCCACAGATTGGCCATGTTTCCCGCCGCAAATCGATCCGCCAGCTCGAGGTCATCACGCAGCGCAGAGAGCGCAATGGACTTCATCACGCGGCAGCCACTCGCGCGAAACGACTGCTCTGCGCTCAGAAGTTCCTCTGCGACAAGCATTGTTCGATAGCGTTCGGGTGTGCCGCCATGTCCCGCGCTGGCCGAACGCATTGAGCGCACTTCTTCCACCACAGGTCGCGAGGACACGACAGCTGGCGTTTGTGAACGCTCAGTGACCACAAGAATGTCTTCACCCTCTAGGCGGAAGCGTGCTGTCTGATCAACCGTTGATGCTGCCTGGGCCTGACGCAGCAACTCCTTAATGCGAGGCTTCACGTAATCGGCCAACTCTCGAAACTCCAGCCAGCTGCTGTGTTGGCCGACCGCACCAGATCTCAGCGCCTCCATGACAGCCTTGCCAAAGAATGTCTCTGGCTGTGTGGGGGACTGGAATGCCACGGCGTTGGGAGAAGTGGCATGCAGGGTCGCGGATGTGCGCGGCGGCCTCCCCGCAGTTCCGACCGTCGGAAAGATGTTCGTCGGGATTGCTCCTTTTGCGGCGAGCGGTGAGAACTCATTGCGACACGCATCGATCAACGCTAGATGCTCCGTGACGGCGCTGCGTTCCATCCAAGTCTGCAGATCCGCCACACCGACACAGCGCTCAAGCATCGGAGCGCCCATGCTGTCGTCCAAGTAGTCAGAGGGCAGCAGCGCCCCGTGCCAATTGGACTGAATACCGTGGCCGCTGAAGAAAAAGAAGGTCCGGCTCTCCGAATCGGCGCCTTTGGCGCTCTGCGGAACGAATCCTGTCCACATCTGAATCGCCGCCTGAAGATTCTGCATCGTCGGCGCGGCATAGTGGGACAGCAGTCGGTCGCCCAGCGCCTGCTTCTCATCAATCGTAGGCGACAGAAGCAGATGGCACTGTACGACAGGCAAGCCCTGGCGTGAAAAGTCGTTGCGCAGCCATTCGAATATAGCCGCCGCAGTTCTCGCCGACGAGACCAGTTGCCCCATGCCGTAGGTTTCATCAACTTGCTTAGGCCCCCCTTCTAGGTAGGCGTACTCGCTGACGCCTATGACCAGCGCATACACGCCGGGAGCGCCTCTTTCCCATCTGTGGGTTCGCCAGAGGCCCAACGTGTGTGGAACGGGTTCTAGGGCCATGAGTACTCCTTAACCGAGTTTCGGGGGAAGCGGAGGTGCAGCCACGCACTCGGGAACGAAACGCCGTGACAGCGCTACCCATTCTCCGGGCCTGATCACGTCGAGCAAGAAGCCGTCGCGCTGGGCCTCAGTCGCCATCACGACGTCAAGGCGCGAGCTTGTGCACAGAGGGTTCGGCGTGCCGTCCAAACCCACGAGCGCGGTGATCTGATACGACCGTGGAAGGGTGATGGTGGCGTATCGAGCGGCGCCGACGTTCGCGACAGTCAGTTGGCCCGAAACGCCATCTTCATCAAGCCACGCTCCCGCCCACAGCACTTCTGAGCCTCCGCACGGGACATACAGTCGCCGTCCTTCGCGGAAGAGCGGGGCGACATCCCAACTGCGCAGTGGGCGCGCCGCATCCCAGTGAGCCCGACCAATCCGATGAAACCGAAGTCTGAGGCTGCCAAGAACAACCGTGTCACCGTCAAGTGTCCACACCGATATGTGCTCGCAACTTGCTCAGCCGTAGAGCTTGCGAATCGTTGCTGCATCTCCCGCCGAGAGCTTCCACGATGGCATGAAACTTCTTTTGTCTTCTGTCCACGTCGGAGGTACGGTGTAGATCATCACAGAGACCTCATCAAAATCTGTCACGACTACGTCGCTGGCCTCGAATTTGGCGAAGACGTTATTGTCGATCGTTGCTCGATCCCAGTAATTCGGCGGGCCTTCGAGGTCGGCATAGACAGCTGGAACATTCCACTTGAATCGGGCGCCCGGGTGGTTGTGCTCATGGAGCAGACCGAGTGCGTGGCCAAACTCGTGAATGACGACACTTGAGAAGTCTTGATCCGTCGTCTCCATAGTCGCCCAGCCAAGATTCATAGTCGGCTGAGACGGATGGATGGTCCTGCAGTCCGTGCCGACGTAGGACCATGATCCCCTGTTGGCGTCGAACCCCACTCGGATATCAGATTTCTCATGCGGCTCGGCTTGCACCATTTGAAGCTTCACCCCATCCACCAACCAGCTTCTTGCGGCGGCCAGGGTGCGGTCGTGTAGCGACTGGTCCTCCTGCAAGAACCGTATTCTGAGCGTTTCATTTTTTCGCCATAGCTTGTCCTTGGCTGCGACGCCTGCTGTAAGCAACGTTGTGGCTCCGAGGGCCGGCCTGTAGCAATCAAGTACGTCAAGTGTTGTGCAGATCCAGTTCGACCGAGTCGTCTCACTCATAGCTTATCCTCGTGGATAGAAAGGTCTTCTGAAAATAGACGGTAAGGGCAGTCGCCCTTTGCGCTACACGGTCACACTCCAGTCGGAGGCATCATCAAATCTCTCAGGCGTCGCCTGAACAGAGATGTGGATGTGATGGTCATGTGGATTGCGGCCGCCGTAGCGTCTCCATGTCCATGGCTGTACGGTGGCGCTAAAGATCTGGCCGTTCCAGATCACATACTTGATGCGTGCATCACGACTAGAGATGAGAGAGTGTGCAAGGTGTTCTGCGTCGCATCCACCGTTTGGGTCGTGGGTGATGTCGATCGCAGTAACAACACCGATGCCATTGAGTTGAATCCACGGGTTGTGGTCCGAATCACGCGTGGAGTGCGCTGCGTCTCCGATCGCCCCGTCGCTGCGCTTGCTGCGATTAGGAGCGAGAGCGTTGACATTGCGGCGGAGCTGTTCCAGCGAGACCGCCAGTCGCCAACTGCCTCGGCTCAATATGGATCTGGCGGGAGTGACCGACGTCTTTCGGGACTTCGTGCGCGAGGAAAAATCTTCCGATGACGAGGATCGTTCATCGACGGCATGGGCATCGCAGAGCGTAACATCACCCGCCCGCATGGTCGATGGCGTCAGGACATCCTCCACAAGCGGGAGCGTGCTCCTCGGTCTCACTCGCGCATCGGAGCGGGTTGCCATTGAATCGGATGGGGCAGCCGCGAGATCGAAGCCGGCATCGCGCAGTTGCCGTGCAAAGATCTCGACAACGCGTCTGCGGTCGGCTGGCACCAGTTCGTGCGAGAGATGGATACGACGACGGAAGGATTCGAAGCGCTGGAGGACTTCCTCATCTAGCTTGGCCTCGGCAACCGCGGAGCGTATTGCTTCCCAGCCTTCTCGTATGTCTGGAATGCTCGCGTAGTGGCGATGTCCCGCTCCCTGTTGAACCGTCGAGGGCAGCGGCTCCTCATTCGTGATGCTACGCGACCTTGCGCGAAGC
>NZ_CABFMN010000086.1 GCF_901875635.1 Xylophilus ampelinus | reverse complement strand
GACCGCGGTGGCCCGCGCACCGACGACCGCCGTGGTGGCGACCGCTTCGGCGGCGAACGGGGTGGCCGCTTCGGCGACCGCCCGCCGCGCGACGACCGCGGCCCGCGCCTGGGCGACACCGCCTTCCGCGCCCAGCGTGACGCGCTCGAACACGCCCAGGCCGCGCTGCGCAAGCTGGCGGCGCAGGCGCAGGGCGAGGTCGTCACCCAACTGCTCGGTGCCTGGGAGCAGCGCGACGGCGCGGCGCTGCCCAGCCCGCAGGACCTGGGGCGCGGCGTGTCGGCGTCGGTGCGTTCGCAATGGGCGCAGGCGATCGGCGGTGCGCCCGGTGGCGATGCCGGCGAAGCGCTGCTGCGCCTGGAGATGGCGGCCGACGTGCCCACGCCGGCCGACCAGCTCGACGCCCGCCGCGCGCTGCAGCTCAAGCTGCTGACCCAGCGCAACCAGCCGGGCCCGGCCGAAACCTGGGCGCAGGACGCCGGCCGTGTGCTGGCGACGGCGCACGATGCCGGCAACGCACGGCGTCTGCAGAGCGCGCTGCGCACGCTGCTGCGCAAGGGTTGAGCCCGCGCGGCCTCGGCTGCCTTACTATGAAATCGATAGCTGCCATCGCCCGTCGGACGGGCGATGGCAGCTTATTTTTCTTGAGGATTTGCTAAGCCGAATCTGAGCAATAGGTGCATGGGCTGCACAGGCTCAGAGGCGGTCGGCGTGCTGGTCGGCCTGGCCGAGGAAGAACTCGTCGAACAGCGGCCGCAGCGTCGGCATCTCGGTCGCGAAGCGGGCCGGATCGACGAAGTAGGCCTCGCAGGCGACGGCGAAGAACTCGCCCATCGACGAGGCGGCATAGCCGTCCAGCCAGGGCGGCTCGCCGCCGAAGCGCTCGGCCACGATGGCCTGTTCGCGGAAAGCGTCGTAGGCCGCCTGCATGGTCGCCAGCCAGTGCGCATGCGCGTCTCGTGCACCCGCATGGCCGCCGAATCCGGCCGGCAGCGGCGGGCAGCCATCGACGCCGCCGCCGCGCATGTCGATCTTGTGGGCGAACTCGTGGATCACCACGTTGAGGATCGGCCCTGTCGCCTGGCCGCCGCCTTCCTGCACATGCGGCCAGCTCAGCATCACGGGGCCGTGCTCGCGCGCCTCGCCGATGATGGCCTCGTCGTACTCGTGCACCACGCCGGCCTCGTCGATGGCCACGCGCGGCGTCGTCACTTCCTCGGGCACGACCACGATGCCGACGAAATCGTCGTACCAGTCCAGGCCCTTCAGCGGGGCATTCAGATGCAGCACCGGCAGCACGGCCTGTGCGGCGATCGCGAGGGCCACCTCGTCGGTGATGGTGAAGCCCAGGGCGCCGTGGAACTCCTTGTCCTGCAGGAAGCGGGCGGTCAGTTCGCGCAGGCGCTGCAAGTCCTGCGCGTCGCGCCGCGCCAGAAAGGGGTAGGCGTTCAGCGTGGACAGCCAGTCGGCGTCGGGAATCTCGGGAGCGGCTCGCAGGCCGCGCAGCCATCGGAACATCGGCGGGACTTCAGCGCAGGTCGACGCGCTGCGCGCCGGCGGCCGACAGGCACAGCAGTTGCGCACGCGGCGGGTGGGCGGCGGCATCCCAGTCGCTGAGCACGATGCGCGACAGGCCCTGGCCCAGGTCGTGGTCCGCCGGCCGATGGGTGTGGCCGTGGATCAGCGTGTCGGCACGGGCAGCACGCAGCCATTGCGCGGCCGCCGCGTCGTCCACGTCCGCCCACGGGTTGCGCGGGTCGGCCTTGCGGGCCTCGCTCTGGGTGCGGATCTCGCGCGCCAGCGCGCGTCGCTCGGCCAGCGGCCGGGCCAGGAAGGCCTGCTGCCAGCCGGGCGTGCGCACCTGGGCGCGGAAGGCGAGGTAGTCGGTGTCGGCCAGGCAGAGCAGGTCGCCGTGGCTCAGCAGCCAGCGCCGGCCCTGGAAGGCCAGCACCGTGGGGTCGGCGATGAGCTGTACGCCCGTTGCGTCGGCCAGGCTCTGGCCGACCAGGAAATCACGGTTGCCGTGCAGGAAGTGGACCGGGAGGCGCCGGGCCGCGTCGCGCAACCATTGCGCCGCGCGGTGCTCGAAGCCCTCGGCCTCGGCGGCGTCGTCGCCGACCCAGACTTCGAACAGGTCGCCGAGGATGAACAGCGCATCGGCCGGCGTGGTCTGCAGGTAGCCGTGCCAGGCGTCGAGCGTGGCGGGCTCGCCGTCCTGCAGATGCAGGTCGGACACGATGTCGACCGTGCGCCAGGATGCGGGCGCGACCAGTTCGGCGAAGACGACCGACTCGTGGCCCGTCATGGCCGCGCTGCGCTCGGCTCGGCTTACTCGGAGAGGACCGTGGCCTTCTCGATCAGCACGTCGTCGACCGGCACGTCGTCGTGGAAGCCCTTGCGGCCGGTCTTGACCTTGCGCAGCGCGTCGACGATCTCGGTGCCCGAGACCACCTTGCCGAACACGGCGTAGCCCCAGCCCTGGGCGGTGGGCGCGGTGTGGTTCAGGAAATCGTTCTTGGCGACATTGATGAAGAACTGCGCCGTGGCCGAGTGCGGTGCGCTGGTGCGCGCCATGGCCACCGTGTACATGTCGTTCTTCAGGCCGTTGTTGGCCTCGTTGGTGATCTCGGCCTGCGTGGGCTTCTGCTTCATGCCGGGCTCGAAACCGCCACCCTGAATCATGAAGCCGTCGATGACGCGGTGGAACACGGTGCCGTCGTAGTGGCCGCTCTTGACGTAGGCGAGGAAGTTCTCGACCGACTTGGGCGCCTTCTCGCGATCGAGTTCGAGGACGACGGGGCCGTGGCCCTTGATGTTCAGTTCGACTTGCGGGTTGCTCATGATGGACTCCTTCGGATGTCGGGTTGAAATGCAGCGGCCTGGGCCGCTGGACAGGTTCTTACTTGACCACGGTGGCCGAGCGGATCTCGACCGGGACGGTGGGCACGTCGCGCATGCCGCCCTGCACGCCGGTGGCGACGGCGCGGATCTTGTCGACCACGTCCATGCCCGAGACCACCTTGCCGAACACCGTGTAGCCGTGGCCGTCAGGGTTGGGTGCGTTGAGCATGTCGTTGTTCTTCACGTTGATGAAGAACTGAGAGGTGGCCGAATTCGGGTCGCTGGTCCGCGCCATCGCGATGGTGCCGCGGTCGTTCTTCAGGCCGTTCGATGCCTCGAGCGGGATCGGCGCGCGCGTGCTCTTTTCCTTGAGCTGGGCCGAGTAGCCGCCGCCCTGGATCATGAAGCCGTCGATGACGCGGTGGAACACCGTGCCGTCGTAGTGCTTGTCCTTGACGTACTGCAGGAAGTTCTCGACCGTCTTCGGGGCTTTGGTCGCATCGAGCTCGAGCACGATGTCGCCGAGCGAGGTGGCTAGCTTCACGCGCGGTGTGCCCTGCGCCATCGCGGGCAGATGCGACAGGCCCACGGCCAGCAAGGCGGTGCAGGCGGCGCGGCGGGAGAACGAGGGAAGGGTCACGTCAGGCTCGCTTTCGAGGGAACGAAGGATGGGTGAAGGAAATCGCTGGACGCACCGGCGCCGCGCAGGGCGCCGGCGGTTCACTTGTTGCGCAATACGCGCGGCGGCGTGCCGGCCGCGGCGGGCAGGGCGCCCGCTTCCGCGGTGCCCGGCGTGCTGAAGATCTGGCGAATGAGGGTCAGCTTGGGTTGCACGCTGGCATTGGCGGTCGCGAACTGCTGCGCCCTGGCGTACTGCTGCGCGGCCAGGCGCGCGTACACGTCGCCGAGGTTCTCGTGCGCGGTCGCGTAGTTGGGGTTCAGGCGGATCGCCGATTCGAGGGCGGCACGTGCCTTGTCGAGGTCGCCGCGGTTGGCGTAGAGCGCGGCCAGGTTGTTGTAGGGCTCGGGCAGTTCGGGGTAGTCCTGCGTGAGCTTGGTGAAGGTGTCGATCGCGTCGGCCGCCTTGTTCTGCTCCGACAGGATCACGCCGCGCAGGAAGCGCATCTGCGGATCGCGCGGGTTGGCCTTGATGTACGCATCGGCCTTGGCCAGCGCTTCGGTCGACTTGCCCGAGCGCAGCAGCGCGTTCACGTCGCCGTAGTCGTCGGCGTGCGCCGCGCCCATGCCCAGCAGCGCGCAGGCGAAGAGCGTGCCGGCGGCGAAGGCGCGCAGGGGGGAGGCGGGTCGGGCGGTGGGGGAGGGAAGGGCGGCGTGCGTCATGGAGTCTCGGAGAGCCTCGTGATGGGGGCGGCCGCTGCGCCGGGGAGTGCCCGCGCCGGTCGCCCGAAGTCGGCCCGGGGGCCGCTTATACTCGCCGGATTGTAGCCGCGGGCCTCCCTCCGGCTTCCCTGCAATCCCCTGACGGAGCGCAGTGCCGGGCCCGCACGTTTGGCTGCACAATGCAGCGCCGTTCACTGGACGGCGTTCTGCTTTTTGGGCCCGCCCGGCGGTGCCGCTCCCGAGTCCCATGACCTTGCGCATCTACAACACGCTCGCGCGTGCATTGGAAGAGTTTTCGCCGCTCGAAGCGGGGCACGTGCGCATGTACGTGTGCGGGATGACGGTGTACGACCTGTGCCACATCGGGCATGCACGGATGATGATGGCCTTCGACGTGGTGCAGCGCTGGCTGCGTGCGAGCGGCTATCGCGTCACCTACGTGCGCAACATCACGGACATCGACGACAAGATCATCCGCCGTGCGCTGAAGCGCGGCATCACCATCCGCGCGCTGACCGAAGAGACCGTCGCGGCCATGCACCAGGACATCGGCGCGCTCGGCATCGAGCCGCCCACCATCGAGCCGCGCGCCACCGAGTACGTGCCGCAGATGCTCGGGATCATCCGCACGTTGGAGGACAAGGGCCTGGCCTACCGCTCGCCCGATGGCGACGTGAACTATGCCGTGCGCAAGTTCCCGGGCTACGGCAAGCTGTCGGGCAAGTCGCTCGACGAACTGCATGCGGGCGAGCGCGTCGCGGTGCTCGATGGCAAGGAAGACCCGCTCGACTTCGTGCTGTGGAAGGCCGCCAAGCCGACCGAGCCGGACGACGCGAAATGGGAAAGCCCCTTCGGCACGGGCCGGCCGGGCTGGCACATCGAGTGCTCGGCCATGAGCTGCGCGACGCTGGGCGAGACCTTCGACATCCATGGCGGCGGTGCCGACCTGCAGTTCCCGCACCACGAGAATGAGATCGCGCAGAGCGAGGGCGCGCACGGCAAGCCGCTGGCGCGCTTCTGGGTGCACAACGGCTTCGTGCGGGTCGACAACGAGAAGATGTCCAAGAGCCTGGGCAACTTCTTCACCATCCGCGAGGTGCTGCAGACATACGATGCGGAGAGCCTGCGTTTCTTCCTCGTGCGCACGCACTACCGCAGCGCGCTGAACTACAGCGACGCGCACCTGGACGATGCGCGCAACGCGCTGCGGCGCCTCTACACCGCGCTCGACGCCGTGTCGCCGTCCGACGTGGCCATCGACTGGTCCGGCCCGTACGCTGCGCGCTTCAAGGCGGCCATGGACGAGGATTTCGGCACGCCCGAGGCGGTCGCCGTGCTCTTCGAACTGGCCGGTGAGGTCAACCGCACGCGCAGCGCCGAGGCAGCGGGCTTGCTCAAGGCGCTCGGTGGCACGCTCGGCCTGCTGCAGGGCGAGCCGAAAGCCTTCCTGCAGGCCGGTTCCTCGCTGGACGAAGCGACCATCCTCGCGCGCATCGCCGATCGCGCCGCGGCCAAGGCGGCGAAGGATTTCGCCGAGGCCGACCGCATCCGTGCCGAACTGCTGGCGCAGGGCATCGTCCTCAAGGACGGCCCCAATGGCACGACGTGGGCCGCGGCCCAGTAATTGCTCCCGTTCCGCCGCCCATGTCGCCTGCCCGCAAGTCCGCTGCGCCCGCCGAGATCGAGTTCGTCACGCCCGACTACTGGGAAGATGCCTGCAAGCACCTGGTCAAGAAGGATCGGGTGATGCGCCGCCTCATCCCCCAGTTCGGCGATGCCCGCCTGCAGTCGCGCGGCGATGCCTTCACCACGCTGGCGCGCAGCATCGTGGGCCAGCAGATCTCGGTGAAGGCGGCGCAGTCGGTGTGGGAGCGCTTCGAGAAGCTGCCGCGCAAGCTGACGCCGGCCAACGTGCTCAAGCTCAAGGTCGACGACATGCGCGCGGCCGGCCTGTCGGCACGGAAGATCGAATACCTGGTGGACCTGGCGCTGCACTTCGACTCCGGCGCCGTGCACGTCGGCGCCTGGCAGGACATGGCGGACGAACTGATCATCGAGGAGCTGGTCGCCATCCGCGGCATCGGCCGCTGGACGGCCGAGATGTTCCTGATGTTCCACTTGCTGCGTCCCAACATCCTGCCGCTGGACGACATCGGCCTGATCAACGGCATCAGCACCAACTACTTCTCGGGCGACCCCGTGAGCCGCAGCGATGCGCGCGAGGTGGCGGTGGCCTGGGCGCCCTACTGCAGCGTGGCCACTTGGTATATTTGGCGGTCGCTCGAACCGGTCCCGGTTGCGTACTAAGACACAAAAAGGAGAAACGACGTTGGCGAAACGAACTTTTCTCGACTTCGAACAGCCCATCGCGGAGCTCGAAGGCAAGATCGAAGAACTGCGCTACGTGCAGAGCGAATCGGCGGTCGACATCTCCGAAGAGATCGACCAGCTCGGCAAGAAGAGCCTGCAGCTCACCAAGGACATCTACAGCGACCTGACGCCCTGGCAGATCACCAAGATCGCGCGTCACGCCGAACGTCCCTACACCCTCGACTACGTGCACGAGATCTTCACGGACTTCGTCGAACTGCACGGCGACCGTCATTTCTCGGACGACCTCTCCATCGTCGGTGGCCTGGCCCGCTTCAACGGCAGCCCCTGCATGGTGCTGGGCCACCAGAAGGGCCGCGACACCAAGGAGCGCACCGCACGCAACTTCGGCATGAGCAAGCCGGAGGGCTACCGCAAGGCGCTGCGCCTCATGAAGACGGCCGAGAAGTTCAAGCTGCCGGTCTTCACCTTCGTCGACACGCCGGGCGCCTACCCGGGCATCGATGCCGAGGAGCGTGGCCAGTCCGAGGCCATCGGCCGCAACATCTACGAGATGGCGCAGCTCGAGGTGCCCATCATCACCACCATCATCGGCGAGGGTGGCTCCGGCGGCGCGCTGGCCATCTCGGTGGCCGACCAGGTGCTGATGCTGCAGTACTCGGTGTATTCGGTGATCAGCCCCGAGGGCTGCGCTTCGATCCTCTGGAAGACCAGCGAGAAGGCCCAGGACGCGGCCGATGCGCTGGGCATCACGGCGCACCGCCTCAAGGCACTGGGCCTGATCGACAAGATCGTCAACGAGCCGGTGGGTGGCGCCCACCGCGACCATCGGCAGATGGCCGCCTTTCTCAAGCGCGCGCTCAACGACGCGCTGCGGCAGGTCAGCGATCTCAAGCCGCGCGAACTGCTGGACCGCCGCTATGAGCGGCTGCAGAGCTACGGCCGCTTCGCCGACACCAAGGACACGGGCAAGTAAGGCTCCGCTCCGCGCGCGTCAACGCGCGCGGCGTGCGGCCCGCTGCTCGACCTGCGCCCTGAGCGCCCCCTGCAGTTCCGGCGGCAGGAACTGCATCGCCAGGCGCAACAGCAGCAGGGCCACCACGCCATCGTCGAGCCAGCCGAGCAGCGGCACCACATCCGGGATCAGATCCACGGGGCTGAGCACATACAGCACCGCCAGCAGGACGGTGAGCTTGGCGGCACCGGGCGTGCGCGGATCGCGCAGCATGGCCCAGACCAGGGCGAGTTCCTTGCGCATCAGCAGCCACAGACGTCCGAGTTTCCACATGGTGACGAAGTCCCTTCCGGTGGTGCGCCGGTCGGCGCGGTCGATGTCCTCAACATGGGGCGGTGCCCCGCGATGACAAGGCCGCCCGCGCGCATTCGCGGCAAGAAGCGTGGGATGCGGCCTCTAGCGGTTGGATGGGGCATCCATGCCCAATGGTTCCCCGGAATTCGGAGGCACACATGAGCGCCGTCTTCGAGTCGGCCATTGCAGCCTTCGATCCGGCTTTGCCCCTGGCCGTCGGCTTCAGCGGGGGCGCCGATTCCACGGCCCTGCTGGTGGCCTGCGCCGAGCGCTGGCCGGGCCAGGTACGGGCCGTACACGTCCACCATGGCCTGCAGGCCGCAGCGGATGCCTTCGAACAACATTGCGGCACTCTGTGCGAGCGCCTGGGCGTGCCGCTGGAGGTGCTGCGGGTCGATGCGAGGCATGCGCTCGGCGACAGTCCCGAAGACGCCGCGCGCCGCGCGCGTTATGAGGCTTTTTCGGCCCTGGCGCAGGCGAGGCGGGCGGGAGGTGCTATCAAATCCGTAGCACTTGGCCATCACGCCGACGACCAGGCCGAGACGCTGCTGCTGGCGCTATCGCGCGGCGCCGGCCTGCCTGGGCTGTCCGCCATGCCACGACAGGCGGAGCGCGGCGGCGTGACGCTGCACCGGCCGTTGCTGGCCGTGCCTGCCGCGGACATCCGGGCCTGGCTAATGGCGCGCGACCTGCCGTGGATTGACGACCCCACCAACGCCGACACGCGCTTCACGCGCAACCGCATCCGGGCGGACGTGCTGCCGGCGCTGGAGCGCGCATTCCCGCAGTTCCGCACGACTTTCGCACGCAGCGCCGCGCATGCCGCGCAGGCGCAGGCCCTGCTCGCGGAGGTGGCGGCGCAGGACCTGGTGGCGGTGGGCGAGCCGCCCCGCATCGCCGCGCTGCGGGCGTTGTCGCGCGCCCGCCAGGCCAACGTGCTGCGCCATTGGCTGGTGCGCGAGCAGGGCGCTGCGCCGAGCGCGGCGCAGCTCGATGCGCTGCTCGACCAGCTCGCGGCCTGCACCACCCGCGGCCACGACATCCACCTCAAGGCGGGGCGGGGCGCGGTGCGCCGCGAGGGCGACGCACTGCGTTGCTACAATTGCCCGCCCTCGCCGAAGGCCCCGCGCTGATCGGTTCCTGAAGGGCACGCCGGCCCGCAGCGTCCGCTGCATCCGCCGGCAACTGCAGCGGCTTCCTTCTTCCCATTTCACCCATGGCATTGATCGTTCACAAGTACGGCGGCACGTCGATGGGCTCGACCGAGCGCATCCGAAATGTCGCCAAGCGCGTCGCCAAGTGGGCGCGTGCGGGCCACCAGATGGTGATCGTCCCCAGCGCCATGAGCGGCGAGACCAACCGACTCCTCGGCCTGGCCAAGGAGCTGGCGCCCAGCCAGCCCGGCGACGACTACCGGCGCGAGCTCGACATGCTGGCTTCCACCGGCGAGCAGGCCTCGTCGGCGCTGCTGGCCATCGCGCTGCAGACCGAAGGCGTCGAGGCCGTGAGCTACGCTGGCTGGCAGGTCGGCATCCGCACCGACAGCAGCTACACCAAGGCCCGCATCGAGAGCATCGACGACAAGCGCGTGCGCGGCGACCTGGCCGCGGGCCGCGTGGTCGTCATCACCGGTTTCCAGGGTGTGGACGACGAGGGCAACATCACCACGCTGGGCCGCGGCGGCAGCGACACCTCGGCCGTTGCCGTGGCAGCCGCCATGAAGGCCGACGAGTGCCTGATCTACACCGACGTCGACGGCGTCTACACCACCGACCCGCGCGTCGAGCCCGATGCCCGCCGCCTCTCGAAGATCAGCTTCGAAGAGATGCTGGAAATGGCCAGCCTGGGCTCCAAGGTGCTGCAGATCCGCTCGGTGGAATTCGCCGGCAAGTACAAGGTGCCGCTGCGCGTGCTGTCCAGCTTCACGCCCTGGGAAATCGACATCAACGAAGAAGCCAAGTCGGGCACCCTGATCACATTCGAGGAAGACGAAACCATGGAACAAGCCGTTGTCTCCGGCATCGCTTTCAACCGCGACGAGGCCAAGATCTCGGTGCTCGGCGTGCCCGACAAGCCGGGCATCGCGTATCACATCCTGGGCGCCGTGGCCGATGCCAACATCGAGGTCGACGTCATCATCCAGAACCTGTCCAAGGACGGGAAGACCGACTTCAGCTTCACCGTCAACCGCAACGAGTATGCGCGCACGGTCGACCTGCTGAAGGCCAAGGTGTTGCCCTCGCTCGGCGCGACCGACATCGTCGGCGACACCAAGATCTGCAAGGTCAGCATCGTCGGTATCGGCATGCGCAGCCACGTGGGCGTCGCCAGCAAGATGTTCCGCGTGCTGAGCGAGGAAGGCATCAACATCCAGATGATCTCCACCAGCGAGATCAAGACCTCCGTCGTGATCGACGAGAAGTACATGGAGCTGGCCGTGCGCGCCCTGCACAAGGCCTTCGATCTGGACCAGCCGACGGCTTGAAGCACCGCGGAAGCTGGCATAATGCGAGCTTGCTTCAGGAAACGTGACCGAGTGGCCGAAGGTGCTCCCCTGCTAAGGGAGTATGGGGTGTAGAGCCTCATCGAGGGTTCGAATCCCTCCGTTTCCGCCAAGAACACCGACCCTCTCCCAGATGCTGGCGAGGGTCGGTTTTTTTTCGGCTTCGATCTGCGCGATCGTGTCGAGCACATCGAGGTTAGCTTCCGCGGCGAAGTAAGCGATCTCGGTGGCGCCAGGCCAGTACTGGCCCTTCTTCCACTGCGAAATGCGGCTCTGGCTGATGCCCAGGTCCTCGGCCATTTCCTTGTAGCTCTTCCTGCTGCGCGTGCGGGCGACGTCAATCAAGGTTTCGACAAGCATTTCAAATTCCTTAAACTCTGCTACATTTCGAAAGCGATTATTACTTTCGCTTTTCGCAAATATACCGGAGTTGCTCAATGGCGGCAGAGGCACAGAGGGAACAGCACGGCGTTCGGCGCGGCGTCGACCTGACTCATCGGGCGCTTGGGCTGTTTAAGGCGCAGGCGCCCGCGCCGTTTCGTCTGATGCGCGTTCTGCGCGAGCCCTGCGGCTTCTATGGCTCTGTGACGCAGTGGCACGGGGCCAGCACGCGGAACTACCGCGCATGAGCTACCACCAGCAGTCCGGCGCCGGCATGGCCGCCGAGCACGTCCGCCTCTTCGGTGCAGATCTGTCGCCGACCGTCCGCCGCTTCCGACACGTTCGCTTCGCCTGGCAGTGCCACCAGTGGGCGCCGGCCCTGTCGCCGAAGGCCGAGGACGAGCACCTGGTCAACGAGTGCCGCCTGCGTGAGCTGGCCGCTGAGCTCATCGCAGATGGAGTGCGTCCCCAAGCTGGGGAGCATCTGCAATGAGGCTCATCGCGAAGCACGACGAAGCGGGATACGTGACGCCGCAGCAGCGGCCGAGCTGCCGCGATTGCAAGCACCTCCAGGCCGGCGAAGAGAACGGCCTGCACCAGGTCACGTATTGGTCATGCCGCCTGCACAAGTTCGAGGTTCGCACTGGTGGGATCTGCAAAGACCACCCTCGCGCGGTTTCTGACCCCGCGATCGCATCCCCAGTCCGGGGACGCGCAACGCACACGCTGCTGATTGACCAGGCGCGGGAGTTCTATGGGCGCCAGGGCGCGCTCGTGCTGCACCAGGAGGGCATTCAGTGAGCGAGCTCCACGACTCCCCCCCATCCGCCGGGGCGGGTGTTTGGCGTCTGCGCCGGGACCCGGCCGCGCCAGCGGCTTCCGCCCGTGCTGTAACACGGGTGGAAAGTTCTCCTCGATCGGCGACTAACGGCGACGTGTCGAAGATCGATTGGCTGAACGCCACCTTTGACACGCCAGCGATGAGCGTGCGCGGCCTGCTCGCCTTCGTTGATGGCCTCATGGCCGGCACGCTGTCGGCGAAGCTCGACGGTGGCCTGTTCGGCTTCACGGAGCGCCACAGGCTCACGGCGCAACTGGCAGACGGCGCGCGCGTCGAAGTCGGCGCGATCGCGCTCGGCGGCGAGTCGCAGAAAGGCCGGTGGCTGCTGCAGCTCAACGGGCGCGGCTGCGGCCTGGTCAACGACTGGGCGAGCCTCCAGCAGCTGCTGGAAGACCTCGGCGCCGAAATCTCACGGGTGGACATCGCCGCCGACTTTCTCAAGGGCGAGCACACCGTGGACGACGCACTGGACCTCTATCACGAGGGTGCATTCATCAGCCGCGGGCGCAACCCGGACCTGGACACACAGGGTGCGTGGCACGCGGAAGGCAAGAAAGGTCGCACCGTGTACATCGGCAAGCTGAAGAACGGAAAGACGCTCTGCGTCTACGAGAAGGGCAAGCAGCTCAAGGACCTCGATAGCGACTGGACGCGCTACGAGGTGCGGTTGGGCAACCGCGATCGCGTCATCCCGCTGGACGTGCTCACGAACCCGGATCGCTACTTCGTGGGCGCCTACCCTGCCCTGGCGCACATCCTCGAAGCCGCGGCCGAGGAAATCCCCACCATCCGCGAAGAGACGAAGACCTCTCTCGCGCACCTCACGTACCACCTGGAGCGCTGCTACGGCAAGACGATCCACCAGGTGCTCGCAGTCACAGGCGCCACGGCACAGGACCTCATCGAGGAAGTGCGCGTCATCGGGATACCCAAACGGGTAGACCCTGCCAGCGGGAGTGCTGGCGTCGGCTGGGCGGACTTGCAGGCCCAGAAATCAAGGATGAGAGCATGAACGCAGTCACGAACCTGGCGCCGCGCGCAGCCGCGCCGATGGAAGTCATCGTCAAGGGCAAGATCGACGCCGTGCGGCGCCACGAGAGCAAGCGGTACACCCGCATCCTCACGCCCGCGCCCGACGCCTACAGCCGCCCCTCGGTGGTCGAAGTGCGCAGCACGCAGCAGCTCGGCCAGAAAGGCGACGAGATCACCGTCACGGCCAAGCTCGGCGGCTACACGCGCAAGCCCTTCAAGATCACCGACAAGGACACCGGGGAGATCAGCATGGTCACGCCGGTGGACATGACCCTGGACGCGGTGGAGTGATGGACTGCCTTCCGCTGCATGTGGTGGAAGCTGCCGAGCTGGGCGATGCATTGAAGCTGGCGGGCATCTACCTGTTCGGGCTCGGCGTGCTGGGCGTGCTTGTGGGGAACGCGCTTTTCCAGCTGCCCGGACTGGTCAGCAGGATGTATCGCCTCCATCGGGCCAAGCGCTCTTTCGCCGAGCGTGCGCACGCCGTCGAGGATCTGCGCCAGCGGATGTTCCTGCGGTGGAACCGCATCGCGTTGCGCAACGCGCGCGAGAGGGCTCGGGTGTCGTGATGCGCTGGCTCGCTCGCACTTTCAGCAGCGCCTTCGTGCGCAAGCTCGGCTACATCGCAGCGGCCGCGGCGGTTGCGGTCATCGCAGCGGTGTTCCGTGGCTGAGCCGCAGCAGCTCATCGAATGCAGCGCAGCGTGCACCGTCACGGTGGTGCATGAACTTTCACTCGCGCCCCTCCAGCTCTCGCCGGAGGAAGGCGCACAGATCGCGGTCGCAATCTTGACCGTGTGGGCGGTTGGCTGGGGAGTCCGGCAGCTGATCCGTCTCATTCAAACCCCCGGGCCAGAGCAAGAGAAAGAGGACTGACATGAATCTGCAAGACCGCCTCGCGCTGGTGAAGCGCATCGCGAATCGCAAGACGGCTGCGGCCGTCGCTGCCGGCCTGGCCGGCGCCGTGGCCACGCTGCCCGCACACGCCGCCATCGACGTGACTGCCGTCGTCTCGGAGATCAGCGACACGCTGACCCCGATCGGCACCATCGGCGCGGCCGTGCTGCTGGTTGTGGTGGGCATCGCGGCCTTCAAGTGGGTCCGTCGCGCCATCCACTGAGCGACGCCCCGGACCCCGGCCTGATCACCCGGGGTTTCTTCTTCAAAGCGTCCGCGTCGGACGCTTCGCAGAGGGAACAGAGCAAGTGGGCATCTTCGTCATCATTGCGATCCTGGGGGCGGCATGGCTCATGTTCTCCGCTTGATCGGCGTGTTGCTTTGGGTTGCTGCGGGGGGCGCTTCGGCGGCGGTGCCGCTTCAGCCGGCCGGGGGTCGATGGACGACGGCGAACCTGCAGGGCGTGCCTTTGATCGTGAGCCCGACGTTCACTGGACCAGCTGATGGAGCGTCGGGGCAGAGCGCTTGCGGCGTTATCAGCGGTACGTTCACGTACACCGATGGGCCTTCGCAGGGGAGTATCTACTGGAGTGCCGGCGCAGGGGCGTGTGTGGTTGGAGGTTATGGGCCGCTGGCGGTCGAGTCGGTGCCTGCGCAATGCCCGGCCAATTCGACACCGGCTGGCTCAGCGTGCCAGTGCAGCTCGGGGTTCGTGGAGGGTACTGGCTCGGATTTGGGCAAGTGTGTGCCCGTGCCGCCAGCGGCATGTCCAACGGCGGGACTTGCTAGCGAGGACGTGACGTGGACTAGCTCCAGCAGCGAGGCCACCTACAACTTCTGCGAGAACGGCGCCGGGTCCTGTGGCATGTATGCGCGGCCGAGTATTTGCTTTCGTACCGGTTCGGGGGTCTACGAGTGTTCCGGCACGTCGTATTTCACAGGGTCGCGGCCGGCGAGTTGTTCGGGCTCCGGCTCTACTCCTGAGGCGCCCGCGCCGAACAAGCCGCCGCCGGCGCCGTGTCCAGCTGGTCAGCAGCCAGGCACCGTCAACGGTGTGACGTTGTGTGCGCCGGTCGGGACCGACAAGCCGAGCGAGGCGCCGGCGCCTGGCAATGGGTCGAGCGAGGTGAAGAAGCCGGACGGGTCGGCTGTTCAGACGACGCAGAGCGGGACGACGAGCTGCTCCGGCGGCACGTGCACCACCACGACGACGAACAACACGGTGATCATCAACAAGCCCGGCGACACTAGTTGTCCATCGGGCACTACGCAGGGAACCACCACGAAGGACGGCCAGACGGTGACGACGTGCACGAGCTCGTCGACGTCGAGCAGCAGCCAGTCGCAGACGGGTTATTGCAAGGGGTCGGGTGCGGGCACCGCTCAGTGTGGCGGCGAGGGCTCCGGTTCTTCGTTCGGTGGCAACTGCGCGGCCGGCTTCAAGGCCGTGAGCGAGGATGCGGTGTTGAACGCGATGGCCGAGGAGCAGTGGCGGCGCAACTGCCAGTTCTTCGACAAGGTGCCGGAAGACACGGAGGAGAGCTTGGCGTACGCCGATATGAAGGCGAAGGGCAAAGCCGGCGTCGATCAGACGAACGACCTGCCGGCCGGGTCGAAGCGCGAGATCACCATCGGCCCGGGCGACTTCGACAGCAGCAATGCACTCGGCGGCGCCGCCTGCATCACGGATCGCACCATCGTGGTCATGGGCCGCTCGATCAGCCTGCCCTTCTCGCAGCTCTGCGTCTGGCTCGGGTACATGGGCACGGTGCTGCTGGCCTGCTCATACCTGGTGGCCGCTCGCATCGTCATGGGAGCCAAGTAATGCCCGCCTTTATCCCGTGGCTCATGGCCGCGATCTTCGGTGGCCTGCGGTTCGTCGCCGGCAGCATCGCTACGCAGGTCCTGATCGGGCTGGGCATCGGTGTCATCACGTACACCGGTATGGATATCAGCCTGGCCTACCTCAAGAGTCAGGCGCTGTCTAACTTCGGTGGGTTGTCTGCCGAGCTGGTGAACCTGCTCGGGTTCATGAAAGTTGGCAACGCGATCAGCGTGATCACGTCGGCGTATACCGCCAGGCTGAGCATGACGGCCGTGCGCAACGCGGCCGGCGCGCTGGCCTTCAAACGCTTCTTCAAGCTCTGACCCATGCTCTACCTGCGCACCGGTGGTAACGGCACCTTCAAGACCGCGCTGACCCTCAAGGACGTGCGTGCGCTCCAGCTGGAGACCGGGCGGCCGGTGTGCTTCAACCTGCGGCCGGCAGATCACCCAGAGAAGCCCAATACGCCGTACAGCAACCTCTACCCAAAGACCATCGAGGAGTTCGGCTGGAAGGGCATCCACTTCGAGGAGTGGCCGCAGCAGACGGCGGGCACGATCTTTTTGATCGACGAGTGCCATTACGACCTGCCGCAGCGAGCCGCCAGCCAGAAGCCACCGGCGCACATCGCGCAGCTCACCGAGCATCGATCGCGCGGCTTCGATTTCTTCCTGCTCACGCAGCACCCCGGCAACATCGACTCTTTCGTGCGTAAGCTCGTGCAGGCGCCGGGCTGGCACCAGCACCTGAAGCGGATCGGTGGCGCGGCGCCGATGGTGAATCAGCTCCAGTGGGACGCGGTCAACTTGCAGTGCGAGCAAGCCGGGAGCGGCAAGACGGCAGACACGAAGACCCGGACGGCTCCCACCGAGGTGTACAGCTGGTACGACAGCGCGACGCTGCACACCGGCAAGGTGCGGATCCCGTTCAAGCTCTTCGTGTTGCTGGCCTGCGTTATCCTGGTGCCGCTGTTGCTGTGGTTCGGCGTTTCCAGCATCGGCAAGAGCGCCAAGAAGACCGACCCGATGAGCGACAAAGCCGGCCTGAATATGGTCCAGGGTAAGCCCGAGGGCGCGGCCAAGCCGAAGACGGTGGCGGAGTACGTCGACAACTACCGGCCGCGCCTGGCTGGCCTGCGCCACACCGCGCCGGCCTACGACGAGTTGACCAAGCCGAAGCGCGTGCCAGTGCCGGCCGCCTGCGTGCAGATGGGCGACCGGTGCAGCTGCTACACGCAGGACGCCACCAGCTACGCCACGAGCAAGGAGATCTGCGCGCAGATTGTCAAAACGGGCCTGTGGCTCGATTTCGACCCGGAAGGCCAGCAGGCGATGGCGAAGCCGCAAAACGCGCCCGCAGGCCCGGCTAGCGCTGCTGGCGCGGCTGTGGGCGGCGGGCCAGGTGCCGGCGGCCCGGTCGTGATCGACGGCACGCGCAAAGTCGGCGACAAGCCCGCCGCGGCCGTGGCCACCGGCGGCGACGTTCAGGCGCAGCCTCGGGTGCCGAAGTCCTCACCCTGGTCATTCCAGACCACAGGCGGCTGAATTCCCTTTTGGAAGACGACGAGGGGGGCCCGCTTGCGGGGGAGCTTGCTCCCGGGGTATGGGGTGCAACCCCATGTAGACGCCCGCGGCTGCGGGCTCCTGTCCCCAGTCTGGGGAGCTACCTCAATGATCGATGGAGCGCGAGGGATCGTTAGTCGGCTACGCCGATTGAGACGCCGGCCGCCGGTGCCGGCCGGAGTGCGCGGAACGACAGAGACACGCAGGCCGTCACCGAGTGCGAGTGCGCGGAGCCGCTGTGTAGCGTAGACACGTAGAGCGCGCCGTCAGGCCGGCGCCGGAAGGCGCGAGCGAAGCGAAGCCGCCGCGCCGGCCGGCGCCGGGTGCACGCACCGCACCGAGTGCGAGCAGCACGGGGGCGACAGAGACACGTAGACACGTAGAGCGGCGGCAGGAGTGCGCGGAGAGACAGAGACACGTAGAGCCGGTGCCGGCGGCCGGTGGCTCAACCCGCAGGGCCAGAGCCCGGTCCGAAGGACGCGCCCTGCGTTCAGTCTGCCCGCATGTCTGGCAGCTTCGCGGCGGGCTTGTCAAGCGCTGGGGTGCCCCGCTGACGTGTTGGGCGCTCGGCTGCGGTTGCGTCGCGCATGCCGTCGCGCACTGCATAGCGGATCACCCAGTACAGCGCCCAGAGCATGACGGCTGTGCTGACCACGCCGATGACGAAGAGCCAGAACAGTTCGAGTTGCGCCTGTTCTTGTGCCTGGCGCACCATGCGGTCGAATTGACGTTGTAGCGATGGATCCATGGTCCTGCCTCCGGGTGGAGGCCGGATTCTGCGTCACCGGAACAGCTCTGCCTGCTGGGCCGCCCGGGCGAGCGCGCGCTTGATGCTGCTGATGTGTGTGCCGTACTGCCTGGCCAGGGCCGACTTTGTGGCCTGGCCAGTCAGGAAGAGCCGCACCGCCTCGGCTTCGTCGTGTGGCGACATTGCGCGCGGTCGACCAGGTCGTGCGCCTCGTGCCATCGCCGCCGCCAGGCCGGCGCGCGTGCGCTCGCGGATCATGGACAGCTCGAACTCGGCGAATGCGCCCAGCATCTGAAGCATCATGCGGCCGGCGGGCGTCGACGTGTCGACGGCCTCGGTCAGTGACCGAAAGCCGACGCCGCGCTCTTCGAGCTGGTCTATAACAGTGAGCAGGTGCTTTAACGACCTGGCGATGCGGTCCAGCTTGTAGACGACCAGCGTGTCGCCACGCTGCACCTGGTCGAGCACGCCGGCCAGGATGGGGCGGCGCCGATCGCCACCGCTTCTCTTCTCCTCAAAAACGAAATCGACGCCGACCTTTCGGAGGGCGTCGATCTGGGCATGTGTCTCTTGTTCCTGTGTGCTCACTCGCGCATAGCCGTACAGCAATTGATCCCCTCACTCCATTAAAAAAGGCCCGGTTGTCGGGCCTCTTCATCATCGCTTTGGGGTGGGGGAGGGGGGCGAAATCGTCCGTTTCCGCCAGACAACCCCGCCCGTCGAAAGACTCGCGGGGTTTTGTTTTGGTCGATCCCGCGCGGACGGTGGCGAAGGCGCAGCCCACTCGTCAGAGGAGCCAGAGTCAGGTTTCGGTGGGGGATGCGCACAGCGCCCTGAGCGCCGGCCCGATGCTCTCTACCAGCATCACCACGTTCGGCTCGTCCGCGACGATGGCATGGCTGAGCGAAGCGGGTGCGGTGGCGTCGGACGGGCTCTGCACCAGCCGGATGCCGCCGGTGCGCTTGACATGGGTGAGGCCCCGGGCGCCGTCGGAGCCGTCGCCGCTGAGCAGCACCGCGACGAGGCGGGCGCCGAAGTGGCGCGCGGCGCTGACGAAGAGCGCATCGATGGCGCCGTCGCCAAGGGCGTCGACGGTCAGTCGGCCCTGGACGTCGATGCCCATCGCGCGGTCGCTTGGTGCGAGGTAGATGCAACCCGCGCGCACGGCTTCGCCCCCGCGTGCACGGTGCAGCGTGTCCGGCGTCAGCAACTCGGGCGGCAGCAGGTCGGGAAGCTCGTCGGACCAGCGTCCCAGTTCCACCAGTACGGGGCATGACAACGGTCGCTCCAAGGCGAAGAGCACGCGTGCAGCGGCCTCGGGCGAGTCGCGACCGCCGCCGATGACGAGGGCCCGGGTCGGTGGCGCATGCTGTGAGTGGCTGGAAAAGGGTGGCTTGGCGCCTGATGGGGACGGGTCGGACATGGAGGCTCCTCGTGGGTGTCCTCATCTTCTGGCGCAATTCGTCGCACAGGGTTGTAGGACATCGGCCGAGCTTCGGCGCAGGAGCACCCACGGCGCTGCGCCTAGGCTCGTTACCGGATGACTGCTCGCGGCGTTCGCTGTGCGACCGTCGCGCCGCCTGGAGACATCGTGCCGGACCGCGGCCCGCCCGGCGTCAGGACCACCTTACGGCACGACTCTTCGGCCTGCTCGAAGATCGCATACCCGCGCGCCGCGTCCTCCAGCGCCAGGTGATGGGTGATGATGACCTCGGGATGCAAGCGCCCGGCCTGAATGTGCTCCAGCAGTTCAGGCATGTGGCGCTGCGTGTGCGTCTGCCCCATGCGAAACACCAGGCCCTTTTCGAACGCATCCCCGAAAAGGAAGCCGTGGATGAAGCCGGCATACACGCCGGGAACGCTGACCACGCCGCCCCTGCGTGTCGCCGCGATCGCCTGCCTCAAGGCCTTCCCGCTCGAGCCTTCGAGTTTCAGATCCGTCAGCACCGTCTCCACGGCGCTGCCCTTGGCCTCGAAGCCGACCGCGTCGATGGACGCATCCACGCCGCGGAAGTCGGTGCGCTCGATGATCAACTCGGCCGGATCGTCGACCTCGCGGAAGTTGATGGGATCGACCCCGTAGGTCTCTGCCGCGAAGCGCAGCCGGTAGTCCAGTTCGTCGATCATGAAGATGCGCTCCACCCCTACCAACCGCGCGCAGGCGGCGGCCATCAAGCCCACGGGGCCGGCGCCGAAAATGGCGACGCTGGAGCCGGGCCCGAGTTCGGCGTTGGCGACGGCCTGGTAGCCGGTCGGCAGGATGTCGGACAGAAAGAGCACCCGCTCGTCCGCGAGCCCGGGCGGGATGACCAAGGGACCGCTGTTGGCCTTGGGCACACGCACGTATTCAGCCTGGCCGCCGGAGTACCCGCCGTAGAGATGCGAGTAGCCGAACAGGCCAGCCCCTGGGCGCACGTTCTTCTTGTTCATGATCGCGCCGCGGCCGGTGTTGGTCGTTTCGCAGGCAGCGAACATCCGACGATCGCAGAAATAGCAGTGGCCGCAGCTGATGGTGAACGGGACCACCACGCGGTCTCCCTTCCTGACCTTCGTGACGGCGGCGCCCACCTCCTCGACGATGCCCATGAACTCGTGGCCGAGGATGTCGCCAGACTTCATGGCGGGTATCTTTCCGCGAAAGATGTGCAAGTCCGATCCGCAGATTGCCGTGGCAGTCACACGCAGAAGGATGTCGTCGTCCTGTTGAAGCATCGGGTCGGGGACGTTCTCGACGCGGACGTCTTTGGCGGAGTGGTAGGTGAGTGCTTTCATGGCAAGGGTGGTTGGACGTTTCGGCGTTTCGGGAGAGGCGACTGCAGGGCAGCGTGTGGGACCAATTTCCGCCCTGGCGTCACCCTGGCCTGTAGGAATGCACAAGGCGACGCTGCGAGACATGCAGCGGCGCGTGCATCTCCTACGGCGTGCCGATCTCCCCCGCGTCAAGAACACCATGAAGACCTTCAGACGCACGCATTTCTCTTGTTTGCCGGCGGCCGCCATGGATGCGGCCATGCACGCTGCGGCGCAGCCCACGGGCAATCCGAAGGGCGCGACCGCGCCCACGAACCAGCACAGCAGCCATCCTGGAACCTCTCGCCCCAGCGGTGACGCTCGACGGGGAGAGGCGGCCACGGATCCCGACGCGCCGGCCGCCAGGGATCGGAACGCGCAGCCCTCGCGCTGGGCGCGCCTGGACGTGCGTGGGGAGGCTGCTGACGCCGCCGCGCGCCGACTGCTCACGAGAGTGCGCACCCGCCGCACGGAGGCTGCACGGCATGTCAGCGACGGCTCCCATTTCTTCTCCATCATCGTCTTCTTCTTCAAGCTCGAGGCGTAGCGCCGGCGGAGCTTCGTCCCCGGCACGGTCGATCCAGCGCCAGTTGCGCGAGGTCTTTGGCCACACCCGGCTGCGAGCGGGCCAGCGCGACGCGATCGATCGCGTCCTTGCCGGCCGCTCCACGCTGGTGGTGATGCCGACCGGCGCGGGCAAGTCGCTGTGCTACCAGCTCCCATCGATGCTGCTCGGCGGACCGGTGCTGGTCGTGTCGCCCTTGATCGCACTGATGGATGACCAGTGCGCCAAGCTCGAAGAGGTCGGCGTGCGGGCTGTCGCCCTGCACAGCCATCGAAGTGCCGAGGACATCGAGGAGGCCCTCAAGGCGATCGACGCCGGCGCGGTCCGGCTGGTCTACTGCACGCCCGAGCGGCTGGGCCAGGCCGCGGTCGTCGCGCGCCTTCGCCGGGCGCGGGTGTCCCTCTTCGTGGTCGACGAGGCGCACTGCATCGTGCAGTGGGGCCACGACTTCCGCCCGGCCTATCTGGAACTGCGCGCCGCAGCCGAATCGCTCGGCGGGCCGCCGATCCTGGCGCTGACCGCGACGGCCGACGCCGAGGCCATGGGCGAGATCATGGGTCGCCTCGGCATCCCGCGCGACGGGCGCGTGCAGACCGGCGCCTTCCGTCCCAACCTTCGGCTGGCGGTTGACGTGGTCGGCTCCGAGAAGGAACGGCTGGAGAAGCTCCTGGCCTTCGTTCGCGGCACCCCGGGGGCCGGCATCGTCTACACCGCCACCGTGCGCGCGGCCGAGGAGGTGGTGCAGGCGCTGCGCGAGGCGGGCGAGGACGCCGGCCTGTATCACGGGCGGCTGCCTGCGCAGCAGCGCCGCGCGGCGCAGGATGCGTTCATGGCCGGCGAGCGGCGCCTCATGGTCGCCACCAACGCGTTCGGACTGGGGGTCGACAAGCCCGACATCCGCTTCGTGCTGCATGCGCAGATGCCCGGCAGTCCCGCCGCCTACTACCAGGAGGCTGGGCGGGCCGGCCGAGACGGTGAGCCGGCGGACTGCCGCCTGCTCTTCGTGCAGCGCGACCGCGCGGTCCAGCAATTCTTCCTCGCCGCTGCACCGGCGCAGGTGCAGGACCTCTCGCGCCTGCAGGACGCGCTCGTCGAGCCGCGCGAAGGCGGCTGGACCACGGCTGCATTGCAGCACCAGCTGGGGCTGCCGGCCGGTCGCGTGCGGGCCTTGTTGGCGACGCTCCGGCGGGCGGAGCTGGTGCGCGGACCCGCGTCCGCCTTGCGCTGGACGGGCACCGCGCCGTTGAAGTCCGACGCCTTGGCGGTTTTGTCGAGCACGCAGGATGCGCACCACGCCGCGCAGCAGGCGGCGCTGGAGCAGATGACCGCCTATGCGCTCTCGGGCGGCTGCCGCTGGCAGATGCTGCGCCAGGCGCTGCAGAGCGATGCGCATCCCCAGCCTTGCGGCCGGTGCGACAACTGCCTTCGCATTTCGGTGGCCCAGGCGGCGGCGCCGTCACCGCAGTCTGCCCGTCCGTCGCCCCCGCCGTCTGGCGCACAGTCCATCGCGCTGCCGGCGCCCGGACACCGGGCCAAGGTGCCGCGCTATGGCGTGGGTGAGGTGCTGGCGGCCGACAGCCTGTCGATCACGCTGAGGTTCCCGGACGGCAGCGAGCGCAGCTTCCAGCCGCAGTTCGTGCGCGCGGCGCGCGGACGCGGCAGCCGCCGCATGGCGCCGGCCGGCGCGTGAGCCGCAGCGATCAGGCGGCGGCGGCGCCGCCGAAGACCTTCTGCAGCTCGTAGGGCGCAGTGGTGGCCGGCTGGTCGTACCCGCACAGGGTGGCTGGCTCTTCGGGTTGCCAGCGCTCGAGGCGGGTCAAGTGGCGGAATCGATCGCCCTGCAATTGGCGGCAGGCCCGCGCCCGCAAAAGGGCATGGCGTTGCGCGCCGGCTCACGCGGGCGCGTGGGCATCGTCGCGTTCCTCGCGTGCGTCACGCTCTTCGCGTCCGTCGGCTCCGGTGCGTCGCCGATGCAGCACACCGTTGATTTCAGCGCCGAAGATGAGCGTGGTGGCACTCACGTACAGGAAGACCAGCGTTGCCACCACGCCGGCGAAGCTGCCATACACCAGCGCCAGCTTGCCGGCGGTGGCCAGCGTCTTCGACAGCCCGATGGCCGCCGCCACCCAAAGCGCTGCGCCCAGCAGGGCCCCGGGCAACACGGTGTTCAGGTACTGCCTGCGGTCGGGCAGCCAGCCGTAAAGCAGCGCATACAGCGCCACCAGCACCACGTAGGCCAGCGCATAGCGCACGCCGAAGTGCAGCCACAGCACCTCGGGGCTGCGGCCGAAGTTGCGCGCCAGGAACTCCCAGACGTAGGGCATGACGATCACCGAGCTGAAGATGGTCCAGGCACCGAAGCCCACCACCACCGTGAAGAGCGTGACCTTGATGCGCGCTTTCCAGAAGGGCAGGCCGCGCTCGATGCCGTAGGCGCGATTGAGGGCTGAGCGCACCGCCTGCAGGCCCGACGAGGCAGTCCAGACGGTGGCCACCACGCCGATCGCCAGCAGGGCCTGGTTACGCTGCGCCAGCACCTGGTCGACCACCGGCAGCAAGGCGCGCTGCACCACGCCGGGTGCGTATTCGAGCATCCGGCGCGCGACCGAGGCGGCATCGCCCGGGTCGCCGACGAAGCCTGCGCCAGAGGAGAGCAGGATCAGCATGGGGAACATCGCCAGCACCAGCGAGAAGGCCAGGCTGCCGGCCTGGTTGGCGCTCTGGTGCAGGATGTAGTGGCGGATGGCCGATGCCAGTACCGCGACGCCCGGAACGGCCAGGGCGGCGCGACGAGCAGCGGCAAGGAGTTGGCGCAGGCGGTTCATCGGCGAAGCGTCGATCCTCTCCTTTCCCCACGCGGGGCGCCGTCGTCCTGGGCGGGCGCCTGCCGTCAGCGAAGGCCGGGCCGCGGCCTCTTCACACCACCTGCAGGCCCTTGAGGGCGGGGTCGCCCGGCGGCGTGGCGATCTTCATGTCCTTGAGCGTCTTGACCAGCAGCCGCGCGACCATGAGGTTGCGCTGCCGCTTGCTGTCGGCCGGAATCACGTACCAGGGCGCGTGCGCGGTCGAGGTGGCGGCCAGTGCCTTGCCGTAGGCGCGTTGGTAGTCGTCCCATTTCTCGCGCACGGCCAGGTCGCCCATGCTGAACTTCCACTGCTTGCCCGGCGTGTCGATGCGCGCCTGCAGCCGCCCGCGCTGCTCGTTCCTGCTGATGTGCAGCATGCACTTGACCAGGGTGGTGCCGGTCTCGGCCAGCAGGCGCTCGAAGTCGTTGATCTGCGCATAGCGCCGCTGCGTCTCGGCCTTGTCGATCCAGCCTTCCACCACCGGCACGAGGACGTCCTCGTAGTGGCTGCGGTTCCACACCGCGATCTCGCCGGCGCGCGGCACCACGGCATGGCAGCGCCAGAGGAAGTCGCGCGCCTTCTCTTCCTCGGTCGGCGCCTTGAAGGCGGCGACGCGCACGCCCAGCGGCGAGGTGCGCGAGAACACCCAGCGGATGGTGCCGTCCTTGCCGCTGGTGTCCATGCCCTGCAGCACCAGCAGCAGTTTGCGCCGGCCTTCGGCATGCAGGAGGTTCTGCAACTCGTCCAGTTCCTCGGCCAGGGCATCGAGGCGCACGCGTTCGGTGGCCTCGTCCTCGAGCTGGAAAGGGGTGTCGCCGGGGTCGACGTGGGAGAGCTTGAAACGGCCGTCGGTGCCGACGCGGTAGTGCTTGAGGCTGCTCATGGCGGTGGGCGGAAGTGCAAAGCCGCCAGCCTACCCGATCCGCTTCAGTTCCAAGCCAAAAAGGGCTGCAGCGCCCGTCTGCTGGGCGTGAGGCGCTATGAAAAACGTAGCGACCCGAGGTGTCAGCGCGTGTCGCCGTCCGAGGCGTCGTCCACGCTGGCGCTCCAGCGGTCACCCCAGCCGTGCTGGCGCGCCGTGTCCAGGTGCCGCCGTTCGCGCTTGGTGGGGCGGCCCTGCTCGATGCTCAGCGCCGGTTCGCGCGAGACGTGCCGCGCGTCACGCGCCGCGGCCTGGGCGGCGAGGCTCTCCGGCGTTTCTTCGTAGAGCTGCTGGGCGACCGGTGCCGGGCCGCGCTGCAGGCTCAGGCCCAGCACGCGCACCGTGCGCGTGACGGGGCCCTGCCGCAGCGCCACCGTGTCGCCGGGTTTGATCTCGCGGGCCGGCTTGGCGGCGTCGCCATTGACCTGCACCCGGTTCTTGCCGATCTCGTCGACGGCCAGCGAGCGGGTCTTGTAGAAGCGGGCGGCCCAGAGCCACTTGTCGATGCGCATGCGCTCCATGAATTCGAAATCTGCGGCGAAGCGAAGAAGGCCGGTGAAGGCGAAAAGGGTGCGTCGGCGTAGGTGGGGGCGTCGGCGGCCGGATCAAGGCGCGGCCGTGCCGGCTTGGCTGACCAGGGGCAGCCGCACCACCGCATCCAGCCCGAGCACGCGGGCGTCGGGCCCGAGCCGATTGTCCAAGGTGACCTCGCCGCCCAGCGTCTGCACGATCTCGCGGCAGATCGCGAGTCCCAGCCCGGAGCCGCGCGCCACGTCGCCCGCGGCGAAGGGCGCGAAGAGGCGCTGGCGCAGCTCGGCGGAGATGCCCGGCCCCGCATCGCGCACGCGCAGCACGGCGCTGTCGCCCTCGACCGCGACGCGGACCGACAGCGGCCCGCCCGAGGGGCTGTGCTTGATGGCGTTGTGCAACAGGTTGCGGCCGAGCTCGAGCAGCATCCATCGGTGGGCGTCGACCCGCGCCGGCGCCACGTCGAGTTCGAAATCGAGCGACCTGTCGGCGATCAGCGGCGACAGGTCCAGCGCCACCTGCCGCACCATCTCGCCCAGGTCCAGCGATTCGGATTCGGGCTGTTGCCGCAGTTGCTCGATCTTGGCCAGCGACAGCATCTGGTTGGCCAGGGCGGTGGCGCGTTCGACCGTCTCGCGGATCTCGCCCAGCGCCTGCGCGGGCGGCACGTCGCCTCGCTGCGCCGACTGCACCTGCGCCTTGAGCACCGCCAGCGGCGTGCGAAGCTGGTGCGCGGCGTCGCGCACGAAGCGCTTCTGGTGCTCCAGCAGCCGCTGGAGCCGGCCCATGATGCCGGTCATCGCATCGACCAGCGGCAGGAGTTCACGCGGCGCGTGGGGTGCGTCGATGGGAGAGAGGTCGTCGGCCGCACGGGCCTCGATCGCCTCGCCCAGCGCACGCACCGGCCGCGTGGCCCGTTCGACGACCGCAACGGTGACGGCCGCCACCACCGCCAGCAGCAGCAGCTGGCGCCACAGCATGTCGACCAGCAGGCGGCGCGCCAGGGTCTCGCGCAGCTCCAGCGTCTCGGCCACCTGCACCACCGCCATGCCGCGGCCCTTGGCGCTGGCCACGGGCTGCAGCAGCACGGCCACGCGCACCGGCCGGTCGCGGAAGGTGTCGTCATAGAAGTCGACCAGCGCCGCGTACGGCGGCCGCGCTGGCAGGGTGCCGCGCCAGAAGGGCAGCTCGGCAAAGCCCGAGATCATTTCGCCGCCCTGGGTCGACACGCGGTAGTACATGCGGCTCTGGTTGTCGGCCTCGAAGGCCTCCAGCGCCGAGTAGGGCACCGTGGCGCGCAGCGAGGCGGTCTCGTCGTAGCCCTCGACGTCGAGCTGCTCGCCGATGGTCTTGGCCGATGCGAGCAGCGTGCGGTCGTAGGCGGTGGTGGCGGCCGCCAGCGCCTGGCGGTACACGCTCACGCTGTTGATCACGATGAACAGCGCCACCGGCGCCAGCAGGCCCAGCAGCAGCCGGAAGCGCAGCGAGGTGCGACGCATGCGCTCAGCCGGCGTCCGGCGCCGCCTTGAGCAGGTAGCCCAGCCCGCGCAGCGTGACCAGCGTGGTGCCGGTGCCGGCCAGCTTCTTGCGCAGGCGGTAGACCACGACCTCGATCGCCTCGTACTGCACCTCGGCCTCGCCGGGGAAGACCAGCTCGAAGAGCCGTTCCTTGCTCACCGCATGGCCGGGCCTGGCCATCAGCGCCTGCATGAGGGCGAGTTCGCGCGGTGTGAGCTCCAGCACCTCGGCGCCGCGGTAGATGGCGCCGCTGTCGGGTTCGAAGCGCAGCGCGCCCACCTCCAGCGGCGTGGGCACGCCCTCGTCGGCCGGCGCGTCCTGGCGCCGCCTGCGCAGCGCCCGCAGGCGGGCCTCCAGCTCGTCCAGGTCGAAGGGCTTGGGCAGGTAGTCGTCGGCGCCGGCGTTCAGGCCCATCACGCGGTCGCCCACGGTGCCGCGCGCGGTCAGCAGCAGCACCGGGGTGCGCAGGCCGGCCGCACGGGCCTGGGCCAGCACCTGCAGGCCGTCCAGGTTCGGCAGGCTCAGGTCGAGGGCCACCACGTCGGGATCGAGTGCGCGCCACTGCGCCAGCGCCTGGGTGCCGTCACCGCACACGCGCACGTCGATCTGCCGGCGCCCCAGCGTGCGCTGCAGCGTGGTCTGCATGGTGGGATCGTCTTCGACGAGGAGCAGCTTCATGGGCAAGGGAGGGCACGCGGGCGCCGGCAGTGTTCGCCCATCCTGCCGCCGGGCGACGGGATGCGGCCTGCGCCGGCCCTCAGTGATTACCCCGAGGCGCCCGACAGCCAACTGACAGCGGGGCGGCGCATCATAGCGGCGCTCAGGTTCCGCTCAGGTTCCCTTTCCAGCGATCCGATCCCAACGACCCCTAGGAGACATCGACATGCGTCGCGACACCTTCCTGAAATCCCTTGCCGCCCTGGCCGCCACCGGCGCGCTGCCGCTGTCGGCACACGCCGCGGCCAACATCAAGATGATGATTCCCGCCAACCCCGGCGGCGGCTGGGACACCACGGGCCGCGCACTGGGCAAGGCGCTGACCGACGGCAAGCTGGCCGACACCGTGACCTACGACAACAAGGGCGGCGCTGCCGGCGCGCTGGGCCTGGCGCAGTTCGTCAACGGCTCCAAGGGCGACCCCAATGCGCTGATGGTGATGGGTGCGGTGATGCTCGGCGGCATCATCACCGGCAAGCCGCCGGTGAACCTGTCGCAGGCCACGCCCATCGCGCGCCTGACCAGCGAATACAACGTCTTCGTCCTGCCCGCCAACTCGCCCTTCAAGACCATGGCCGACGTCGTCGCCCAGCTCAAGAAGGACCCGGGCAGCGTCAAGTGGGGCGGCGGCTCGCGCGGCTCCACCGAGCACATCGCGGCGGCCATGATCGCGCAGAAGGTCGGCGCCGACCCGTCGAAGATCAACTACGTGGCATTCCGCGGGGGCGGCGAGGCGACCGCCGCCATCCTGGGCGGCAACGTCACCGTGGGCGGCAGCGGCTACAGCGAATTCGCGCCCTACATCGCCGACGGCAAGATGAAGGCCATCGCCGTCACCTCGGCGCAGCGCCTGCCGGGCATCGACGTGCCCACGCTCAAGGAGCAGGGCATCGACGTCGAGATCGGCAACTGGCGCGGTGTGTACGGGGCCCCCGGCATCAGCGCCGAGCAGCGCAAAGTGCTGACCGATCTGGTGCTGGCCGCGATGAAGACGCCGTCGTGGGCCGAGGCCATGAAGAAGAACGACTGGACGCCCGCCGTGTTGAGCGGCCCGGCCTTCGACAAGTTCGTCGACGACGAATTCGCCAGCCTGCGCGCCACCATGACCAAGTCGGGCATGGTCTGAGGCCGCGCCGGGACACCACGCCTTCCATCGCGTCACGCTGTCACACGCACCGGGCCTTCGGCCTGTGTGCCTCGGCACGGTGTCCCTCGCGGGTCCCGTGCCTTTTTTCGGCCCCGGCCGCCTGCCCGACGCCTTTCCTGCGGAGATTCCAACCATGACAAACACGGACGTTTCGTCCCCGCCCGGCGGTAACTGGCCGCAGACCCTCGTGGGTGCCGGCGTGCTGCTCACCGGCCTGGGCATGGCCTGGGGTGCCACCGGCATCTCGTCCGAAGCCGGCTACAGCGGCGTCGGCCCCAACTTCCTGCCCTGGCTGGTGTCGATCGTGCTCACGATCTGCGGCGCCTGGATCGTCTGGGAGGCGCGCACCGGGGGCTTTCGCGAGATGGACGAGGAGGGCGGGACCGCACCACCGTACTGGACCGGCTTCGTCTGGGTCTCGGCCGGCCTGCTGCTCAACGCCGGGCTGATCACCACCATCGGCTTCGTGCTCAGCTGCACGCTGTGCTACCTGCTGGCCGTGCAGGGCCTGCGCCGCGCCAGCGGCCAGCCGATCGCCAATGCGCCGGCCACCTGGATCAAGGACCTGCTGGTGGGCCTGGCGATCTCCGCGCCCGTGTTCTGGGCCTTCACCAAGTTCCTGGCGATCAACCTGCCGGGCCTGACCGCCACGGGCTGGATCTGAGGGAGCCCACGCCATGGACATCTTCAACGCACTTCTTCAGGGCTTCGCGCAGGCCATCACCGTCACCAACCTGCTGTGGTGCCTCGTCGGCTGCGCGCTGGGTACCGCGGTGGGCGTGCTGCCCGGCATCGGCCCGGCGGTGGCCGTCGCCATGCTGCTGCCCATCACCGGCAAAGTCGACGTCACGGCCTCGATGATCTTCTTCGCCGGCATCTACTACGGCGCCATGTACGGCGGCTCGACCACCTCGATCCTGCTGAACACGCCGGGCGAGACGGCCAGCATGGTCACGGCCATGGAGGGCAACAAGATGGCCAAGAGCGGCCGTGCCGGCGCGGCGCTGGCCACGTCCGCCATCGGCTCCTTCGTGGCCGGCACCATCGCCACGGTCATCGTCACGCTCTTCGCGCCCTACGTGGCCGACTACGCCGTGAAGCTGGCCGCGCCCGAGTACTTCCTGCTCATGGTGCTGGCCTTCACCACGGTGAGCGCGGTGCTGGGCAAGAGCACGCTGCGCGGCATGACGGCGCTGTTCATCGGCCTGGCCGCGGGCTGCGTGGGCATGGACCAGATCTCGGGCCAGGGCCGCTACGTGGGCGGCGTGCCCGAACTGCTCGACGGCATCGAGATCGTGCTGGTGGCCGTGGGCCTGTTCGCGGTGGCCGAGGTGCTGTACGCCGTGCTGTACGAAGGCCGCGTGAAGGAAAGCCAGAACAGGATGAGCCGCGTGCACATGAGCGCGCGCGACTGGAAGCGCTCGATCCCCGCCTGGCTGCGCGGCACCGCCATCGGCACGCCCTTCGGCTGCATTCCCGCGGGCGGCACCGAGATCCCGACCTTCCTGAGCTATGCCACCGAGAAGAAGCTGACCAAGAACCCGCAGGATCGGGCCGAGTTCGGCACCACCGGCGCCATCGAGGGCGTGGCCGGCCCCGAGGCCGCCAACAACGCCACTGTGACCGCCGCGTTAATCCCGCTGCTCACGCTGGGCATCCCGACCAGCAACACCACCGCCATCCTGCTGGGCGCGTTCCAGAACTACGGCATCCAGCCGGGCCCGCAGCTCTTCACGACCAGCGCGGCGCTGGTGTGGGCGTTGATCGCGTCGCTCTACATCGGCAACGTGATGCTGCTGGTGCTCAACCTGCCGATGGTGGGCCTGTGGGTCAAGCTGCTGAAGATCCCCAAGCCGCAGCTCTATGCCGGCATCCTGATCTTCGCGACCGTGGGCGCCTACGGCATGCGGCAGAGCGCCTTCGACCTGTTCCTGCTCTACGCCATCGGCGTGCTGGGCGTGATCATGCGGCGCTTCGACTTCCCGACCGCGCCCGTGGTGGTCGGCATGATCCTCGGCCCGCTGGCCGAGGCCAACCTGCGCAACGCGCTGTCGATCGGCGAGGGCAGCCCCATGGTCTTCCTGCAGCGGCCGATGTCGATCACCCTCCTCGTCATCGTGCTGGCCGTGCTGATCCTGCCGCGCGTGGCCAAGCGCATGTCGGAACGCAGGCGCCGGCTCGAGGCGGCCGCCTGATCGGCCACGCGCATTCTTCAAAACAAAAAGTGCCTCCAGCGCCCGTGGGACGGGCGGGAGGCGCTTCTTTTTTTATAGCATCCGGTGTGGCCCGAGTGCGCCTTGGCTGGCGCCGGATGGGCGAAGGCTGTGCAAGCGGGCGGGCTTCTTGCTGCATCCGTGGCCTCGATGCCACCCCACGTGCCCGACATGACCGCCATCCGCTCCCTCGCTCCATCACTTTCCCTGCTCGAGGTGCGGCCCAGCGGGGTGCATGGCCTCGGCGCGTTCGCGGCCGCCGATCTACCGGCGGGTACGAAGCTCGGCATCTACACCGGCCGGCGCTTCACGGCGGTGCAGGCGGCCGCCATGGACTGGGACCGCGCACTGACCTACCTCTTCGGCCTGTCGGATGGGACCCTGATCGACGGTGGCCGGGGCGGCAACAAGATGCGTCACCTCAACCATGCCTGCGAGCCGAACTGCGAGGCGCGCGAGGTCCACGGTGCGCGAGGCCGGTTGCAACTGGCCATCCACACGCTGCGCGACGTGCGCGTGGGCGAGGAGCTCTTCCTCGATTACGCGCTCACGGTCGACGAGGCCGAAGGACCGATGGATTACCCGTGCCACTGCGGCTCGCTTCGATGCCGCGGCACGATGGTGGCCGCGCCGGCAGGCGCCTGATCGGGCCGAAGACGCGCAGAGGAAAGTACTCGCGCGCGTTGTCGAGGTTGATGGAAGTCGGCGCGCAAGGTAAAACCGCTCACATCGCCCCATTCCATCTTCGCGTTCGCATCGCCTCGATGCGCTTCGCTTCCTGGGGCTCGACAACAAAGAGAACCCGATGACCGATTGGATGATGGTGGCCGCCGCAGTGGCCGCCCTGGCGCTCGTGGGCGCGTGGATCTGGTGGCGGCTGCGGCGCGGTCCCAGGGAGACGCCCACGGTGGCCCTGGTGCGGCGCCGCCGCGAGCTGCAGTCGCGCCTCCAGGACCTGGCCGGCCCCGAAAGCGATGGCATCGTGCGGCAGGAGGCCCAGCGCATGCATTCGAGCCCGATGGACCTGCAGGTGCTCGAAGCCGCGATCGCGCGCGCCGAGAAGCTGGCTGCCACGCGGCGCTGAGTGCAGGCGCCGGATGCGCGGCGCTCAGGGCCGGACGATGCGGTCGCCGGGCGGCGGCACCGCGATCACCGCGCGGCCGTCGGGCGAGGTCACGTAGTCCGAGGCGCTCGGTGGCGGCGGCGCACCCGGCGGCGTCATCACGATGGCACGGCCATCGGCGGATTCCTGCGGCACCGGCTGTGGCGGCGTCCCGCCATTCGCACGGTCGAGCATCCGGCCGGCAGCGCGCACGCAGGCCTCGCGTTCCGGGGCGGGCCGCTGGCCGCTGTTGCACTGCGCGATCTGGCGCTCGTAGCGTTGCTGCGCCGCGCCGGGGCCCGCGCCCTGCGCCATGGCGATGCCCGAGGCGGTGAGAGCGCACAGGCCGAACAGCCCGAAGGCGATGGAACGGGTGAGGACGGAGGAACGCATGGTGCGTGCAGGGTGTGCCTGCGAGCACGCACCGCCTGTCCGCAGGCACCGCAGTTCAAGGTAGGCGCACGGCGCGCCGCGCTCAGCTGAACGGCCGAGGCGGCGGCCGCCGCCACCACATCGCCATGGCAAGCGTCAGCAGCGTGGCGCGCCCCTCACGCGGAGGGCCGGGGCTGGCCAGCGTCGTGCAGGTCGTCGTCCGCGTGCGGGTCGGGCGGCTGGCGGCGCAGCTGGCGCACCTTGCGGCGCACCCAGTGCTCGAAGTCGTCGACGTAGGTGAACACCGCCGGCACCACCAGCAGGCTCAGCACCGTGGAGGTGATGAGGCCGCCGATCACGGCCGTGGCCATCGGCGAGCGGAAGCTCGAGTCCGCCGCGCCCCAACCCACGGCGATGGGCAGCATGCCCGCGCCCATGGCCAGCGTGGTCATGATGATGGGCCGCGCGCGCTTGTGGCAGGCGTCGAGCAGCGCCTCCCATCGGCTCATGCCGTGGTCGCGGCGCGCCACGATGGCGTACTCCACCAGCAGGATCGAGTTCTTCGTCGCCACGCCCATCAGCATGATCAGGCCGATCAGCGAGGGCATCGAGAAGCTCTTGTTGGCGATCAGCAGGCCGACGAAGGCGCCGCCGAGCGACAGCGGCAGCGCGGCCAGGATGGTCGCCGGCTGCAGGAAGTCCTTGAACAGCAGCACCAGCACGATGTAGATGCACAGGATGCCCGTGAGCATGGCCAGCGAAAAGCCGGTGAAGAGCTCGCCCATGGCCTCGGCATCGCCGATGTCGATGATGCGCACGCTGGCCGGCAGGTTCTTCACCGCCGGCAACTGGCGCACCGCCTCGGTCACGTCGTTCAGGCCGCGCGTGCCCAGCTCGATCTCGAAGTTCATGTTGCGCGCGCGGTCGTAGCGGCTGATGACGGCCGGACCGCCCGCGAGCTCCAGCTTGGCGACCTCGCCCAGGCGCACCGGGCCGTGCGCACCGGGCACGGCCAGCCGCTCGAGCAGCGACAGGTCCTGCCGCGCATCGTCGCGCAGCCGCACCATGATCGGCACCTGCCGCTCCGACAGGTTGAGCTTGGCGAGCTGGTTGTCGTAGTCGCCCATGGTCGCCACGCGCAGCGTGTCGGCGATGGCGGCGCTGGTCACGCCCAGGTCGGCGGCGCGCGCGAAGTCGGGCCGCACCACGATCTCGGGGCGCACCAGGCTGGCCAGCGAGGTCACGTTGCCGATGCCGGGGATGGTGCGCAGTTCGCGCTCCACGGCGGTGGCCGCCTCGCGCAGGGCATGCGGGTCCTGGCTCGACAAGGCCAGCACGTACTTGTCGTTCGAACCGCCCAGACCGACACCGTAGCGCATGCCGGGCAGGTCCTGCAGGGCGGCGCGGATCTGCGCCTCGATCACCTGCTTCTTCGGCCGCTCGCCGCGCGGCGAGAGCTGCAGCGTGAGCGTGGCCTTGCGCGCCTCGACGAAGTTGCCCGAGAACGGATCGGCCCCCGCGCTGCCGGCGCCCACGGCGGTGTAGATGTCGTGGATGTGGTCGATCTTCATGAGGCGCTGGCGCACCTGCTCGGCCGCGGCCAGCGTCTGTTCCAGCTTGGTGCCGGGCGGCAGTTCGACGCGCACCTGCGTCTGCACGTTGTCGTCGGGCGGGATGAAGCCGGAAGGCAGCAGCGGGATCATCGCCAGCGAGGCGAAGAAGAACACGGTGGCGCCCACCATCGTCAGGAAGCGGTGGCGCAGGCAGGCCTGCACCCAGCGCATGTAGGTGGCCAGCCAGCCCGGGTCGCGCTCGCTCTTGTCGACGATGGGCTTGAGGATGTAGGCCGCCATCATCGGCGTGAGCATCCGCGCCACCACCAGCGAGGCGAAGACCGCCAGCGAGGCCGTCCAGCCGAACTGCTTGAAGAACTTGCCCACCACGCCGCTCATGAAGGCGGTGGGCAGGAACACCGCGATCAGCGTGAAGGTGGTCGCGATCACGGCCAGCCCGATCTCGTCGGCGGCCTCCATCGCGGCCTGGTAGGGCGTCTTGCCCATGCGCAGGTGGCGCACGATGTTCTCGACCTCGACGATCGCGTCGTCCACCAGGATGCCGATCACCAGCGACAGGGCGAGCAGCGTGATGATGTTGATCGAGAAGCCCAGCAGGTACATGCCGATGAAGGCCGGGATGACCGACAGCGGCAGCGCCACCGCCGAGACGATGGTCGCCCGCCAGTCGCGCAGGAACAGCCACACCACGAACACCGCCAGGAAGGCGCCTTCGATCAGGAGCTTGATCGAGGCGTCGTACTCCTCGGCGGCGATCTTCACGAAATCCAGCGTGCGGGTGAGCTGGATGTGCGGGTAGTCCTTCTGCAGTTGCGCGAGCGCCTTCTCGACGCCTGCGCCGACCTCGACCTCGCTCGCGCCACGGCTGCGCGCCACCTCGAAGCCGACCACCTGTTTGCCGTTGAGGACGGCCGCGGCGCGCGGCTCGGCCACCGTGTCCTCGATGGTGGCCACGTCCTGCAACGCGATGCGCCGGCCGTCGGACAGCGGGATCTGCATGCGCCGCAACTCGTCGGCCGAGGCCACGGTGGCGATGGTGCGCACCGGCTGCTCGGTGCCGCCGAGATCGGTGCGGCCGCCCGCGCTTTCCTGCTGCACCTGGCGCAGGCGGCGCGAGACGTCGGCCGCCGTGGCATTGAGGGCCTGCAGGCGCGCCGGGTCGAGCGCCACGCGGATCTCGCGTGTCACGCCGCCCACGCGGTTGACCGCGCCCACGCCCGGCACGGCCATCAGGCGGCGGGCCACGGTGTCGTCGACGAACCACGACAGCGCCTGGTCGTCCATGCGGTCGGAGGCGATGGCGAAGGCCAGCACCGGCTGCGAGGCCAGGTCCAGCTTGGTGACGATGGGGTCGCGCAGGTCGGTCGGCATGTCGGAGCGCACGCGGCTCACGGCCGAGCGCACATCGTCCACCGCTTCCTGGATCGGCTTCTCGAGCACGAACTCGGCCGCGACCGTGGCCGAGCCGTCGGTGAGCGTGGTCGTCACGTGCTTCAGGCCCTGCAGCGTGGCGATGGCGTTCTCGATCTTGCGCGCCACGTCGTTCTCGAGCTGCGAGGGCGACGCGCCGGGCAGGGCGGCGGTGACGATCACCACCGGCAGGTCCATGTCGGGGAAGTTCTGCACCTTCATCTGCCTGAAGGAGAACAGCCCGGCCAGCGTCAGCAGCACGAAGATCATGGCCGCTGGAATCGGGTTGCGGATCGACCAGGAAGAGACATTCATGGGCGGTGCCCTCTCGATGCGGTGAAGGGTGAGGTGGGCCGGCGGCTCACTTGGCAGCCGCCGGCGCGGCGCCAGCCGGTGGGTTGGCGGCCGGCGCATCGCTCACGCGGACCATGTCGCCGTCGTTGAGGAAGCCGGCACCGGCCACCACCACGCGGGCGTCCTTCGGCAGCTCGCCGCGCACCTCGATGCGGTCGCCGACGCGGCGGCCGGCTTCCACGCGCACCTGGCGCACGTGCTGGTCGGGCTGCAGCACCATCACGGTGTTGAAACCGTCGCGCGGCACCACGGCCACCTGCGGCACGGTCATGGCCTCGCTCTTGCCCAGCAGGAACTCGCCCCTTGAAAACATCCCCGCTTTCACGCCGGTGCTGGCCTGCACATCGGGGATGTCCACGTACACCAGCGCATTGCGCGTCTGCGCATCCACCGTGGGGGCGATGCTGCGCACCTTGCCGGTGACGCGCGTGCCGCCCGGCGCGGTGATGGTGGCGGGCATGCCCACCGACAGCTTGCCCAGCTCGGCCGCACCGACTTCGGCGCGCCACTCCAGCCGGCCCTGCCGGATCAGCTTGAAGAGTTCGGTGCCTGCGCCGACCACGCTGCCCACGGTGGCGGTGCGCGACGAGATCACGCCGTCGTCGGGCGCGAGCACCTGCGTGTTGCGGTTGCGCACCTGCTGCGCGGCGAGCGATGCCTCGGCGGCCTCGACGCGCGCCTTGGCGGTCTGCTCGGCGGTCTGGTACTGGTTGATCTGCTGCTGGCTCAGTGCGCCGGTCTGCGAGAGCGTGCGTGCGCGGGCCGCGTTGCCGGCGGCATCCGAGGCCGTGGCGCGGGCCTCGGCCAAGGCAGCCTTGGCCTGCGCCACGTCGGCCGCCACCGTCTCGCCGGAGAAGGTCGCGAGCACCTGGCCCTTGCGCACGCGGTCGCCCACGTTCACGCGCACCTCGGCCAGGCGCAGGCCGCTGGATTCGGAGCCCACGCTGGCCTCCTGCCAGGCGGCGATGTTGCCGTTGGCGCCGAGCGTGATGTCCAGTTCGGCGGGCTCGGGCGTGGCGACGGTCACGGTGGCGGCAGGCCTTGCGGCGGCGCCTTCGGCCTTGGCGTCCTTCGGGGACGTTGCCTCGCCCTTGCCGCGCAGGGCGATGGCCGCGCCGACGGCGGCCAGCACGACCAGCGCCAGGACGATGAAGAGGGTGCGTTTGGAGGTTCTCATGGGCGGGGTTCGCGAAAAAACGGTGTGTGCCCTCAGGGGCGCGCGACGGGGGTGGCCTGGGGCTCGGACGTGGCGGCGGCCTGCGCGTCGGGGCGCGTCCAGCCGCCGCCCAGCGCGCGATAGAGCGACACCCAGGCGGTGGCGCGCTCGCGCTGCAGGCCCACGCGCGCGGTCTGCGCCGCGAAGAGGGTGCGCCGCGCGTCCTCGAGCTCGAACTGGCTGGCCATGCCGCTGCGGTAGCGGGCGTCGGTGGCGTCGAAGGAGGCCTGGTAGTTGCGCACCGCGCTGTCGGCATCGGCGGAGCGGGCGTCGGTGCTCTGCAGGTTGACCAGGGCCTCCTCGACCTCCTTGACGGCGTTGCGCACGCTGGCGCGGTACTGCACCACCGCCTCGTCGTAGCGGGCCTTCGCCGACTCGGCGTTGGCGGCGCGTGTGCCGCCGTCGAAGATCGGCACCGTGAGCTGCACCGGGCCGATGCTCCAGCTGTCCAGCGTCTCGCGGAAGCCGCTGGTGCGGATCTGCAGCCGGCCGACGTTGCCCGTGAGGGACAGCCGCGGGTAGCGCTGCGCCTCGGCGGCGCCGACGTCGGCACTGGCGGCAGCCACGGCCTGCTCGGCGGCGTACACGTCGGGCCGCTGGGCCAGGGTGCGCGCCGGCACCTGGTCGACCGGGTGCATGGCGGGCAGCGCGAGGTCGCCCGGCTGCGCGTCGAGCTTGCGCGCGAGTTCGGTGGCGTCCAGGCCTGTCATCGCGACCAGGCCCTGGCGCAGCACCTGGCATTGCGCGCGCTGCTGCTTGAGCCGGCCCGAGGCATCGGCCGCGCCGGCGCGTGCCAGTGCGGCATCGGCCGGTGCCGTGAAGCCCGCCTGTGCCGAAAGCTCGGTCAGGCGCGCGCTCTCCAACCGCGAGCGGGTGTCGGATTCGGCCACCGCCAGCTGGCGCGCGCAGGCGCGTTCGGCGAAGTAGGCGTTGGCGGTTTCGGCCGCCACCGACACGCGTGCCTCGTGCCATTTGGCGCTGCTCGCATCCAGCCGCGAGGCGGCGGCGTCGCGACCGGCGCGCAGCCCGCCGAAGAGGTCGATCTCCCAGCTCGACTGCAGGCCGGCCTGGCCGATGGTGACGGGCGGGATCGAGGTCGAGCCGCCGGTCGCGCCCGTCGTGCCTGTCGCGCCGGTTCCGCCTGTGGCCCCCACGCCGCCGCCGACCCCACTGGTGGGCGAGTTGCTGCGGGTGGCGGAAAGCACGCCGTCCAGGTTCGGTGCCAGCGCGGCGCCCGTCTGCACGCGGGTGGCGCGGGCTTCGGCGATGCGCGTCGCGGCACTCGCGATGTTGGGGCTGGCGGCCTGCGCGGCCTCGATCAGCTCCGCCAGCACCGGGTCGCCCGCATCGCGCCACCAGGTGGCCAGCGACGGCAGCGAGCCGGCGTGGGGCAGGGCGGCATCGGGCAGCGGGGCGTTCCACCGCGCGGGCGTCGGCGCGTCGACCGATGCGGGTGGCCGGGTGAGGCCGCAGGCGGCCAGGGCGAGGGACAGCGCGCACAGGGCGCCGAGACGGGGCAGTCGGGTCATGGAAGCAGAGAGGTTCTTGGCGCGGTACGGCGCGAGCGCGTCGGGCGTGCGGCCCGGGTCGTCGATGTCTGGCGGCGCCGCGCCTCGTCGGCCACGAGGGCGAGCGCATAGGCGCTCAGGCGATCGGCCCAGGTGTCGATGCGCGCATCGCCCTCGAGCAGCTGCGGCTGCATCTGCTCGACCACGTCGCGCATGACGAAGAGCTGCGTCGCGAGCCCGCTGATCGCGAAGGCCAGGCGCTGCACATCGTCGTCGGGGCCGGCCAGCTGCAGGTGGCGGCACAGCACGCGGATCAATGCCTCGTGGGGCGCCTTCACGTCGCGGTCGAGTTCCGTGGCCCACTGGCCGGTCGGCTCCAGCAGCTCGCGCAGGTGCAGGCGCATGCATTGGCGCACGATGTCGCCGTGCTTGAGCGGTTCCACATAGCCGGCCATGAAGATGCGCAGCGCCTCGGCGATCGGCAGTTCGGGCGCTTCGTACATCGCGATCAGGTCGGGCATCGCGCCGCCCATCGGCTCGGTGAAGGTCGCCGCGTACAGCCCGGCCTTGTCGCCGAAGTAGTAGCTGATCGACGCGATGTTGGTGCCCGCCGCTGCCGCGATCTCGCGGGTGGAGGTCTTGGCGAAGCCTTTTTCGGCGAAGAGCGCGAGCGCTGCGTGCAGCAGGCGGGAGCGCGCCTCTGCGCCGTCGGATCGGGAGGCGCGCGATGTGGCGGCTGAAGGCTTGGGGGAAAGCATGGCCCGCGGATTAGAGCACGCAGTTCAATCGTTTGATTGAATTGTCCCTGCCTTTCGGCGGGCTGTATATGCTATGAAAGCATAGCTGGCTGCGCAGGCGCGGCGGGCGCTGCAGGTTGTTTTGGCATTGAAGCCTATGGTGTGCGGCGGGAACGTCCTACGGCCCGCCGGTGGGCTGTGCACCGTGCACCCTTCGAGCAGCGCGGCCGGGGATTGGCGCCGATGTGCGCACGCTACGATCCCGCCCCATGCCCGCCGCCTCCCCATCGCCCGCGCTGCCCCTCGACGCCGAAGGCATCCTCGCGCTGGCCGCGCGCTCCATGTTCCAGCTCTTCTCGAGCATGAGCCAGGGCATGTTCCTCATCGACCGCAGCGGGCGCATCGTGTGGGTCAACGAGGGCTACCGCCGCTTCCTGCCGGCGCTGGGCTTCAGCGACCTGGACCAGTTCCGGGGCCACATGGTGGAGGACGTGATTCCCAACACGCAGATGCGCCGCGTGCTGGAAACCGGCGAGCCGGTGCTGGTGGACCTGCTCACCAACAAGGCCGGCACCTTCGTCGTGAGCCGGCTGCCGCTGCGCGAGGAGCGGCCCGACGGGCAGGGCGGTGTCATCGGCGAAGTCATTGGTGCGATCGGCATCGTGCTCTTCGACCATCCGCAGACCACGCTGCAGCCGCTGGTGAGCAAGTTCGCCTTGCTGCAGCGCGACCTGGACGAGGCGCGGCGCGAGCTGGCCAGCCAGCGGGGCCGCGCGGCGCGCAGCGGCGAACTGCCGCGCCAGGCCAAGTACAGCTTCGCCAGCTTCATCGGCAGCAGCCCGGCGGCGGTGGAGGTCAAGCGCCATGCGCGCCGCGCCGCACAGTCGACCAGCCCGGTGCTGCTGCTGGGTGAGACGGGCACCGGCAAGGAACTGCTGGCCCATGCCATCCACGGCGCCTCGGCCCGTGCCGCTGGCCCGTTCGTCACCGTCAATATCGCCGCCGTGCCCGACACGCTGCTGGAGGCCGAGTTCTTCGGCTTCGCGCCCGGCGCCTTCACCGGGGCCGACCGGCGCGGGCGCGAGGGCAAGTTCAAGTTCGCCGACGGCGGCACGCTCTTCCTCGACGAGATCGGCGACATGCCGCTGTCGCTGCAGGCCAAGCTGCTACGCGCGCTGCAGGAGGGCGAGATCGAGCCGCTGGGCTCGAACAAGCTGGTGCCCTTCGATGCGCGCGTGATCGCGGCCACCTCGCGCGACCTGCCGGCGCTGGTGCGCGAAGGCAAGTTCCGCGAAGACCTGTTCTACCGCCTGAACGTGCTGCCGCTGCGCGTGCCGCCGCTGCGCGAACGCCGCTCGGACATTCCGGCACTGGTGGAGGCGCTGGGCGAGGACATCGCGCAGCGCACCGGCGAGGCGCCGCCCGAGCTGCTGCCCGACGCGCTGGCGCTGCTCGCGGGCCAGCACTGGCGCGGAAACACGCGCGAGCTGCGCAACGTGCTGGAGCAGCTGGCGATGCGCAGCGACGCCCAGCGCGTCGATGCCGCCGAAGTCGCGCGCGTGCTGGCCGAAACCGGCGTCGAGAGCATCGCTGCGCCCGAGCCCTTGGCGTCGCCGGCGGGGGGGGAAGGCGACGATGTCGCGGCGCTGCTGCGGCCGCTGGCCGAGCAGGTGGCGGAACTGGAGCGGCGTGCCATCGCGGCCATGCTGGCCGCCACGGGCGGCAACAAGCTCGCGGCAGCGCGGCGCCTGGGCATCTCGCGCGCCACGCTGTACGACCGCATGGGCGAGGGCTGAATCGCCCTCCCGATCCCCGCCTCTCAGTGGTGCAGGACGGCGTTCAGGCCCGACAGCACCATGCCCGCGCCGGCCAGCACCAAAAGCCAGCCGGTGAGGCGACGCCAGGCCGCGGAAGGGCGGCCGGGCGGGCGGTCGCCCGCTGGGCGCCTTTGAGAAGTGCGTTCGGTCATCGACCGAGCATGGACGCGTTGCACTGAGTGGCCCCTGACGCCTTGCCGGCCCTGCAGCGGGCATGCCCGTGTTTTCCCTGATCGAAAAAAAGACAATTGTCTGAAATCCAGACTATGCGTTTCGTCTCGATCGATCGGATTTCGGTCATTTCGCTCTTGAGCCGCGGCGGATAGGTCCGAAAGCCTCGCTTTCGACGCTGGCACGAACTGTGCAAAGTTCAGCCATTCATCCTAGGAGACATTCCATGCACCGTCGCCATCTCGTTGCCCTGGCCGCCTTGGCCGCCACTGCCGTCGCCGCGCCGGCCTGGGCCCAGTCCAACGACATCCGCATCGCCCACGTCTACAGCAAGACCGGCCCGCTGGAGGCCTACGGCAAGCAGACGCAGGCCGGCCTGATGATGGGCCTGGAATACGCCACCGGCGGCACCATGACCGTCAACGGCAAGAAGATCGTCGTCATCGAGAAGGACGACCAGGGCAAGCCCGATCTCGGCAAGTCGCTGCTGGCGGCCGCGTACTCCGACGACAAGGCCGCGCTGGCCGTCGGGCCCACCTCCTCGGGCGTGGCGCTGGCCATGCTGCCGGTGGCCGAGGAGTACAAGAAGGTGCTGATCGTCGAGCCCGCCGTGGCCGACTCGATCACCGGCGACAAGTGGAACAAGTACATCTTCCGCACCGGCCGCAATTCGAGCCAGGACGCGATCAGCAACGCCGTCGCGCTCGACAAGCCGGGCACCACCATCGCCACCCTGGCCCAGGACTACGCCTTCGGCCGCGACGGCGTGAAGGCGTTCAAGGACGCGGTGAAGAAGGCCAAGATCGTCCACGAGGAATACCTGCCGCAGAACACCACCGACTTCACCGCCGGTGCGCAGCGCCTCATCGACAAGCTCAAGGACCAGCCCGGCCGCAAGGTGATCTGGATCGTGTGGGCCGGCGCCGGCAACCCCTTCAAGATCGCCGACCTCGACCTCAAGCGCTACGGCATCGAGATCGCCACCGGCGGCAACATCCTCCCGGCCATGGCCAGCTACAAGCAGTTTCCGGGCATGGAGGGCGCGACCTACTACTACTTCGGCATCCCGAAGAACCCGGTCAACGATGCCCTGGTGTCGATGCACTACAAGCAGTACAAGACCCCGCCGGACTTCTTCACCGCTGGCGGCTTCTCGGCCGCGATGGCGGTGGTCACCGCGCTCAAGAAGACCGGCGGTGACACCAACACCAACAAGCTCATCGGGGCCATGGAAGGCATGAGCTTCGACACGCCCAAGGGCACGATGACCTTCCGCAAGGAAGACCACCAGGCCATGCAGAGCATGTACCACTTCAAGATCAAGGTCGACCCGGCCTTCGCCTGGGGCGTGCCGGAGCTGGTGCACGAGATCAAGGCGTCCGAGATGGACGTGCCGATCCGCAACAAGCGCTGATCGGAAGGCGCACTTCCATACGCGAAAGGCGCGAAGGTTGCGCGAAGGGCGCGAAAGAAGGCATTCGAAGATTTTCTCGTTGGAATCTTTTGCGTCTTTCGCGGGACTTTCGCGCCCTTCGCGTTCGGTTCCCGCTCCCGCATTCGACCCGATGCTCCAGACCCAAGACCTCACCATCCGCTTCGGCGGGCACGTCGCGGTGAATGCCGTGAGCTGTGCCTTCGCGCCCGGCACGCTCACGGCCATCGTGGGCCCCAACGGCGCGGGCAAGACGACCTACTTCAACCTCATCTCGGGGCAGCTCAAGGCCACGTCGGGCTCGGTGCGGCTCGATGGCCGCGACCTGACGGGGCTGCCCGCGTCGGCGCGCACGCGCGCCGGCCTGGGCCGCGCCTTCCAGCTCACCAACCTGTTCCCCAACCTCACGGTGCTGGAGAACGTGCGCCTGGCGGTGCAGGCCGCGCACGAAGGGCCGCACCGCCGCGGCCTCAACCTCTGGAGCATCTGGAGCGACCGCAAGGCCCTCACCGAGCGCGCGGACGCGCTGCTGGCCGACACCAACCTCAAGGCGCGCGAACATGACATCGTCGCCAGCCTGCCGCACGGCGACCAGCGCAAGCTCGAGGTCGCGCTGCTGATGGCGCTGGAGCCGCAGGTCTTCATGTTCGACGAACCGACGGCCGGCATGAACGCCGCCGAGGCGCCGGTCATCCTCGACCTGATCCGCCGGCTGAAGGCCGACAAGACCAAGACGATCCTGCTCGTGGAGCACAAGATGGACGTGGTGCGCGAGCTGGCCGACCGCATCATCGTGCTGCACAACGGCACCCTGGTGGCCGACGGCGAGCCGGCGGAAGTCATCGCGTCGCCGGTGGTGCAGGAAGCCTACCTGGGCGTGGCGAAGGAGGCGGCATGACGGCGGCGCGTATTCACTCCCTCCCCCGCTGGGGGAGGGCCGGGGTGGGGGCACGCGGCGGTCGATCGGCCGCGCCTCTCTCCCGCGCCGCTGCCCCCATCCCCACCTTCCCCCAGTGGGGGAAGGAGCCCAACCCATGACTGACGCACTGCTCACGCTCGAAGGCGTCCACACCCACATCGGCGCGTACCACATCCTCCACGGCGTGGACCTCGCCGTGCCCAAGGGCCAGCTCACCATGCTGCTGGGCCGCAACGGTGCCGGCAAGACGACCACGCTGCGGACCATCATGGGCCTGTGGCATGCCTCGCAGGGGCGCGTGCACTTCGCGGGCCAGGACATCACGAAGCTCGCGACCCCGCAGATCGCCGACCTCGGCATCGCCTACGTGCCCGAGACCATGGGCATCTTCGCGGACCTCACCGTGAAGGAGAACATGCTTCTCGCGGCACGCGCCGCGCGCCGAGCGCAGGACATGGACGACACGCGGCTCAAGTGGATCTTCAAGCTCTTCCCCGCCGTGGAGAAGTTCTGGAACCACCCGGCCGGCAAACTCTCGGGCGGGCAGAAACAGATGCTGGCCGTCTCGCGCGCGATCGTCGAGCCGCGCCAGCTGCTGATCGTCGACGAGCCCAGCAAGGGCCTGGCGCCAGCCATCATCAACAACATGATCGACGCCTTCGCCGAGCTCAAGGCCAGCGGCGTGACGATCCTGCTGGTGGAACAGAACATCCATTTCGCGCAGCGCCTGGGGGATCACGTCGCCGTGATGGACAACGGCCGCGTGGTGCACGCCGGGTCGATGGCCGACTTCTCGGCCGACACGCAGCTGCAGCAGTCGCTGCTGGGGTTGGCGCTGTGAGCGGTGGGGATCGGATGCGGACATCCGTACGCGAAGGGCGCGAAGGTTTCGCGAAGGACGCGAAAAAAACCATTGAAAGATTTCTTTCGCGACCTTCGCGTGCCTTTCGCGACCTTCGCGTATGGATGTCCGATCCCGAGCCAAAACCGGGCGCAGTGCCCATCAGCCGGGCGGACCCAGCTATGAATTCGATAGCAAATCAACCACGAGGACGCGCCGCATGAAGGCCCTCGATTTCGACTGGAAGCCGCTCCTGCTGGTGCCCGTGCTGGCGCTGCTGGCGCTGCCGCTGGTGGGCTCCACCTCCACCTGGCTGACGCTCACCGTGGCGGGGCTCGCGATGGGGATGATCGTGTTCATCATCGCCTCGGGCCTCACGCTGGTCTTCGGGCTGATGGACGTGCTGAACTTCGGGCACGGCGTGTTCATCGCGCTGGGTGCCTTCGTCGCCACCAGCGTGCTCGGCGCGATGGGCGACTGGACGCAGTCGTCCTCCATCCTCACCAACCTGGTCGCCGTGCTGCCGGCGATGGTCGTTGCCATGCTCGTGGCTGGCGCGGTCGGCCTGGCCTTCGAGCGCTTCATCGTGCGGCCGGTGTACGGCCAGCACCTGAAGCAGATCCTCATCACCATGGGCGGGATGATCATCGGCGAGGAGATCATCAAGGTGATCTGGGGCCCGGCGCAGATTCCGCTGCCGCTGCCGGAGGGCCTGCGCGGTTCCTGGCTGCTGGGCGATGCGGCGATCGAGAAGTACCGCGTGCTCGCGGTGGTCGTCGGCGCCGTCGTCTTCGCGCTGCTGGCCTGGACGCTGGCGCGCACCAAGATCGGCCTGCTGATCCGCGCCGGCGTGCAGGACCGCGAGATGGTCGAATCGCTGGGCTACCGCATCCGCGTGCTCTTCGTCGGCATCTTCGTGGCCGGCAGCGCGCTGGCGGGCCTGGGCGGCGTGATGTGGGGCCTGTACCAGCAGAACGTCATCCCGCAGATGGGCGCGCAGGTCAACGTGCTGATCTTCATCGTCATCATCATCGGCGGCCTGGGCTCGACCACGGGCGCACTCATCGGCGCGCTGCTGGTCGGCCTGATGGCCAACTACACCGGCTTCGTCGCGCCCAAGGTGGCGCTGTTCTCCAACATCGCCCTCATGGTCGCCATCCTGCTGTGGCGCCCGCAGGGGGTGTATCCGGTAGCGGGCAGCCGATGAACGCCGAAGTCGACATCGGACAGCCGAACGCAGAGGGCGCAAAGGATTCGCAAAGGGCGCAGAAGAAAACCCAAAGATCTTTTGAATCCTTCTGCGCCCTCTGCGAAATCTCTGCGCCCTCTGCGTTCGGTACCCGCATTCAAGAACCATGCTGACCCGTCTCCTCTCCAACGACCTGCCGCGCAACAAGCTGCTGGCGGTGCTGCTCGTGGCGGTGCTGCTGGGCCTGGCCTTCGCGCCTTTCCTCTTTCCGGGTGTCAAGGCGCTCAACGTGGCGGCGAAGATCCTGGTCTTCATCGTGCTCGTGGCCAGCTTCGACCTGCTGCTGGGCTACACGGGCATCGTGAGCTTCGCGCACACGATGTTCTTCGGCATCGGCGCCTACGGCATCGCCATCGCCGCCACGCGGCTCGGGCCGAACTGGGGCGCGATCGCGGTAGGGCTGGTGTGTTCGCTGGCGGTGTCGCTGGTGCTGGCGCTGGCGATCGGCCTGTTCTCGCTGCGGGTGCGGGCAATCTTCTTCGCCATGATCACGCTGGCCGTGGCCTCGGCCTTCCAGACGCTGGCCTCGCAGCTGTCGGAGTTCACCGGCGGCGAGGACGGCCTGACCTTCAAGCTGCCCGAGCTCATTTCGCCGAGCTTCGAGTTCGCCGAGGAGCCCTTCCTGGGCGTCTCGCTCGACGGCCGGCTGCTGTGCTACTACCTGCTCTTCGTCGCCGCGGTGGTGCTGGTGCTGATGCTGCTGCGCATCGTGAATTCACCCTTCGGCCGCGTGCTGCAGGCCATCCGCGAGAACGAGTTCCGCGCCGAGGCCATCGGCTACCGCGTGGTGGTCTACCGCACGCTGTCGGCCGTGCTGTCGGCGCTCTTCGCCACGCTGGCCGGCGCCATGCTCGCGATCTGGCTGCGCTACAACGGGCCGGACACGTCCCTGAGCTTCGAGATCATGATCGACGTGCTGCTCATCGTCGTCATCGGCGGCATGGGCACCATCTACGGCGCGGCCATCGGCGCGGTGCTCTTCGTGGTGGCGCAGAGCTACCTGCAGGACCTGCTGCGCCTGGGCAACGAGGCCGTGAGCGGGCTGCCCTGGCTGGCCGCGCTGCTGTCGCCCGACCGCTGGCTGCTGTGGCTGGGCGTGCTGTTCGTGCTGTCGGTGTACTACTTCCCGACGGGCATCGTCGGCAAACTCAGGGCCAGGAGCGCGCGATGAGCCAGCCTTCTTCGCACTACGCGACGCTTTGCGGCCGCGAGGTCCACTGGGTGGAGTGGGGCGCCGCCGCAGCGCCTGCCGTCATCGCCTGGCACGGCCTGGCGCGCACCGGCCGCGACATGGACGAGCTGGCGCAGCATCTCGTCGCGGTCGGCTACCGCGTGATCTGCCCCGACACGATCGGGCGCGGCCTGAGCCAGTGGAGCGCTGCGCCCGACGACGAGTACAAGCTGGCGTTCTACGCCCGCCTGGCCGATGCGCTGTGCGAGCGCCTGGGCCTGGCGCGCGTGCACTGGGTCGGCACCTCGATGGGCGCGGCCATCGGCACCGTGTGCGCCTCGGGCCTGTTCGCGCCGGCCATGAAGGGGCGCATCGCCAGCCTGGTGCTCAACGACAACGCGCCCGAACTGGCCGCGCCTGCACTGGAGCGCATCAAGGCCTATGCCGGCACGCCGCCGGCCTTCGACACGGTGCAGGAGCTCGAGGCCTTCTTCCGCACCGTCTACAAGCCCTACGGCTGGCTCAGCGATGCGCAATGGCGCCGTCTCACCGAGACGTCCACGCGCCGCCTGCCGGACGGACGCGTGACGCCGCACTACGACCCGGCCATGGTGCGGCAGTTCACCGCGCACGAGAACGACTACCTGATCTGGGACCACTACGACGCACTCGATGTGCCCGTGCTGCTGCTGCGCGGCGCCGAGTCCGACCTGGTGCTGCCCGAAGTGGTGGAGCGCATGACCACGCGCGGCCCCGGCGCCACCGGTCGCCTGCTGGTGATCGAGGTGCCGGGCTGCGGCCACGCACCGGCGCTGAACGTGCCCGACCAGCTGAACGCGGTCGAAACGTTCATCCGCGCGGCCGGCTGAACGCTTTTCAAGCCAAAAGTGCTCGCAGCGCCCGCGGGACGGGCGTGGGCGGCTATCAAAAGCGTAGCAACACGCTTTCTGGCGAGAATCCGCCACTACAACAACACCCGGAGATTTGCCGCCATGGCCCTCTCGCTCTACGACGCTTCCGTTTCCGTCTTCATCCGCGGCCTCGACCAACTCACGCATGTGCTGGGCAAGGGCCTCGAACATGCGCAGGCGCAGGGGCTGGACACCGCCACGCTGGTGAACGCGCGCCTCGCACCCGACATGCTCACGCTGGCCGGCCAGGTGCAGCGCGCCAGCGATGCCGCCAAGCTCGCGGCTGCGCGCATCGGCGGGTTCACGGCGCCGAGCTTCGCCGACACCGAGACCACCTATGACGAACTGCTGGCACGCGTCGCGAAGACGCGCGACTTCCTGGCCGGTGTCGACCGCGCCAGCATCGAGGGCCAGGAGTCGCGCGAGGTGCGCCTGAAGGTCGGCGAGGGCGAAATCGTCTTCGACGCTCAGCGCTACCTGCTGCAGTTCGCCATTCCCAACTTCTTCTTCCACGTGACCACGGCCTACGACGTGCTGCGCCACCTGGGCGTGCCGGTGGGCAAGCGCGACTTCCTGGGCCGCTGACCGGCTGCACACGCGGCGGCGAACGCTCGCCGTGGCAGCGCCCTGCGGGGCGCTTTTTTTCGCCCGCGTGAAACCGGGACGGTCCCGGCGCCGAACTGAAGGTCATGCCCCCCGTGACCCTGCCCGCCGAAGTCGCGCTCGCTTTTGCCGCCGGCCTGCTCACCATCGCGGCGCCCTGCGTGCTGCCGCTGCTGCCGGTGGTGCTGGGAGGCTCGGTCGGCGGTGCGCGTTCGCGCACCCGGCCGCTGTGGATCGTGGGGGGCTTCGTGGCGGCGTTCGCGGGCTTCACGCTGGCCTTCAGTGCCTCGGCCTCGTGGCTGGGGCTGACGCCCGAGGGCCTGCGGCAGACCGCCATCGCGGGCCTGCTGGTCTTCGGTGTGCTGATGGTCTGGCCCGCGCCAATGCGAGTGCTGGCGCGCCACGGCAGCGCATTCGGCGGCGCGGCCGCGCGCTGGGGCGGGGCGGGCGAGGGCGCCGTGGGCGCGCTGCTGCTCGGCGCCTCGCTGGGCGCGGTGTGGACGCCCTGCGCCGGCCCGGTGCTCGGCGCCATCCTCACGTTGCTGGCCACCGCGCCGAGCGGCGAAGCGGCCGCGGCCCTGTTGCTGAGCTACGCCGTGGGCGCCGGTGTGCCGATGCTGGTCATCGGCTACGGCGGCCAGTGGGCCGTGCGGCGCGTGCGCGCGGTGGCGGCCCACCTGCCCACGCTGCAGCGCGTGGCCGGCGTGCTGGTCATTGCAGTGGCGCTGGCCATGGCCTTCCAGGTCGATGTGCTGGCGATCAGCTGGCTCTCCCGATTTCTTCCTTCCCTTTCGCAAGGACTCTGACCATGACCGATGCCGCCATTCCCCGCTTCACGCGTCGCGCCGCGACCGTCGCCACCCTCGGCTGGCTGGCGGGCGCCCAGGCGGCCGAGCCGGCCGCGAACCTGCCCGACCTCGGTCCCGCGGTCGAGTTCACCGGCATCGACCGCTGGCTGGGCAGCGACCCGCTCACGATGCAGGGCCTGAACGGCAAGGTGACGCTGGTCTATTTCTGGACCTTCGCCTGCGTCAACTGCCTCAACACCATGCCGCACGTGGTGCGGTGGTACGAGCGCTACCGTGATCGCGGCTTCGTGGTGGTGGGCGTGCACACGCCGGAGTTCGCCTTCGAGCGCGTGACCGCCAACGTGGAGTCGGCCCGGGAACGGCTGGGCATCCGCTTCCCGGTGGCGCAGGACAACCGCTTTGCCACCTGGCAGGCCTGGCGCAACCAGTACTGGCCGGCCTTTTACCTGGTCGACCGCGCGGGGCGCGTGCGGCGCAGGCACTTCGGCGAGGGCGAGTACGACCAGATGGACGCCGCGATCCAGGCGCTGCTCGCGGCGGGCTGAACACGACGCGGCACGCGCCGGTCCGGCTGCGGGTTCAAAGCGGCAGTTGTGTGGTCGACAGCACTTCCTTGAGCACCATGAAGGTCCGCACCTGCCGCACGCCCGGCAGGTAGAGCAATTGCTCGGCGTGCAGCCGGTTGTAGCTCTCGTTGTCGCGCGTGCGCACGAGCATGAAGTAGTCGAACTCGCCCGTGACCACGTGGCATTCGAGGCAGCCCGACACCTTCTGCACCGCCTTCTCGAAATCGGCGAAGGACTCGGGTGTGGAGCGGTCCAGCACCACGCCGATCATCACCAGCATGCCGCAGTCCAGCGCCTTGGGCGACAGCAGCGCGACCGTGCCGCGGATGAAGCCCAGCGTTTTCAGGCGCTCCACACGCCGCAGACAGGCCGGCGCGCTGAGGCTCACTTTGGCGGCCAGCGCCACATTCGACACCGAGGCATCGCGCTGCAGCGCGCGCAGGATGGCGCGGTCGGTACGATCGAGTTCGCTCGGGGCAGGCAATGTTGTTGCGTGATTGAGATTTTTCATGGAATGAAGCGCTGGATTCATTGCAGATTTGGAGCCGGAAATTTCCTGGAACGCCCTCATTTTGCAACCCTGTGAGGCGGCTTCCTTCCTACGATTCGTTCACGCCAACGAACCTGGAGCCCGCCGCCATGAACCTGCAGAAATTCCCCCGCCATCCGCTCACCTTCGGCCCGACGCCGATCCACGCACTCAAGCGCCTGAGCGCCCATCTGGGCGGCGAGGTCGAGCTCTATGCCAAGCGCGAAGACTGCAACAGCGGCCTGGCCTTCGGCGGCAACAAGACCCGAAAGCTCGAATACCTGATCCCCGAGGCGATCGAGGGCGGCTACGACACGCTCGTGTCCATCGGCGGCGTGCAGTCGAACCAGACGCGCCAAGTGGCCGCCGTGGCCGCGCACCTGGGCATGAAGTGCGTGCTGGTGCAGGAGCACTGGGTCGACTACGAGGACCCGGTCTACGACCGCGTGGGCAACATCGAACTCTCGCGCATCCTTGGCGCCGACGTGCGCCTCGACGCCGCCGGCTTCGACATCGGCATCCGCAAGAGCTGGGAAGAGGCGATGGACGGCGTGCGCCGCGCCGGGGGCAAGCCCTTCCCGATTCCTGCCGGCTGCTCCGAACACCCGAAGGGCGGGCTGGGCTTCGTCGGCTTTGCAGAAGAGGTGCGCCAGCAGGAGAAGGAACTGGGCTTCCAGTTCGACTACATCGTGGTCTGCTCGGTCACCGGCAGCACGCAGGCCGGCATGGTGGTGGGCTTCGCGGCCGACGGGCGCGCCGACCGCGTGATCGGCATCGACGCCTCGGCCAAGCCGCAACAGACCTTCGACCAGATCCTGCGCATCGCGAAGAACACCGCCGGCCTGGTCGAGCTGGCGCGCGACATCACCGAGAAGGACGTCGTGCTCGACACCCGCTTCGGCGGCCCCGAGTACGGCCTGCCCAGCGAAGGCACGCTGGAGGCGATCCGCCTGTGCGCGCGCACCGAGGGCATGCTGACCGACCCGGTGTACGAGGGCAAGTCGATGCACGGCATGATCGAGAAGGTGCGCCTGGGCGAGTTCCCGGCCGGCTCGCGCGTGCTGTACGCGCACCTGGGCGGCGTGCCGGCGCTCAGCGCCTACGCCGGGCTCTTCGCCAACGGTTGATCCACGCCGCGGGCGGGCCTGTTCATACCCAGTCGCAATCGAGACAGGCCGTCCGGGCTGAGCCTGTCGAAGCCCTGCGCATCGCTTCGACCCTTCGCGACCGAGCCTCAGGCGCCCGGCGCTGCGTCCGGGTCCACGTCGTCGAGGAAGCTCGCGGTGGGCACGAAGAACAGCGTGCCCGTCACGGCGCGGCTGAAGTCCAGCAGCCGGTCGTGGTTGCCCGGTGGCAGGCCGAGGAACATGTTCTCGAGCATGCGTTCGGTGCGCGCGGGCGAGCGTGCGTAGCCGATGAAGTAGGTGCCGTACTCGCCCTTGCCGACCTGGCCGAAAGGCATGTTGTCTCGCACGATCTGCAACTGCTCGCCGTTCTCCTCGATGTTGGTGAGCACGTTGTGGGCGTAGGCGGTCTTCGCGCTGTCGGGCAGCTCGATGTCGGAGAGCTTCCTGCGTCCGATGATGGCTTCCTGCTGCTCGATCGGCATGGCGTTCCAGCCCTTCATGTCGTGCAGGTACTTCTGCACGATGACGTAGCTGCCGCCGGCGAAGGCCGGGTCCTCGCCGCCGACCAGCGCGGCGTCGGCGGCGGCCTGGCCCGAGGGGTTCTCGGTGCCGTCGACGAAGCCGAGCAGGTCGCGTTCGTCGAAGTACTTGAAGCCGTGCGTTTCGTCGACCACGGTGGCCACGCCGCCGATGCGCTCGGTGATCTGCGCCGCCAGTTCGAAGCACAGGTCCATGTCGGTGGCGCGGATGTGGAAGAGCAGGTCGCCCGGCGTCGACACCGCGTGATGCACGCCCTTGATCTCCCGGAAGGGGTGCAGCGAGGCCGGGCGGGGGGTGCCGAAGAGGCGGTCCCAGGCCTCGGAGCCGAAGCCCATCACGCACGACAGCCGGCGGCTCGCATGGCGAAAGCCGATGCCGCGCAGCAACGACGACATGTCGGCGCACAGCTGGCGCACGGGCTGCCGGGCGTCGGCCCCGGGATTCAGCGTGAACACCAGGAAGATGGCGGCATGTGTGAGCTTGGCGGTGACGGCCTGGGTGGCGACGGTGGACACGTGGGGCTTCCTCGGGGCGGTGGTGGTGCGATCGTTTTCAGGCGAAGCGCTCGCGGGTCGGCCAGCCGGCGAGGTGGCGCTCGGCGATGCCCGCCAGCGCCGTGATCCAGGCCGCGTCGTCGTTGAGCGCGGGGATGTAGTGGAATTCCTTGCCACCGCTTTCGAGGAAGGCCGCGCGGCCTTCCATGGCGATCTCTTCCAGCGTCTCGAGGCAGTCGGCCGGAAAGCCCGGGCACAGCACGTCGACGCGGCCCACGCCCGAACGGCCCATCTCCCGCAGTGTCGGCTCGGTGTAGGGCTGCAGCCATCTGGCGCGGCCGAAGCGCGACTGGAAGGTGGTCGCCCATGCGTCCTGGCGCCACTGCAGCTTTTCCACCAGCCGCTCCGCGGTGCGGCGGCACTGGGCCTCGTACGGGTCGCCGCGGGTGATGTTGCGTTCGGGGATGCCGTGGAAGCTCATCACCAGCCGGTCGGGCTGGCCGTGCGTGCGCCAGTGGGCCTGCACGCTGGCAGCCAGCGCGTCGATGTAGCCCGGGTCGTCGTGGTAGTCGTTCACGAAGCGCAGCTCGAGCATGCGCCGTGCCCGCGCGCTCCAGGCGTTCACGGCGTCGACCATGCTCGCGGTGGTGGTGGCCGAGTACTGCGGGTAGGCCTGCAGCACCAGCACGCGGTCGATGCCGCCGGCCTTCAGCGCCTCGAGTTGCTGGTCGACCGAGGGCGCGCCGTAGCGCATGGCCGGCAGCACCACGACCTTGTGGCCACGCTCACCCAGCCAACCCTGCAGCAGCTTCGACTGCCTGTGTGTCCACACGGTGAGCGGCGAGCCCTCGGGTGTCCAGATGCTCTGGTACTTGGCGGCCGAGGCGGCAGGGCGGCGGGGCAGGATCGCGCCGCGCAGGATCGGCTGCCATAGCAGGGCCGGCAGCTCGACCACCCGCGGGTCGCTCAGGAACTGCGCCAGGAAGGGCCGCACGGCGGCGGCGGTGGGGTGGGTGGGCGAGCCCAGGTTGCACCACAGCACGGCGGTGCGCGAGGCGGCGTTGGGCGGGCTCTGGATCGCGAGCGGCTCGGGACGGAAGCGGGGCATGCGATATTCTGCGGCATGACCTCTGCCGCCCCGGGCGCCGCGCTCCTCGACGTGAAGCGCATCCAGGCCATCTCGCTGGACCTAGACGACACCCTCTGGCCCGTGTGGCCCACCATCGAGCGCGCCGAGCGCGTGCTGCACGCCTGGCTGCAACGCCACGCGTCGCGCACCGCCGATCTCGTGACCGATCCCAAGGTGCTGCGCGAACTGCGCGAAGCCACGGCGAAGGAGCGCTCCGACCTGGCCCACGACCTGAGCGCGCTGCGGCGCGAATCGATCCGTGGGGCGCTGCGCCGGGCCGGCGACGACGAGGCCCTGGCCGATCCGGCCTTCGACGTGTTCTTTGCCGAGCGCCAGCGCGTGACGCTGTACGACGATGCGCTGCCGGCGCTGCGCTGGCTGAGCGAACGCTACCCGCTGGTCGCCATCTCGAACGGCAATGCCGACCTGGAGCGCACGGGCGTGGCGCGCTGGTTCAGGGCGGGCTTCAGCGCCCGCGCCTTCGGCAGCGGCAAGCCGCATGCGCCGATCTTCCGCGCCGCCGCGGCCTCGGTCGGGCTGCTGCCGCGCGACGTGCTGCACGTGGGTGACGATGCCGCGCTCGACGTGGCCGGCGCGCTCGACGCCGGCATGCAGGCCGCCTGGCTGGTGCGCGACGAGCGGCCCTGGGAAGCGGGCGCGCGGCCGCAGCTCATCGTGCCGAACCTGCATGCGCTGTGTATGGCACTCGAAGGTCGCTGAGCGCGGGCTCGCCCAGTTTTGCAACATCGGGGAACCAATCCCCCATCCTTGAAACACACGGAGCGGACCGGCTCGCCGAGGGGGCGAGCCCGGCCTTTTTTCGTCTTCGCATTTCAAGAAGGATCGATCCGCATGACCCAGTTCTCCCGCCGCCTGCCCGCCGTTTTCCTCGCGTTGTTGATGCTGCTGCTCGCTGCCACGGCGGTGCAGGCCAGGGAGATGGTGAGCGCGGCCCGGGATGGCGTCATGCTGCGCACGGGCCCGAGCCCGCGCGCGGCCGCCACCTGGTCCATCGACCGTGGCTACCCGCTCGAGGTGCTAAGCCGCAAAGGGTCGTGGCTGAGGGTGCGCGACTTCGAGAACGACCGCGCCTGGGTGCGCAGCTCGCGCACGAACCAGCAGGCCCATGTGGTGTCGAAGGCCAGTGCGCTGAACGTGCGCAGCACGCCCAACACGCGCGCGCGCATCGTGGCGAAGGCCGGCTACGGCGACGTGCTGCGCACGCTGGAGCGGCGCGGCGACTGGCTCAAGGTGCGAACCGGCGCCGGCCGCGTCGGCTGGGTGTCGCGCAAGCTGGTGTGGGGCTGGTGAGGCTCAGAGCGCAGCCGCCGCAGCCTGCCCGCTGAGCACCGCGCCTTCCAGCGTGGCCGGGTACGGCCCCTCGACGTAGTCGCCGCAGGCCGAGAGGCCCGGCGCGACCTCGATGGGGGGCCGCCGCACGCCCGGCGTGCAGGCGAAGGTGGCGCGCTTCTCGACGATGGTCTGAACCGGCACGGCGCCGTGCCAGCCGAGCTGTGCGCGGGCCTGCGCAAGGGCCTGCGCTTCGATCGCCTCGCGCGTACCCTCGCTCGCGCTGACGACCAACGCCGCCAGGCCGGCCGGGCCGCCCAGCGCGCCACGGTCGAACACGAACTGCGCCGGTGCGGCCGGGCCGTGGTGCAGCGCGCGCAGCGGGGTGTCCGCCAATCCGGGTGTGCCACGCAGGTAGACGGTGGCGATGGCTTCGTGGCCGAGCGCGTCGGCCTGCTCGGCCCAGACGACTGCTTGCGGCAACGAGGCGCCGCGCGCCAGCCGCGCCGACTCCCACGCCGGCGCGGCAAGCAGCACGCGCTCGAAGGGCTCGCCATCGACCGTCCAGCCTGCGGTGGCCGGCGCGATCGCCTGCACGCGCTGGCCGATGCGGATCGATGCGCCATGCGCGCCCAGCCAGCGCGCGGCCGGGTCGGGCAGCAGCGCGCCCAGGTCCACGCGCGGCAGGAGCAGGTCAGCGCCGCCGCGCTCGGCGAAGAGCGCGTCGTGCAGCACGCGCAGGAAGACTTCGCCGCTGGCACGCTCCACCGGCACGTTGAGCGCGGAGACGCACAGCGGCGCGATGAGTTCGTCCATCACGCGCGGCGTGAGGCCGGCGCACAGCGCGGCCACGCTGTCGCCGGGTGCGCAGCGAAAGCCTCGCGCCCGCCAGCGCAGCGAGGTGCGCACGAGCGAGAACTTGTCGCGCAGCGACCAGCCCTGCGCGCCCGCGATGCCGGCGAGCAGGTCCAGCGGCGGGCGCAGGCCGGCCGGGACCGACAGGCCCCCGCCATCGGGAAAGCGCAGCGCCAGCGGCACGCGCAGCAGCGCGGCGTCGGGGTCGACGCCCAGTTCGCGCATCAGCGCCAGCGTGGCGCGATAGGCGCCGATGAGGATGTGCTGGCCGTTGTCGAGCACCAGGCCGTCGTCGGCCACCACGCGGCGTGCGCGGCCGCCCAGGGTGCGCGCGGCCTCGAGCACGGTGACGGCATGGCCCGCGCGCGTGGCCTCGACGGCGGCCGCCAGGCCGGCCCAGCCGCCACCGATGATGGCGACTTTCAATGCCACGTTTCCAAGCCAAATCGGCCTGCAGCGCCCGCCCACACTGCGCAAGAAGCTACGAAATCGATAGCAAACCGGCTCACATGCGCCCCAGCGCCTGCACCTTCCACGCCAGCCACAGCTTGCGCAGCGGCGTGAGGCTCACACGCTGGTTCAGCACCTGGAAGCGGTCGGCCTCGATCTCGGCGAGCAGCGTGCGATAGATGCTCGCCATCATCAGGCCGGGCTTCTGCGCGCGCCGGTCGGCGGCCGGCAGCAGGGCGAGGGCTTCGTCGTAGAGGCTCTGGGCGCGCGCGGCCTGGAACTGCATCAGCGCCACGAAGCGGTCGGAATACGTGCGGCTGAGCAGCTCGTGGGCCTTGACGTCGAACTGCTGCAGCTCGTTCACCGGCAGGTAGATGCGCCCGCGCAGCGCATCCTCGCCCACGTCGCGAATGATGTTCGTGAGTTGCAGCGCCAGGCCCAGCTTGTGCGCATACGCGGTGGTCTGCGGCTGCGCCTGCCCGAAGATGCGCGCCGACACCTCGCCCACCACGCCGGCCACCAGGTGGCAGTAGCGCTCCAGCCCGGCGAAGTCCAGGTAGCGCGTCTGCGAGAGGTCCATCTCGCAGCCGTCGATGATCTCCTGCAACTGCCGTGCCTCGATGCCGAAGGCGGCCTTGTGCGGCATCAACGCCTTCATCACCGGATGGCGCGGCTCGCCGCCGAAGGCGCTCGCGACCTCGGTGCGCCACCAGGCCAGCTTGGTGGCCGCCACGCCGGGGTCCGACACCTCGTCGACCACGTCGTCGACCTCGCGGCAGAAGGCATAGAAGGCCGTGATCGCCGCGCGGCGGTCCTTGGGCAGGAAGAGAAAGGCGTAGTAGAAGCTGCTGCCCGACGCGGCGGCCTTGTCCTGGACGTACTGCTCGGGGGTGCTCATCGGGGCGGGCGGGAACGCGGGGCGAGGCTCATGGGGCGGCGATTGTCGGGGATGGGGGCGCGCTCATGGCGTGTGCGGCGGGATCGGCGCTCGCGGGGCGGCGTTGCGCAAGCGGATGATGGAGAACGCTAGCGAGGATGCAGCCACCGCCTCAGCCAGGGGGCGCAACTGCGGCACCGCCCGGAGTTCAGCGCCGCGGCGTTGCAGTTCGTCCAGGGGCGCGGCGACACACTGGCGCGACAGCGGCGTGACGCTCCGAGCCGAAACCCAGTAGCCGGCGTTGGCATCGATGCGTCGGAATGATTCGGGCGGCAGTTCGTACAACCACAGCGTGGTGTTCCGCGATCGGGCCAGCCACGGGGTCTCGATGAAGACGGCGACGTCGGCCGGGTCTGGCCCCAGATAGCGGGCGGCGTCGGCGGACTGCGTGGCGGGACCGCAGCGCACGACGACCCGCGGGCAGTCGCGCGGCAGGAGGTAGTTGACCAGCCGCGTGTCATCGACGGCCCAGACCACGGGATGGCTGATTCCGGCGTCCGCACTTGGGGGCATCCTCGGCTCGAACCGGACGATGCGCGCATCTTCACTGACATGCCAGAGCTTCATGTTGATCTCTTCACATCCACAGCGCCCGCCAAGCGAGCCGCAGCGCATCGGCCTTGCCCACGGTGGGCCGGCGCGAGAAGCTGTCGAAGCCCTGGCGTTCGATCTTGTCCAGGATGGCCAGGCCGCCCTGGACGACCAAGCGCAACTCCCAGCCGATGCGCCCGCGCAGCGCATGCACGAGCGGCACGCCCTCGTGCATCAGCGACCGCGCCCAGCGCACCTCGTCCGCTATCAAATCGATAGCTGCTTGCGCAGGCGGGACGGGCGCCAGAGGCCGAAAAGCCTTGAAATCTTCCCTCGTCAGGCCACGCGCGGCGCAGTCGGCCAACGGCAGGTAGAAGCGTTCACGGGGCAGGTCGACCGACACGTCCTGCCAGAAGTTGATCAGTTGCAGCGCGCTGCAGATGGCGTCGCTCTGCGCGAGTGCGTCGGCGCGGCGCTCGCCGTACAGGTGCAGCAGCAGTCGCCCGACCGGGTTGGCCGAACGGCGGCAGTAGTCGAGCAGCTCGGCGCGGTCGGCGTACGCGCGGCCATCGCGGGTCCAGGCGATGTCCTGCACGAAGGCATCGAGCAGGTCGGCCAGCAGCGGCTCGGGCAGGCCGAAGTCGGCGATGGCTCGGGCGAGCGGGCCGAAGACCTGCGGCCAACGGGCCGAAGGCGTGCCGCCGCGGGCGACGGCGGCCAGGTCGGCGCGGTAGGCCTGCAGCTCGGCGATGCGTGCCTCGGGGCCGGCGTCGCCCTCGTCCGCGATGTCGTCGGCCGTGCGGGCGAAGTGGTAGATCGCGGCGATGGGCGGCCGCAGCCTCGGCGGGCACAGCCACGAGGCGACGGGGAAGTTCTCGTAGTGGTCGACCGGCGCGGCGGCGGCGGGCAGGGCGGACGGGGAGGGCGAAGGCACGCGGCATTGTCATCTGGCGTCGCCGCATGGGCAGTGGTTGCCTGTCAGCGCCGCGGGACTATGCTGGCGGCCCGCGATTCCCACCGCCCCCGCATGTCCGTCGCCACTTCCCCTTCGGCCGCCCCCGGCGCCCACGCCCATCCCGCCGGCCCGGCGCTCATGCTCGCCGCCCTGGGCGTGGTGTTCGGCGACATCGGCACCTCGCCGCTCTACGCCTTCAAGGAGACGCTGAACCCCGACCACGGCGTGCCTTTCGCGGCCGAGGCGGTGATGGGGCTGCTGTCGCTGGTGGTCTGGGGGCTGGTGGTGGTGGTCACGCTCAAGTACGTGGTCTTCGTGCTGCGCGCCGACCACGACGGCGAGGGCGGCATCCTGGCGCTGCAGGCGCTGGCGCGCCACGCGGTGGAAAGCGGGCGGCGCCGGCCCTGGCTGGGCGGCGCGGTGGTGTGGATGGGGCTGATCGGCGCCGCGATGTTCTACGGCGACAGCCTCATCACGCCGGCGATCTCGGTGCTGTCGGCGGTCGAGGGGCTGGAGGTGCAGGCGCCGGCGATGCAGCGCTTCGTCATCCCGCTCACGCTGGCGATCCTGGTGGTGCTCTTCGTGGTGCAGCGCCGTGGCACGGGCGTGGTCGGGCGGGTGTTCGGACCGGTGATGCTGCTGTGGTTCGGCGTGATCGCCGTCGCGGGTGCGTGGCAGGTGGTGCAGAACCCGCAGGTGCTCGCTGCCCTGGACCCGCGGCATGCGGCGGGCTTCCTGCTGACCTACCGCGCCCAGTCGCTGGCGGTGCTGGGCGCGGTGTTCCTCGCCTTCACCGGCGGCGAGGCGCTGTACGCGGACATGGGGCACTTCGGCGCCCGGCCGATCCGCCTGGCCTGGCTCTTCATCGCGCTGCCGGGCCTGGTGCTCAACTACTTCGGCCAGGGCGCGCTGGTGCTGCGCGACCCGGCGGCGGTCGACAACCCCTTCTTCCGGCTGTTCCCCTCGTGGGCAGTGGTGCCGATGGTGGTGCTGGCGGCGATGGCGACGGTGATCGCCTCGCAGGCCGTGATCTCGGGTGCCTTCTCGCTCACGGCGCAGGCCATGCGCATGGGCTACCTGCCGCGCATGCGGATCGTGCAGACCTCCAGCGACGCCATCGGCCAGGTCTACGTGCCGGCGATGAACTGGATGCTGATGGTGGGCGTGCTGCTGCTGGTGCTGGGCTTTCGCAGCTCGAGCGCGCTGTCGGCGGCCTACGGCATCGCGGTGTCGATCACCATGGTCACGACCACGCTGCTGGCCGGCATCGTAGCCTGGCGGCTGTGGCGCTGGAACCGCTGGGCCGTCGCGGTGGCGGTGCTGCTGTTCGCGGTGATCGACCTGACTTTCGTGCTGGCCAACAGCCTCAAGATTGCCGAGGGCGGCTGGCTCACGCTGGCGGTGGCGGGTTTCGCGCTGCTGATCTTCACGACCTGGTTCAAGGGCCGGCGCCTGGGGCTGGCGGTGCAGGCCCGGCACCGCGTGCCGCTGGCGCCCTTCATCGAATCGCTGGCGCTGGACATGCCGCACCGCGTGCGCGGCACGGCGGTCTTCCTGGCGCCCGACGCGCAGCTCGTGCCCCACGCCTTGCTGCACAACCTGGAGCACAACCAGGTGCTGCACGAACAGGTCTTCATCCTCGCGATGCACGGTGTCGACACGCCCCGCGTGCACGCGCGCGAGCGCATCGAGGCCGAGCCGATGGGCCACGGCATCTGGGCCGTCACCGTGCGCTACGGCTTCATGGAGCGGCCCGACGTGCCCGAGTTCCTGCGCGTGCTGGCCTACCAGAAGGGCCTGGCGGTGGAGTCGATGACGACCTCGTACTTCACGTCCCGCGCCGCGATCGGGCGGCACCGGCTGCCGGGCATGAATCCGCTGCGGCTGGCCCTGTTCGGGTGGCTGCAGCGCAATGCCGGGCGTGCGTCCGACTACTTCCAACTGCCCGACAACCGGCTGGTGGAGATGGGGCAGCGGGTGTAGCGGCCCCGGCGGCGGCGTGCCGCGGCGATTGACACCGCAAGGGGTATCCCCTAGATTACTAACCGCGCGGTCATTAGTGGCCGCGTGTCCCCTTGTCCTCCTTCACGACCGGTGCAACGCCATGGCCGCTGACCTTTTCTTGCCTGCTCCATGGCGCCGCTCCGGGCTGGCGCTGTCCCTTCCGCTGATGGCCGCCGCGCTCGTCGTCGGCTGTTCGAAGCGGCCGCCGCAGGAGGAGCCGGTGCGGGCCGTGAAGGTCATGGCCGTCGGCGTCAGCCCCTACGGCAGCGAGCCGGAGTTCGCGGCCGAGGTGCGGGCGCGGATCGAATCGCGCCTGGGCTTTCGCGTCGCCGGCAAGATCGTGCGCCGCCAGGCCGAGCTGGGCCAGGCGGTGAAGGCCGGGCAGGTGCTGGCGCAGCTCGACCCGCAGGACCTGCGGCTGGCGGCCGAGGCGGCGCGGGCGCAATCGGTCGCCGCACAGACCAACCGCGACCTGGCCGCCGCGGACCTCAAGCGCTACCGCGAGCTGCGGGCGCAGAACTTCATCAGCGGCGCCGAACTGGAACGGCGCGAGGCCACCTTCAAGTCGGCCCAGGCGCAGTACGAGCAGGCGCAGGCGCAGGTCGCGGCGCAGGGCAACCAGGCCAGCTACGCCACGCTGGTGGCCGACGCGGCGGGCGTGGTCACCGGCATCGAGGCCGAGCCGGGCCAGGTCGTCTCGGCCGGCACGCCGGTGGTGCGCATCGCGCAGGACGGCGCGCGCGACGTGGTGTTCTCCGTGCCGGAAGATCGGGCCGGACAGGTCACGCCCGGCTCGGCCGTGAAGGTGCGCGGCTGGGCCGACGAGCGCGAGATCGAGGGCCGGGTGCGCGAGGTGGCGGCCAGCGCCGATGCGGTGACGCGGACCTACACGGTGAAGGTGAGCATCGACGCGGCGAGTTCGCCGCCGCTGGGCGCCACCGTGTACGCCCGTCCGCAGGCGCTGTCGCACAGCGGCGCGCCGGTGCTCAAGCTGCCGACCAGCGCCTTGCGGCAGGAGGGCGGCGGCACGGCCGTGTGGGTGCTGGACAAGGGCTCGATGACGGTGAAGTCGCAGCCGGTGCAGGTCGCCACGGCCGACGGCAACGAGGCCGTGATCGCGGGCGGCGTGGCGCCCGGCACGCTGGTCGTGACGGCTGGCGTGCACGTGCTCTCGCCCGGCCAGAAGGTCACGATCTATCAGGAAAAAGGGGCCGCAGCGCCCGTCCCGCCTGCGCCGGGTGCTATGAATAACGTAGCGCCCGCTGCGTCGGGGGCCAAGTGATGCAGGCGGCGCCCGAGCCGGGCAAGTCCGGTTTCAACCTGTCGAAATGGGCGCTCGACCATGCGCCGCTCACGCGCTACCTGATGGTGGTGCTGATGCTGCTGGGCTTCGCCGCGTACTTCCAGCTGGGCCAGGACGAGGATCCGCCCTTCACCTTCCGCGCGATGGTGGTGCGCACCTACTGGCCCGGCGCCACGGCGCAGCAGGTGGCCGAGCAGGTGACCGACAAGCTCGAGCGCACGCTGCAGGAGGTGCCTTACGCCGACAAGATCCGCAGCTACAGCAAGCCGGGCGAGTCGCAGATCATCTTCGAGATCAAGGACTCGTCGAAGCCCGCCGAGGTGGCCAACGTCTGGTACACGGTGCGCAAGAAGATCGGCGACATGCGCGGCACGCTGCCGGGCAACGTGCAGGGGCCTTTCTTCAACGACGAGTTCGGCGACGTCTATGGCGTGATCTACGCGCTGCAAAGCGATGGCTTCAGCTATGCCGAGCTCAAGGACTTCGCCGACGACGTGCGCCAGCAGCTGCTGCGCGTGAAGGACGTGGCCAAGGTCGACCAGTTCGGCGTGCAGGACCAGAAGGTCTGGATCGAGGTTTCGCAGAAGCGCCTGGCGCAGCTGGGCCTGGACTTCAACCAGGTGCTGCAGCAGCTGGGCGCGCAGAACGCGGTGGAGAGCGCCGGCACCATCCAGTCGCCGCAGGACGTGGTGCAGGTGCGGGTGGGCGGCCAGTTCACCGACGTGGAGCAGCTGCGCGCCATGCCCATCCGCGGCAGCTCGGGCAACCAGCTGCGGCTGGGCGACATCGCCGAGGTGCGGCGCGGCTACATCGACCCGCCCTCGGTCAAGGTGCGCTTCCAGGGCAAGGAGGTGATCGGCCTGGGCATCTCGATGGCCAAGGGCGGCGACATCATCGCGCTGGGCAAGTCGCTGCGCACGGCGACCGAGCGCATCCAGAAGTCGCTGCCCGTGGGCGTGACGCTGGCGCAGGTGCAGGACCAGCCGGCCGCCGTGGCCAGCTCGGTGGGCGAGTTCGTGCACGTGCTGATCGAGGCTGTCGTCATCGTGCTGGCCGTGAGCTTCATCTCGCTGGGGCTGCACAAGGGCGGGCGCTTCGGCTGGCACATCGACTACCGGCCCGGGCTGGTGGTCGGCATCACGATTCCGCTGGTGCTGGCCGTGACCTTCCTGGCGATGAACTACTTCGGCATCGGGCTGCACAAGGTGTCGCTGGGCTCGCTCATCATCGCGCTGGGCCTGCTGGTGGACGACGCCATCATTGCGGTTGAGATGATGGTGCGGAAGATGGAGGAGGGCTACGACAAGGTGCGCGCCGCCACCTTCGCCTACGACGTGACGGCCAAGCCGATGCTCACCGGCACGCTCATCACCGCGGCGGGCTTCCTGCCGATCGGCATCGCCAAGTCGACGACGGGCGAATACACCTTCGCCATCTTCGCGGTGACGGTGACGGCGCTGGTGCTGTCGTGGCTGGTGTCGGTGTACTTCGTGCCCTACCTGGGCACGCTGCTGCTGAAGGTCAAGCCGCACGACCCGGACGCGCCCCCGCACGAACTCTTCGACACGCCGTTCTACGCGCGCTTCCGGCGCGTGGTGGGCTGGTGCGTGGACCACCGGTGGATCACCATCGCGGCGACGGTGGGCATCTTCGCGCTCGGCATCGTGGGCATGGGCAAGGTGCAGCAGCAGTTCTTCCCCGACTCGAGCCGACCCGAGATCATGGTGGACATCTGGTTCCCCGAGGGCACGTCCTTCGCCGCCAACGAGGCCGTGGCCAAGCGCCTGGAGGCGCGGTTGATGCAGGAGGACGGCGTCGCCTCGGTCGCGACCTGGATCGGCTCGGGCACGCCGCGCTTCTACTTGCCTTTGGACCAGGTGTTCCCGCAATCGAACGTCTCGCAGTTCATCGTCCTGGCCAAGTCGCTGCCCGAGCGCGAAGCGATCCGCCTGCGCCTGCCCAAGCTGCTGGCGGCCGAGTTCCCCGAGGTGCGAGGCCGCGTCAAGCTGCTGCCCAACGGCCCACCGGTGCCGTACCCGGTGCAGTTCCGGGTGATCGGTGCCGATCCGGTCAAGCTGCGCCAGCGCGCCGACGAGGTCAAGGCCGCGATGCGCGAGAACGCCAACCTGCTGGGCGTGAACGACAACTGGAACGAGTCGGTCAAGGTGATCCGGCTGGAGGTCGACCAGGCCAAGGCGCGGGCGCTGGGCGTGACCAGCCAGGCCATCGCCCAGGCCTCGCGCACCATGTTCAGCGGCACCACCGTGGGCCAGTACCGCGAGAACGACAAGCTGATCGACATCGTGCTTCGCCAGTCGCCGGACGAGCGCGAAGCGATCTCGGACATCGGCAACGCCTACCTGCCCACCACCTCGGGCCGCTCGATCCCGCTGGCGCAGATCGCCAAGCCGGTCTTCACCTGGGAGCCGGGCGTGATGTGGCGCTGGAACCGCGACTACGCGATCACGGTGCAGGGCGACATCGTCGAGGGCCTGCAGGGCGCCACCGTGACCGAGCAGGTCCTGCCCAAGCTGCGCGAACTGGAGTCGAACTGGAACGCCCAGGGCGACGGCGGCGTGCGCATCGAGGTGGCCGGCGCGGTGGAGGAAAGCAGCAAGGGCTCGGCCTCGATCGTGGCCGGCGTGCCGATCATGCTGTTCATCGTTTTCACGCTGCTGATGCTGCAGTTGCACAGCTTCAGCCGCTCGCTGCTCGTCTTCATCACGGGCCCGCTGGGCATTGCCGGGGTGGCGGCTGCGCTGCTGGTGCTGAACCGGCCCTTCGGCTTCGTCGCGCTGCTGGGCGTCATCGCCCTCATGGGCATGATCCAGCGCAACTCGGTGATCCTGATCGACCAGATCGAACTGGACCGCGCCGCAGGCGTGCCGGCCTGGAACGCGATCGTCGAATCGGCGGTGCGGCGGCTTCGGCCGATCGTGCTCACGGCCGCGGCCGCCGTGTTGGCCATGATCCCGCTGTCGCGCAGCGTGTTCTGGGGGCCGATGGCGGTGGCCATCATGGGCGGCCTGATCGTGGCGACGGTGCTGACCCTGCTGGCGCTGCCGGCCATGTACGCCGCGTGGTTCCGGATCCATCGGGAGCCGGAAATGGGCTAGCGGGCGCCGCCGGGCCGCTCCCAAGGCGGTCCGCGCCTCCTCCTCGGGAGGTGGCGACTGACTTGCCGCAAAGCGGCATGCAGAGCCGGGAGGCCCAAATTTGCGGCTTAAAATGCGCGGTTGACCGATTTCAGCGGGCGGTCTTCGCCAGGAGGCCGCCCGCTTTTCTCATCCTCCAGCAGCGACCCCCCGGGGGCGCCCGCCCCACGGCGGTGCAGCTGGACTGGCGCGGGTGGCGAAATTGGTAGACGCACCAGGTTTAGGTCCTGACGCCAGCAATGGCGTGCCGGTTCGAGTCCGGCCCCGCGCACCAGCATCTTTCCAAGGAAGACTCCAATGACCGTGAATGTTGAAACCCTCGAGAAGCTCGAACGGAAGATCACCCTGACCCTCCCGGTCGACACCATCAAGTCCGAAGTGGACTCGCGCCTCAAGCGCCTGGCCCGCACCGTGAAGATGGACGGTTTCCGTCCCGGCAAGGTGCCGATGAACGTCGTGGCCCAGCGCTACGGCTACTCGGTGCAGTACGAAGTGATGAACGACAAGGTCGGCGAGGCCTTCTCGCAGGCGGCCAACGAGGCCAAGCTGCGCGTGGCCGGCCAGCCCACGATCACCGAGAAGGACGGCGCGCCCGAGGGCCAGCTCTCGTTCGACGCGGTGTTCGAAGTCTTCCCCGAAGTGAAGGTCAGTGACCTGTCGGGCGCTCAGGTCGAGCGCCTGTCGGCCGAGGTGAACGACGAAGCCATCGACCGCACCCTGGACATCCTGCGCAAGCAGCGTCGCACCTTCGCGCAGCGCGCCCAGGACGCGGCGGCCGAGGACGGCGACCGCGTGACCGTCGACTTCGAAGGCAAGATCGAGGGCGAGCCCTTCGAGGGCGGCAAGGCGGCCGACTTCCAGTTCGTGGTCGGCGAAGGCCAGATGCTCAAGGAATTCGAGGATGCCGTGCGCGGCATGAAGGCCGGCGACAGCCGCACCTTCCCGCTCGCCTTTCCGGCCGACTACCACGGCAAGGACGTGGCCGGCAAGCAGGCCGACTTCATGGTCACCGTGAAGAAGATCGAGGCCTCGCACCTGCCGGAAGTCAACGAGCAGCTGGCCAAGTCGCTCGGCATCGCCGATGCGACGGTCGAGGGCCTGCGCGCCGACATCAAGAAGAACCTGGAGCGCGAAGTCAAGTTCCGCCTGCTGGCGCGCAACAAGACGGCCGTGATGGACGCACTGATCGCCAATGCCGAACTGGACCTGCCCAAGTCGACGGTGCAGGCCGAGATCGACCGCATGGTGGAAGGCGCCCGCGCCGAGCTCAAGCAGCGCGGCATCAAGGACGCCGACAAGGCACCGATTCCGGCCGACATCTTTCGCGAGCAGGCCGAGCGCCGTGTGCGCCTGGGCCTGGTGGTGGCCGAGGTGGTGCGTGCCAACGACCTGCAGGCCAAGCCCGAGCAGATCAAGGCCCACATCGAGGAACTGGCCGCCAGCTACGAAAAGCCGGCCGACGTGGTGCGCTGGTACTACGGCGACAACCGCCGCCTGGCAGAGGTCGAGGCCGTGGTGATCGAGAACAACGTCACCGAGTTCGTGCTCGGCAAGGCCAAGGTGAACGAAAAGGCGGTGTCCTTCGACGAACTGATGGCCCAGCAGGGCTGATCGGCGGGCCTGCAGGCTGCTTCCGGTTGGGGCTTGTGCTTCGCGGCACAAGCCCCATTTCATTCAGGCGTTGGGCTTCCAAGAAAACGCCGGGCCGCCCCAAGTTTTCTTGTCCCCCTCGGGGGGCGGGTCGGGCCTGGCCCGACCCTGGGGCGCGTACAGTAGGACTTCTTCCGGAGAGAAACATGAGTGCACACGAAACCCAGGCCCTCGGGCTGATCCCGATGGTCATCGAGCAGTCGGGGCGCGGCGAACGCTCCTTCGACATCTATTCGCGCCTGCTCAAGGAGCGCGTGATCTTCCTGGTCGGCGAAGTGAACGACCAGACCGCCAACCTCGTCGTGGCGCAGATGCTCTTCCTGGAGAGCGAGAACCCCGACAAGGACATTTCCCTGTACATCAACTCGCCCGGCGGCAGCGTGACGGCCGGCATGTCGATTTACGACACGATGCAGTTCGTCAAGCCGGATGTCTCGACCATGTGCCTGGGCTTCGCGGCCAGCATGGGCGCCTTCCTGCTGGCGGCCGGCGCCAAGGGCAAACGCTACTCGCTGCCGAACTCCAAGGTCATGATCCACCAGGTGCTGGGCGGCGCCCGCGGCCAGGCGACCGACATCGAGATCCAGGCACGGGACATCCTGCGCACCAAGGACCAGATGAACCGCATCCTGGCCGAGCGCACCGGCCAGCCGCTGGAGAAGGTCAAGGCCGACACCGAGCGCGACTACTACATGACCGCCGACGAAGCCAAGGACTACGGCATCGTCGACCAGGTCATCGCCCAGCGCGGCTGATCCCCGATTCCGGGTATTCCGGCCGCCCGCGAGGGCATCACGACGGCGTTTTCCCTGCGGGAAACGCCGTTTTTTCTTTCGTTATCATTGGTCACTTCCCCCAGCGAGGCACTGTTACATGGCCGATAAAAAAGGCTCATCCAGCGAAAAGACGCTTTATTGCTCGTTCTGCGGCAAGAGCCAGCACGAGGTCAAGAAGCTCATCGCGGGCCCGTCGGTCTTCATCTGCGACGAGTGCATCGACCTGTGCAACGAGATCATCCGTGACGAGTTGCCGGCCGGCGAGGAGAGCCGCGAAGGCCGCGGCGACCTGCCGACGCCCGCCGAGATCAAGACCAACCTCGACAACTATGTGATCGGCCAGGAGGTGGCCAAGCGCATGCTGTCGGTGGCCGTGTACAACCACTACAAGCGCTTGCGCCACAAGGAGCGCGCCGACAAGGGCAAGGGCGCCGACGAAGTGGAGCTCAGCAAGAGCAACATCCTTTTGATCGGACCCACCGGTTCCGGCAAGACACTGCTGGCGCAGACGCTGGCGCGCCAGCTCGACGTGCCCTTCGTGATGGCCGACGCGACCACGCTGACCGAGGCCGGCTACGTGGGTGAAGACGTCGAGAACATCATCCAGAAGCTGCTGCAGAGCTGCAACTACGAGGTGGAGCGGGCGCAGCGCGGCATCGTCTACATCGACGAGATCGACAAGATCAGCCGCAAGTCCGACAACCCCAGCATCACGCGCGACGTGTCGGGCGAGGGCGTGCAGCAGGCGCTGCTCAAGCTCATCGAAGGCACCATGGCCAGCGTGCCGCCCCAGGGCGGGCGCAAGCACCCGAACCAGGATTTCCTGCAGATCGACACGACCAACATCCTGTTCATCTGCGGCGGGGCCTTCGCCGGGCTCGAAAAGGTCATCGAGGCCCGCACCGAGGCCTCGGGCATCGGCTTCGGCGCCGTGGTGCGCAGCAAGCAGCAGCGCAGCATCACCGAGGTGTTCCGCGAGGTGGAGCCCGAGGACCTGATCAAGTTCGGCCTCATCCCCGAACTGGTGGGCCGCCTGCCGGTGGTCGCTTCGCTGGCCGAATTGAGCGAGGACGCCCTGATCCAGATCCTGACCGAGCCGCGCAACGCCGTGGTCAAGCAGTTCGCCAAGCTGCTCCAGATGGAGGGGGTCGAACTCGAAGTGCGCCCCGCCGCGCTGCGTGCCGTGGCACGCAAGGCCCTGGCCCGCAAGACGGGTGCCCGCGGCCTGCGCTCGATCCTGGAGCAGTCGCTGATCGACACCATGTTCGAACTGCCCAATGCCACCAACGTGGAAAAGGTGGTCGTCGATGAATCGACCATCGACGAGAGCAAGCCGCCGCTGCTCGTGTACCGCGAGGCGGCCAAGAAGGCCTGAGTGCCGCCTGCAGGCTTTGACCTTACGACCGGCGCGCGTACTGCGCGCGTCCTGACGGTGCGCCGGCGCGATCTTGAAAATCGCGCCGGATCGACCATCTTTGACCTATCCCTTTTCGAGGATTTCCATGTCCGGTCATACGCCCCTGCCTTCTGATCCGATCGACCTGCCGCTGCTGCCGCTGCGCGACGTCGTCGTGTTCCCCCACATGGTCATCCCGCTGTTCGTGGGCCGGCCCAAGAGCATCAAGGCGCTGGAACTGGCGATGGAGGCCGAGCGCCGCATCATGCTGGTCGCCCAGAAGGCCGCCGCCAAGGACGAGCCCTCGGTCGAGGACATGTTCGAGGTCGGCTGCGTGTCGACCATCCTGCAGATGCTGAAGCTGCCCGACGGCACGGTGAAAGTGCTGGTCGAGGGCCAGCAGCGTGCCCGCGTCGCCCGCATCGACGACAGCCAGACCCATTTCACGGCCAACGTGGTGCCGCTCGATCCCGCGGCCACCGCGGGCAACGAGGTCGAGGCCCTGCGCCGCGCCGTGATGCAACAGTTCGACCAGTACGTCAAGCTGAACAAGAAGATCCCGCCGGAGATCCTCACCTCCATCTCCAGCATCGACGACGCCGGTCGACTGGCCGACACGATTGCCGCGCACCTGCCGCTCAAGCTCGACAACAAGCAGGCCGTGCTCGACCTTTCCGACGTCAAGGAGCGGCTGGAGAACCTCTTCGGCCAGCTCGAACGCGAGGTCGATATCCTCAACGTCGACAAGAAGATCCGCGGCCGCGTGAAGCGGCAGATGGAGAAGAACCAGCGCGACTTCTACCTCAACGAGCAGGTCAAGGCGATCCAGAAGGAGCTCGGCGAGGGCGAAGAGGGCGCCGACATCGAGGAGATCGAGAAGAAGATCATCGCGGCCAAGATGCCCAAGGACGCCCGCAAGAAGGCCGAGGGCGAGCTCAAGAAGCTGAAGCTCATGTCGCCCATGTCGGCCGAGGCCACCGTGGTGCGCAACTACATCGACGTGCTGGTCGGCCTGCCCTGGAGCAAGAAGACCAAGATCAAACACGACTTGGCCAATGCCGAGACGGTGCTCAACGAAGACCACTACGGCTTGGAGAAGGTCAAGGACCGCATCCTCGAGTACCTCGCGGTGCAGCAGCGCGTCGACAAGGTCAAGGCGCCGATCCTGTGCCTCGTCGGCCCGCCGGGCGTGGGCAAGACCTCGCTCGGGCAGTCGATCGCCAAGGCGACCGGCCGCAAGTACGTGCGCATGGCGCTGGGCGGCATGCGTGACGAGGCCGAGATCCGCGGCCACCGGCGCACCTACATCGGCGCGCTGCCGGGCAAGGTGCTGCAGAGCCTGAACAAGGTCGGCACGCGCAATCCGCTGTTCCTGCTCGACGAGATCGACAAGCTGGGGACGGACTTCCGCGGCGACCCGTCGTCGGCGCTGCTGGAAGTGCTCGACCCCGAGCAGAACCACACCTTCGGCGATCATTACGTCGAGGTCGACTTCGACCTGTCGGACGTGATGTTCGTAGCAACCTCGAACTCGATGAACATCCCGCCGGCGCTGCTGGACCGGATGGAAGTCATTCGCCTGTCTGGCTACACCGAGGACGAGAAGACCAGCATCGCGCTGAAGTACCTGCTGCCCAAGCAGATGGAGAACAACGGCGTCAAGGTCGAGGAACTCCTGGTCACCGAGGACGCGGTGCGCGACATCGTGCGCTACTACACCCGCGAGGCCGGCGTGCGCTCCCTGGAACGCGAGCTTTCCAAGATCTGCCGCAAGGTGGTCAAGGGCCTGCAACTCAAGAAGCTCGAACCCAAGGTCACCGTCACGAGCGAGAACCTGCACGACTACCTGGGCGTGCGCAAGTTCACCTTTGGCCGTGCCGAGCAGCAGAACCAGGTGGGCCAGGTGGTCGGCCTGGCGTGGACCGAGGTGGGAGGCGACCTGCTGACCATCGAGGCCGTGACCATGCCTGGCAAGGGCGTCATCAGCCGCACCGGTTCGCTCGGCGACGTGATGAAGGAGTCGGTCGAGGCCGCGCGTACCGTGGTGCGCAGCCGCTCCCGCCGCCTGGGCATCAAGGACGAGATGTTCGAGAAGAAGGACATCCACATCCACGTGCCCGACGGCGCGACGCCCAAGGACGGCCCGAGCGCCGGTGCCGCGATGACGACGGCCTTCGTTTCGGCGCTCACCGGCATCCCCGTGCGGGGCGACGTCGCCATGACCGGCGAGATCACGCTGCGCGGCGAGGTGACAGCGATCGGCGGCCTGAAGGAAAAGCTGCTGGCGGCCCTCCGCGGCGGCATCAAGACGGTGCTGATTCCCGAAGAGAACGCCAAGGACCTGCAGGACATCCCCGAGAACGTGAAGAACGGGCTCGAGATCGTGCCGGTGCGCTGGATCGACAAGGTGCTGGAGATCGCGCTCGAGAAGCAGCCCGTGCCGCTGTCCGACGAGGAGGTTGCGGCTTCCCAGGCGGCGATGGCCGAGCTGGCCAAGCAGCGTGCGGGCTCGCCCGCGCCTGCGTCGGACGGTTCGGTCAAGCACTGATTCGGCGCGCGAGCGTTGCCGAAACGCCTTAAAACGGTATATACTGCAAGGCTTCCGGCGACGGAAGAAAACGACAGTCAGCGCCTTGTGGCACTGGCTGACGACGCGGGAATAGCTCAGTTGGTAGAGCGCAACCTTGCCAAGGTTGAGGTCGACGGTTCGAGACCGTTTTCCCGCTCCAATTTATGATCTACAGACTTCCACTGACGTCTGTAAGTCATTGAAAAGAGGAGCTTCGGCTCCTTTTTTCATTCCAGCGAAAGCCACGGAAGTCCACTGACAGCCACCATTTTTGAGGCCAAAAACAAGGCCAAAGAATGCGGGTCGTGCCGGTTCCGGGTTGTTGCTGGGGTTGGATCGGGATGACAAGCAGCATCGGGCCTAAGTCCAAGACTTAGGAGCTTGATGATGACACTCTCTGATCTGACCGTGCGGCAAGCCAAGGCCGCCGAGAAAACCTACAGCATCCCCGACACCGATGGCCTCGGCCTGGTGGTCGCCCGCACCGGCGGCAAGTCGTGGCATTTGCGCTATTACTGGCTCGGCAAGCAAAAGCGCATCTCCCTGGGGAACTACCCCGAGATCGGTTTGCGCGAAGCGCGCACCTTGCGCGACGAAGCCCGGGCGCTTCTGGCAAAGGGCGTCAACCCCCATACCGATCGGAAACAGAAGCGACACGCGGTCAAGCTTGCGGCCGACTACACCTTCAAGGCCGTCTTCGATGCGTGGGTCGAGCATCGCCGCAAGGAAATCAAGGAGGGCAGGAACAGCACGCTGTCGCAAATCCTGCGGATCTTCAACAAGGACGTGCTGCCTAGCCTCAAGCAGATGTCGATCTACGACATTCGCCGGCCCCAACTCCTGGGCGTCCTGGCGAGGATCGAGGAGCGCAAGGCGTTCACCACTGCCGAGAAGGTCCGCACCTGGCTGGGGCAGTTGTTCCGCTATGCCCTCGTCATCGTGGAGGGGCTGGAAGCCAATCCGGCCTCCGACCTGGACGTGGTGGCCGAGCCCAAGCCCCCGGTGAACCACAACCCCTACCTGCATCTTCCGGAGCTTCCCGAGTTCCTGCACAAGCTCAGGCTCTACAACCCTCGTGGTTGGCAGACCCAACTCGGCATCCGGCTGCTGTTCCTGACCGGCGTGCGTACCGGCGAGCTGCGGCTGGCGACCCCGGACCAGTTCGATCTCGACCGTGGCCTGTGGATCATCCCGCCGCAGATCGTCAAGCAACTCCAAGACGAGATGCGCAAGGCCGGCAAGCGCCCGCAGGACGTTCCGCCCTACATCGTGCCGTTGTCCGTGCAGGCCATCGAGATCGTGCGCTACCTGTTGGGTGTGATGAGGCCGGCCCAGGTCCATCTGCTCACGCACCGCAGCGAACTCAAGAAGCGCATCAGCGAGAACACCCTCAACGCGGCCTTGAAACGAATGGGCTACGAGGATCAACTGACCGGTCACGGCATCCGCGGAACCATCTCGACGGCGCTCAACGAGATCGGCTATCCCAAGATTTGGGTGGACGCGCAGCTTTCGCACTCGGACCCGAACAAGGTGAGTTCGGCCTACAACCACGCCAAGTATGTTGAGCCGCGCCGCCGGATGATGCAGGACTGGGCGGATCGTCTCGATCTGCTCGAACAGGGCCAAGTGGAAGCGGCCAGCGCGCACCTCACGATCCATATCGAGGGCGTGCCGGCCATGGCAGAGGAGGACAAGCCCAACACCATCGTCGCTGCTGCTTCTGCGGCATCCGTTCCGCCTGTGGTGGCCGAACCCATCGTCGTGACGCCAAACGACGGGGGAATCACATTCCAGCGACTGTCGCAGGTACCACCGCCCCCGACGCATGCGCCAGAGCCGGAGGTGTCTGTCATCCAGCGCGAGCGCGAGGAAATGCTGGTCATCTACGAATCGCCGAGCAGTCTGCCGGTCCCGCTGTTCGGCAAGTTGGCCGGGAAGTCCAAGGACCAGATCAACCGCGAGCTGAAGGCGGGCAAGCTGCTGTCCATCAGCTTGGGCAACCGCGGGCAACGCGTGCCCGACTGGCAGCTGGTACCCCTCAAGCACAAGCTGGCACAGGTGCTCATGAACCAGTGCCCGCATGCGGATCCGTGGGACCTGTACCGGATGCTGACCCGCCCACATCCGGACCTGGGTGATCGCGCAGCCATCGACATCGTGACACCAGGAAATTTGGGCATGGTCGTGCGGGTCATCGCGGGCACCCAGCAGCAGCCAAACAGGCCCGGACCTGACTCGTCTGTGCAAGGTATTCCAGAGGAGACTCGCCAGCGCATTCAACGGTTGCTAAATGATGCGGCAATGCTCGAAAGTTGTCGGCGCCGATCCAAATCTGAGCCACCGTGCCGACCGAATATTGAGCCAGGGGTGGGGGCCGGCCTTCAGAGGGC
>NZ_CABFMN010000085.1 GCF_901875635.1 Xylophilus ampelinus | reverse complement strand
AGCACCGCCGCACTGGGCGACGAGGCCGGCACCGCGCTCGACGCCACGCTGCGCCAGCACGGCGCGCCGCCGCGCCCGGTGCGCGAGCAGCCGATCCGCTGGATGCGCCGGCCGCCCGCCACGCGGCCTTCCTGACCCGCTTTCCACAAGAACACCCAGGAGACAAAAGACGATGAAAAGCCATGCTTCCCCTCTGCTCTCGCGCCGCGGCTTCGCCTGGGGCGCCACCGCCCTGCTCGCCGCCGTGGCGGCGCTGCCGCTGCCCGCCGCCGCCCAGGCCTGGCCGGACAAGCCGATCAAGGTGATCGTCAACTTCCCGCCCGGCGGCGCGGCCGACCAGTTGGCGCGGCTGATCGGCCAGCCGCTGTCGGAGGCGCTGCACCAGCCGGTGGTGATCGAGAACCGCGGCGGTGCCAACGGCAACATCGGCGGCGAGACGGTGGCGCGCTCGGCCGCCGACGGCTACACGCTGCTGATGAGCAGCGGCGGCATGGTCTCGGTCAACCCGCACCTCTACCAGAAGATGCCCTTCGACCCCGCCAAGGACCTGGTGCCCGTGGCCGCTGCGGCGCGCGTGCTGGTCTTCCTGGTCGAGCGACCGGAGTTGCCGCCGAAGAACATCCAGGAGTTCATCGCCTACCTGAAGGCGCGGCCGGGCAAGCTCTCGTACGGTTCGCCGGGCGTGGGCAGCTCGCCGCACCTGGCGGGCGAGATGTTCAAGTCGCAGACCGGCACCTTCGCCACGCACGTGCCGTATCGCGGCGCCGCGCCCGCGCTGCAGGACCTGCTGGCCGGCCAGATCGACTTCTACTTCGACCCCGGCATCGCGCTGCAGCAGGTGAAGGCCGGCAAGCTGCGGCTGCTGGCGGTGGGGAGCCCCAAGCGCTCGCCGCTTTTCCCCGACGTGCCGACGCTGGACGAGGCGGGACTCAAGGGCTTCGACGCCGACACCGTGTTCGGCTTCTATGCGCCGGCCGGCACGCCGCAGCCGGTGATCGCGACGCTCAACAGCGAGATCAACAAGGTGCTGGCGATGCCCGCGGTGCGCGAGCGCATCGCGCAGCTGGGCGGCGAAGCGGCGCCGGGCACGCCGGCCGCGTTCCACGACAAGGCGATGGCCGACTCGCAGCGCTTCGGCGCGATCATCAAGGAGCGCGGCATTCGCGCCGATTGAGGGTGATCGGGTCGGGATCGGCCAGCCTGAGGCCGTTGTCCTGAGCCTGTCGAAGGATCGAAGCGCTGAGCGAGGCTTCGGCAAGCTCACTCAGCCCGAACGGCTTCTCAAGGTCCAAGGGCGCCGACTCAATAATCTGCACGCATGAGCAAGCACATCATCTACACCGCCCGCGTCGAATTCGGCGACTGCGACCCGGCCGGCATCGTCTGGTACCCCAACTTCTTCGGCTGGATGGACGCGGCCTCGCGCCATTTCTTCGCCGAGTGCGGCGTGCCGCGTTGGGAGGAGACGACAAAGACCCTGGGCGTGATCGGCACGCCGCTGGTCGACACGAAGTCGCGCTTCGTCGCCACCGCCAGCTACGGCGACACGCTGAAGATCGCGGTGACGGTGCGTGAGTGGCGCGAGAAGAGCTTCGTGCAGAGCTACCGCGTGACGCGCGACGACCCGCAGGGCGAGACCCTGATCCTCGAGGCCGAGGACGTGCGCATCTTCGGCGGCAAACGGCCCGACGGCCGGCTGCGCGCGCTGCCGATCCCGCCGGAGATCCGCGCGCTCTGCGAGTAACGGTCAGGCCGCTGGCCACAAGCGCGCCACGAGCGCATCAACGCCTCGCGCGATGAGGTCGAAGGCATGGCGGAAGTCGGCCTCGCCGCCGTACCAGGGGTCGGGCACGTCCTCGCCGTCGTGGCCCGGCACGCCGTCCAGGAGCAGCAGCACGCGGTCGGCCGCACCGGGCGGGGCGATGCGGCGCAACGCGGCGCAGTGCGCCTGGGTCATGCCGACGATCCAGTCGAAACGGGCGAAGTCCTCGCGCCGCACCTGGCGCGCGCAGTGCGCATGCAACGGCACGCCGCGGCGGCGCAGCTCCGCTGCCGCCCGGCGGTCGAAGGGGTTGCCGCGTTCCTCGTCGGAGATGGCGGCGCTGTCGACCTCGACCGGCCATCCCAGCGCCTGCGCCCGATGCACGAGCAACGCATGCGCCGTCGGCGAGCGGCAGATGTTGCCGGTGCAGATGAAAAGGATGCGTGGCGGGCCGCCGCTCATTGCAAAACCCTTGGAGCTGCGCACTGCGGGTGCGAGCGCCTTCGAAGCGGCCGGGCGGCCCTCACAGCCCACGCTCCACCATGTCCAGCAGGCGCTGGCCCAGCGCGTCCAGCTGCGCATCGTCCAGGCCGCGCAGCGGTCCATCGATGGCCATCATGGCCATGCCGTGCACGGCCGACCAGGCCAGGTACTCGGCACCGGGCCGGCGCGCGGGCGGCATGGCGCCGGCCTCGACCAGCCGGTCCAGCGCGGTGCCGAGCAATTGAAAGGGGTTGAGCCCGCTGGCGCCGGCCTTGGCGGGGTCGGGCGCGCCTGCCGGCGGGGCGGCGGTCGCGAAGGCCGTGCGGAACAGGCCCGTCTCGCGGCGCGCGAAGCGCAGGTAGCCGGTGCCCACGGCGCGCACCGCCGCCTGTGCGGAGGCCACGGCATCGCCGCTCGAAGCGCCGCCGCGCACGCTGGCACGGGGCAAGTCGGCACCGGCGGCACGCCACGCCTCTTCCATCGCGCGCGCCGCGGCGGCGAGCGCCGCTGATCGCACCGCGTCGAGCAGCGCATCGCGGCTGCCGAAGTGGCGGTACGCGGCATTGGGCACCACGCCCGCGCGGCGCGTGGCCTCGCGCAGCACCACAGCGTCGGGACCGCCTTCGCGCGCCAGGTCGATGCCCGCCTCCAGCAGCGCGCGGCGCAGGTCGCCGTGGCGGTAGGTGCTGCGCGGCGGGGGGGACGGACGGGCGGTGTCGAGACTCACGGCGGGGTTGATGTGGACGGCGTCCAATTATGCGTTCGGATCGATGGTTATGAAGAAAAAAGGCCTGCAGCGCCCGCCCCGCTTGCGCCAGACGCTACAGAATCAATAGCGCCCGGAAGTCGTTCACGTTGGTGTGCGTGGGCCCTGTCACGACCAGATCGCCGATGGCGTCGAAGTAGCTATACGCGTCGTTGCGGTCCATGAAGGCGGCGAGCTTGTGCCCTGCGGCTTCGGCGCGGGCCAGCGTGTCGGGCGTGACGACAGCGCCCGCGTTGTCCTCGACGCCGTCGATGCCGTCGGTGTCGGCCGCCAGCGCCCACACGCCGGGCTGGCCCATCAGCGCGCCGGCCAGGCCCATGCAGAACTCGCCCGCGCGCCCGCCGCGGCCCTTGGGCGTGCCCGGCGGGCGCTGGCGGATGGTGACGGTGGTCTCGCCGCCCGACAGGATGACGCAGGGCCGCGCGAAGGGTGCACCGCGCTGCGCCACCGCGCGGGCCAGCGCGCCGTGCACCTTGCCGACCTCGCGCGACTCGCCTTCCATTTCGTCGCTGAGGATGTGCGCATCGATGCCCGCGGCGCGCGCCGCCTCGGCCGCCGCCTCGAGCGACTGCTGCGGCGTGGCGATGAGGTGCGTGACGTGGCTGGCGAAGACGGCGTCGCCGGGCTTGGGCGTTTCGAGCGCGCCGCTCTCGAGCGCGGCGCGTACGGCCGGCGGCACCTCGATGCGGTAGCGCGCGAGGATGGCCAGCGCATCGGCGCAGGTGCTGGCGTCGGGCACCGTGGGGCCGCTGGCGATGATGGCCGGATCGTCGCCCGGCACGTCGCTGATGGTGAGCGTGACCACCTGCGCCGGCGCGCAGGCCGCGGCGAGCCGGCCGCCCTTGATGCGCGAGAGGTGCTTGCGCACGCAGTTCATCTCGCCGATGTGGGCGCCCGATTCGAGCAGCTCACTGTTGATGCGCTGCTTGTCGGCCAGCGTCAGGCCCTCGGCGGGCAGCGTGAGCAGGGCCGAGCCGCCGCCGGAGACGAGGCACAGCACGAGGTCGTCGGCCGTCAACCCGTCGGTGAGCGCGAGCATGCGCTCGGCGGCACGCTGGCCGGCTTCGTCAGGCACGGGGTGTGCGGCCTCGACGACCTCGATGCGCTGCTTCAATCCTTCGGGCCGCGGCGGGATGTGGTCGTAGCGCGTGACGACGAGGCCTTCGAGCGGCGCGTCGGCCGGCCACAGCGCTTCGAGCGCCTGTGCCATCGACCCGCCCGCCTTGCCCGCACCCAGCACCAGCGTGCGGCCCTTCGGCGGCGTGGGCAGGAAGGCGCCCATGTTGGCCAGCGGCAGCGCGCGCGTGACGGCGGCGCGGTACAGGTGTTCGAGGAAGCCGCGCGGATTGCTTTGCGGCGTGGGTGGGTTCGATGCCATCATGGTTGGGTCTCCGTTTTTGTTCGACAACAAGAAAAGGCTTTGCTCAATGACGACCTTGCTGATCCACAACGCCGACTGCGTGGCCACATTCGACGATCAGCGGCGCGAGTTGCGCGGCGCCTCGGTGCTGGTGGACGGGCATCGCATCGCGGCCATCGGCCCAGCGGCGGATCTGCCCGCCGAGGCCGACGAGGTGATCGATGCGCGCGGCCACCTGGTCATGCCGGGCATGGTCAACACGCATCATCACATGACCCAGTCGCTGACCCGGGCGATCCCTGCCACGCAGGATGCCGAGCTCTTCGGCTGGCTGCGCGGGCTGTACCCGATCTGGGCCGGGCTGACGCCGGAGATGGTGCAGGTGTCGACGCAGGTGGCGATGGCCGAACTGCTGCTCTCGGGCTGCACGACCAGCAGCGACCACCTCTACATCTATCCCAACGGCATCAACCTGGAGGACAGCATCGAGGCCGCGCAGCGCATCGGCATGCGCTTCACCGCATCGCGCGGCAGCATGAGCCTGGGCGAATCGCAGGGCGGTCTGCCGCCCGACCGCGTGGTCGAGAAGGAAGACGCCATCCTGGCCGAGACGCAGCGCCTCATCGAGCGCTGGCACGACCGCGCGCACGGCGCGATGGTGAACGTGGCCGTGGCGCCGTGCTCGCCCTTCTCGGTGAGCCGCGACCTGATGCGCGAGTCGGCCCGGCTCGCGCGGGCCTACAAGGTGCGCCTGCACACCCATCTGGCCGAGAACGATCACGACATCGCCTACACGCGCGAGCAATTCGGCTGCACGCCGGCCGAGTACGCGCAGGACCTGGGCTGGCTGGGCGACGACGTGTGGCACGCGCACTGCGTGAAGCTCGACGCGCCGGGCATCGGCCTCTTTGCGCGCACACGCACGGGCGTCGCCCATTGCCCGTGCAGCAACATGCGCCTGGCCTCGGGCATCGCGCCGCTGCGGCAGATGCTCGACGCCGGCGTGCCCGTGGGCCTGGGCGTGGACGGCAGCGCCAGCAACGACGGCGCCCACATGGTGGGCGAAGCGCGGCAGGCGCTGCTGCTGGCGCGCGTGCGGCGCTCGCTGGACGCCCCGGCCATCGGGCCCGATGGCCGTTGGGATTTCGGCTGCGACCACGGCCCGGCCGAGATGACCGCGCGCAACGTGCTCGAGGTGGCCACCCGCGGCGGTGCGCAGGTGCTGAGCCGCAGCGACATCGGCCACCTGGCGCCGGGCATGTGCGCCGACCTGGCGCTGTTCGACCTGCGCACCCTCGGCTTCGCGGGCGGCGCGGTGCACGACCCGGTCGCCAGCCTGCTGCTGTGCGCCAGCCCGCAGGCGGCGTACACGGTGGTCAACGGGCGCGTGGTGGTGCGCAAAGGGCATCTGGCCACCGTCGAGTTGGAACCGCTGGTCGAGCGCCACAACCGGCTGGCGGTCGAACTGGCCAACGCCGCACGCTGAGCGCGGCATCGGGCCCCTCTCCCTCTGGGAGAGGGTTGGGGTGAGGGCTTGCGCCCATGCACTGCGCCGCGCTTCATCCACCGCCGCAAGCCCCTCACCCTGCCTCTCCCCAGCGGGGAGAGGGCCAGACAAGGATCACAGCGCGCGTCTCAGTTCGTTTTGGCGCCGCTGTTGAACCACTTGCCGACCAGCGCGCGCTCGGCGTCGGTCATGCCGGTGGCGTTGTTCATCGGCATGATCTTCGTCACGACCACCTGCTGGTAGACGGCCTGTGCATGCGCCGCCACCTGCTCGGGCGTGTCCAGGCGCACGTTCTTCATCTGCACGGCGGCACCGTGGCACATGTAGCAGCGCTGCTCCAGCACCTTCTGGACTTCGGCATAGGCCACCGGCGCAGCGGTGGCCGACGGCGCGGGCGCGGCCACCGGCTCGGGCTTCATCCACACGATGGTCAGGCCCAGCACGGCGATGCCGAAGAGCGCATAGGGCAGCGGGTTCTTCGCATTGCCCAGCTTGAAGCGGTGCCGCACCACGAAGAACTGCCGGATCGCCGCGCCGCCCAGCATGATGAGCAGCAGCACGATCCAGTTGTACTTGTGCGTGTAGGTGAAGCTGTAGTGGTTGCTCAGCATCGCGAACAGCACCGGCAGCGTGAAGTACGTGTTGTGCACGCTGCGCTGCTTGCCGCGCTGGCCGTGCACCGGGTCGACCGGCTTGCCTTCGCGCAGCGCCGCCACGTTCTTGCGCTGGCCGGGGATGATCCAGAAGAACACGTTGGCGCTCATGGTGGTGGCCATCATGGCGCCCACCAGCAGGAAGGCCGCGCGGCCGGCGAACCACTGGCAGGCCAGCCAGGTGGCGAAAGCGATGAAGAGCGCGACCAGCACGCCGACGATGGTGTCGCCGTTCTTGCGGCGCCCGAAGACCTGGCAGATGCCGTCGTACACCATCCAGAACACGACGAAGAAGGCCAGCGCCACGCCGATGGCGGCACCGGGCTGCCAGTCCATCTTGGACTTGTCGATCAGGTAGGTGCTCGCGTTCCACAGATAGGACATCGTGAACAGCGTGAAGCCCGAGATCCAGGTGGAATAGCTCTCCCAGTACGACCAGTGCAGGTGGTCGGGCAGCTTCCTGGGTGCCAGCAGGTACTTCTGCATGTTGTAGAAGCCGCCGCCGTGCACGGCCCACTGCTCGCCGCCGACGCCCTTGTCGAGAGACTCCTGGTCCTGCGGCTTTTCGAGGCTGTTGTCCAGCATCACGAAGTAGAAGGACGCGCCGATCCATGCGATCGCGGTGATGACGTGGACCCAGCGCAGCAGCAGGTTGGCCCAGTCGAGGTAATAGCTTTCCATCGCTCAACCCTCGCGGCGCGCCATGGCGCCGCATTCCGGCCTGCTCACCACCGCGGGCTCTGTGAGCAGAGAAAGGGCCGCGAACGTCGGCATCGTGGGGATGCATCGCGCTCCGCTGCGGCGTGTTGTGGACTGGAGTGTATACAGTTCGGGCGCTTGCATCGTGATTTTTTTGATCGGCGCCCTGCTGTGGGAAACCCTAGGCCCGTTCGTGAATTTGCAATAACTGTGCCGCCACCGCGACCGCGATCACCTCCGGCTCCTTGCCGGTGATGCCCGGGATGCCGATGGGGCAGGTAATGCGGTCCATCTCCGCCTCGGTGAAGCCGCGCGCCTCCAGCCGATGGCGGAAGGTGGCCCACTTGGTCCTGCTGCCGATGAGGCCGACGTAGGGGAGGTCGTCGCGCTCGCGCAGGCGCTTCAGGCAGGCGATGACGATGTCCAGGTCCTCGGCGTGGCTGAAGCTCATGACGAGCACGTGCGAGCCGGCCGGCAGGTCGGCGACCGCGTCCTGCACCGGCTCGCTGTGCTCGGTGTGGACCTGGGCGGGCAGCGCCGCCGGGAACACGCCGTCGCGGCTGTCGATCCAGCGCACGGCATAGGGCAGCGTGGACAGCAAGCGCGCAATGGCGGCGCCCACATGACCGCCGCCGAAGAGCGCCACCGGCCTCAGGTTTTCTGTGAGTTCGCGGCGCAGGCGATTGGCGTCCGCAGCGACGATGCGTTCGTAGCGCAGGAACACGACGCCGCCGCAGCACTGGCCTAGGCTGGGGCCGAGCGGATAGCGCAAGGCTGCCGCCTCGCAGGGTGCGCCTTCGGCGCCCTCGAGCAGCGCTCGCGCGGCCTGGATGGCCTGGAACTCCAGCTGTCCGCCCCCGATGGTGCCGGTGAGCGCGTCGCGCCACACAGCCATCCAGGTGCCGGCCTCGCGCGGCGCCGAGCCCTGCGTGCCATCGACGCGCACCAGCACGCCGTCCTCGCGCGCGAGCCGCGCCAGGCAGTCGTCGAGGGCTCCCACACCGGCGTTCATGATGGCCCCCTCGCTCGGGACTGCGTGTCCTGTCTGCCTCCCAAGGGGGCGCGAACTTGCTGGGGGCGGCCCGGCGCTGCGTTCATGCACGACACCTTCCGTCACCGCGCGCTGGCGACCAGCAGGTATAACGCCGCGCATGATTCGTTCGTTCCCCTCGATCCGCCGCCTCTCGATGGGCGCAGCCTTGCTCACTGCCCTGTGGCTCGCCGGTTGCGGCACTGGCGGCAAGGTCCCCGGCCAGTTGTCCGATGCTGCCCCCACCGCCTCGGGCGGGCGCCCGGCCAGCTCCAGCGCCGCCAGCGCGCGCGACTACCGGCGCGATGCGGCGCGCCACATCTATGCGCTCAACAGCAGCCGGATCTACCGCGGCCAGCTGCCGCCGCTGTTGTACGCCATCGGCACACTGCAGGTGGGCATCGATTCGGCCGGGCAGGTGAAATCGCTGCACTGGCTGCGCGCGCCGCAGCATGCACCCGACGCCATCGCCGGCATCGAGCGCACGGTGCTCGCGGCGGCGCCGTACCCGGTGTCGCCGCGGCTCGGCGCCGTCGTGTGGACCGACACCTGGCTCTGGGACGAGAGTGGCCGCTTTCAGCTCGACACGTTGAGCGAAGGCCAGCTGCAGGCCGCGCCCTGAAGCCAATTTGCTATCGAAACGATAGCTGGTGCCGCCCGTACCGCGGGCGCTGCAGCCCGATTCGGCCATGAAATCCGCTCAGGAACCGCGGTAGGTGGAGTAGCTCCACGGGCTCACCAGCAGGGGCACGTGGTAGTGCTGGTCGGTGTGCGCCACGCCGAAGTCCAGCGCCACCCTGTTCAGGAAGTTGGGCCGCGGCAGCTCGACGCCGCGCGCCTTGAAGTAGCCCGCGACATCGAACACCAGCCGGTAGGTGCCGACCTTGAGCGTGCTGCTGTCGTACAGCGGCGCATCGCTGCGCCCGTCGTGGTTCAGCGTGAAGCGGCGCACCAGCGTGGCGGCCTCGCCATCGGTGGTGTAGAGCGCGACGTCCATGCCCGCAGCGGGGCAGCCGTGCATCGTGTCCAGTACGTGGGTGCTCAGGCCCATGGGGCTACTCCTTGCTGACTAAAGATTCGATGATGAAGTTCGGTCGACAAAAGTGTATACAGATTTGCCGTGCAGCACTATCATGCCCCGCATGGAGCCGACCACGACCCGCGCGATCGTCGATGCCCTGACCAAGGCCATTGTGGAGCACCGGCTGCAGCCGGGGAGCAAGCTCGCCGAGCAGAAGCTGGCCGACCACTTCGGCGTTTCGCGCACGCTGGTGCGCCAAGCGTTGTTCCAGCTGTCGCAGAACCGGCTGATCCGGCTGGAGCCCGCGCGCGGCGCCTTCGTGGCTGCACCGGCGGCCGACGAGGCGCGGCAGGTCTTCGCGGTGCGCCGCATGCTCGAGGCCGCGATGACGCGCGAGTTCGTGCGCACCGTCACCCCCGCCAAGATCAAGGCGCTGAAGGAGCACGTCGCGCTCGAACGGTCCGCCGTGGCCGGCGAGGACGTCTCCGGCCGCACCGAACTGCTCGGCGACTTCCACGTGCGCATGGCCGAACTCATGGGCAACCAGGTGCTGGCGCAGATGCTGGGCGAGCTGATCTCGCGCTGCGCGCTCATCACGCTGATGTACCAGAGCTCCAGCGCCGCCGAGCACTCCAACGACGAGCACGCCGACATCGTCAGGGCCCTGGCGGCCAAGGACGAGGAACGCGCCGTGCGCCTGATGACCGACCACCTGCTGAACGTCGAGGCCAACCTGACCTTCGACCGCAAGGTGCCGACGAGCGACGTGTCGCTCGCCCTGTCCTGAGAGGCTGAGAGTCTTTTGTCCATGCCCGCCTTGCACGCCAAACCCCGACTCGTCGTTGCAAATGCTCGCCATAGCCCGAGCTATGGCTGCGCTTTGCGCCTCGATCCGGGGCGTCTTGACGTGCCTTTCGGGCGCGGCCAAAAAACTCTCAGCCTCTGACCCCCTTCCGCCTTCGAGAAAGCCGATCGACATGAGTGAAGACACCAGCAACCCGCCCTACCCCCGCGACATGGTCGGCTACGGCCGCGACGTGCCGCATGCCCAGTGGCCCGGCCGCGCGAAGATCGCAGTGAACTTCGTCCTCAACTACGAGGAAGGCGGCGAGAACAGCCCGCTGCACGGCGATGCGGCCACCGAGACCTTCCTGTCGGAAATGGTCACGGCCGCGGCCTACGAGAACCGCCACATGACCATGGAGTCGATGTACGAGTACGGCTCGCGCGCCGGCGTGTGGCGCATCCTGCGCGAGTTCGAGAAGCGCGGCCTGCCGATGACCATCTTCGCGGTGGGCATGGCGGTGCAGCGCTACCCCGAACTCCTGCAGGTGTTCGTGAAGAACGGCTACGAGATCGCCAACCACGGCCTGCGCTGGATCCACTACCAGAACATCCCCGAGAGCTACGAGCGCCGCCACATGGAGCTGGCCACGCACGTGCTGCGCGACATGACCGGCGGCCAGTGGCCGCAGGGCTGGTACACCGGCCGCGACAGCCCCAACACCCGCCGCCTGGTGGTGGACCGTGGCGACTACGAGTACGACAGCGACTACTACGGCGACGATCTGCCCTTCTGGACCGAAGTCACCAAGACCGACGGCAGCGTTGCGCCCCACCTGGTGGTGCCCTACTCGCTCGATTGCAACGACATGCGCTTCGTGCAGGCGCAGGGCTTCAACACCGGCGAACACTTCTTCACCTACCTGCGCGACAGCTTCGACGCGCTCTATGCCGAGGGCGAGGACGCGCCCAAGATGATGAGCATCGGCATGCACTGCCGCCTGCTCGGCAAGCCGGGCCGCATCGGCGCGCTGCAGCGCTTCCTGGACCACATCCAGAAGCACGAGCGGGTTTGGATCTGCCGCCGCATCGACATCGCGCAGCACTGGAAGAAGGTGCACCCGTACCAGCCCCAGCCGAAAGCCTGACATGCCCATCACCATCGAACAACTCAACGCCGCCAGCGCGTCCGAGGCGGTCGCGCTGCTCGACGGCACCTACGAGCACTCGCCCTGGGTGGCCGAGAAGGCGATCGCCACGCGCCCCTTCCGCTCGCTGCAGCACCTCAAGCACGCGATGGCGCAGGCCGTGTCCACCGCGCCGGCGGAGCAGCAGCTCACGCTGATCCGCATGCACCCGGAGCTCGCGGGCAAGCAGATGGAGGCCAACACGCTCACGGCCGAGTCGACCAACGAGCAGGGCAAGGCGGGCCTGACGAACTGCACGGCCGAGGAGCTGGCGCACATCCGCACGCTCAACCAGGCCTATGGCGAGAAGTTCGGCTTCCCCTTCATCCTGGCGGTGCGCGGGCCGCGCGGCACTGGCCTCATGAAGAAGGAGATCATCGCCACCTTCGAGCGCCGGCTGCACCACCACCCGGACTTCGAGCGCGCCGAGTCGCTGCGCAACATCCACCGCATCGCCGAGATCCGGCTCAACGACAAGTTCGGCGTCTCGCCCGAACTGGGCAACGTGGTGTGGGACTGGCAGGAGGCGCTGTCGGTGCACACCGACCCGGGCTACGCCGAGCTGGGCCAGCTCACCGTCACCTACCTCACCGACGCGCACCGCGCCGCCGCGGCGCAGATCGCGGCCGACATGCGCGCCTGCGGCTTCGACAGCGTGGAGATCGACGCCGTGGGCAACGTGGTCGGCCGTTACGAAGCGGCCACGCCGGGCGCGAAGACGCTGCTGACCGGCAGCCACTACGACACCGTGCGCAACGGCGGTAAGTACGACGGCCGACTCGGCATCTTCGTGCCGATGGCCTGCGTGCGAGAACTGAAGAAGCAGGGCCGCCGCCTGCCCTTCGCCTTCGAGGTGGTGGGTTTCGCGGAGGAGGAAGGCCAGCGCTACAAGGCCACCTTCCTCGGCTCGGGCGCGCTGATCGGCCATTTCAACCCGGCCTGGCTGGACCAGCAGGACGCCGACGGCGTGACCATGCGCGAGGCGATGGCGCATGCGGGGCTGAAGCTGGACGAGATTGCGAAGATCCAGCGCGAGCCGTCGAAGTACCTCGGCTTCGTCGAGGTGCACATCGAACAGGGGCCGGTGCTCAACGAGCTGGACCTGCCGCTGGGCATCGTCACATCGATCAACGGCAGCGTGCGATTCGTCGGCGAGGTGATCGGCATGGCGAGCCACGCCGGCACCACGCCGATGGACCGCCGGCGCGACGCGGCCTGCGCCGTGGCCGAACTGATCCTCTTCGCCGAGGCGCGCGCCGGCAAGGACCGCGACTCGGTCGCCACCGTCGGCATGCTGCAGGTGCCCAACGGCTCGATCAACGTGGTGCCCGGCAACTGCAGGTTCAGCCTGGACATCCGCGCGCCTCACGATGCGCAGCGCGACGCCGTGGTGGGCGACGTGCTGGCGGCCCTCGCGGACATCTGCGCGCGCCGCGGCGTGCGCTACACGCTCGAAGAGACGATGCGCGCCAGCGCCGCGCCGAGCGACCCGGCCTGGCAGAAGCGCTGGGAGCAAGCCGTCGACGCCCTGGGCGTGCCGCTGTTTCGCATGCCCAGCGGCGCCGGCCACGATGCGATGAAGCTGCACGAGGTGATGCCGCAGGCCATGCTCTTCGTGCGCGGCATCAACTCCGGCATCAGCCACAACCCGCTCGAGATGAGCACCAACGACGACATGCAGCTCGCCGTGGAAGCCTTCCAGCGCCTGCTGGACAACCTGGCGCTGGAACAGCCCTGATTACTCCCTATCCCCGCTGGGGAGAGGGTTGGGGTGAGGGGCCACGACGCATCGACCGTTCGCCCCTCCCCATCGCCGCGAGCCCTCACCCTGCCCTCTCCCAGAGGGAGAGGGAAAAAGACCGAAAAGCCATGACCGACTACTCAAGACTCGACGCCTGGATCGACGCCCACTTCGACGAGGAGGTGGCCTTCCTGCAGGAGCTGGTGCGCGTGCCCACCGACACGCCGCCCGGCAACAACGCGCCGCACGCCGATCGCACGGCCGAACTGATCGCCGCCTGGGGCTTCGACGCCGAGAAGCATGCCGTGCCGGCGCAGGAGGTGCAGGACTACGGCCTGGAGTCGATCACCAACCTGATCGTGCGCCGCAAATATGGTGACGCCGGCCGCACCGTCGCCCTGAACGCCCACGGTGACGTGGTGCCGCCCGGCGAGGGCTGGACGCACGACCCCTACGGCGGCGAGATCGAGAACGGCCAGCTCTTCGGCCGCGCGGCCGCGGTGAGCAAGAGCGACTTCGCGAGCTTCACCTTCGCGGTGCGCGCGCTCGAGGCCGTCGCCAGGCCGACGAAGGGCAGCGTGGAGCTGCACTTCACCTACGACGAGGAATTCGGCGGCCTGCTCGGCCCGGGCTGGCTCCTGAAGAAGGGACTGACGAAGCCCGACCTGATGATCGCCGCCGGCTTCAGCTACGAGGTGGTGACGGCCCACAACGGCTGCCTCCAGATGGAGGTGACGGTGCACGGCAAGATGGCGCACGCCGCCATCCCGGCCACCGGCGTCGACGCGCTGCAGGGCGCGGTGCACATCCTCAACGCGCTGTACGCACAGAACACGCGCTACCGTGAGGTGACGTCGAAGGTCGAGGGCATCACGCACCCCTATCTCAACGTCGGCCGCATCGAGGGCGGCACCAACACCAACGTGGTGCCCGGCAAGGTCATGTTCAAGCTCGATCGCCGCATGATCCCCGAGGAGAACCCGGCCGAGGTCGAGGCCGACATCCGCGCGGTGATCGAGAAGGCTGCGGCGGAGTTCACGACGCCGGCGGGCGGCATCATGGTCGAGGTCAAGCGCCTGCTGCTGGCCAATTCGATGAAGCCGCTGCCCGGCAACCGGCCGCTGGTCGACGCGATCCAGAAGCACGGCGCCGAACTCTTCGGCCAGCCCATTCCGGCGATGGGCACGCCGCTGTACACCGACGTGCGGCTGTACGGCGAGGCGGGCATCCCCGGCGTGATCTACGGTGCCGGTCCGCGCACCGTGCTGGAGTCGCACGCCAAGCGCAACGACGAGCGCATCGACCTCGAGGACCTGCGCCGCGCCACCCAGGTGATCGCGCGCACCCTCGCCGACCTGCTGGCCTGAGACTTTTCCCGCCTTCTTGGCGAAAGTGCAATCGGCCTGCAGCGCCCGCCAGTCGGGCGCTGCAGCCGAAATCGTCACGTTCGTTACCAATCCGTGGAGGGCTCGGCGCCCCCCTGACGCGGCGCGGCCTCGCCGCGTCTGCGCGGCCGTGCGCCCGGCCGGCGCACCGACCGCATGCGGGCGCGGCAAACATCCATATCCGCAGAATTTTCTGCAAGACGCGATGGCGGCAGGCAAAGACAGTACGGGCCTTCCCGCGCCTCGGCCGGGTGCGCGTCCGGCACGGATCGAAGCGGCGCGCACCAGGCAGGCGTTCATTCCGACCCAGGACCCGCCATGCCCTCCTCCACGCCCTCACCCACCGTCATCCTCGTCCACGGCGCCTGGGCCGACGCCTCGAGCTGGGCCCGGGTGATTCCCCTCCTGCAGCGCGCTGGCGTCCCGGTGAAGGCGGTGCAGAACCCCACGACCTCCCTCGCGGCCGACGTCGCGGCCACCCACCACGCACTCGACCAGGCGTCCGGGCCGGTGGTGCTGGTCGGCCACAGCTGGGGCGGCACCGTCATCACCGAGGCGGGCAACGACCCGAAGGTGAAGGCGCTGGTCTACGTCGCGGCTTTCGCGCCGGACGTAGGCGAATCCACCGGCGATCAGGTCGCGGCCCATCCCGCGCCGCCCGGGCTGTCGACCGTGTCGGCCGACACCACGGGCAGCCTGGTCATGAGCGTCGACGGCTTTCTGCACAACGTGGCCCAGGACCTGCCCGCGGAAGAGGCGCGCGTGCTGGCCGCCGTGTCGCCGCCGCTCGGCGCGAGCACCTTCGGCGACAAGGTGACGCAGGCCGCCTGGCAGACGCGCCCGAACTGGTATGTGCTGTCGACCGATGACCGGGCCGTGAGCGTCGAGTTGCAGCACGAACTGGTGGCCCGCCTGAAGGCCCGCACGACTGAACTCGCCGCGAGCCACATGTCGCTGCTCTCGCAGCCGCAGGCGGTGGCGGACGTGATCCTCGACGCAGTGCGCGCCGTGCAGGGCTGAGCGCCCGCCTCGCCAACATCCGCTTACGCGACGGAACTTGCCAGGAACCGGAAGAATGAACGACAACCAAGCGCCCCGCGAGATCGACGATGGCCGGCGACGCCTGCTCCTGGGCAGCGCGGCCGCTGCCTCGCTGGCCGGCCTGCCCGCCCTCGCCCAGGCTGCCGATTCACCCCCCCGCGCGCACCGTGCGCGCAACCACCAAGGAAAGAAAGCCATGAGCACGGTCACCACCAAGGACGGCGTCGAGATCTTCTTCAAGGACTGGGGACCGCGCGACGGCCAGCCCATCATGTTCCACCACGGCTGGCCGCTGTCGAGCGACGACTGGGACGCGCAGCTGCTGTACTTCGTGCAGCGCGGCTACCGCGTGATCGCGCACGACCGCCGCGGCCACGGCCGCTCCACGCAGGTGAGCGAAGGCCACGACATGGACCACTACGCCGCCGACGCGTTCGCGGTGGTCGAGGCGCTGGACCTCAAGAAGGTCTTCCACGTCGGCCATTCGACCGGCGGCGGCGAGGTGGCGCGCTACGTGGCCAAGCACGGCCAGCCCAGCGGCCGCGCCGCCAAGGCGGTGCTGGTGAGCGCCGTGCCGCCGCTGATGCTCAAGACGGCCAGCAACCCCGAGGGCCTGCCGATCGAGGTGTTCGACGGTTTTCGCAAGGGCGTGGCCGACAACCGCGCGCAACTGTTCCTCGACGTGGCCTCGGGCCCCTTCTACGGCTTCAACCGCGAGGGTGCGAAGGTGTCGCAGGGCGTGGCGCAGAACTGGTGGCGCCAGGGCATGATGGGCAGCGCCAAGGCCCACTACGACGGCATCAAGGCCTTCTCTGAAACCGACCAGACGGCGGACCTGCAGGCCATCACCATCCCCACGCTGGTGATGCACGGCGACGACGACCAGATCGTGCCGATCGCCGACGCGGCGCTGAAGTCGATCAAGCTGCTCAAGAACGGCACGCTCAAGGTCTACAAGGGCTACCCGCACGGGATGCTGACCACGCACGCCGACGTGATCAATCCGGACCTGCTGGCGTTCTTCAAGAGCTGAGCCCGGCCCGTCGGGAAGGCGCGGCCGTGCGCCACCGCAGCGCGCGTGCACACGTGGCGCCCTCCGTCTCCGACATGGGGGTCGGCGGGCGCGCACACGCGCACGCGGCGGCGGGCGACTGACCGGGGATGGACAGGGCATAGGGTGAAGCTTCACCCATCCCTTCACCCAGAACCGATCGAGAGGAGTTTCGACCATGCCCACCGACACCGCAGACCACGCCCGCCTGTGGGAACTGATCAAGGACACCCGTTTCGGCATGTTCACCCACCGTCATGGCGACGATGGCCTGCTGCACAGCCATCCGCTGACGACGCAGAACCGGTCGGTGGACGAGGACGCCACCCTGTATTTCTTCGTGCCGAAGGACGGTGAGATCGCGAAGCACGTGCCGCACGACGATGCGGTGAACGTTGCCTACGCCAACCCGGACGACGACAGCTACGTCTCGGTGGCGGGCCGCGCCGCTCTGGTCGAGGACGATGCCTTGAAGCGTGCGCTGTTCAACAGCGCGGCCAAGGCCTGGTTCCCGGCCGGCGCGGACGATCCGAACCTGGGACTGCTCGCGGTACGCATCGAGAGCGCCGAATTCTGGGACGTGACCGAGAGCAAGGTATCGCAGTTGCTCAAGATCGCCAGGGCGGCCGTGACGGGCGATGCACCGCCCAACCTCGGCGAGCACCGCAAGATCGATCGGCCGTGAGCCATGCCGGCGTTGGGTGATCCAACGCCGGCGTCGAAGTCGCAACCGGGCATGCCGGCTGCGTCATGGAAAGGCTCGGCTTCAGGCCGCTACGCCGTCGGCCGCTTCCTTGAACTCCTGGATCTGGTCGAAGTTCAGGTACTGGTAGATCTTGTCGCCATTGCTGTTGATGACGCCGATGTCCGCCATGTACTCGGCCTTGGTCGGGATGCGGCCCAGCTTGGAGCATATCGACGCCAGTTCCGCACTGCCCAGGTACACGTTGGTGTTCTTGCCCAGGCGATTGGGGAAGTTGCGGGTGCTGGTCGACATGACCGTGGCGCCCTCGCGCACCTGGGCCTGGTTGCCCATGCACAGCGAGCAGCCCGGCATCTCGGTGCGTGCACCGGCGTTGCCGAAGACGCCGTAGTGGCCCTCTTCGGTGAGCTGGTGCGCGTCCATCTTGGTCGGCGGCGCGATCCACAGCTTGACCGGGATGTCGCGCTTGCCCTCGAGCAGCTTCGACGCTGCGCGGAAGTGACCGATGTTGGTCATGCACGAGCCGATGAAGACCTCGTCGATCTGCGCACCGGCCACGTCGGACAGGGTCTTCACGTCGTCGGGGTCGTTCGGGCAGGCCACGATGGGCTCGTGGATGTCGGCCAGGTCGATCTCGATCACGGCCGCGTACTCGGCGTCCGCGTCGGGCTGCAGCAATTGCGGGTCTTTCAGCCAGGCTTCCTGAGCGGCGATGCGGCGCGCCAGCGTACGGGCGTCGGCGTAGCCGTTGGCGATCATCCAGCGCATCAGCGTGATGTTGCTGTTGAGGTACTCGATGATCGGCGCCTTGTTCAGGTGCACGGTGCAGCCGGCCGCGGAGCGCTCGGCGCTGGCGTCGGACAGCTCGAAGGCCTGTTCCACCTTCAGGTCGGGCAGGCCCTCGATCTCGAGGATGCGGCCGGAGAAGATGTTCTTCTTGCCCTTCTTCTCGACGGTGAGCAGGCCCTGCTTAATGGCGTACAGCGGAATGGCGTTGACCAGGTCGCGCAGCGTGACGCCGGGCTGCATCTTGCCCTTGAAGCGCACCAGCACCGATTCGGGCATGTCCAGCGGCATCACGCCGGTGGCAGCCGCGAAGGCCACCAGGCCGGAGCCGGCCGGGAAGCTGATGCCGATCGGGAAGCGCGTGTGGCTGTCGCCGCCGGTGCCGACGGTGTCGGGCGTGAGCAGGCGGTTGAGCCAGGAATGGATCACGCCGTCGCCCGGACGCAGCGAAATGCCGCCGCGGGTGCTGATGAAGTCGGGCAGCTCGTGGTGCATCTTCACGTCCACCTTCTTGGGGTAGGCGGCGGTGTGGCAGAACGACTGCATGACGAGGTCGGCCGAGAAGCCCAGGCAGGCCAGGTCCTTCAGCTCGTCGCGGGTCATGGGGCCGGTGGTGTCCTGGCTGCCCACCGAAGTCATCTTGGGTTCGCAGTAGGTACCGGGGCGCACGCCCTGGCCTTCGGGCAGGCCGCAGGCGCGGCCGACCATCTTCTGGGCCAGCGAGAAGCCCTTGCCGCTGTCGACCGGGGCCTGCGGCAGGCGGAACAGCGTCGACACCGGCAGGCCCAGCGCCTCGCGCGCCTTGGCGGTGAGGCCGCGGCCGATGATCAGCGGAATGCGGCCACCGGCGCGCACTTCGTCGAAGAGCACCTCGCTCTTGACCTTGAACTCGGCGATGACCTGGCCGTCCTTGAGGGCCTTGCCTTCGTAGGGGCGCAGCTCGATGGTGTCGCCCATGTTCATCTGGCTCACGTCCAGCTCGATGGGCAGCGAGCCGGCGTCTTCCATCGTGTTGTAGAAGATCGGGGCGATCTTGTTGCCCAGGCAGATGCCGCCGAAACGCTTGTTCGGGATGTAGGGGATGTCCTCGCCAGTGAACCACAGCACGCTGTTGGTGGCCGACTTGCGCGATGACCCGGTACCCACCACGTCGCCGACGTACGCCACCGGCAGGCCGCGGGCCACCAGGTCCTGGATGAACTTGACCGGGCCACGCTTGCCGTCTTCCTCGGGCTCGAAGGGCGCGCCTTCGCGCTTGTTCTTCAGCATCGCCAGGGCGTGCATCGGGATGTCCGGCCGCGTCGTGGCATCGGGCGCCGGCGACAGGTCGTCGGTGTTGGTCTCGCCGGGCACCTTGAACACGGTGAAGGTGATGCTTTGCGGCACTTCGGGACGGCTGGTGAACCACTCGGCATCGGCCCAGCTCTGCAGCACGGCCTGGGCATGGGCGTTGCCGGCATCGGCCAGTTCCTTGACGTCATGGAACTGGTCGAACATCAGCAGCGTCTTCTTCAGGCCCTCGGCCGCCACGGCGCCGACTTCGGCGTCCTTGAGCAGGTCGATCAGCGGGCCGATGTTGTAGCCCCCCAGCATGGTGCCCAGCAGTTCGGTGGCGTGCGCCCGCGAGATCAGCGCGTTCTTCTCGGTGCCGTGCGCCACGGCGGCCAGGTAGCTGGCCTTGACCTTGGCGGCGTCGTCCACGCCCGCCGGCACGCGGTGCGTCAGCAGGTTGAGCAGGAATTCGCCGTCCTTGGTGGAAGCGTTTTTCAGCAGTTCGATGAGCTCGCTGGTCTGCTTGGCCGACAGCGGCAGCGGCGGAATGCCCAGCGCGGCGCGCTCGGCAACGTGGTCAACATAGGCTTGCAACATCTTCTTTTCTCCGGGAACGGGCTGGCGGCAGCGCAAGCAAGACGCGCGCCGCCGGCGTGGGGCGAAATCGCGGGTTATTTCTTCGGGGCGTCGGCGCCGTCGAACAGCGCCTTGGGCGGGTTCTTCTTCATTTCGTCGGCAAAGGCGAGCTGCGCCGGCGACTGGCATTCGTCGGCGAGGCGGATGCCCTGCTTCTGGTTCATCAGCATGGATTTGTTGCCCAGCTGGAGCCACATGGCCCCGGCGCGCGCGTCCTCGAGGCGGATGGCGCCGGTGCGGCTTTCGACCGGGTGCATGCGATAGCGCGCGCCCTTGGTCGACACGGTGAAGAAGCCGGGCTTCTTGTCGTCGGCGGCCACGGTCACGTCGGCGCCCAGTTCGCACTGGATCTTGCCGGTGAACACCTTCTGCGCCACGGCCAGTTCGGCTTCGGTCAGCACCACGCTCGGGTCGTCCGCGATGGGCGTGACTTCCTCGACCGCCTTGGCGGCGCTGCGCGCGATGGGGGCCTTCTTCTTCGGGGCCGGCTTGGTGGACTTCTGGGTGGTCTTGGCGGCCGGCTTGGCCGTGCTGCTGCTCTGCGCCGAAGCGGCGAACGGCAGGACGACTGCGGCGGCAACGAGGAGGGCGAGCGTCTTCATGAGGGGGCTTCCTTGGGCGTGAATGGGGTGCATCAGTTTTCCGCAGCGGCGGGCGCGAACCACGACTTCGCTTCGGACGGCAGCGCACGCCCGGTGGCGTGCGCACGCGCCAGCACCTGCCAGAAATGGCGGTAGCTCGCGCGGTCGTGCAATGTGCCATCAAACTGGACCGGAGCCCAGTCTGCACCGGCGGCGGCAGCTATTATTTTTGTAGCAATGTGAATCTGTTCCTCGTCGGGCGCAAAGGCCTCGAGGATGGGACGGATCTGGTCCGGATGGATGCTCCACATGCGCGTGTAGCCGAACTCCCGGCTGGCGCGGCGCGCTGCCGTGCGAAGGGCCCGCGCATCGCGGAATTCGGTGACGACGCAGTGAGAGGGCACCTTGCCGAAGGCGTGGGCGGCCGAAGCGATCTCGAGCTTGGCGCGCACCACCAGCGGGTGCGAGAACTGACCCGCCACCCCCATGCCGTCGGCCGGGATGGCCCCCGCGTGGGCCGAGACGAAATCCATCAAGCCGAAACTGAGCGACTGCACGCGCGGGTGGGCGGCGATGTCGAAGGCATGCCGCACCGCCAGCGGCGACTCGATGAGGACGTGCAAAGGCAGATCGGCAGCGCCGGCCGCGTCCAGCGCCGCGGCCGCGCGCACCACGTCGGCCAGCCGCTCGACCTTCGGCACCATCAGGTGGCTGAGCCGGTCGCCTGCACGGCCGGCGATGGTGGCCACGTCGGCGTCGAAAGCCGCATGGTCGACCGGGTGCACACGCACGCCGACGCGCATGCCCGGCGCCGCGGCGAGTGCCAGTGCGGTGACGAGCTGCGCATGCTCGGCCTCGCCGCCCACGGGCGCACCGTCCTCGCAGTCGAGCGTGACATCGAAGACGCAGGCGCCGAACTCCTCGGCCATCTCGGCTTGCAGCGCGAGGCTCTTGCGCATGCGCACCTCGACGCCGCTGTAGTGGTCGCACACCGGCAGGCTCACGGCGCCGGCCTGCGCCCCGAGCAGCACCTCGGCGGGATGGGCCCGGGCTGCTGTCGTCATGCCGCCTTGCGCGCCACGACGAACATGCGCGGGAAGGCCAGCAGGCGCTTGCCGTCCGTGCGCACGGGGTAGGCCGCATCGATGCGGCGCTCGTACTCGGCCAGGTAGCTCGCCCGCAGCTCGGGCGACAGCGGATCGATGAAGGGCCGCAGCCCGGTGGCGCGCACCCATTCGACGATGGCGGCTGCCGAGTCCATCCGGTGCTGGTACACGGTGTGCCAGACATCGACCTCCGCCGCCAACGGCGCCAGCAGGTCGTAGTAGCCACCGATGCCCAGCAGTTCTGTGCGCAGGCGCGTGTAGTCGCCGATCGGCTCCGTCCACGGGGCTTCGGACGCCAGCTCGCGCATGAGGCGGTGCGTGGGCTCGGCGCGGTTGTCGGGCATCTGGACGGCGAGCACGCCGCCCGGCGCCAGCGCCGCGAAGAGGCGCGGAATCAGCGTTTCGTGGTCGGGCACCCACTGCAGGGCGGCGTTGGCATAGATGAGATCCGGCGCGCCGGCGTCCGCGGCTGGCGTCCAGGTGGCGATGTCGCTCAGCTCGAAGCGGGCCTGCGGCAGCCGCTCGCGGGCGCTGACAAGCATCGCCTCGGAGTTGTCGGTGCCGATGACCTGCGCCTGCGGGAAGCGCCGCACCAGCAGCTCGGTGGAGTTGCCCGGGCCGCAGCCCAGGTCGACCACGCGGGCAGCCGTGGCCAAGGGAACCCGCGCCAGCAACTCGGCCGCCGGGCGCGTGCGCTCGTCTTCATAGCGTCGGTAGAGCTTGGGGTTCCACTCGGCCATGGCGTTCTCTCAGAGCAGGTGCTTGACGCCGTCCTGCTCGCCCTGCAGCTCGGCCAGGGTCTTGTCGATGCACTTCTGGCTGAACTCGTCGATCGGCAGGCCCTCGACGATCTTGTACTTGCCGTTCTCGGTCGTGACCGGGAAGCCGAAGATCACGTCCTTGGGGATGCCGTACTCGCCGTTGGACGGCACGCCCATGGTGACCCACTTGCCGTTGGAGCCCAGGGCCCAATCGCGCATGTGGTCGATGGCCGCGTTGGCCGCCGAGGCAGCCGAGGACAGGCCGCGCGCCTCGATGATGGCCGCGCCGCGCTTGCCGACGGTCGGCAGGAAGACGGTCTCATTCCAGACCTGGTCGTTGATGGTGTCCTTGACCGACTTGCCGCCGATGGAGGCGAAGCGGTAGTCGGCGTACATCGTGGGCGAATGGTTGCCCCACACGGTGAGCTTCTCGATCTCGCCGACCTTGCCGCCGGTCTTGGCAGCGATCTGGCTGGCGGCACGGTTGTGGTCCAGGCGCAGCATGGCGGTGAAGTTCTCGCGCGGCAGGCTGGGCGCGCTCTTCATGGCGATGTAGGCGTTGGTGTTGGCGGGGTTGCCGACAACCAGGACCTTGACGTCGCGGCTGGCGACCTTGTCGAGCGCCTTGCCCTGGGCCGTGAAGATCTGGGCGTTGGCGGCCAGCAGGTCGGCGCGCTCCATGCCGGGGCCGCGCGGACGGGCACCGACCAACAGGGCATAGTCGGCGTCCTTGAAGGCCACTTCCGGGTCACCGGTCGGCACCACGCCGGCCAGCAGCGGGAAGGCGCAGTCTTCCAGTTCCATGATCACGCCCTTGAGCGCCTTCTGGGCCTTCTCGTCGGGGATCTCCAGCAGTTGCAGGATGACCGGCTGGTCCTTGCCGAGCATTTCGCCCGAGGCAATGCGGAACAGGAGGGCGTAACCGATTTGACCTGCAGCGCCGGTGACGGCAACGCGGACGGGCTTTTTGCTCATGGGAAGACTCCAGAAGGTAAGAAGGAAACGGCGCGCGGCCCTTCTGGCTGATGAATCAAAGCAGAAGGACCGCCGAAACGCTGCAATCCCGGCGCGGGGAGCCCACGACATGACGCCGTGCATGGCCCGCTTGCGCGCGGAAACCATCGAACATTCTAGGCTCAATCGATGGCGCTTGTCTTATGTCTTATATAAGATATGCCCAGACGACCGACCGGCATCGCACACCGCATGCCGGCACAGTCGCGATCCAAGCTCATGCCCCCACCCCCCGCCATCGCCGAGGCGAGCACGCCCTCGTTCAGCCCGCTGTACCAGCAGATCAAGGCCTTGATCCTGCAAAGCCTGCAGGCGGGCGAGTGGAAGCCGGGCGAGCCCATCCCCAGCGAGATCGAACTGGCGGCCCGCTACCGTGTGAGCCAGGGCACCGTGCGCAAGGCCATCGACGAGCTTTCCGCCGAGAACCTGGTCGTGCGGCGCCAGGGCAAGGGCACCTTTGTGGCGACCCATGCCGAACAGCATGTGCAGTACCGCTTTCTCAAGCTGGTGCCCGACAGCGGCGACCTGAACCACGAAGGCCCCGCCGAACGCACCATCGTCGACTGCCGGCGCCAGCGCGCAAGTGCCGAGGTGGCACGCGCCCTGGCATTGCGCACCGGCGACCCGGTGCTGCAGGCGCGACGCGTGCTGGCCTACGGCGGCGTGCCGACCATCCTGGAAGACCTGTGGCTTCCGGGCACCCCCTTCAAGGGACTCACGGCCGAACGACTCACGCAGTGGCACGGACCGATGTACGCGCTCTTCGAAACCGAGTTCGGCGTGCGCATGGTGCGCGCCGAAGAAAAGCTGCGCGCCGTGCTGCCCGATGCACAGCAGGCACGGCTGCTCGATGTCGACACGGCCACGCCGCTGCTGAGTGTGGAGCGCGTCGCCCACACCTACCACGACACGCCGATGGAGCTGCGACGCGGCCTGTACCGCACCGACACGCACCACTATCGCAACGACCTGGGCTGATGCACGCCTCAAAAGAAAAAGGGCCGCAGCGCCCAAGGGACGGGCGCCTCCAGCTATCAAACCGATAGCAGTCGAGCAAGTTGGTGCGATGAGCCCGGCGCGACCGTTGCGTCATGGTGCATTGCAATAGAATTTTGCGTTGTTTGCATTTCGCCTGAAGAACAAGCCGCTTCCTCAATAAACACGAAAGCCATCCCCCCATGACAGAGCTTGCATCCTCCTCACGGCCACGCCGCGAGTTCCGAAACATCAACGCGATCACCGACCTCACCACCTACCGGCTGCCGCCGGCCGGCATCGTGTCGATCCTGCATCGCGTGAGCGGCGTGCTGATGTTCCTGCTGCTGCCGTTCATCATCTGGATGTTCGACACCTCCGTCTCTTCCGAAATCTCGTTCGCCAAGTTCAAGGCCGCCTTCAACAGCGGCCTTGGTTTCGTTCCGGGGTGGTTCCTCAAGCTGGTGGCGCTGGCGCTGATCTGGGCCTACCTGCACCACTTCATCGCCGGCCTGCGCCACCTGTGGATGGACGTCAGCCACGCGGCCGTGACCAAGGAGTTCGGCAAGACCTCCGCCATCGTCACCCTGGCCCTGAGCGTGCTGCTCACCGTCGTCCTGGGCGCCAAGCTCTTCGGCCTCTACTGATCAACGGAGCACATTCATCATGGCAGTGAACTACGGCTCCAAGCGCGTCGTCGTCGGCGCGCACTACGGCCTTCGCGACTGGCTCTCGCAGCGCATCACCGGCGCCCTCATGGCGCTCTTCACGATCATCGTCCTGGCGCAGCTGCTGCTGACCAGTGGCCCCATCGGCTACGACAAGTGGGCCGGCATCTTCGCCTCGCAGTGGATGAAGGTCCTCACCTTCGCCGTCATCGCGGCCCTGCTCTACCACGTGTGGGTCGGCATGCGCGACGTGTGGATGGACTACGTCCAGCCCGTCGGCATCCGCCTTGCTCTGCAGATTTTCACCATCGTCTGGCTGGTGGGCTGCGCGGGTTGGACCATCCAAGTCCTTTGGAGAGTGTGATGCTGCCCCCACGCTCTTCGTTTCACGTAATCGCTGCCCCCCGCGGGGGCGAGGCCTCCTTTGGGGCGGCCCGGCAGGAGTCCTGACCAATGAGCTACACAAAAGAAAAAATCGCCCACCGCAAGTTCGACGTCGTGATCGTCGGGGCCGGTGGCTCTGGCCTGCGCGCCGCGCTGGAACTCTCGCGCGCCGGGCTCACCGTGGCCTGCCTGTCCAAGGTCTTCCCCACCCGCTCGCACACCGTGGCGGCGCAGGGCGGCGTGTCGGCCTCGCTGGGCAACATGTCCGAGGACAACTGGCACTACCACTTCTACGACACGATCAAGGGTTCCGACTGGCTCGGCGACCAGGATGCGATCGAGTTCATGTGCCGCGAAGCGCCGAACGTGGTGATCGAGCTCGAGCACTTCGGCATGCCCTTCGACCGCAACCCGGACGGCACCATCTACCAGCGCCCCTTCGGCGGCCACACCGCCAACTATGGCGAGAAGCCCGTGCAGCGCGCCTGCGCCGCGGCCGACCGCACCGGCCACGCGATGCTGCACACGCTGTACCAGCAGAACGTCAAGTCCAAGACGAACTTCTTCGTCGAGTGGATGGCGCTGGATCTGGTGCGCGACGCCGACGGCGACGTGGTGGGCGTCACTGCGCTCGAACTCGAGACCGGCGACCTGCACATGCTGCAGGCCAAGGCCGTGCTGCTGGCCACCGGCGGCGCCGGGCGCATCTTCGCGGCGAGCACCAACGCCTTCATCAACACCGGCGACGGCCTGGGCATGGCGGCGCGCGCCGGCATCCCGCTGCAGGACATGGAGTTCTGGCAGTTCCACCCCACCGGCGTGGCCGGCGCGGGCGTGCTGCTGACCGAAGGCTGCCGCGGTGAAGGCGCCATCCTGCTCAACAGCAACGGCGAGCGCTTCATGGAGCGCTATGCGCCCACGCTGAAGGATCTGGCGCCGCGCGACTTCGTCTCGCGCTCCATGGACCAGGAGATCAAGGAAGGTCGCGGCTGCGGTCCCAACAAGGACTACATCCTCATGAAGCTGGACCACCTGGGCGCCGACACTATTCGCAAGCGCCTGCCCTCGGTGGAAGAGATCGGCCACAACTTCGCCAACGTCGACATCACCAAGGAACCGATCCCCGTGGTGCCGACCATCCACTACCAGATGGGCGGCATCCCGACCAACATCAACGGCCAGGTCGTGGTGCAGAACGGCGACGTGAACAACCAGGTCGTGAGCGGCCTGTACGCAGTGGGCGAATGCTCCTGCGTGTCGGTGCACGGCGCCAACCGCCTGGGCACCAACTCGCTGCTCGATCTGCTGGTGTTCGGCAAGTCCGCCGGCAAGCACATCGTCGAGTTCGTCAAGGGCAGCGGAGAACACAAGCCCTTGCCCAAGGACGGTGCCGACCGATCGCTGGCCCGCCTGAACCAGCTGCAGGACTCGACCAGCGGCGAATACGCCCAGGAAATCGCCAACGACATCCGCAGCACCATGCAACAGCACGCCGGCGTGTTCCGCACGCAGGCGAGCATGGACGAAGGTGTGAGCAAGATCGATGAGATCCGTGACCGCGTCGGTGCCGTGGCCCTGGCCGACAAGTCGCTGGTGTGGAACACCGCCCGCATGGAAGCCCTCGAAGTCGATAACCTGATCGAGGTCGCGCAGGCCACGATGACCTCGGCGGCCGCGCGCCACGAATGCCGCGGCGCACACACCGTCGACGACTACGAGCGCCCGGCCGACGATCCGGAATTCCCGCTGGGCCGCAACGACAAGGAATGGATGAAGCACACGCTGTGGCACAGCGCGGGCAACAACCTGACCTACAAGCCGGTCAATCTGAAGCCCCTGACGGTCGACTCGGTTCCGCCGAAGGTCCGCACGTTCTGAACAAGGTCCCACCACGATGAAGCGCACATTCAAGATCTACCGCTACGACCCGGACAAGGACGCCAAGCCCTACATGCAGACCGTCGAGATCGAACTCGACGGGCACGAGCGCATGCTGCTGGACGCCCTGGTCAAGCTCAAGGCGCAGGACCCGACCATCTCCTTCCGCCGCTCCTGCCGCGAAGGCGTGTGCGGGTCGGATGCGATGAACATCAATGGCAAGAACGGCCTGGCGTGCCTCACCAACATGAACACGCTCAAGGACCCGATCGTGCTCAAGCCGCTGCCCGGCCTGCCCGTCATCCGCGACCTGATCGTGGACATGACGCAGTTCTTCAAGCAGTACAACTCGATCAAGCCGTACCTCATCAACGACACGCCGCCGCCCGAGCGCGAGCGGCTGCAGTCGCCCGAGGAGCGCGAGGAACTCAACGGCCTGTACGAGTGCATCCTGTGCGCGAGCTGCTCCACCAGCTGCCCGAGCTTCTGGTGGAACCCCGACAAGTTCGTCGGCCCGGCCGGCCTGCTGCAGGCCTACCGCTTCATCGCCGACAGCCGCGACGAAGCCACCGGTGCCCGCCTGGACAACCTCGAGGACCCGTACCGCCTGTTCCGCTGCCACACCATCATGAACTGCGTGGACGTGTGCCCCAAGCACCTGAACCCCACGCAGGCGATCGGCAAGATCAAGGAATTGATGGTGCGCCGCGCCGTCTGACGGCCACGCCCATCCAGGAAAACGCATGCCCCTTGAGCACGACGCCACCCTCGACCTGCTCGACCCGCGCGAGGTCGGCAAGCTGAAATGGCGCTGCCGGCGGGGCCTGCTGGAAAACGACCTCTTCATCGCCCGTTTCTTCGAGCGGCATGAATCTCGCTTGACCGTCGGTCAGGCCCAGGCGATGGAGACGCTCATGGATCTGTCGGACAACGACCTGCTGGACCTCCTGCTGCAAAGAAAGGAGCCCGAGCCCGCATGGGCCGGGGCCGAGGTGGTGGCGTTGATCGGGTTGATGCGCGCCGAGGGTGCGCACCCGCCCTCCGCTGCGTTTCCGTCTTCGTCTTCTTAATCAACCTTCCGAGAGAAAGTCGCTATGAAAGCTTCCGACACCAAGGCCGCCCTGTCCTTCAGCAACGGCGGCCAGACCGTGGACCTGCCGATCTACAAGGGCACCATCGGCCCCGACGTGATCGACATCCGCAAGCTGTACGCGCAGACGGGCATGTTCACCTATGACCCGGGCTTCATGTCGACGGCCTCGTGCCAGTCGGCCATCACGTACATCGACGGCGACAAGGGCGAACTGCTCTACCGCGGCTACCCCATCGAGCAGCTCGCCACCAACTGCGACTACCTCGAGACCTGCTATCTGCTGCTCAACGGCGAGCTGCCGAACGAGTCCGAGAAGCAGAAGTTCACGCACCTGGTGACCAACCACACGATGGTCAACGAGCAGATGCAGTTCTTCCTGCGCGGCTTCCGCCGCGACGCGCACCCGATGGCCATCATGACCGGCCTGGTGGGCGCGCTGTCGGCCTTCTATCACGACAGCACGGACATCAACAATCCCGAGCACCGCGAGATCGCCGCGATCCGCCTGATCGCGAAGATGCCCACGCTCGTGGCCATGGCGTACAAGTACACGATCGGCCAGCCGTACATGTACCCGAAGAACGACGAGACCTACGCGGGCAACTTCCTGCGCATGATGTTCGCGACGCCGTGCGAGGACTACAAGGTCAACCCGGTGCTGGAAAAGGCGCTGGACCGCATCTTCATCCTGCATGCCGACCACGAGCAGAACGCCTCGACCTCCACCGTGCGCCTGTGCGGCTCGTCGGGCACGAACCCCTTCGCGGCCATCGCGGCCGGCGTGGCCTGCCTCTGGGGCCCGGCCCACGGCGGCGCCAATGAAGCGGCGCTGAACATGCTCTACGACATCCAGAAGCAGGGCGGCGTGGAAAAGATCGGCGAGTTCATCAAGAAGGTCAAGGACAAGAACTCCAACGTCAAGCTGATGGGCTTCGGCCACCGCGTGTACAAGAACTACGACCCGCGCGCCAAGCTCATGCAGGAGACCTGCAACGAGGTGCTGACCGAGCTGGGCCTGGAGAAGGACCCGCTCTTCGCGCTGGCGAAGGAGCTCGAGAAGATCGCGCTGGAAGACGAGTACTTCGTCTCGCGCAAGCTCTACCCGAACGTGGACTTCTACTCGGGCATCGTGCAGCGCGCCATCGGCATCCCGGTGCCGCTGTTCACCGCCATCTTCGCGCTGGCGCGCACGGTGGGCTGGATCGCCCAGCTCAACGAGATGATCGCCGACCCCGAGTACAAGATCGGCCGCCCGCGTCAGCTGTACGTCGGCGCCGCGTCGCGCGACGTCAAGCCGATCGGCCAGCGCTGATCGCCGCGCGACGGAGGGCGCGCCGCCTGCGGCGCGCCTCCCGCGCCACCAGGCCGCCCCAAGGGCGGCCTTTTTCATGGCCGTTCGCCGGGCCATGCTATTGATTTGATAGCTACTCTCTCAGACTGGACGGGCGCTGGAGGCTGATTTGCCTGTGTGTTGCCGATGCAGCAGCCCGCTCTTCGCGATACACGATGGCCGAGGCTGCCAAACGGTAGGAAAATCCCGGCTCGCCTTCGCGAACCACGATGCCAGCCTCACCCGTCCTCCCGCCGTCCGAGCGCAATTTCGCGCGCCGCATCGACCTCACGTCGCTGCAGCTGTTCGTGGCCGTGTGCGAACTGGGCAGCATCGGCCGTGCGGCCGAGCGGGAGTTCATCGCCGCCTCGGCGATCAGCAAGCGCCTGTCTGATCTGGAGGCCACGCTCGGCATCACCCTGCTCTACCGCCATGCGCGCGGCGTGGACCTCACGCCGGCCGGCGAGAGCCTGCTGCATCACGCGCGCTCGATGCTCTACAGCCTGGAGAAGATGCAGGGCGAGCTCAGCGAATATGCCGAGGGCGTGCGCGGCCATGTGCGCGTGCACGCGAACATCTCGGCCATCGTGCAGTTTCTGCCCGAGGACCTGGGCGCCTTCGTGCAGGCGCACGACGCCATCAAGATCGACCTGGAAGAACACCTGTCGAGCGAGGTCGTCCGCGCCGTGCAGGAAGGCGCGGCCGACCTGGGCATCTGCCACGTGCCCGACGGCGCCGGCGACCTGCAGACGCAGCCCTATCGCCAGGATCGCCTGGCGCTCATCGTGCCGGCCGGCCACCCGCTCGCGGCCGGCGGTGCGATCGATTTCGTCGACGCGCTCGACTTCGACCACGTCGGCCTGCACACCAACAGCTCGATCTACGTCGCCATGCACCAGGCGGCGCTGGACGCGGGGCGCAGCGTGCGCCTGCGCATCCACGTGACCGGCCTGGACGCCATGTGCCGCATGATCGACAACGGCCTGGGCATCGGCGTGATGCCGCAGCGGGCTTTCGAGCTCATGCGCGGCGGCATCGGCCGGCGGCTGGTCAGCGTGGCGCTGAACGACGCCTGGGCGCTGCGCGAGATCCGGCTCGTCGCGCGCGACTTCTCCACCCTGCCGGTGGCGGCCCGGACCCTGGTGCAGCATCTGCAGGCACCCGCCCCCGCCGAGGCACTGGCCGCCTGAACGCGCCCCCCTTTTCCCACGCTTCCCACGAAAGAAACGAGACCCCACCATGGCACGCACGCTCTATGACAAGATCTGGGACGAACACGTCGTCCATACCGAGGAAGACGGCACCGCGGTGCTCTACATCGACCGCCATCTGGTGCACGAGGTGACCAGCCCGCAGGCCTTCGAGGGCCTGCGCGTGGCCGGCCGCAAGCTGTGGCGCATCAGTTCGGTGGTGGCCACGGCCGACCACAACACGCCCACGACCGGCTGGGAGCGCGGCTACGACGGCATCGAGGACCCGATCAGCAAGGAGCAGGTCACGACGCTGGACCACAACATCGCCGAGTTCGGCTCCGCCGCCTTCTTCCCCTTCCTCAGCAAGCGCCAGGGCATCGTGCACGTGATCGGCCCCGAGTCGGGTGCCACGCTGCCGGGCATGACGGTGGTGTGCGGCGACAGCCACACCTCCACGCACGGCGCCTTCGGCGCGCTGGCGCACGGTATCGGCACCAGCGAGGTCGAGCACGTGATGGCCACGCAGACGCTGCTGGCCAAGAAGGCCAAGAACCTGCTCGTGAAGGTCGAAGGCAAGCTGCCCGTGGGCTGCACGGCCAAGGACATCGTGCTGGCGATCATCGGCAAGATCGGCACCGCCGGCGGCACCGGCTACACCATCGAATTCGCCGGCTCGGCCATTCGCGACCTGTCGATGGAAGGCCGCATGACGGTATGCAACATGGCGATCGAGGCCGGCGCGCGTGCAGGCCTGGTGGCCGTGGACCAGAAGACCATCGATTACGTGAAGGGCCGGCCCCTCGCACCGTCGGGCGTCGAATGGGACCAGGCCGTCAGCTACTGGAAGACGCTGCACTCCGACCCCGGTGCGCACTTCGACACCGTGGTCGAGCTCGACGCCACGCAGATCAAGCCGCAGGTGACCTGGGGCACCTCGCCCGAGATGGTGCTGCCCGTCGACGGCCGCGTGCCCGACCCGGACAAGGAGAAGGACGCCAACAAGCGCGGCGCCATCGAGCGCGCGCTGACCTACATGGGCCTGGAGCCGAACAAGGCGATGGACGACATCTTCATCGACAAGGTGTTCATCGGCAGCTGCACCAACAGCCGGATCGAGGACATGCGCGAAGCCGCGGCCGTGGTGAAGAAGCTCGGCCAGAAGGTGGCGAAGAACGTGAAGCTCGCGATGGTGGTGCCGGGCTCCGGCGTGGTGAAGGAACAGGCCGAGCGCGAGGGCCTGCACGAAATCTTCAAGGCCGCGGGCTTCGAGTGGCGCGAGCCCGGCTGCTCGATGTGCCTGGCCATGAACGCCGACCGCCTCGAACCTGGCGAGCGCTGCGCCTCGACCAGCAACCGCAACTTCGAAGGCCGACAGGGCGCCGGTGGCCGCACCCACCTCGTCAGCCCCGCCATGGCCGCCGCCGCCGCGGTGCATGGCCACTTCGTGGACGTGCGCAAGTTCGCCTGAAAGCCAACCCGGGACATCCATACGCGAAGAACGCGAAGACACGCGAAAGTCGCAAAAGAACAGCCCATAGAAATTTTGGATTTCCTTTGCGCCTTTCGCGAAACCTTCGCGTTCTTCGCGTACGGAAGTCCGTCTTGCTGGAGTCAGATATGCAGAAATTCACCGTGCACCAGGGCCTCGTCGCCCCCATGGATCGCGAGAACGTCGACACCGACGCGATCATTCCCAAGCAGTTCCTCAAGTCGATCAAGAAGACGGGCTTCGGCCCGAACCTGTTCGACGAGTGGCGCTACCTCGACCACGGCGAGCCGGGCATGGACCCCGCCAGCCGCAAACCAAACCCGGACTTCGTGCTGAACCAGCCGCGCTACCTGGGCGCCTCGGTGCTGCTGGCGCGCAAGAACTTCGGCTGCGGTTCGAGCCGCGAGCACGCGCCGTGGGCGCTCGACCAATTCGGCTTCCGCGCGATCATCGCGCCGAGCTACGCCGACATCTTCTTCAACAACAGCTTCAAGAACGGGCTGCTGCCGATCGTGCTGCCCGAGGCCACCGTGGCGCAGCTCTTCAACGAGGTGTATGCCTTCCCGGGCTACCAGCTCACGGTCGACCTGGAGCGTCAGGTGATCGTCAAGCCGGATGGCGTGGAGATCGCCTTCGACGTGCAGCCCTTCCGCAAGTACTGCCTGGTCAACGGCCTGGACGACATCGGCCTCACGCTGCGCCACAAGGACAAGATCAAGGCCTTCGAAGCCGAACGCCTCGCCGCCAAGCCCTGGCTGGCCCACCAGCTCGTCGGCTGAACTTCGAAAACCGACTTCTCTACGCGAAGGACGCGAAAGTCACGCGAAGTACGCAAAAAGAAGTTCAATTGATCAAGTCTTTCGTGCCCTTCGCGAAATCTTCGCGTCCTTTGCGTATGGATGTCCGCATTCCAAACGTCTAAACCTACCTATCAATGACCATGAAAATCGCAGTCCTGCCCGGAGACGGCATCGGCACCGAAATCGTCGCGGAGGCCGTGCGCGTGCTCGACGTGCTCGACCTGAAGTTCGAGATGGAGACCGCACTGGTCGGCGGCGCCGCCTACGAGGCGCATGGCCACCCGCTGCCCGATTCGACGCTCAAGCTCGCCAAGGAAGCCGATGCGGTGCTCTTCGGCGCCGTGGGCGACTGGAAGTACGACAAGCTGGATCGCCCGCTGCGCCCCGAGCAGGCCATCCTGGGCCTGCGCAAGAACCTGGGCCTGTTCGCCAACTTCCGTCCCGCCATCTGCTATGAGCAGCTCGTCGGCGCCTCCAGCCTCAAGCCCGAGCTGATCGCGGGGCTGGACATCCTGATCATTCGCGAGCTGACCGGCGACATCTACTTCGGCCAGCCGCGCGGCAAGCGCCTCGCCACCGACGGGCACTTTCCCGGTGCCGAAGAAGCCTTCGACACGATGCGCTATTCCAGGCCCGAGATCGAGCGAATCGCGCGCGTCGCCTTCGATGCCGCCCGCAAGCGCAGCAAGCGCGTGACCAGTGTGGACAAGGCCAACGTGCTGGAAACCTTCCAGTTCTGGAAGGACGTGGTCACCGAGGTGCACAAGGACTACCCGGACGTCGAGCTCGACCACATGTACGTCGACAACGCCGCCATGCAACTGGTGAAGGCCCCCAAGAAGTTCGACGTGGTCGTGACCGGCAACATGTTCGGCGACATCCTCTCGGACGAGGCCGCGATGCTCACCGGCTCGATCGGCATGCTGCCCTCGGCGTCGCTCAACAGCAACAAACAGGGCCTGTACGAGCCCAGCCACGGCAGCGCGCCCGACATTGCCGGGCAAGGGGTTGCCAATCCTCTGGCTACAATCCTGTCCGCTGCCATGATGCTCCGCTTCTCCCTCGACCAAGCCGAAGCCGCCGACCGTATCGAGTCGGCGGTCAAGTCGGTGCTCGCGTCGGGGCTGCGCACGGCGGACATCTGGTCCGAGGGCACCACCAAGGTCGGCACGCGCGAGATGGGCGACGCCGTCGTGGCCGCCATCACCAAAAAGACGATTACCGGCTAACCGCAGCCCGCTTCGTCACGCCCCTCCCGGCTCGACGAGCCGGGCGCAAGAAAACCTGATTTCCTAGTTTTTTCTTCGAAGGGCATCACTGAAATGGCGAACGCACAACAACCCCTGGTCGGCCTCGTGGGCTGGCGCGGCATGGTCGGCTCGGTCCTGATGGACCGCATGCAGGCCGAAAACGATTTCGCGCTCATCGAGCCGGTCTTCTTCTCCACCTCCAACGCCGGCGGCAAGGCCCCGGCCATGGCGAAGAACGAGGCCACGCTGCAGGATGCGCACGACATCGCCGCGCTGAAGAAGTGCGACATCGTCATCACCTGCCAGGGCGGCGACTACACGACCGAGGTCTTCCCCAAGCTGCGCGCCGCCGGCTGGAACGGCCACTGGATCGACGCCGCCTCGACCCTGCGCATGAACGACGACGCGATCATCGTCCTCGACCCGGTCAACCTGCCGGTGATCCAGAACGCCCTGACCAAGGGCGGGAAGAACTGGATCGGCGGCAACTGCACCGTCAGCTGCATGCTGATGGGCGTGGGCGCGCTCTACAAGGCCGGCCTGGTCGAGTGGATGACCAGCATGACCTACCAGGCGGCCTCGGGCGGCGGCGCGCAGCACATGCGCGAGCTGCTCACCCAGTTCGGCACGCTCAACGCCGAAGTGAAGGCGCTGCTGGACGACCCCAAGAGTGCGATCCTCGAGATCGACCGCAAGGTGCTGCACAAGCAGCAGACGCTGAGCGCCGCCGAGACGGCCAACTTCGGCGCGCCGCTGGGCGGCTCGCTGATCCCCTGGATCGACAAGGACCTGGGCGACGGCATGTCCAAGGAAGAATGGAAGGGCGGCGCCGAGACCAACAAGATCCTCGGCCAGGGCGCCGGTTTCGGAACCGCCGCCACGCCGGTCGACGGCTTCTGTGTGCGCATCGGCGCGATGCGCTGCCACAGCCAGGCGCTGACCTTCAAGCTCAAGAAGGACGTGCCGGTGGCCGACATCGAGGCCATGATCGCCGCCGACAACGACTGGGTGAAGGTGGTGCCCAACACCCGTGAGGCCACCGTGAAGGACCTGACGCCCGTCGCCGTGACCGGCACGATGTCGATCCCGGTCGGTCGGATCCGCAAGCTGGCCATGGGGCCGGAATACGTGGGCGCCTTCACCATTGGCGACCAGTTGCTGTGGGGCGCTGCCGAGCCGCTGCGCCGGATGCTGCGCATCCTGCTGGAAGCCTGAGGGGCATGTGCGGAGCGCGGGAGCGCTCCGCCGTTGCACAGCCGCAACGACATCCGTGTGCCGAAGTTGGCGCGCACTGGTGGAACACTTCCGTTGCCTTGTCAGTTCGGGCGGGATGGTGTTAACGTCCTCTTACATTTTGGGCGTCTCGCCCCCTTCAGCATGACAAGACCTTCGCTGCCTGCGACCGGCGTTTCGCCCGCTCGCCCGATTTCGGCCCTTGCCAGCCGCTGCCAGATGTCCCTGCTCAGCGTGGCCGTGGCGATGGCCCTCGGCACGCTGGGCGGCAACGCCCACGCGCTGGCGCTGGGCCGCCTGAACGTGCAATCCGCCCTGGGCGAGCCGCTGCGGGCAGAGATCGACGTCACCGAGATCACCGCCGCCGAGGCCGACGGCATGAAGGTGGGCATGGCCTCACGCGAGGCCTTCCAGGCCGCGGGGGTCGCCTACAACGATGCTCTGTCGAACGTGCGTGCCGCCCTGCAACGACGTGCCGATGGCCGCTACGTGGTCCGCCTGACCGGCTCGCGTCCGATGAACGAGCCCTTCGTCGACATCCTGCTCGAGGCCAACTGGGCCAGCGGCCGAATCGTTCGTGACTACACCGTGCTGCTCGACCCACCCGGCAGCCGGCAGGCCAGCGCAGCGGTGCCGATCGCCCCTATCGCACCCCAGATGTCGGCTCCGGCGCCCGCGCCACGCGTGGCCGTCGCGCCCTCCAGCAATGCCGTGGCCGCCGCCCCGAGGCGCGAGCGTCCGGCGCCAGCCCCCTCGGCACCTGCCGAGAACCGGGTGCGGGCCGAAGGCGGCAGCGACCAGCAGGTGACCGTGCGCGCCGGCGACACCGCCGGACGCCTCGCGGCCAACCTGAAGCCGGCCGACGTCTCGCTCGACCAGATGCTGGTGGCGCTGCTGCGCGCCAATCCCGATGCCTTCATCAACGGCAACGTGAACCGCATCAAGGCGGGCGCGGTGCTGCAGGTGCCGAGCGCTTCGGCTGCCGCTGCGATGCCGCCCGACGAAGCCCGTCGCACCGTCGTGGCCCAGAGCCGCGATTTCGGCGACTACCGCCGGCGCCTGGCAGAGAACGCACCCACCTCCCGCGTCGCCAGCGCCGACCGCCAGGCTTCGGGCCGGCTCCAGGCCAACGTCGAGGACCGCAACGCGAACGCTGCCGCGCCCGACAAGTTGACCGTTTCGCAGGGCAGCGCCGCCCGCGCCGCCGAGGACAAGCTGGCGCAGACGCGCCAGGCGCAGGAATCGAGCACGCGCGTGGCCGAGCTGTCGCGCAACATCAACGAGCTGAACAAGCTCCAGAACGCCGGCACCGGCGCAGGCACCGCACCGGCCCCCAGCGCGGCACCGGCCACGCCGGTTCCGGCACCCGCCGCCCCTGCCGCAGCGCCGACTGCTCCAGCGATTGCGGCTGCGCCTGCAGCCACCGCGCCGGCATCCCCGGCACCGGGCGCGGGCACGGCCGCTCCGGCACCGGCCCCCGCCGCAACCGCACCGGCGACTGCGCCTTCGGCCACCTCATCTCCCGCCAACCCGGCAACGCCGGCCGCCAGCGCACCGGCGGCGCCTGCAGCAGCGACGACGCCTGCAGCAGCCACGCCCACCCCTGCTGCTGCACCCGCCCCCAAGCCCAAGGTCGCTGCCCCACCGCCGCCCCCCGAGCCGAGCTTCTTCGACCAGTTGATGGAGAACCCGATCCTGCTGGCCGGCGGCGCGCTGATCCTGCTGCTCATCGGCTTCCTGCTCTACCGTGTGCTGGGCCGCAAGAAGCAGGACGCAGCCGACAGCGTATTCCCCGAGAGCCGCCTGCCCAAGGACTCCTTCTTCGGCGCCACCGGTGGCGAGTCGGTCGACACCAAGGGCCGCAGCAGTTCCATGGTGTCTTCGCTGTCCTATTCACCCAGCCAGCTCGATGCGGGCGACGTGGATCCGGTCGCCGAGGCCGACGTGTACCTGGCCTATGGCCGCGACCTGCAGGCCGAGGAAATCCTGCGCGAGGCGCTTCGCACCACCCCCGAGCGCACAGCGATCCACCTGAAGCTCCTTGAGATCCATGCCAAGCGCCGCGACCTGCGTGCCTTCGAGGCCCTGGCCAACGATGTACACAAGCTCACCGGCGGCAGCGGTGCCGACTGGGGCCGAGTGATCGACATGGGCCGCGAACTCGACCCGGGCAATCCGCTGTACCAGGGCAGCGCGGCGCTGGCCGACAGCGAGAAGACGGTGCCGCTGGCAGGGCTGGCAGGCACCGCGGCCACGGCAACCGCTATTGCCGCGACGGCACCGCCTCCGCCGGCCGAGCCGCCTCCGCCGTTCGTGCCCTCCGTCGCACCGCTGGATTTCGACCTCGATCTGGCCAAACCTTCCGACGTGGCGCCGTTGCCCGATACAGCGCCCGCCCCGGTCACTGTGCCGGCGCCGATCTCCTCGTCCGCGCCCGGCGCCAGCTATGAACCCACGGCGCGTGCGCCCCTGGATGACACGTCCGCTGCGCTCCAGGCCGCGCCGGCGAAACCGAGCTACGAGCCGACCCCGCGCGCCCCGCTGTCGCGTGGCGCGATGCCCGAGCTGGACAACGACTTCGACACGGCACCCGCCGAGCTCGATGTGCTCCCTCGCAACGGTGCGCTCAACGACGACGAGCACACCCAGCCCGCGACCCTGCGCGCCGGCCTGCCGGGCGACTCCGGCTTCATCGAGTTCGACATGAGCACGTTGTCCTCGCTGCGCTCCGGCACGGGCGACACGCGACCCGGCGCACTCGAACCCACGCGCGCGGCCGAACTCGACGACGGCGGCGGCGACAGCCCACAGGCCATCAAACTGTCGCTCGCACGCGAACTTCAGGCCCTGGGTGATGCCGAGGGTGCCCGGTCGCTGGTCGAGGAGGTGGCGAACGAAAGCTCCGGCGACATGCGCCACCAGGCCGAACAGCTGCTCGCCCAGCTGCGCTGAGCGTTTGTGCAAGACTCCGGGGGCGGCCCTTTCGGCCGCCCTTTTCTTTTTCCGCTCCACGACTTTCATGAGATTGGCGCTCGGCGTTCGCTACAACGGCCAGACCTACGACGGCTGGCAGAGCCAGCCCTCCGGCCGCACGGTGCAGGACCGCCTCGAGAAGGCGCTCGCGCAATTCACCGCCGGCCCGCGCGTCGGCACGCTGTGTGCCGGCCGCACCGACGCCGGCGTGCACGGCTGGATGCAGGTGGTGCACTTCGACACCGAGATTGACCGTGTGCCCTTCTCGTGGGTACGCGGCCCTAACCGCTTCCTGCCCGACGACATTGCCGTGCAATGGGCGCAACCCGTGCCCGACGCGTTCCACTGCCGCGCCAGTGCGCTGGGGCGGCGCTACCTGTACGTGCTCTCACAATCGCCCGTGCGGCCCAGCCTGGACAGCGGCCGGGTCGGCTGGTCGATGCACGCGCTCGACGGCGACGCGATGCGGGCGGCGGCGGCGCACCTGCTTGGGGAGCACGATTTCTCGTCCTTCCGTGCCTCGGCTTGCCAGGCGCGCTCGCCGGTCAAGACGCTGCGCCGCATCGCAATCACGCGCCAGGGCGAGGGCGTGCGGTGCCGCTGGCACTTCGAGTTCGAGGCCGATGCCTTCCTGCACCACATGATCCGCAACATCATGGGCTGCCTGGTGCGCGTCGGCCAGGGTCACGCGGCGCCCGAGTGGGTGCGCGAGGTGCGCGATGCCCGCAGCCGCGAGGCGGCGGCGCCGACCTTCTCTGCCGACGGGCTCTACTTCCTCGGGCCGCTGTACGACGCGCACTGGGGCCTTCCGCCCGAGGTCACGCTCGGGGCGCAGGGCGCTTCGTATGATGGGCCGCCATGAAGGATGCCGCCCCCACGTTCCGCGTTTCACCGGGCTCCCGCACCCGCGTCAAGATCTGCGGCCTGACGCGCGAGCAGGACGTCGATGCGGCCGTGGACGCAGGGGCCGACGCGGTCGGTTTCGTGCTCTACGCCAAGAGCCCGCGGGCCGTGAGTGCGCAGCGGGCGGCCGAGCTCGCACGGCGCCTGCCCCCCTTCGTCACACCCGTGCTGCTGTTCGTGAACGAGGATGCTACGAAAACGATAGCTGCTCTCTCAAGCGTGGCGGGCGCTGTGGCCCAATTTCATGGTGATGAAACGCCCGAGCAATGCTGGGCTGCCAGCGGCGAGGGGCGCTTTCGCTACCTGCGCGCCGCGCGCATTCCCCTCGACGAAGCCGGGCGCAGCTTCGACCTCGTAAACTACGCGTCCGATTTCTCCCGCGCCCACGCCATCCTGCTCGACGCCCAGGTCGACGGCTTCGGCGGCGGCGGCAAGGCATTCGATTGGTCACTGCTTCCAACCGCCGTCGACGCTCACCTCGTCTTGAGTGGTGGGCTCACACCTGCAAACGTGGGCGATGGCCTGCGTGCCTTGCAGGCGTTGCGGACCGGCGCGAAGTCGCTGTCCGTTGACGTGAGTTCCGGCGTCGAGGCCAGCAAGGGCATCAAGGACGCCGGCAAGATCCGCGAGTTCATCGCTGCCGTGCGGGAGGCGGACACCGCCCTCCTCCACACCCCGGCAGCCGACGCGCCCGCCGCTTCCTGAACCTGCCGCGCAGCCGTCTCGACGTCGAGGGCTTCGCGGCCCTCATCGAGAGTCGACCCAGACATGGCAACCCCTTACCAGCAACCCGACGCCGCCGGCCACTTCGGCATCTATGGCGGCACTTTCGTGAGCGAGACGCTCACCTACGCGATCGCCGAACTGCGCGAGGCCTACGCGAAGTACAAGGACGACCCGGCCTTCGTGGCCGAGTTCGAGTACGAGCTCAAGCACTTCGTCGGCCGGCCCTCGCCGATCTACCACGCCGCGCGCACCAGCCGCGAACTCGGCGGCGCGCAGATCTACCTCAAGCGCGAGGACCTCAACCACACCGGCGCGCACAAGATCAACAACGTGATCGGCCAGGCCATGCTGGCGCGCCGCATGGGCAAGCCCCGCATCATTGCCGAGACCGGCGCCGGGCAGCACGGCGTGGCCACGGCCACCATCTGCGCGCGCTACGGGCTCGAATGCGTCGTCTACATGGGCAGCGAGGACGTCAAGCGCCAGTCGCCCAACGTCTACCGCATGAACCTGCTGGGCGCCACCGTGGTGCCGGTCGAATCGGGCAGCAAGACCCTGAAGGACGCGCTCAACGAAGCGATGCGCGACTGGGTCACCAACGTGGAGAACACCTTCTACATCATCGGCACCGTCGCCGGCCCGCACCCCTACCCGGCCATGGTGCGCGACTTCCAGAGCGTGATCGGCAACGAGTGCATCGAGCAGATGCCATCCATGCTGGCGGCACAGGGAATCGTCGGTGAAGCGGAAGGACGCCAACCGGATGTCGTCGTGGCGTGCGTCGGCGGCGGCAGCAACGCGATGGGCATCTTCCACCCCTACATCCCCTTCCCTGGGGTACGCCTGGTGGGTGTGGAGGCCGCGGGCGAAGGCCTGGACAGCGGCAAGCACTCCGCGTCGATCCAGCGCGGCAGCGCGGGCGTGCTGCACGGCAACCGGACCTACATCCTGCAGAACGAGGACGGCCAGATCACGGAGACCCACAGCATCAGCGCCGGCCTGGACTACCCCGGCGTGGGGCCGGAGCATGCGCACCTGGCGGACATCGGCCGGGCCGAGTACGTCGGTGCCACCGATGCCGAGGCGCTGGCCGCCTTCCACCACCTGTGCCGCACCGAGGGCATCATCCCCGCGCTCGAATCCAGCCACGCGCTGGCCTATGCGATGAAGCTGGCGCCGACGATGCGGCCGGACCAGTCGATCCTCGTCAACCTTTCGGGCCGCGGCGACAAGGACATCGGTACCGTGGCCGACCTGTCAGGCGTCGACTTCTATGACCGGCCCTCGATGCGCGGCCTGGCCGTGAAGGGGGGCAAGCAATGAGCCGCATCGCCGCCACCTTCGACAAGCTCAAGGCGGAGGGTCGTCGAGCCTTGATTCCCTACGTCACCGCCGGCTTCCCCTATGCCGACATCACGCCCGAACTCATGCACGGCATGGTCGCTGCCGGCGCCGACGTGATCGAACTCGGCGTGCCCTTCTCCGATCCGATGGCCGACGGCCCGGTGATCCAGAAGGCCGGTGAAGCCGCGCTGGCGATGGGTGTCGGGCTTGGACAGGTGCTGGACATGGTCCACACTTTCCGCCAAAAGGACATGGTCACGCCGGTGGTGCTCATGGGCTACGCGAACCCTATCGAAGCGTTCAACCTGCGCGTCCCCATTACCAGCGAGTCCGGGGGGACACGCTCTGCCTTCGTCCAGCATGCCTCAACCGCGGGCGTGGATGGCGTGCTGGTCGTCGACTACCCGCCGGAGGAATGCGAGTCGCTGGCGAACGACCTACGCAAATCGGGTATGGACCTGATCTTTCTTCTGGCCCCGACGAGCACGGCCGAGCGTATGGCCCAGATCGGACGCATCGCCAGCGGCTACGTGTACTACGTGTCGCTCAAGGGCGTGACCGGCGCCGGCCACCTGGACACGGAGGCCGTCGGGCAAATGGTCCCGCGCATCCGCCAGCACGTGAAGATTCCCGTGGGCGTGGGCTTCGGCATCCGCGACGCACGCACGGCGCAAGCCGTGGGCTCGGCCGGCGACGCGGTGGTGATCGGCACGAAGATCATCCAGCTGATCGAGGGCCAGCCGCGCGAGCAGGTGGTGCCGCGGGTGGCCGAATTCCTGGCCGAGATCCGGCAGGCGCTGGATGCCCTGCCGGCTGCCGTGCCCAAGAACGCGGCTGGCGGATAATCGTCCGCTGCCTTTCCAACCCTCCGCCCGTTCGCCGGGCGGGGGAAGCCTTCAGGATGGAACCCCATGAGCTGGCTTGAAAAACTGCTTCCCCCCAAGATCGCCCAGACCGACCCCGCCGAGCGCCGCCAGGTGCCCGAGGGCCTATGGATCAAGTGCCCCAGCTGCGAGACGGTGCTTTACAAGACCGACCTGGAGCAGAACCAGAACGTCTGCCCGAGCTGCAGCCACCACCACCGCATCGGCGCGCGCGCGCGGCTCGATGCCTTCCTCGACCCCGAAGGCCGCTACGAGCTCGGCCAGGAAGTGCTGCCGGTCGATGCCCTCAAGTTCAAGGACAGCCGCAAGTACCCCGAGCGCCTGAAGGAAGCGCTGGAGTCCACCGGCGAGACCGACGCGCTCATCGTGATGGGCGGCTGCGTGCACAGCATCAGCGTGGTCGCGGCCTGCTTCGAGTTCGAGTTCATGGGCGGCTCCATGGGCAGCGTGGTCGGCGAGCGCTTCGTGCGCGGCGTCGAGACGGCCATCGAGCAGAAGGTGCCCTTCATCTGCTTCACCGCCACTGGCGGCGCGCGCATGCAGGAAGGCCTGCTCTCGCTGATGCAGATGGCCAAGACGAATGCCGCGCTGACCCGCCTGGCCAAGAAGGGCCTGCCCTACATCAGCGTGCTGACCGACCCGACGATGGGCGGCGTCTCGGCCGGCTTTGCCTTCGTGGGCGACGTGGTGATCGCCGAGCCCAAGGCGCTGATCGGCTTTGCCGGCCCGCGCGTGATCGAGTCGACCGTGCGCGTGAAGCTGCCCGAGGGCTTCCAGCGCGCCGAGTTCCTGCAGGAAAAGGGTGCCATCGACTTCATCAGCGACCGCCGCGAACTGCGCAAGACCATCGCCAGCGTGCTGGCCATGCTGACGCGCCAGCCTGCCGACGCGGTGAGCTGAGCGCCCGCTGGCACACCATGAAGAACGGCGCCCTCGGGCGCCGTTGTCGTTGGTGATGGGCTGGCTTCAGCGTCCCAGGGCGTAGGCCCCGGCCAGCAAGTTGCCGAGGATGATCGCGCCCACCTGCAGCAGCACGATGGCCACCAGCGGCGACAGGTCGACGCCGCCCACCAGTGGGACCACCTTGCGCAGCGGGCGCACCAGCGGTTCGGCCAGGCGCTCGACCAGGTCGCGCAGCATCGAGGACACGTTCGGTACCCATGACAGCACCGCGTACACCACGAGCAGCGCCGTGAGCCCCGACACCGCGAGCTGCATCAGCCCGAAGATCGACAGCAGCGGCAGCACGCCCAGCCGCATCACGCCCCCCAGCAGCATCAGCAGCAGGTACTTGAGCATCACCAGCAGCCACGCGGCGATGAGGCTGGCGAGGTCCCAGCGCTTGATCGAGGGCACCACCTTGCGCAGCGGCAGCACGATCCAGTCGGACAGCGCGAACACGAAGCGGCCCAGCGGGTTGCCGAAAGGCACGCGGTGGTACTGCATGTACAGGCGCAGCAGGCAGGCGCCACCGAGCAGACCGACGATCACATCGAGCAGGAACGAAGGGATCTGATAGAACATCGACGGCCAAGGCAAAAAGGGAGTGCGATGATAGCCACGCGAAAGGCCCCGATGACCTCCCCTCCCCCGCGCTCCGTACTGCCTTTGTTTCCATTGGGCACCGTGCTCTTTCCCGGCGGCCTGCTGCCGCTGCGGATCTTCGAGGTGCGCTACCTCGACATGATCGGCAAGTGCCACAAGGCCGGCGCGCCCTTCGGCGTGGTCGGGCTCACCCAGGGCTCCGAAGTGCGGGTGCCCGGCGCCGAGGCGGAGCAGTTCGCGAGCATCGGCACGGTGGCCCACATCAGCAGCTTCGAATCGCCGCAATCCGGCCTGATGCAGATCGAATGCATCGGCGGTTCGCGCTTTCGCGTGCGCAGCAGCGAGCTGCACAAGCACGGCCTGTGGACGGCCGAGGTGGAGATGGTGGACGAGGATGTGGCCCTGCCCGTCCCCGAGGACCTGCGGCACACCGGCGAGGCCTTGCAGCGGCTGCTGCGCACGCTGGAAGAACGCCAACGCATGCAGGCCGAGGCCACCGGCACGGCCCCCCGCCTGCCCATTGCCCAACCCTTCCGGCTCGACGACTGCGGCTGGGTGGCCAACCGCTGGTGCGAGCTGCTGCCGATGCAACCGGAACTCAAGCAGCGCCTGATGGAACTGGGCAGCCCGCTGATGCGGCTGGAGCTGGTGAGCGACCTGCTCGCACGCACCGGCATCGCCAAGGAATGATGCTCCTTTTTTCATAGCACATTGCGCCCGTCCCACGGGCGCCAGCGGCCGATTTGCCTTGAAATCCCCGCAGCTAAAATGCGCGGCTGCGCCTTGCGCCCCCTTTCTGTTTTCTTTCTTCTTCATGTCCGATACGCCCGCCCTCCCGCCCGATGACAACCAGCTGATTGCCGAACGGCGCGAGAAGCTCAAGGGCCTGCGTGCGGCGCAGGCCGAGGGCAAGGGCGTCGCCTTCCCCAACGACTTCAAGCCCGCCGACCGCGCCGCCGCGCTGGCCGAAGCGCATGGCGAAACCGGCGCCGAAGCCCTGGAGGCGCAGCCCGTCGCGGCCAGCGTCGCCGGCCGCATGATGCTCAAGCGCGTGATGGGCAAGGCCAGCTTCGCCACCCTGCAGGACTCGACGGGCCGCATCCAGCTGTACGTCACGCGCGACGCGATCGGCGAAGAGGCGTACGCCGACTTCAAGAAGTGGGACCTGGGCGACATCGTCGGTGCCGAAGGCACGCTCATGAAGACCAAGACCGGCGAGCTGTCGGTCAAGGTGACGACGCTGCGCCTGCTGACCAAGAGCCTGCGCCCGTTGCCCGACAAGTTCCACGGCATGGCCGACCAGGAACAGAAGTACCGCCAGCGCTACGTCGACCTCATCACCGACGAGACCGCGCGCGACCGCTTCAAGGCCCGCAGCCGCGCCGTGAGCGCCCTGCGCGAATTCATGGTGGCCAACGACTTCCTCGAGGTCGAGACGCCGATGCTGCACCCCATCCCCGGCGGCGCCAACGCCAAGCCCTTCAAGACGCACCACAACGCGCTCGACCAGGAGATGTTCCTGCGCATCGCGCCCGAGCTGTACCTCAAGCGCCTGATCGTCGGCGGCTTCGAGCGCGTGTTCGAGATCAACCGGAGCTACCGCAACGAGGGCATCTCGGTGCGGCACAACCCCGAGTTCACGATGATGGAGTTCTACGCGGCCTACTGGAACTACCGCGACCTGATGGACTTCACCGAGACGCTCATCCGCACCATCGCCGAGAAGGCCGTCGGTTCGCAGCAGCTCAGCTACCAGGGCCAGCCGGTGGACCTGAGCCAGCCCTTCGCGCGGCTCACGATCCGCGAGGCGATCCTCAAGTACACCGACGCTGGCGACCATGTCGACGACGCCGCGTGGCTGACCAACGCCCTGCGCAAGCTGGGCCTGAGCGAAGAGAAGGACCGCCTCGCAGGCCGCAGCCTCGCCAGCCTGCAGGTGCTTTACTTCGAGGAGACGGTCGAGGAAAAGCTCTGGCAGCCCACCTTCATCATGGAGCACCCGACCGAGATCTCGCCGCTGGCGCGCGCCAACGACGACCGGCCAGAAGTGACCGAGCGCTTCGAGCTCTACATCACCGGCCGCGAGTTCGGCAACGGCTTCAGCGAGCTGAACGACGCCGAGGACCAGGCCGCCCGCTTCAACGCGCAGGTCAGCGCCAAGGACGCCGGCGACGACGAGGCCATGTACTTCGACCACGACTTCGTGCGCGCGCTCGAGTACGGCATGCCGCCCACCGGCGGCTGCGGCATCGGCATCGACCGGCTGATGATGCTGCTGACCGATTCGCCGAGCATCCGCGACGTGATCCTGTTCCCGGCGCTGCGCCGCGAGGCTTGAACCAAAAAGCCCTGCAACGCCCGCGGCGCCTGCGCAAGTCGCTATATTTTTTGTAGCAAACGGAGCGCGGCTGCATAGGCTGCCGATGCCTGCATGGCCGCCCAGCCAGGCGCCGGGCACGCCGGCATCAGGGCCTGCCGCCGCGCCTCGCTCGCGGCCACCGGCTGCCAGCGGCCCGCGGTGGCTGCAGCCGAGAAACCGTCGAGAAGTGCTTCCAGCGGCTCGCCCATGCCGATGCTCTGGTTACACAGCATCGCCAGGTCGCAGCCGGCCGCCAGCGCCGCCAGGGCGGCATCGGTGTAGCTCAGCAGCCGGCCGTCGATGTACCGGCCGGCTTCCATGCTCAGGTCGTCGCTGAAGATCGCGCCCCGGAAACCCAGGCGTCCGCGCAGGATGTCCTGCAGCCACCTGGCCGAAAAGCCGGCGGGCCTGCGGTCGACCCGCGAATAGATCACATGCGCCGGCATCACGGCGCCCAGCGTCTCGGCCAGCCACTCGAAGGGCTTCGCATCGTCGGCCAGGATGGCCTTGAGGCTGCGGCGGTCGACCGGGATCGCGGTGTGCGAGTCGGCCCTGACGAAGCCGTGTCCCGGAAAGTGCTTGCCGCAGCTGGACATGCCGGCCTGCAGCATGCCGTGCATCACGCTCTTGGCCAGCAGCGCCACCACGCGCGGGTCGCGGTGGAAGCTGCGGTCGCCGATGACGCTGCTCTCGCCGTGGTCGAGGTCGAGCACCGGGGCGAAGCTGAAGTCGACGCCGACGGCGCGCAGCTCGCTCGCGAGCACGTAACCGGCCGCGGTGGCTGCGCGCGTGGCGTCCATCGCGTCGTGCATCCAGCGCTCGCCCAGACCGCGCACGGAGGGCAGCCGGGTGAAACCGTCGGTGCGAAAGCGCTGCACGCGGCCGCCTTCGTGGTCAATGCAGATCAGCACCTGCGGATTGATCGACTTGATCTCGGCGTTGAGCGCGCTCATCTGCGCGCGGCTTTCCCAGTTGCGCACGAAGTGAATGACACCGCCGACCTGGGGATGAGCGAGGCGTCGGCGGTCGTCGGCCGTGAGCGTGGGGCCCGCGACGTCGATGACGAGGGGGCGGTGAAGGGGGTCGACCATCTCAGGGGTTCTTCTTCTCGACCACCACGAAGCTGGCGGCGTAGTCGGTTTCGTCGGTCACGGTCACGTGGGCCGTCAGACCTTGCGCCTCGAACCAGCTCTTGAGCGGATCGTGCAGCACGATGCGCGGCTTGCCGCTGGGCTCGTTGAGGATCTCGCACAGGCGCCACGCCATGGGCATGCGCATGCCCAGGCCGATCGCCTTGCTGAAGGCTTCCTTGGCGGAAAAGCGCGTCGCCAGGTACCGCATGCCGCGCTTGGGCCAGCGGGCGCTGCGGGCCCGCCAGACGGCCAGTTCGGCGTCGCCCAGCACGCGTTCGGCAAAGCGCTCGCCCTGGCGTTCGAAGGTGGCGGCGATGCGCCGGATGTCGCAGATGTCGGTGCCGATGCCGTGGACCAAGGCGCGTGCCCTCAGGCGATGCGAGCCGCATCGTCGATGCAGCGCAGGTAGTCGCGGGTGGCGGCGGCGTAGCCCAACTCCAGCGCATCGGCGATGAAGGCGTGGCCGATCGAGACCTCCTGCACGTCGGGCACCGCACGCAGGAAGTCGGTGAGGTTGTCGCGGCTCAGGTCGTGCCCGGCGTTCACCTGCAGGCCCACGTCCTGCGCTGCGCGCGCCGCCTCGGCGTAGCGGGCCAGCACCTGGGTCGCGCGCGAGGTGCCGCGCGAGGCGGCATAGCCTTCGGTGTAGAGCTCGACGCGATCGGCGCCGGTCGCGCGCGCTTCGGCCATCTGGTCGGCGTCCGGGTCCATGAACAGGCTCACGCGCACGCCCAGCGCGCGCGCCTCGGCCACCAGGGGCTTGAGCCGCGCCAGATCCTCCGGGAAGCGCCAGCCGTGGTCGCTGGTGAACTGGTCCTCGCTGTCGGGCACGAAGGTGGCCTGCTGAGGCCGGAACTCGCGCACGAAGTCCATCAGGTTCTGGAACGGATTGCCTTCGATGTTGAACTCCACCTGCGGCCAGTCGCGGCGCAGCAGGGCCGACAGGTCGGCCACGTCCTGCGCGCGAATGTGGCGCCCGTCGGGCCGCGGATGCACGGTGATGCCGTCGGCGCCGGCATCCAGGCACAGCGCGGCGGCATACACCACGCTGGGAATGCCGAGGTGGCGCGTGTTGCGCACCAGGGCCACCTTGTTCAGGTTCACCGACAGGGCCGTGCGGTTGCGCGAGGAAGAAGAAGCACTCATGGCAAGACTTTCATGCGCCCGGAGGCAGGACGCGCCGCGCAAGGCCGGGCATCGGCGGGGCTCAGAGGTTCTGCAGCTCCCGCATCAACTGCCGCGTGCGCAGCGTGGACACGCCGCAATGGTAGTTGAGCAAGGTGCGCAGCTGGCCGCGCAGGGAAGCGTTGGCCCCCGGCGAGAGCTCGGCCACCGCGCGCAGCGTGGCGGTGAAGGGCGCGGGCTCGTCGAGCGCGCGTTGCAGAACGGACCAGCCGGCACCGTTCAGGGACGCCTCGCCGGCCTGGGCCTCGCGCAGGCCGGCTTCGGCCACCAGCGCGTAGTCGAGCTGCGCATCGAGCGGCGCCAGGGTGGAGGTCTGCGCATCGAGCGTGGGCAGCAGGCCCACCTCCCGCAGCAGCAGCAGCTCGAAGGCCCGCAGCGCCGAGGCCTGCACGCTGGCCTGGGTGCCGCCTTCGTGCGCCGTCGCCAGCACCCGCACGGTGCCAGCGTAGGCATCGAAGAGTGCCGGATGCGCGTCGTCGCGGGCCAGCAGACGGATCAGCAACTCGTTGAGGTAGTAGCCCGACAGCAGGGCCTCGCCGGTCGGCATGACATGGCCGCCCATCCATTCGGCGGACTTGAGCGTGCGGATCTCCGCGTCGCCGCCATAGCTGACCTGCAACGGCTGCAGCGGCAGGAGGATGGGCCGGAAATTCGAGCTGGGCCGCTTGGCGCCCTTGGCCACCAGCGCGATGCGGCCGTGGTGCCGGGTCAGCGTCTCGAGGATCAGGCTCGATTCGCTCCAGTCGTAGCGGTGCAGCACGAAGGCCGGCTCGTGCACGACGCCACGCTTCACGTCACGCTCCGCCCGGCGGCCGCGCCGCTGCGGCGTGCTGCCGGGCGGTGCCGTTGATGGTGCGCAGCAGGCGATGGAGTTCGGGCAGGCTCAGGCCCGGCGCGGCGAGTTCGCGCAGCCTGGAAGGCGATGCCAGCGCACAGGGCCGCTGCACCATGCCGCCGATGTAGACGCGCTGCAACTCGCCCGTGCCGGATTCGTCGTCCTCCACGATCTGCACCGACCAGCGCTGCGGCAGCGGCAGCAGCGCGCGAACGACGGCCTGCACGACCGCGACGGGCACCCGGCTGCCGACCTGCAGTTCGGTACAGCGAGGTACGCGCGGCGGGCGGAATTCCTCCAGCAACACCTGCCCCACCAATTGGCGCTGCGCCAGTTCCTGCACCAGGCGCCGGTCGAGTTCCGCCGCGCCGTCGAGCGCGACGTTGAGCGACACGGCCCACGGCCGCCGCTGCGGGGCGGCGGCGTCGCCTTCGACGGAAAACAGGTGCGGCAGGCGCGGGTCGCCGGAGGCATCGATGACCAGGTTCTGCTCGGTGCCGGCGCGCAGCAGCAGCGGCGGCGGCGGCGCGGCGGACGGCGCCTGCGCCCCGGCGCCCGTGCCGCCGCCCAGCAGGCAGGCGGCGAGCATCAGCACCCACAGGCGGCCGGCGGCGCGCCGGCCCGGTTCACTCATAGCCGAATGACTTGACGCGTGCCTCGTCGTCGGCCCAGCCGGAGCGCACCTTGACCCACAGCTCGATGAACACCTTGGCGTCCATGAGTTTTTCGAGCTCCTGGCGCGTTTCGGTGCCGATGCGCTTGATGCGCTCGCCCTTGTCGCCGATCACCATCGCCTTGTGGCCGTCGCGCTCGACCACGATGGTGGCGGCGATCTTGACCAGGCGCTTCTGGCCCTTCTTCTGCGGCGGCTCTTCCTCGAACCTGTCGATGACCACGGTCGAGGTGTAGGGCAGCTCGTCGCCCGTGAGTCGGAACAGCTTCTCGCGCACCGTCTCACTGGCGAGGAACTTCTCGCTGCGGTCGGTCAGTTCGTCCTCGTCGTACCACCACGGCTGCTCGGGCAGGTACTTCTCGCAGATGCCGATGAGCCGCTCGATGTCCTTGGCGTTCTTGGCCGACATCGGCACGAACTCGGCAAAGCGCTCGGCACCCTCGCCGGCGTCCTGGGCCTGCATCTGCGCCAGCCAGGGCGCGATGTCGGCCCGGCGATGCACGGTATCGAGCTTGTTGGCGATCAGCAGCACCGGGATGTTCTTGCCCAGCAGCGACAGCACCTTGGCATCGGCCGGCGCAAAGCGCCCCGCCTCCACCACGAAGAGGATCAGGTCGACGTCGGCGACCGCGCCCAGCACGGTCTTGTTCAGCGAGCGGTTGAGGGCATTGGCATGGCGGGTCTGGAAGCCCGGCGTGTCGACGAAGACGAACTGGGCGCCACCGCCATCCGGGGTCGCCACGGTGCGGATGCCCGTGATGCGGTGGCGCGTGGTCTGGGCCTTGCGCGAAGTGATGCTGATCTTCTGCCCCACCAGCGCATTGAGCAGCGTGGATTTGCCCACGTTGGGCTTGCCGACGATGGCGACGAGGCCGCAGCGCCGGCCACCGCCCGCGCCCGGGATTTGCAAGTCATTTGGGGCCGGAACGCCCGTGGCGCCTGCGGGAGGCGCTACGGAATCGATAGCATTTGGATCGGTGGTCATGGATGTCTTCAACGGCCGCGTGCCTTCAGTTGGAGCAGCATCGCCGCAGCGGCCGCCTGCTCGCCGGCCCGGCGCGAACCGCCGATGCCGCGTGCGACCAGACCGAGCTCGGCCACTTCGCACTCCACCTCGAAGGTCTGCTTGTGCGCCGCACCCAGTGTGCCGGCCACGCGGTAGGCGGGCAGTTTCATTTTGTGGCCCTGCAGCCATTCCTGCAATTCGGTCTTCGGGTCCTTGGAGACCGCCTCCATGCGCGGGTTGATCTCCACGGCCTCGTACAGGCGCTCGACGAGCGCCTGCGCGGCGCCATAGCCCGCATCGAGGTAGACGGCGCCGATCACGGCCTCCAGCGCATCGGCCAGGATCGACGGACGCGCCGAGCCGCCCGATCGCGCCTCGCCCTCGCCCAGGCGCAGCAGCGGCGACAGCTCCAGCTGCAGGGCGATGCGGTGCAGGGTGTCCTGCTTGACGAGGTTGGCCCGCACGCGCGACAGGTCGCCCTCGGGCAACTGCGCCAGGCGGATGTAGAGCAGATGGGAAACAGCCAGGTTGAGCACCGAGTCGCCGAGGAATTCCAGGCGCTCGTTGTGCTCGGCCGAAAAGCTGCGGTGCGTGAGTGCGCGCTGCAACAGGGCCGCATCGCGGAAGGCGTGCTGCAGGCGCGCCTGCAGCGCCCCGAGCCCGCTGGGAGCCACGTCGGCGGGGCGCTGGCGGCTGGTCGGGCTCAGTTGGACTGGCCCCGGTACTTGATCACCAGATAGGCGGGGCCGAAGAGCGGGATCTCCTTGTCGTAGGCGAAGGAGACGACCACCTTGTCGCCCACCTTCTGCACATCAAGGTCCTTGCCCGACACGGCGTCGAAGTAGTCGACCGCCTGGGCCCGGTCGAAGATGGCACGGACTTCCGGCACCGTCGAACCTTCCTTGGCCTTGTTGGCGGCCTTGAGAATGCTCTGGTATTCGATCGCCGTCGGCACCACCTTGGCCACCACGACGCCCACGCACACGAAGACCACCGCCACGAACAGCAGGCCGATGAACGAGATGCCGCGCTGGCGCGCCCTGGATTGCATTGCCCTCATACCCTCTTCTCTTCCTCTTCCCTGGTCAACGGATTAGTGAAACGGTCCGATGCGCTTGAGGTTGCCAAAATTCATCCAGACGAAGAAGGCTTTGCCCACGATGTTCTGGTCCGGCACGAAGCCCCAATAACGCGAATCGAGCGAGTTGTCGCGGTTGTCGCCCATCATGAAATAGTGACCGGGCGGCACCTTGCAGACCACGCCCTCGACACTGTAACGACAATTTTCACGGTTCGGAAACGACATGATCTCGGCGTCGGACAGGCCGGCGCGACGCGTTTCGTCGTTCAGCAGCAGGTGCTCCTTGCCGCCCAGGTCCTCGCGGTACTGCTTGAAGTAACGCATCACCTCGTCGTCGAAGTAGTCGGGCACCTCCACCTTGCTGACCGGTTGGCCGTTGATGGTGAGCTTCTTGTTGAGGTAGGCCACCTCGTCGCCGGGCACGCCCACCACGCGCTTGATGTAGTCCATGCTCGGCTTGGGCGGGTAGCGAAACACCATCACATCGCCGCGCGCCGGCGGCGTGCCGTCGGTGATCTTGGTGTTGATCACCGGCAGGCGCAGCCCGTAGGTGAACTTGTTCACCAGGATCAGGTCGCCGGTGAGCAGGGTCGGCATCATCGAGCCCGAGGGGATCTTGAAGGGCTCGACCACGAAGGAGCGCAGCAGGAACACCACCAGGATCACCGGGAACAGCCCGGCGGTCCAGTCCAGCCACCAGGGCTGGGCCAGGATCTTCTCGCGCGCCTTGCTGTCCTCGCGGTCGAACTGCGTGATGCCCTGCTGGGTGAGCGCCTCGCGCCGCTGCGCGCTGGAGGTCTCGAAGGTCTCCGCGGCCCGCCGGCGGCGCGGCAGGAAATAGAAGCGCTCGGCCAGCCAGTAGGCGCCGGTGACCACCGTCGCCAGCAGGAGCAGCAGGGCGAAGTTGCCCTCGACCGCGCCGGTGTACCAGGCGCCGATGTAGCCGACGAAGGCGGCCAGGATCAGGGAAGTCAGGAGTGCCATCGCTGGGAATTCTTCTTCTGGCGGGCCAGGCCGCCGCTTATTCTTCGACCTGCAGGATGGCGAGGAAGGCCTCTTGCGGGACCTCGACCGAACCGATCTGCTTCATGCGCTTCTTGCCCGCCTTCTGCTTCTCGAGCAGCTTGCGTTTGCGGGTGATGTCGCCACCGTAACATTTTGCCAGCACGTTCTTGCGCAGCGCCTTGATGGTTTCGCGCGCGATGATGTTGGCGCCGATGGCGGCCTGGATCGCAACGTCGAACATCTGGCGGCTGATGATTTCGCGCATCTTGCTGACCACCGCCCGACCGCGGAACTGCGCCTGCGTGCGGTGCACGATGATCGACAGCGCATCGACCTTCTCGCCGTTGAGCAGGATGTCGACCTTCACCACGTCCGACGGCCGGTATTCCTTGAACTCGTAGTCCATCGAGGCATAGCCTCGGCTCACCGACTTCAGCTTGTCGAAGAAGTCGAGCACGATCTCGCCCAACGGCATGTCGTAGGTCAGCATGACCTGGCGGCCGTGGTAGGCCATGTTGATCTGCACGCCGCGCTTCTGGTTGGCCAGCGTCATGACGGCACCGACGTACTCCTGCGGCATGTACAGGTGCACGGTGACGATGGGCTCGCGGATCTCCGCCATCTTGCCCACGTCGGGCATCTTGGCGGGGTTCTCGACCATGATGACCTCGCCATCGTTCTTCATCACCTGGTAGACCACGCTCGGTGCGGTGGTGATGAGGTCCTGGTCGAATTCGCGCTCCAGGCGCTCCTGCACGATTTCCATGTGCAGCAGGCCCAGGAAGCCGCAGCGGAAGCCGAAGCCCAGCGCCTGGCTCACTTCGGGCTCGTAGTGCAGCGAGGCGTCGTTGAGCTTGAGCTTTTCCAACGCGTCGCGCAGCTGGTCGTATTCGCTGGCCTCGGTCGGGTACAGGCCCGCGAACACCTGCGGCTGGATTTCCTTGAAGCCCGGCAGCGGCTCCGTCGCGGTGAAGGCCGCGCCGCCGGTGCCGCCCTTGATCAGCGTGACGGTGTCGCCGACCTTCGCGGCCTGCAGTTCCTTGATGCCGGCGATGATGTAGCCCACCTCGCCCGCCTCCAGCGCCTCGCGCGGCTCGTTCGCAGGCGTGAAAACGCCGAGGTTGTCGGCGTTGTAGGTGGCGCCCGTCGCCATCATCTTGATGCGCTCGCCCTTGGCGAGGCGCCCGTCGACGACGCGCACCAGCATCACGACGCCGACGTACGGATCGAACCAGCTGTCGATGATCATGGCGCGCAGTGCCGCATCGGGATTGCCGCGCGGCGCGGGCACCTTGGCGACGATGGCTTCGAGGATCTCGTCCACGCCCATTCCCGTCTTGGCCGAGCACGGAATCGCGTCGCTCGCGTCGATGCCGATCACATCCTCGATCTCGGCCTTCGCGTTGTCGGGGTCCGACTGCGGAAGGTCCATCTTGTTGAGCACCGGAAGCACTTCCACACCGAGGTCCAGTGCGGTGTAGCAGTTGGCCACCGTCTGCGCTTCCACGCCTTGCGATGCATCGACGACAAGCAGCGCCCCCTCACAGGCGGAGAGCGAGCGCGAGACTTCGTACGAGAAGTCGACGTGGCCCGGCGTGTCGATGAGATTGAGGTTGTAAACCTGGCCGTCGCGCGCCTTGTAGTGCAACGCGGCGGTCTGTGCCTTGATGGTTATCCCACGCTCTTTTTCGATGTCCATCGAGTCGAGCACCTGCGCTTCCATGTCGCGTTCGGCGAGGCCTCCGCAACGTTGGATCAAGCGATCAGCCAGCGTCGATTTCCCGTGGTCGATGTGCGCAATGATCGAAAAATTTCTGATGTGATTCATCAACGGGGACGCTTAAGTACTTGAAATAGCTGGCGCACAGAGGGAAGCGCACAAGAAAAAAGGGCGCGTCCTCGAGAGACGCGCCCTGAACCAACAAGCAATGGCAACTGCAGTAGTTGGAACTTCATTGTAGGCAAAACAGGGGGCGCGTACAGGCCGAGGGAGGGGCCGGAATGCTCGTTGCAGGTCAGCAACATGGATTTTATAAACAACTTATCCACAGCATCTGTGGGCTACTCGATGAACAACTTGTGGGCGATCTGTGGAGCAGCGGTGCACGGCAACGGAACATCCCGCATCGTGGCGCAGAACCCCTTGCTTATGCGTCGAGCCAGGTCGAACAGGCCCACATTCTATCGAAATTGGTCATTAAGCCGCCGATAAGTTAGTAGGCGCAAACAATTTCGACGTCTGCCGCGAGGCCAAATTTTTCCCCAGTGCGCCCGGTCTCCCGAGGCTCTGTCGCTAAAAAAAGACCCCAATCCCGACTGCCGGGTGGGGCCACTTGACCGTCACAAAGCCGTCAGCGGGCGGGGCGGATCAACGCGTACTGGGCCCATTCACCGCGCCGGAACAGCACGCTGATCGGCTTGGACTTGTCGGCCTTCGCAAGGGCGGCATCGAACTCCTTGACGTTCGCCACCTCGAGGTTGCCGACTGCCAGGATGACGTCGCCCTCGCGCAGGCCGGCGCGTGCGGCGGCCTCGGCAGCGCTCTCGACACGCACGCCGCCCCGCAGCTTCAGTTCCTTCTTCTGTGCGTCGCTGAGTTCGTTGACGAGCAGGCCCAGCGCCTTCGCCGCGGCCGAGGCCGACGAGGGCTTGGGCGTGGGCTCTTCGCGGGTCGTGGCCGGGCGGGCCGGCTTGTCCGGCTCCAACTCGGCGACCGTGACCGTGAGGTCCTTGGTGGCCCCGCGACGGAACACGGTCAGCGTGCTCTTGGTGCCGGGCTTGGTGTTACCAACCAGGCGCGGCAGGTCGCTGGGCTTCTCGATCGCGCGGCCATCGAACTTGACGATGATGTCGCCCGCCTCCACCCCGGCCTTCTCGCCCGGGGAACCAGCCTCGACGCCGCGCACCAGTGCGCCCTGCGCCTTGCCCAGGCCGATCGATTCGGCCACGTCCTTCGTGACCTGATCGATCTGCACGCCGATGCGCCCACGCGAGACGCGTCCCGAGGTGCGCAGCTGGTCGCTGACGCGGATGGCCTCGTCGATCGGGATCGAGAACGAGATGCCCATGAATCCGCCCGAACGCGAATAGATCTGGCTGTTGATGCCGACCACTTCGCCGCGCATGTTGATGAGCGGGCCGCCGGAGTTGCCGGGATTGATGGCCACGTCGGTCTGGATGAAGGGCAGGTAGTCGCCCGTGTCGCGCTGCTTGGCGCTCACGATGCCGGCCGTCACGGTGTTCTCCAGGCCGAAGGGCGAGCCGATGGCCATCACCCACTCGCCCACCCGCAGACGCGAGATGTCGCCCACCTTCACCGCCGGCAGGCCGGTGGCCTCGATCTTGACCACGGCGACGTCGGTGCGCTTGTCGGCCCCCACGATCTTGGCCTTGAACTCGCGCTTGTCGGGCAGAGTGACCAGCACCTCCGACGCATCCTCGACCACGTGCGCGTTGGTCATCACGTAGCCGTCGGGCGTGAGGATGAAGCCCGAGCCGACGCCGCGCGGCCGCTCCTCTTCCTGTGGCTGCTGCGGCCGGTTGGGCCGCGGGCCCTGCCGCGGCACGCCCGGAATGGGCTGGCCGAAGAAGCGGCGGAAGAACTCCTGCATCTCCTCGTCCATCTCGCCGCTGCCGCCCCGCTGCGCCACGCGCTCCACGGTGCGGATGTTGACCACCGACGGCCCCACCTGGTCTACCAGGTCGGTGAAATCCGGCAACGTGCGCGTCGGCGCCGCAGGCTGCGGCGCCGATTGCGCGAAGGCCGGCGTCACCGGCGCCTGCATGGCCGCCAGGGCGCCCACGGCCAGCGCGCCGGCGACCAGCCGTGCATGAAGTTTCTTGCCCTCGGGTTGGAACATCATCGAACTGCTTTCAGGAATGGATGGAGATTCAGGACAGTGCTCTGAATTGTCCCGGCCGCTTTGGTTCAGCGCTCGTCGGCCAGGGCCGCGGATTTCAGCGATTGCGCACCAGATTGCGCGCAAAGGCCTCCAGTGTCTGCGAGGGCACCTCACCGACGGCCGTGAGCCACCAGTCGCCCTGCGCATCAGGAATGCGGCGCGTCAGGGTGTTGGTGGCGCCAAGCGCCATCGTGCCCTCCTGCAGCGGATGCTGGGCATCGTATGGCTCGACGAACAGCGAAACCGTCGCCAGGCCGTCGGAGAAGGTCCACTGCATCGTGCGCTCACCCGGTTCGGCGCCACGGGCGGTGAGCGCCCGACGGTAGCAGCTGACGGGCCTGAAGCCGGCGACCAGTCCGCGCAGCGACCAACCCTCGGCGGCGGCCGTCGTGCGCTCCAACTCCGATCGCTCCACGCGATAGCCGGCCGTGTTGTTCATCATCTGCGCCAGCGCGTGCGTCTTGATGGGCGCGTCGAGCTGCAGCTCTGAAAAGGCGGACTGCTCGACAATGCGCCCTTCCGCGTCCAGAGTCTGCAGCTTGAGCACCAGGCCCGAACGGCGTTCGCTCCACACCCGGTAGCCGAACCGCAGCGCGTCGCGTGGCGCCAGTTGCACCACGTCGGCATCGATCCCAGCCACCCGGCCCTTGCCGAGGAGGCGCGCGCCATACAGCTCGGCGATCGCCGATTCCGAGGCGCCGAGCAGGTTCGGGAACACGTCGAAGTTTTCGCGCCGCTCGCTCTTGATGAGCTTGGCCTCCGGCAGGAAGGTCATCACGAGGTCGTTGCGGCGGAAGGTGGAGCGCGGCGGGCCGGACAGCGTTTCCACGCGCTCGATCTGGAGGTCGGCCTCGCAGGCGTGCCAGATGCGCGCACTCGACAGGTTGCCCGCGGCCGCAGTGACAACGAAGGTGCCCATGTAGTTGGTACGCCGCGCCGCCAGGTGCATGCGACGCAGCCACTCGATCACGCCGTAGCTCGCGGGATCGGCCGGCGCCTGCGCGACCTTCGCGTCAGGATGAGCGTGCACGGACGCCGGCGCCTGCTCACGGCCGGCCCATGCCCCTGTCCATGTCGCGCAACCGGCGACCACGACGACGGCCACAGCCGTCCGCACGGGCGCAGGACGCCGAATGGGCGATGCTGGATTCATCAAACGGCGGCTTCGCACGGGCCTCAGCGGGACGGTGCCTCGAAGGTCGCGTTGCGCAGGAAGCCCGACGGCATCTGCGATGCGCCGCTGGCCTGCTGATGGGCCTCCAGCAGTTCGTCCAGGCGCGGGTTGCGCAGCATCACCTGCGGCGCGCCGTTGCCCACCATCACCCGCGTGCGGCTGAGCGGAGTTCCAACGCCGGCCGTGGCTGAGGCGGCCAGGATCGACCCTTCGGACGAGGCATCGGGTGCAGTGGGATGCACCTGCACCGGCGCCTGCGGCGTCTGCAGTGCAAGTTGTGCGCCGCCCGCTGCGGCCGGCGCCGGCCCCTGCCCCATCCATGTCCAGCCGATCGCCGCGGCGGCGGCGATGGTTGCGACACCGGCCACCATCTTCCAGCGGAACACTGGCTCGTTGGCCGCCTCGGCCACCTGCGGCAGAGGCACTGCGGCTACCGGCGAGGCCACTGGCCGGGCCACGGACTCGGCGGCCAGCCTCTGTTGCAGGCGGGCCATGAAAGCCCCGGTATCGCTGCAGGGCACGTGCCTGCCCGTGCGGAGCACCTCGCCCACGACGTGGTAGACCTGCCAACTCGCGCGCAATTCGGCGCCCGAGCCCACCTCGTCCACCGCCCGCGCGAATTCCTCGCCGTCGAGCTGGCCATCAGCCAGCGCGGACACCCATTCCAGCGATTCCGATCCGTTCGTCTGCTTCATGTCGTTCACCTCTGATCACCAGCGCTTGCCGGACTGGTTGTCCAGCAGCGGCTTCACCCGCGCCGAGATGGCCTCCCGCGCCCGGAAGATGCGCGAACGCACCGTCCCGATGGGGCAGTTCATGACCTCGGCAATCTCTTCGTAGCTCAAACCCTCGATCTCGCGCAGCGTCACGGCCTGGCGCAGTTCGGCCGGCAACGCCTCCATGGCAGCGTTCACCGCTGCCGCGATCTCGTTGGCGGCCAACACGGAATCGGGGGTTTCGTCGCTGATTGGTTCGTTTCCCGGGCGGTAAGTTTCATCGTCGTCGTCGCTGGCGCCGCGCAGGGCCGCCTCCGGGATGGTGGGGTCGCGCTTCATGTCCACCAGCGCCTTCTTGGCGGTATTGACGGCGATCCGGTACAGCCAGGTGTAGAACTGCGCCTCGCCGCGAAACTGGTGCAGCGCCCGGTAGGCACGGATGAAGGTTTCCTGCGCGATGTCTTCGACCAGGTCGACGTCGCGCACCATGCGGCCGATCAGCCGCTCGATGCGGCGCTGGTACTTCAGGACCAGCAGCTCGAAGGCCTTGCTGTCGCCCGCCACCGTACGCTGGACGAGCTGAAAATCGGGATCGACCGGCCGCGCCGGCGCGGCGGCTGCCGCGTCGGGCAGCTCGCCCGAAGGCGGCGGTGGCGGCGCGGACGAGGTCATGCGGGGAGATTGGGGGTGCGGGGAGCCGGCGCAGCGGCAGTCGGAAGCCCCGCGTCTTGCGGGCTCGGGGCGCGGCAATATACCGCACGGCGCATCGCGTTCCAGCGTTCGGGTGCCGCGGCCCGGTCGGCCCAGAGCCATTGGGTGGCGCGGCCGGCTTCCTGCAGACGCAACAGCAGCGTGCCTTGCAGATCGAGCGCCACGGTGGCTTCGGCCATGCCCAGGGGCTTCGCGCCCGAGAGCGACCAGAAGGCCCCGTCCCACCGCAGCACCCGGGCCGCCCGCGGCCCGAGCGCCCACCCCAGCGCGAGCGAGGCGACGAGGAAGGCGCCCAGCACCATCGCCCAGCGCGCCTCGTCGCTATCGTTTTGGTAGCGCCATGCGCAGGCGCAGCAAGCGCCAGCGGCCCAAATGACCCAGAGAATGGCGTGGCCGACGCGCGAGCGCCCCACCGGATAGCTCACCGATGGGGCGCTGTGCATGCGGGCGAGGTGTTCCGGCGGGTCAGACGCGCTTGAACACCAGGGTGCCGTTGGTGCCGCCGAATCCGAAGTTGTTCTTCACGGCCACATCGATCTTCATGTCCCGCGCCTCGTTGGCGCAGTAGTCCAGGTCGCATTCCGGGTCCTGGTTGAAGATGTTGATGGTCGGCGGACTCTTCTGGTGGTGAACGGCCAGCACCGTGAACACCGACTCGATGCCGCCGGCACCGCCCAGCAGGTGGCCCGTCATCGACTTGGTCGAGTTCACAACCAGCTTCTTCGCGTGGCTGCCGAACGCGTTCTTGATGGCGTTCGTCTCGTTGAGGTCGCCCAGCGGCGTCGAGGTGCCGTGCGCGTTGAGGTAGTCCACCTCGTCGGCATTGATGCCGGCATTGCGCAAAGCGGCTTCCATCGAGCGGCGCGGGCCATCGACGTTGGGCGCGGTCATGTGGTACGCGTCGGCGCTCATGCCGAAACCGACCAGTTCCGCATAGATCTTGGCGCCCCGCGCCTTGGCATGCTCGTACTCCTCGATCACCAGCACGCCGGCGCCCTCGCCGAGCACGAAGCCGTCGCGATCCTTGTCCCACGGACGCGAGGCCGTCGCCGGGTCGTCGTTGCGGGTGCTGAGGGCACGGGCCGCCGCGAAGCCGCCGATGCCCAGTGGCGAGACGGTCGATTCGGCGCCGCCGGCCACCATCACGTCGGCATCGCCCGCCTGGATCAGCCGGGCCGACAGGCCGATGGCGTGCAGACCCGTCGTGCACGCCGTCACGACGGCGATGTTCGCGCCCGTGAAGCCGTACTTGATCGACACGTGGCCCGAGATCATGTTGATGATCGAGGCCGGCACGAAAAAGGGCGAGATGCGCCGCGGCCCGCGGTTCACGAGCTCGGCGTGCGTGTCCTCGATCAGCGGCAACCCTCCGATGCCCGAGCCGATGTTGCAGCCGATGCGCGAGGCGAGCTCCGGCGTGAGCGCATCGCCGGTCGGCAGTCCGCTGTCCTCGACCGCCTGGATCGACGCGGCCATCCCCAGGTGGATGAAGCGGTCCATGTGACGCGCTTCCTTCTCGGAGATGTACTTCGTGATGTCGAAGTCCTTGACCTGGCCGGCGAACTTGCAGGCGAAGGCGCTGACATCGAACTTGGTGATGGTGTCGATCCCGGACCTGCCTGCGATCAGGCCGGCCCAGCTGTCGGCGACGGTGTTGCCGACGGGAGAAACGCAACCGAGCCCGGTCACGACGACGCGGCGTAGGGTCATGCCGGCGAGCCTTTCTGCGAAAAGGGAAGGAAGCGATGCCGCATCGCACTGTCAGGCGGGCGGCAGCAGCGCCATCGGCGCCGGCCCCGGTGCGCGGGCTCGGCTTCCGGGAGGGCCTGGATCAGGCCTTCTGGTTCTTGGTGGCGTAGTCGATGGCGTTCTGCACCGTCGTGATCTTCTCGGCGTCTTCGTCGGGGATCTCGATGCCGAATTCGTCTTCCAGGGCCATCACGAGTTCGACCGTGTCGAGCGAGTCGGCACCCAGGTCGGCCACGAAAGCCTTCTCGTTGGTGACTTGCGACTCTTCCACGCCGAGCTGTTCGGCGATGATTTTCTTGACACGTGCTTCGATATCGCTCATTGGGTTCCCTCTCAGGGTTGTAGACAATCGGTGGATTTTAGCCGGGCGGACCGTGGTAGATGCCGCACCGGCCGTGCGGGAAAAGGCGGCAGAAGCCGCCTACATGTACATGCCGCCGTTGACGTGCAGTTCCTGCCCCGTCACGTAGCCGGCCTGCGGCGAGGCGAGGTAGGCCACCGCATGCGCGATGTCAGCCGGCTTGCCCAGATGGCCCAGCGGGATCGACGACAGCAGCGCCTGCTGTTGTGCCTCGGGCAGGCTGGCCGTCATGTCGGTCTCGATGAAGCCAGGCGCCACGCAGTTGACGGTGATGTTGCGGCTGCCCAGCTCGCGCGCCAGAGCGCGGGTCATGCCGGCGACGCCGGCCTTGGCGGCCGCATAGTTGGCCTGGCCCGGGTTGCCGGAGGCGCCGACCACGCTCGTGATGCTGATGATGCGGCCGAATCGCTGCTTCATCATCGGGCGGATGGCGGCGCGCGAGGCGCGGAAGACCGCCTTGAGGTTGGTGTCGATCACCGCGTCCCAGTCCTCGTCCTTCAGGCGCATGGCGAGCATGTCGCGCGTGATGCCGGCGTTGTTGACGAGGACGTGCAGGCCGCCGTGCACCTTGACGATGCCGTCGACCAGCGCATCCAGCGCAGCGCCGTCCGTGACGTTCAGCACCTCGCCCAGGCCGCCTTGCGCGGCCAGAGCCGCGCCGATCTTCGCCGCGCCGTCGGCCGACGTGCCGGTGCCGATGACCTTGTAGCCGCGCTGGGCCAGTTCGAGGGCGATGGCGGCACCGATGCCGCGCGTCGCGCCCGTGACCAGGGCCACCTGGCCCGCGATGGTGGAAGTGCTCATGACAGAAAGAAAGGATGGGTGGTGCTCAGGCCAGCAGTTGCTTGGCATCGGCCAGCGAGGCCGGGTCGTAGATGGCGCCGTTGCCCACTTCGGGCGCGATGCGCTTGACCATTCCGGACAGGACCTTGCCCGGCCCGCACTCGACGATGGCCTGGACGCCGCGCGCCTGCAGGGCCTGCACGCTCTCGACCCAGCGTACCGGGCCGGCCGCCTGTCGCACGAGGGCGTCGCGGATGCGCGCCGGGTCGCTCTCGACCGCGACATCGATGTTGTTCAGCACGGGAATGACGGGCGCCTTCAGCTCCACGTCTGCCAGGCGCCCCTTGAGCGCCTCCGCGGCCGGCCGCATGAGGCTCGAGTGGAACGGTGCCGACACCGGCAGCGGCAGCGCGCGCTTGGCACCGTTCGCCTTGAGCACCTCGCAAGCCTTCTCGACCGCCGCCTTGCTGCCGGCGATCACGGTCTGCACCGGGTCGTTGAAATTCACGGCCTCCACCACCTCGCCGCTGCCAGCCGCGAAGCTGGCCGACACCTCGGCGCAGCCGGCGATGACCTTGGCGGATTCCATGCCGAGGATCGCGGCCATGGCGCCGACACCGACCGGCACGGCCTCCTGCATGGCCTGCGCACGGAAGCGCACCAGCGGCGCGGCCTGCGCCAGCGTCAGCACGCCGGCAGCGACCAGCGCCGAATACTCGCCCAGCGAATGGCCGGCCACGACGGCCGGCTGCGCGCCGCCTTCGGCGAGCCAGGCACGCCAGGCGGCCACACCCGCCACCAGCATCACGGGCTGGGTGTTGGTGGTGAGCGCCAGCGCTTCTTTCGGGCCTTCGTGGATCAGCTTCGCCACGTCCTCGCTGAGCGCTTCGGAGGCCTCGGCCAGGGTGTCGCGCACGGCGGGATGGTCCCCCCAGGCGTCCAGCATGCCCACGGCCTGCGAACCCTGCCCGGGAAAGACGAATGCGAAGGTCTTCATCGTTTTGTGTCTCCAATCGAGCCGCAGCGCCCGTCCAGCGGGCGCGAGCCGCTACAGATTCAATAGCACCGCGCCCCAGGTGAAGCCGCCGCCCACACCCTCGAGCATGAGCGTGTCGCCCTTCTTGATCTTGCCGCCGCGCACGGCGGCGTCGAGCGCCAGGGGAATGGACGCCGCGGAGGTATTGCCGTGCTCGTCGACGGTGACGATCAGCTTGTCCAGCGGCAGCTTCAGCTTCTTGGCCGTGCCCTGCATGATGCGGATGTTGGCCTGGTGCGGAATCAGCCAGTCGATGTCGGCATCGGTCTTGCCGGCCTTGGTGAGGGTGGCACGGGCGGCATCCTCGAGCACGCGGACCGCGAGCTTGAAGACCGCCTGGCCGTCCATGTGCAGCAGCGGCGTGCCCAGCACCTGGCCGCCCGAGACGTTCCCCGGGACACAGAGGATGCCGACGTGCGAACCGTCGGCGTGCAGGTCGCTGGCCAGGATGCCGGGCGTGTCGCTCGCCTCGAGCACCACGGCGCCGGCGCCGTCGCCAAAAAGCACGCAGGTCGTGCGGTCGTTGAAATCGAGGATGCGCGAGAAGACCTCGGAACCGACGACCAGCGCGCACTTGGCGCCGCCGGTGCGGATCATCGCGTCGGCCACCGTGAGGGCATAGACAAAGCCGCTGCACACCGCCTGCACGTCGAAGGCCGGGCAGCCGGCGATGCCGAGCTTGTTCTGAAGAATCGCCGCCGACGAGGGGAAGACCATGTCCGGCGTCGAGGTTGCGACGATGATCAGGTCCACGTCCTGCGCGCTGCGGCCGGACGCCTCCAGCGCATGGCGGCATGCATGCAGGGCGAGGTCGCTGCTGGTCACCTCCGGCGCCGCGAAGTGGCGCGCCCGGATGCCGGTGCGCTCGATGATCCACTGGTCGGACGTCTCGATGCCGCGGCCGGCCAGTTCGCGGGCCAGATCGTCGTTCGTCACCCGGCGCGGTGGCAGGTAGCTGCCCGTGCCGGTGATGCGGGAATAAAGGGTCATCAGGCGTGGATCACGACCGGGGCCTCGACCGTCGCCGGAGCAGCGTCGGTGCGATCCAAAAGCGGCGCGGCATGGGCGATGCGAGCACGCACTCGGTCGAGCAGGTTGTTGCGAGCGGCATCATAAGCGCGATCCAGCGCGTGCCCGAACGCCTCCTCGTCGGCGGACCCATGGCTCTTGAAGACCAGCCCGCGCAGGCCCAGCAGCGCCGCACCGTTGTAGCGTCGATGATCGAGTCGACCTTTCAAGGCTTTTAACACCGGATAGGCCACGATGGCCGCCATTTTGCTGAAGATGCCGCGCGAAAACTCCTGACGCATGAAATCGACGATCATCGAGGCGACGCCCTCGGTGGCCTTCAGTGCCACGTTGCCGACGAAGCCGTCGCACACCACGATGTCAGTGGTGCCCTTGAAGATGTCGTTGCCCTCGACGTTGCCGTAGAAGTTCAGATCTTGCGAGTTGGCCGCTTTTTGAAGCAGTTGACTCGCTTTCTTGATGGTTTCGCTGCCTTTGATGGCTTCTTCACCCACGTTTAGCAAGCCCACGCTGGGGGACTCGTTGCCCGTGAGCGCCGACACCAGCGCCGACCCCAGCACGGCGAACTGCAGCAGGTCCTCGGCGTCGCAATCCACGTTCGCGCCCAGGTCGAGCACGGTGGTGGCGCCGCCCTTGCTGTTGGGCAACTGGGGGGCGATGGCCGGCCGGTCGATACCGTCCAGCGTCTTGAGCAGATAGCGAGCGATCGCCATCAGCGCCCCGGTGTTGCCGGCCGAAACCGCCGCGTGCGCCGCGCCATCCTTGACCTGCTGGATCGCCACGCGCATGGACGAATCCTTCTTCTTGCGCAGGGCGATCTCGATCGGGTCGTCCATGCCGACCACCTCGGTGGCGGGAATGACCCGGCCGCGCGGATGGCTGAAGGACGCCAGCGCCGCAGGCGCGCCCACGAGCAGCAGCGACGCGTCCGCGTGGCGCTCGAGAAAGGCGCGGCAGGCCGCGAGGGTGACGCGGGGACCGTGGTCGCCACCCATGCAGTCCACGGCCACGGTGATGGCCGACGGCGGGGTGGCGGTCGAAAAAGAGGAAGTCGAGGGCATCAAAACAAAGGCCCGACGCTACGGATTCAGTAGCTTCGGGCCTTGGCCTTGAAAGAGCAACTCAGGCTTCGGACTTGGTCTTCAGCACCTTGCGGCCACGGTAGAAACCGTTGGGGCTGATGTGATGGCGCAGGTGCGTTTCGCCCGTGGTGGGCTCGACGGCGATGCCGGGCACGCCCAGGGCGTTGTGCGAGCGGTGCATGCCGCGCTTCGAAGGCGACTTCTTGTTTTGCTGAACGGCCATGATGGCTCCTGATAGACGGTGAGGTGAGTGGGCAGTGCGGCCGGCGCCTGGGGCTTCCGAAGCCGGCATCGCCTGCCACTGCCGCCGGGTGCGCGGATCCTTCGGATCCCGCTCCTCGGTCGGCGATCCAGGTCATCGACCAGATCGGCAAGCGCGCGCGTAGCCCACGATTATAGCCCGCCGCGCCCGGACCGCGCCAGCCCCCGACTCAGCCCCCGTCGGCGGGCTTCTTCTTGAGGGCTTCCAGCGCGGCGAAGGGGTTCGGACGCTCCTGGCCGGCGGCATCGAAATCCGGATCGGCGGCGGACATGCGCACCGGCGCCGGGCAGACCTCGTGCACGGGGGCAAAGGGAATGTCCATCAGCAGTTCGTCCTCGACCAGCTCGCGCAGATCGAAATCGTGACTGCTGACCAGCACGTCCTCGTCGGCCTCTTCGTCCTCCAGCGCAGCGGTCTCCTCGTCGGCGACGAAGCGGAACCAGCGGTCGGCCTGCAGCGGCGTGTCGACGGGCTGCAGGCAGCGCTGGCAGACCAGCGGCAGCGTCACCGTCGCGTCCAGGTGGATCCACGGCACGGCCGGTCCGCCCGTGGCGGTGCGCATTTCACCTGCGGCCGTCCAGCGGACCTCGGCCGCGGCGTCTGCCACGGCCGACTCGGCCAGCAGGCGCCGATAGGCCGACAGCGGCTCGGCCGCCGACAGCGTGGCGCCCGCCTGCGCAAAGGCCGGCACGTCGAGGCGGCTGGCGTCGTATTCCTTCTTCATCGCCGGGCCGCCCCAAGAGGAAGAGCGCGCCCTCGGGGGGCAGCGACCACACGAAGTGGGGAGCGTGGGGGCAGGAATGTCATCGGGCCGCAGTCTACGCGGGGACCGACGGACACCGGTGCGCCCCGACAATCGCCCGCATGCAACGCCCCGTCATCCTCGGTTCGACCTCCCGCTACCGCCGCGACCTGATGTCGCGCCTGCACCTGCCCTTCGACGTCCAGGCCCCCGAGGTCGACGAAACCCCGCAGCCCGGCGAAGCGCCGGCCGATCTGGCCGTGCGCCTGGCGCTGGCCAAGGCGCAGGCCGTGGCGGCGCGTTTTCCGGATGCCGTGGTGATCGGCTCCGATCAGGTGGCCGACCTGCAGGGCGAGCCGCTGGGCAAGCCCGGCGACCACGCCCGCGCCACCGAACAACTGCGCCGCATGCGCGGCCAGACGCTGATCTTCCAGACCGCCGTGGCCGTGGTCTGCCGGGCCACGGGCTTCGCGCAGCAGGACATCGCGCCGGTGCGCGTGGTGTTCCGCGACCTCAGCGACGCGGCCATCGAGCGCTACTTGCAGGCCGAACAGCCCTACGACTGCGCCGGCAGCGCCAAGAGCGAGGGTTTGGGCATCGCGCTGCTCGAGGCCATCGACAGCGACGACCCCACCGCGCTGGTCGGCCTGCCGCTGATCCGCACGTGCCGGATGCTGCGCGCCGCGGGCGTGGACCTGCTCTGACCTTCTGAACGAAGACGCCCGCCGGCGCCCCTGCATCGGGCGCCGGCAGTTCCTGAATGGATAGCAACCGACGCCATGCCCACGCTCTACCTTGTCCCTGCCCCGCTCGACTTCGGCTGCGAGGTGCAGGCACCGCTGCAGGACGCCCTGCCCTTGGGCACGCTGCAGGCCGCCGCGCGGCTGACGCACTGGGTGTGCGAGAACGCCAAGTCCGCCCGGGCATACCTCAAGCGCATCGACGCCGTCGTGCCGCTGGCCGCGCCGCTGCAGGCGCAGTCAATTCAGGAGCTGCCGCGCGAGGTGCACAAGAAGGGCGACCACGACGGCGCCCCTGCGCCCGCGGCCATCGCCGCCCTGCTCGCGCCGCTGCGCGAAGGCCACGACATGGGCCTGCTGAGCGAGGCGGGCATGCCGGCCGTGGCCGACCCGGGTTCGTCTGTGGTGCGTGCCGCCCACGAGGCCGGCGCCGCCGTGGTGCCGCTGGTCGGGCCGGTGTCGCTGCTGCTCACGCTGGCGGCCAGCGGGCTCAATGGCCAGAACTTCGCCTTCGTCGGCTACCTGCCGCAGGAGGCCGAGGCGCGCCGCACGCGCATCCGCGAGCTGGAAGCGCTGGCGCTGCGCACGGGCCAGACGCAGCTCTTCATCGAGACGCCCTACCGCAACGCGACGCTGCTGCAGGCGCTGGTCCAGACGCTGCAGCACCACACACGCCTGGCCGTGGCCAGCGGCCTGACGCTGCCGACCATGCAGGTGCGCAGCCAGAGCGTGAAGGCCTGGCGCGCCGCGCCCACGCTGGCCGAGGAACGCCTGCCGGCCGTGTTCGCCATCGGGCGTTGAATTCGGACATCCGGACGCAGAGGACGCAAAGGTTTCGCAAAAGGCACAGAAAAGGGGACATCGACAATGCGCTCCTTCCGCTCTTTGCGTGAGTTGCGCGACCGCTGCGTCCAGCCGTCCGACTTTCAGGTCAAATCGGCCTTCAGCGCCCGTCCCGCCTGCGCGAGCAGCTACTAGTTTCATAGCAATCTGGCTCGCCGGGCAGACCCGCGGCCGTGCTTCTCCGTACATCCGCCTTGACCGACGCCGACACCACCCTCGCCCGCAGCGCCCCCACCCGCTGGGCCACCCGCACCCAGTTCTTCTGTTCAGGCTTCATCTTCGCCACGTGGGGCGTGCACATCCCCACCGTGAAGGCGCATTACGGCGTCGACGAGGCCGGACTGGGGCTGGCCCTGCTGGCCGCGGGCTTCGGGGCGCTCTTCGGCATCAGCCGCGCGGGCAGCTGGATCGGCCGCCACGGCGCGGCGCGCATGGCGCTCATCACCGGCACGGTCTACGCGCTGCTGGTGGCGTTGCTGATCCATATGCCCTCGTACGCCTTTTTGCTGGTGCTGCTGGCCGGCTTCGGCCTGGTGACCAGCGTGTTCGACGTCGCCATCAACACCGAGGCCTCGCAACTCGAGCTGCACGGCGGCCGGCCGCTGATGAGCGGCATGCACGGCATGTTCAGCCTGGGCGGCATGGCCGGCGCGGTGAGCGGCAGTGCGGCGCTCGCGGCCGGCTTGCCGCCGAACTGGCACCTGGCGCTGGTCGCGGGCGTCATGGCGGTGGCGGTCGCCGGCGGCACCCGCTGGATGCTGCCGCGCCGCTTCACGGCCAGCACGGCGCCGGCGGAGGGCGGCTTCCGGCTCCCACGCGGATCGCTGGTGGTGCTGGGCATCCTGGCCGCGCTGGGCCTGGTGGCCGAGGGTGCGATGTACGACTGGAGCGTGCTCTACCTGCAGCAGGAGCTGGGCAGCCCGCAGCAGCAGGCCGCCCTCGCCTACGCGAGCTTCTCGGCCGCGATGGCGGCGGCGCGCTTCGGCGGCGATGCCTTGCGGGCCCGCTTCGCCTCGGCCACGCTGCTGCGCGCCAGCGCCTCACTGGCGGCGCTGTCGATGGCGGGCGTGCTGCTGACCGATTCGCCCTGGCTCGCGCTGGCGGGCTTCGCGGGCGTGGGCATCGGCTTCGCGAACGTGGTGCCGATCCTGTTCGCCGCGGCGGCGCGGGTGCCGGGCGTGGATGCGGCGCGCGGCATCGCGGCCGTCTCGGCCGCGGCCTACCTGGGCTTCATGGCGGGGCCGCCGATGATCGGCTTCCTGGCGCGGGTGAGTTCGCTCACGGCGGCGCTGTCGGTGGTGGTGGTGTTCGCCGTGGCGCTGGCGGTGGCCGCGCCGCGGGCGGCCGCCAGTGCGGGCGCTCCGGCATCGCCGGGTGTCGACTGATGCCGGATCGCCTTCAAACAATATCAACCGGTCACGCTGAGCTCGTCAAAGTGCCGCGTGAGGCTTCGACAGGCTCAGCCCGAACGGTTCTTGTCGGTCGAATGCAATTCAATGTGCGCCGATCTTTCAAGCCAAAATCGGCCTCCAACGCCCGTGGATCGGGCGCAAGCAGCTATCGAAATGAGAGCAAATCGCCCCCAAGGGCCGCGCATGAAAAACGGCGCCGAGGCGCCGTTGTCGTGAAGATCGCGCGGCGCGCTCAGCGCACCGTCGGCGTGCTGCGCATGCTGCGCACCGTGGTGTCGGCGAAGGCGGCACCGAACTTCTTGGCCAGGCGCTCGGCCACGTTGTCGCGGCGGGTGTAGTCGATGGTGTCCTCGGCCTTGATGACCTCGCGCGCCACGTAGTCGACATTGCCCACCTGGTCGGCCAGGCCCAGGTCGACGGCTTGCTGGCCGGTCCAGAACAGGCCGCTGAACAGGCCCGGCGTGTCGGCCTTCAGGCGATCGCCACGGCCCTTCTTCACCACGTCGATGAACTGGGCGTGGATCTGGTCGAGCATCTGCTGCGCGTGCTGCTTCTGAGGCTCGCTCATCGGGCTGAAGGGGTCGAGAAAGCCCTTGTTCTCGCCCGAGGTGAGCAGGCGCCGCTCGACGCCCAGCTTTTCCATCGTGCCGGTGAAGCCGAAGCCGTCCATCAGCACACCGATGCTGCCCACGAGGCTGGCCTTGTCGACGTAGATCTTGTCGGTGGCGGCGGCGATGTAGTACGCCGCCGAGGCGCAACTTTCCTCGACCACGGCATAGATCGGCTTCTTGTACTTGGCCTTCATCCGCTTGATCTCGTCGTTGATGATGCCGGCCTGCACCGGGCTGCCGCCGGGCGAGTTGATCAGCAGCACCACGCCCTTGGCGCCCTCGTCCTCGAAGGCGCTCTTCATGGCGGCTACGACGAATTCGGCGCTGGCGTCGGCGCCGCTGGCGATCTCGCCCTTGATCTCGACCACCGCCGTGTGGGCCGTGGTCTTGGCGGTGGACGGCTGGGCGCGCATGAAGGCCAGCCAGGCCAGCACGACGAAGAAGGCCAGCCAGGCCAGGCGCACGAAGGTCTTCCAGCGGCGCGTGGCGCGTTGTTCCTTGAGGGAGGCGAAGGCCAGCTTCTCGAGCGTCGCGCGCTCCCAGCCGGGCGAGGAGGTGGGGTCTTTGTTCACGGGGGGGCTCGCCAGGTTCGGCGCTTGCGGCTCAAAGGGTTCGAAACCCGAAGGTTCCTTCCGGTCGGAGGTGCTCATGGGGAAAAGGGGCGCGGCAACGGGGCTGGCCCGGGTCAGAACTGCAGGGGCTGCAGGTTCCAGGCAGTATGCCAGTGCACCACACCGTCGCGCTCGCTGAGGTCGATCTTGACGAGGCCACCGCGGCACGGACCGCCGCCGCATTCGCCGGTGTCGGGCCGGTACGACGCGCCGTGGGTGGCGCACAGCAGCCACTGGCCGGTGTCGTCGAAGAAGCGATCGGGCTGGTAGTCCATCTCCATCGCCACGTGGGTGCAGCGGTTGAGGTAGGCATGCGGCTGCCCTTCGAAACGGATGGCGAAGGCACGGCAGCTCTCGCCGCCGTAGGTGACGTCGAAGGACACCGCCTCGCCGCCTTCGACGAGATCACGGGAATTGCACAGGGGAACCGCTTCGGTCGTCATGGCGCAGGGAAGGTCAGGCGTTCCGGATCAGCCAGTCGTGCAGCTCTTGCACGGAATGGGCCACATGCAGCGGCCCGTGGTCGGCGAAGCTGGCGGGCTCGTGCGCACCATAGCTCACGCCGACGCTGGCGCAGCCGGCGTTGGTGGCCAGCTGCAGGTCGTGGATGGTGTCGCCGATCATCAGGGTGCGCTCGGGCGGCACCTCGAGCTCCTCCATCAGTTCGAGCAGCATGCGCGGGTGCGGCTTGCCGAAGGTCTCGTCGGCGGTGCGCGAGCTGTCGAAGCGCTCGCGCAGGGCCACGGTGTCCAGCGCCAGGTCGAGGCCGCGGCGCGACTTGCCGGTCGCGACCGCCAGCTTGTGGCCACGGGCGCGCAGCGCATCGATCATCGGCAGCACGCCGTCGAAGAGCACCAGGTCGTCCTGGTGGCGCAGGTAGTGGTGACGGTAGCGGGCGCCGAGTTCCGGGTACTTCTCGGGCGGCACGTCGGGCGCGGCCTTGGCCAGCGCCTCGGCCAGGCCCAGGCCGATCACCCAGGCCGCGTCGCGCTCGCTGGGCAGGCGCCCGCCGACGTCGAGCACCGCGGCCTGGATGCACCGGACGATGACGGCGGTGGAGTCGTACAGGGTGCCGTCCCAGTCGAAGGCGATGAGGTCGAAGCGGCGCGCGGCGCCGTCAGGGCTTGTCGTCGTTGTCATGGGTGTCGAGGGTAGCGCGCGCGGCCGCGGGCAGCAGGTCGGCCAGTTCGGGCGGCAGCGGCGCCTGCAGCGCGATGGCTTCGCCGGTGGCCGGATGAGTGAAACGCAGCCGCCAGGCATGCAGGAACATTCGCCTGAGGCCCAGGCGGGCCAGCGCACGGCGGCGTTCGAAGTCGCCGTACTTGTCGTCGCCCGCGATCGGGTGTCCGGCCGAGGCGAGGTGGACGCGGATCTGGTGGGTGCGGCCGGTCTTGATGGTGACGGCCAGCAGCGACATCGGCGAGGCGTCGCCGGCAAGCGCGAGGCGTGCCAGCACGCGCACCAGCGTGACGGCACGCATCGCGTCGGGGTGGTCCTTGTCGACCACCTTCACCCGCCGCTCGCCCTCGCCCGCCTGGCCGTCCTTGCCCGGCAGCAGGTAGCGCGCCAAGGGCGCATCGAGCACCTTCAGGCGGGCGGGCCAGTCGCCTTCGACCAGCGCCAGGTAGGTCTTGCCGGTCTCGCGGCTCTTGAACTGGGCTTGCAGCGCCGTGAGGGCGCTGCGCTTCTTGGCGACCAGCAGCACGCCCGAGGTTTCACGGTCGAGCCGGTGCACCAGCTCGAGGAAGCGCGCGGCAGGCCGTGCGGCGCGCAGCTGCTCGATGACGCCGAAGCTCACGCCGCTGCCGCCATGGACCGCGGTGCCGGCAGGTTTGTCGATCGCAATGAGCGCGTCGTCTTCCAGCAGCAGGTCGAAGCTGCGTGCCGGTGCCGGCACTGCGGCCGCGGGCGCAGCGCTGACGCGAACCGGCGGCAGGCGCACGGTGTCGCCCGCCTCGACCCGCGAATCGGCCTGCACCCGGCCTTTGTTGATGCGCACTTCGCCCGAGCGGATGATGCGGTAGACGTGCGTCTTGGGCACGCCCTTCAAGTGGCGGAAGAGGAAGTTGTCGAGCCGCTGGCCGGCGGACTCCTCATCCACGGTGAGCATGCGCGCCTCGGCGGAAGGGGCCGACGGGGCGGGAAGGACTTTCCCCGTCGCGGCCCGCGGCTTCGCACCTATAATGTTTTTCACCAGCGCGGTCGTGTAAGTGCTTGATTAAGCGAGAAGTTTAGAGCACCCCACGAAGGCGCTGCGAGGTCGATGCCACTTCGTTGCACGGCTTGCAGACCCCGCGCTCCAGCGCAAAGTGGCAAGCCAGGCAAGGCAGTCAAGCCGACGCAAACGAAACCCCAAGTCATTGGGACCACGGAATACCCAAGCCAGCCAGCGCACCCGCTTCTTCGCGAGGCGCTGGCCGGCGGATCGAAGCGAGTGCCCTTGTGTTGATGTGGCTGATTCAAATGTGCCTGCGCTGGCTGACCCCAGCGAATACAGGCATTGAATCGCCCGCAACGCCCGTCGTTGTTGCGCAACCAGCTATCAAAAAGATAGTGGCGCAGCAGCTTATCGGCCTCGCGCCCATCCTCGCGCCACCACCACCGCGGCTGCAGGGCTGACCGCCCCGGACCGGTGGCGGCGCTCGCGCCCCTCGCCAGTCCCAGCCTCCGGAGTGCAACGGCAATTCCCGTCGTTTCGCTGCGTCGTCCGTGCATCGTGGGCCCTTTGCGGGCCAGTGACGAGACACAACAAAAGGACACGCACTCCCATGAAACGGATGCTGATCAACGCCACGCAGGCCGAAGAGCGCCGCCTGGCCATCGTCGACGGGCAGAAGCTCCTCGACTACGAAATCGAGATCGAAGGGCGCGAACAGCGCAAGGGCAACATCTACAAGGCCGTCGTGACGCGCGTCGAGCCCTCGCTCGAGGCCTGCTTCGTCGACTACGGCGAAGACCGTCACGGCTTCCTGCCGTTCAAGGAAATCTCCAAGCAGTACTTCGTCGACGGCGTGTCGGCCAGCTCGGCACGCATCCAGGACGCGATCAAGGAAGGCCAGGAGATCGTCGTTCAGGTCGAGAAGGAAGAGCGCGGCAACAAGGGCGCCGCCCTCACCACCTTCATCAGCCTGGCCGGCCGCTACGTCGTGCTGATGCCCAACAACCCGCGCGGCGGTGGTGTGAGCCGCCGCATCGAGGGCGAGGACCGCGCCGAGCTCAAGGAGGCGATGGACCAGCTCGAGTACCCGAAGGGCATGAGCATCATCGCGCGCACGGCCGGCATCGGCCGCTCGGCGCCCGAGCTGCAGTGGGACCTGAACTACCTGCTCAAGCTGTGGACCGCCATCGACGGCGCAGCCAAGGGCGGCAAGGGTGCCTTCCTGATCTACCAGGAGTCGTCGCTGGTCATCCGCGCCATCCGTGATTACTTCAATCACGACATCGGCGACATCCTCATCGACACCGACGACATCTACGAACAGGCGCAGCAGTTCATGGCGCACGTCATGCCCGAGCATGCTGCCCGCGTGAAGCGCTACCGCGACGATGCGGCCCTCTTCAGCCGCTTCCAGATCGAGCACCAGATCGAGTCGGCCTACGCACGCACCGTGCAGTTGCCCTCGGGCGGCGCCATCGTGATCGACCACACCGAGGCGCTGGTCTCGGTCGACGTGAACTCGGCCCGCGCCATCAAGGGCGGCGACATCGAAGAGACCGCCACCCGCACCAACCTCGAAGCCGCCGACGAGGTGGCGCGGCAGATGCGCCTGCGCGACCTGGGCGGCCTGATCGTCATCGACTTCATCGACATGGACGAGTCGAAGAACCGCCGCGAGGTCGAAAGCCGCCTGCGCGATGCGCTGCGCCAGGATCGCGCGCGCGTGCAGTTCGGCTCGATCAGCAAGTTCGGCCTGATGGAGATGAGCCGCCAGCGCCTGAAGCCAGCGCTCAGCGAGGGCTCCTCCATCCCCTGCCCCCGCTGCGGCGGCTCGGGCCACATCCGCGACACCGAATCGAGCGCCCTGCAGATCCTGCGGATCATTCAGGAAGAGTCCATGAAGGACAACACCGCCGCAGTGCACGTGCAGGTGCCGGTCGAGGTGGCCTCCTTCCTGCTGAACGAGAAGCGCACCGAGATCACCAAGATCGAGTTGAAGCAGCGCGTGAACGTGCTGATGGTGCCCAACAAGACGCTGGAGACGCCGAACTACAAGCTCGAGCGCCTCAAGCACGACGACCCCCGCCTCGACCACCTGCGCGCCAGCTACACCATGGCCGAGGAAGTCGAGGACCCGACCCACGTCACGCGACGCTCGCAGGAACCGACCAACAAGCAGACCCCGGTGATCAAGGGCGTGCTGCCCGATGCGCCGGCGCCCGTGGTGGCGCCCAAGGAAGTGACAGCGCCTGCGCCCGCACAGGTCCCCGTGGCCGCACCGGCCCCGGCGGCACCGCGTGCGCCGGCCGAACGCGGCTTTTTCGCCTGGCTCAAGAGCTTCTTCGGCGGCGAGCGCGAACGCGCGGCCGGCCTGCTGCGCGAATGGCTGGCCGAATCGCCTGAAGACCCTGTGGCGCAGCA